>OY769938.1:0-680000 GCA_963669295.1 Flavobacteriales bacterium
GTATTTGAAAATGCCTATGCCAACGGCAAGAAGTCAATTGAAGCGGTACCCTCTATTCTGGCCAGCATGCCTACGTTAATGAACAACCCTTATATTTCTTCCCATTATTCGAGCAACAAAATAAACAGCATCGCTTCACTGCTAAAAGAAAAAGGCTATACTTCTGCTTTTTATCATGGTGCTACCAATGGTTCTATGGGCTTCGATGCATTTACCAATGCCGCAGGATTTGAGCATTATTATGGACGTAAGGAATACGGCAACGATCAACACTACGATGGCCAATGGGGCATTTGGGATGAAGAAATGCTGCAGTACTTTGCCAATGGACTGCAACAAACCCAAGAGCCCTTTGTTACCACCTTCTTTTCCCTTACCTCGCATCATCCATTTGTAGTGCCCGAACGATATAACAATAGTTTTGAAGAGGGAATATTACCCATACATAAGTCCATCCAATACACCGATTACGCCCTCAAAAAATTCTTTGAAAAAGTGGCTACTATGCCCTGGTATGAAAATACACTGTTTGTGATTACTGCCGACCATACTTCATCTGCCTACCGCGATTATTATAAAAACATTGTGGGCAGGTATGCTGTTCCATTAATTTTCTTTCACCCAGGAAATCTATCTTTAAAGGGACAACAACAAACCATCGCCAACCAGGCCGACATTATGCCAAGCGTATTACACTACGTAGGCTATCAACAACCCTTTGTAGCATTCGGTAGTAGTTTGTTTGATAAACACCGGGCTGATCAGCACAGCATAAGCTACCTCAACGAGGTGTACCAGATTATTAACGACAATTATGTATTGCAATTCGATGGCGAGAAAAGTCTTACCTTATTCCACCACCATAACGATAGTTTACTTACACAAAACTTACTGAATCAACCTGAAGTAAATCGTGTGCAAAAGGAATTAGAGTATACACTAAAAGCCATTATTCAGTCGTACAATGGTAGAATGATTAATAATGAAATGACAACCCGGTGAACAAAAGAAGAATTCGGTTTATTGTAAATCCTATCTCCGGTGTTGGAAAACAGAAGATTATTCCAGGATTGGTAAAGCAATACCTCGATCATGGGCAGTTTGATTACGAAATTACCTATACAGAAGCTGCCGGACATGCCATTACCCTCAGCAAAGAAGCTGCCGAGGCAGGCATTGACATTGTAGCTATAGTTGGTGGTGATGGATCCGTAAATGAGGCTGGAAGTAGTTTAATCAATAGCACCACTGCATTGGCTATCATTCCTACAGGATCGGGAAATGGACTGGCAAGGCATCTGAAGATTCCATTAAAGTTGCAAGAAGCTATCAGCTTACTCAACCACCATCAGGTAAAAATGATTGATACCGGAATGGTCAATGAACATCGTTTTATGGGAGTAGCAGGCATTGGCTTTGACGCCTTAATCGCCTATGAGTTTTCGCGATTTGGAAAACGTGGATTCTTCTCTTATTTTAAGATCGTATTACGCGAATATTTTAACTACAAGGAGGATCGTTACAGCATAAAACATCAAGGTAAAGAATTACTGGAAAAAGCATTTCTAATTACCATCGCCAACTCATCACAATACGGTAACAGAGCTACCATTGCACCTGAAGCCAAAATTGATGACGGACACTTGAAACTTTGCCTGCTAAAGAAGTTTCCACTGTGGGTTGCTCCTTTCGTGGCAAATCGGCTTTTTAACAAAACCATCCACAAGTCCAGGTACATGACCACCATAGATGGCACGGAATTTTCTATAAGTTCTTCTTACAACAGGGTGCATACCGACGGTGAACCACTTACCATCGATGAAACATTGTTGTTTAAGGTAAATCCTGCATCTTTGAATGTAATTGTTCCACAATGATGAAACGTATTGTTTGTTTATGGATACTATTCAGTGTCGTTAACTTCGGCTGGACACAATACAACCCTAATCAAACACTAAAAGGGGAGGATGTAATCAATGATTTTCACGCCATGATGAATGGGTTGGTTACTGTGCATCCTGGCTTTGACGAAGACCGTGTTGACTCGTTATTCCTTATCTTCCAAAGTCAATTGGAAGATTCAGTAATCTATCAAGAAGCAACATTTACCACTTACGACTTTTACCGCCTCATGGCTCAATATGTAGATGCCATGCAATTTGGTGCTCATACTTCTGTAGACCTTCCTGCTGAATACTATGAGCACTTTTGGAAAAGCACTCCGATATTTCCAATTACTATAAAATTGATGGGAACGAAAGGCTATCTCTATCGCAACCTTAGTAACAACCTGGATGTAAATACTGGAGCAGAAATTATCTCTATCAATGATGTACCCATGCCTGTTATTGTAAGGGATCTACTTCCCTTACGCACATCCGATGGCGATAATCAAACATTTAAATATCACCAGCTATCTGATAAGTTTGAGTTTTATCTGCCTCATTATTTCAATTTTCCTGACACTTTTCACTTGAAGTGTTTTGATTACTTGCGCAGTAAAGATGTGCAGTATACAATTCCTGCTATGCCGGCCGACTCTACAAAGAAGTATTATCAGCAACGCTATGTAATTAACAATAAAATCCCCAAACAACCACTGCACTTTGAAATTAAAGAGCAATACGGTATACCCATTGGCGTAATTCGCATTAGTTCACTACTTAACAGCAACCTGAAAGCACATAAGCTTAAGATGGATCGTTTTTTAAAAGAAACTTTTGCCACAATTAAAGCAAAGAAGCTTAACTACCTTATCCTTGATTTAAGAAACAATAAAGGCGGGCAAATTGAAAACGGTGCAAAACTATTAAGGTACTTTCAAGATCAACCCTTTCAATTCTTGAAAGAACACCTTATGTACCAACAGCCTCCTGATAAAACACTGCAAGAAAGATATGCCAACCCTGAAGTGTTTGCCGCAAACAAAGGATTGTATAAAAAATGGAAACATGCTGAATGTGTGCAGTGCCCCATTCCTACAGCAACACATCAACCTGCACCAAACAATTTTAATGGTGAACTCTTTGTAATGGTAAATGGTAAAACATTTTCAGCCGCATCTTCAGTAGCAGCTTACCTGCACAGTCATTACAAAACTGTATACTTCATTGGTGAAGAAACGGCAGGGGGATATCAATCGTATACCGCAGGCACCCAGGCAAAATTGATATTACCAGCCACCAGGTTACAGGTCAACATCCCCATGTCTCACTATACCTATGCTACTAACCCACCTCCCTATCCCGGAAAAGGAGTCATCCCTTCCTATTACATCATGCCTTCCGTAAAGGATATGATGCACAATATCGACACAGAAATGAACTATACTTTAAAGGTAATTGGAAAAAAATTCAAATAAATTTCACATCCCATGCAACCTTTTGGGCGTTTTGAACGTCATGGTAATGAAATTGTTAAAACAAATTAACTGTATCTTTGAAGATATTGTCGCGAAAAACAAACACCTTAGAAAGAATGAAAAGATTATTACCTTTTATTGTGCTGCTGCTATTTACCATCCAAAGTTATGCCACTCATGTTATTGGTGGCAACATCAATGTTGTGCACGTAAGCGGGAACGATTTTGAAGTAACTCTTCAAATGTTCCGTGATTGCGATCCTTCGAGTTCTGACTTCGACAACTCGGTAACCATTGCAGTGTATGAACAAGGAAGTAACTCATTGCTTTCTACATTTAACATGACACTAGATACCCGTACTATTATCCCATTGGGAGATGAGTGCTATACGCCCACCGGACTTTGTGTGGAAGAAGGGATTTATCAAGATGTAGTAACCCTGGCCGATAACCCTAATGGCATTTACCTAGCCTGGGAACGTTGCTGTAGAAACAGTGGAATAACAAACATTATTGATCCACTAAATGCAGGAATGACCTTTGTAGTAGATTGCCCTGATCCATCTATCGGCAATTCATCACCGGTATGGGGATCCTATCCAACAGATGGGTATTTTTGTGTTGATCTTGACAACATTATTGATCTTGATATTACCGATCCTGATGGCGATCAATTGGTATACTCGTTGGTAGATCCTTACGACAATCAAGGGGGCATTAACCCTGGTACAGCCACACCAAAGCCTTACCCTTCAGTAACCTGGCAGGCACCATACAACTTAAACAACATTGTAGGAGGAACTCCTCCTATGAGTATCGACCCAAATACCGGTATCATCACTGCCCGCCCTGATGTATTAGGTATTTTTGTATTTGCAGTACAAATTGATGAATACCGCAATGGAGTTATCATCGGTTCTACAAGAAGAGAATTGCAATACCAGGCACTCAACTGTACGGTAGATCTTCCTCCAGCTATTGTTACTCCTCATGATACGGCTCACTGGGAATTGTATCCAGGAGAACAAGTTTGTTTTACGGTCCAGGCCACCGATCAAAACCAGGGAGATACCATTTATCTGGAAGCCAATTCTGAAGCCTTAACGTTAACCGATAGCCCGGCACAATTCAAAGATACGTTAGATGTTACCACAGTAACTTCTCAATTCTGCTGGTCGCCTACATGTGAGCATATTAGAGATGATGAGCCGTACAAGGTAACCTTTACCTCCTTCTCTTTAGGATGTAGCGGCTCAGATACCGCTAGAGTAGAAATTGATGTTACGGTAAAATCGTTTGTAGAAGGAGTTATTGATAAAGCACCCAATATTTTTTCTCCCAATGGAGACGGTGTCAACGACTTTTTCCACCTTCAAGCCATTTACGACCCTTGTTTCGATGAATTCCATGTAGACATCTTCGACCGTTGGGGAGTACACGTTTATGAATCAAACGATGTGTTTTTTACATGGGATGGAAAAGATAAGCGAGGCAACGCCTTAAGTGATGGCACGTATTACTATGTGATGACAGCTACTTTTAGGCAAGATTCATACGAGCGTGCCAGCCACATTACGTTGGTGCGTTAGCGCAAGACCTGGATGTTCGACGGGCTTTTGGTGTGTCCCGGTCGACTTGTATTGAACATGAAACAACTGCTGCTATTACTATTGGTGCTTTGTGGTACCCCATTGTTTGCTACCCATATCATTGGGGGTAACTTTGAGGTGACCCACATTGCTGGTGAAAACTTCAGTGTTACACTACAGTTGTTTCGCGATTGCAACCCAAACAGTTCTGATTTTAATACAATTATCCCTGTTGCTATATACGATCAGGTAGACCACACGCTGTTGGCAACATACGATTTTCAGTTGGCAGCCACCAATGAAGTGCAATTAGGAGATGAATGCTACACCCCTCAATACAGCTGTGTAGAAGAAGGAATTTACCAACGAAATCTAGTACTCGGTAGCAATCCTAACGGCATATACCTTACTTGGGCTCGTTGTTGCAGAAACACCAGCATTACTAATATTATAAGCCCCCTTAATACAGGCATGACCTTTGCTATCGACTTCCCCGATCCAGCATTGCAAAATTCTTCCCCCAATTGGGGAGGATATCCCGCTAATGGGTATTTCTGTGTGAACACTCCCAATACTATTGACCTTAATGTTACCGACCCTGATGGCGATCAACTGTTGTATTCGTTGGTTGACCCTTATGATAACAGTGGAGGAATAAACCCCAACCCTCCATTACCGAAACCATTTCCTACCATTAACTGGACTCCGCCTTACAATTTAACCGATATTGTTGGGGGTACACCTCCTATGAGTATCGATGCACAAACAGGCATCATTACAGTGCACCCTAACCAGCAAGGACTTTTCGCATTTGCAGTGCAAGTAGAAGAATTTCGTGGAGGTACCCTTATTGGAGTATCACGCAGGGAAATGCAATACCAGGTAGCCAATTGCCCATCCGATTTACCACCAGATCCACCAATAGTTGCCGACTCAACTGTTTGGAAAGTATTTCCTAACCAAAGTATTTGTATTCCCATTGAAGGAAGCGATCAAAATGCCGGAGATGTTATTCACCTTACTGCTACCTCAGAGCTACTCAACAACGACGAAAACCCCGCTTTCTTTGTCGATACATCGGGCATTACCACAATAACTTCTAGCTTTTGCTGGACACCTACTTGTAACGATATAAGAGCAGAAGCTTACCCGGTTACCTTCAATGCATTTTCTATTGGCTGCAGTGGTGTTCCTTCCGATACTTCAACCCTGGAAGTGCAGATAATAGTGGTGCCTTTTGTTGCTGGTACATTTGAGAAAACACCTAATGTATTTACTCCTAATGGCGATGGCATTAACGACTTCTTTCACCCTTTGCAAACCTATGATGTATGCTTTGATGAACTACACTTTGAATTGTTCGATCGATGGGGCAGCACAGTTTATACATCGGATGATATTCCTTTTGCGTGGGACGGTCATAACATCAAAGGAAATGTAGTAAGTGATGGCACTTACTACTATACCATTACAGCAACGCTTGGAGGCAATGCCTATAGCAAGTCGGGAACTGTTACCATTACCCGTTAAAGTGGTTTGAAACTTTCTGCAATCTTATCGAACAATGCTTCGTAATCGCTAAAAGACTCTTCCTGCGAAGTAAAAGTAATAGCATATCCCATATCGTTAAAGTAAAAAGCGTATACTTTGACTACGATTCGAAACCCTGGTACCGTATGTGAATACTTTAACCAAATGGTCTCTTGGTTGCCTATAGTAACACGTTGTTCGTCTTCTACTACTACATCACGCAACGTATTGGCACTAGTTAGCCCACGCTTAGCGTTGGCAAAAAATAAATCCAGATGGTCTCCTGCACGATCATTACATATCACATTCACATTTTCGGTAAATGTATCGGCAAATCCTTGCGGAGGGCTTTTTGCTGAAAAAGCCACTACATCTGATGGGGTTTCTTCACGCGGCCAAACATCAGGCACCATGATTGAAAACCCTTTTACTTCATTGTTATATACATAATACCCTTCGTATGGTCCTGAAGCCATTACATTGGGAATGCTATCATTTTCCTCTTCTAATAACTCAGGTACGGCAGATGTAGTATCTATTGCATTAGTCACTATTGTTGATTGCTCTTCACCACGACAACTGACCAATACTACTGATGCTATTACGACAACCCGGGTAATTGTTTTCATTGCTTTTTTGCTTTATTCAACACTTCATTGTACAATGCCTCGTATACAGGCAATATTTTAGATATCTCAAACTTTTTTGCTTGCTCTAGTGCATTTCGTTTGAATTGATTCAATCGATCATCATCACTTAAGATATGGAGCGTGTTTTTTGCCATATCATCTACATCGCCCACATTGCTTAAGTACCCTGAAACTCCATGCTCGTTCACTTCTGGAATACCTCCCGTATTGGTTGATATTACCGGTACGCCAGAAGCCATAGCTTCTAATGCCGCTAACCCAAAACTCTCAAACTCAGAAGTCAGCAAGAACAAGTCTGAAATCGACAGCACCTCTGCTGGTGACTTTAGTTTTCCTAATAATATTACATCATCGCATGTTCCCAATTCTTTACACAAACGCTCTATTTTATGACGTTCAGGCCCGTCGCCTACCAACAGTAGTTTAGTAGGAATTGTTCGACGTACCTTATCAAACACCATCAGTACGTCCTCCACCCTCTTCACTTTCCTGAAATTAGATATATGCGTCAATATTCTTTCACCATTTGGAGCATAAAGCTGCCTTACATCTTTATGATTGCCCACCGTGTAGGAATCTAAACACACAAAATTGGGAATTACCTCAATGGGACGTTTCACGTTAAAATGCTCCAGGGTATCTTCTTTCAAACTTTGCGATACTGCTGTTACCGCATCTGATTCATTGATGGCGAAAGTAATGACAGGTTCAAACGATTCATCTTTTCCTACCAATGTAATATCAGTGCCGTGCAAGGTAGTAATGAAAGGAATATAAATGCCTTGCGACGCGAGTATTTGTTGCGCCATATAAGCTGCGGATGCGTGAGGAATAGCATAGTGTACATGCAGCAAATCCAGCTGTTCATATTGCACCACACTTACTAACTTACTAGAAAGTACTTGTTCGTAAGGAGTATATTCAAACAAAGGGTAATCGGAAACCGTTACCTCATGGTAAAATACGTTTTTTCGCAATCCACCTAGTTTCACCGGCTGGCTATAGGTAATGAAATGCACTTCGTGCCCTTTCTCTGCCAATGCTTTTCCCAACTCAGTAGCTACCACACCACTTCCCCCAAAGGTGGGGTAAAGAACAATTCCTATTTTCATCGCTGACTCAACACTTTTACTTTCGATTTTTCGATGGCATCGTATATTACTTGTTGAATGTTGGTACGAATATCCATCTTTATAAGTTTCCAGTTTTCCGCATCTGGATAGATACGATTCGACAAAAATACATAAACTACCTGTTCATTTGGGTCTGCCCATGCAATTGTTCCAGTAAATCCACTGTGGCCAAAGCTTTCATAAGAAACACATTCGCATGTTGGGCCTCCTTTTCCATGTACTGGTTTATCAAACCCTGCCCCTCTCCTATTATCATCTTTACAATATTGGCAACGAGTAAACTCCTTAATGGTGGCTTGTTGAATGTATTGATTTCCTCCATAACTTCCCTTGTTTAAAAACAATTGCATCATTACTGCCAAATCATTGGCATTGGAGAAAACTCCTGCATGGCCACCTACACCACCTAGCATTGCAGCTCCAGGATCGTGCACATCACCATGAATCAATTGCTTACGAAAAATCATGTCGTACTCAGTAGGTACGATAACGTCCAGCTGATGGCGTTTACGAGGATGATACCCCATGGTTTGTAGTCCCAATGGGCGATAAAACACACTATCTACGTATTGATTTAAAGCTACACCTCCTTGCTTTTCAATGATCTTATGGAAGAAGTAATACCCTAAATCACTATAACGGTACTTTTTCTTGCCGTTGACAGAAGTATTGAGAATACGAGCGTACATAGTATCTACATAATGCTTATTCATATAGAACTTCTCCGCTACACGATTCGAGTAAATATCAGACTCCACAAGGCTATATAACTCAAACCGTGGCTGACCTTTATGCAATGTTTTTGTGTAAAAAGGAATCCACGATACCAGTCCTGCCTGATGCGCTAACATCGCTCTCAAATTCATGTTGATGTAATCAGTTGTATCTACCATTTCAGGCAAATAATCGCATAAATTAAGATCGAGATTAACTTTTCCTTCATCTTTCAACCGCATGAGAGAAGAAGTAGAGGCTACAATCTTTGTAATGGAAGCCAGGTCGTATATATCGCTGTTTTTTACAACCCGCTTTCCTTCATAGGTATGATGTCCAAACGATTTTTGGTAAATGACTTTTCCTTCTTTAGCAACCAATACCTGACAACCTGGGTATGCCTTATTTTTCACCCCATTCAAGGCAATGGAATCAATTTTTTGTAGCCATGATGCTTCAATGCCCACTTCTTCTGGTATGGTATACTTTAATCGTGTGGCTTTTTCCATTTCAATACCATCTCCCACCTTAAAATGATTGGATGCAGTAACAGGCAGTTTCCCGCTTGCAGCCACTCCACCAAAAATAAGTTGTGCCGAACGGTCTTTCGCCAATTCATTGTCTTCATACGATACAATAAGACCATCCAGGTGTTCTGCACCACTAAATTTGCTCAAGCTATATGGGCTGGCAAAAACATCCGCAATTACCTTCTTTTCCGTACTTAACTCACGAATCAACTTCATGGCTGCATTTCTCACGCCAAAATTACCCCGTGGGCTGGTGTGCGTATGGTGCAAACTTACAATGATGAGGTTATAATTTTTGAGCTTTGCTTTCAGCGAAGCAGCGCTTTCCTTCTTCAAATCGCGATCTACTGCAAAACAATCTACTTTAGTATATTTATTCAGGGTTTGTTGGAATTGATTATTCACTTTATCACCGATTACTAACGAAGCTATTTTAAGGGTATCCAGGCGTTGTAAGGGCAGTAACTGGTGCTTATTTCGTAATAATGTTAAAGATGCTTCTACCAACTGTGCATTTATCAATTGCGATTGATTGGAGTTAAGCGCCTCTACCAATCCTTTTGTAGCAACAGGCTGGTAGCGATCAAGTCCTACCCAGGCCTTGGCTTTCAGCAACTTCAAACATCGTTGATCTATTTCCTCTTGCGTAATCTCACCTACCTTAATGGCTGCTTTTATTTTTGTAATCGCTGTAGGCACATCAGCCGCAAATAACAACATGTCATTGCCTGCCAACAAGGCCTTTACATTGACTTCTCCCGGCTCATAAAAAGCACTTACCCCTTTCATATTCAATGCATCTGTAAAAACAATTCCTTCAAAGCCCATCTCCCTTCTTAGCAGATCGGTAACAATAGGCTTAGATAAGGTAGAGGCCAAATTTTTTGTAGAATCCAGGCTTGGGATATATAAATGGGCTATCATCATACTGCCTAAACCTGCATCAATCATTTTACGGAAAGGATACAATTCAATGGAATCTAACCTGCTGCGGTTATGCTTAATAACAGGCAATGTTTCGTGCGAGTCGGAATTGGTATCGCCATGGCCGGGAAAATGTTTGGCATTGGCCAATACATGGTGATCCTGCATGCCATGCATGTATGCAATCCCTTTACGGGCAACATTATCCCTATCCTCCCCAAAAGATCGACTATTGATCACCGGGTTGTTGCGATTGTTATTTACATCAACCACCGGAGCAAAATTAACATGCATACCCATTAAGTTAAATTGCTGAGCCACCTCTTCCCCCATGGCATAAATCAACGAATCATTCTGAATGGCTCCAAGAGTCATTTGACGAGGGAATTTTTCCGTACTATCCAACCGCATTGCCACACCCCATTCAGCATCCATAGCAATAAGCAATGGGGTTTTAGCCATTGCCTGGTACTTGTTTTGTAAATGAGCTTGTCTTAATGGCCCACCTTGCATAAAAATTAACCCGCCTATTTTATAGTCTTTGATTAGCTTTTCTATGGCCTTACTATGCGATGCTCCTTTATTCGA
Source organism: Flavobacteriales bacterium (assembly GCA_963669295.1). Classification (GTDB taxonomy): domain Bacteria; phylum Bacteroidota; class Bacteroidia; order Flavobacteriales_D; family CALLUQ01. The sequence goes on from OY769938.1 coordinate 11,020, forward strand.
ATAGGCTGCTACCATGAATAACTGCCCAATGCGCTCATCTGCCGTTAAGCTATTAAGCACCGAATCTGCCCACTTCGAGGCCTTTAAATAGGGAGGAGTGTTAATTGTATTGGTAGAGTCAATAGAATTTTGATCTACTACAACATCCCCTCCACCGGCTTGACTACTGGCAATAAGACCCAATAAACTTGCGCCAAAAATCAGTGATATAACTCGTTTATTCATGTGTACAATTAATTGTCTCTAAAGCTACTTAATTAACGTGCCTCTTCCCTATTTATGCATGTGAATTATCAACAAAACCATTGTTGATTTTCAAAAACCGTTCCAGATCAAATGTGAACAATAAATTGCGTGAAATTCCTGTTATTTCTATGGTAAAGTGCTTATTTTTGTAGTCAACTAAGAAAAGTATGCAAAACAAAATCCCGTCGGTTTTCAGGCTATTTAGAACCAAGCCCCCTAAAGGGTTTCATTACATGCCTCGCCATTACGACCCTAACAAGGAAGAAATGGAAAAGCGTATTGAACGCATCAAAAGCGAAATGGGATTGGATGCACAAGAGGAAGAAAAAGCAAGAAGAGAAATTAGTTTTAGGAGTAAAATGAATGCGCGGTGGGACACGACTGATCGTTCTAAAGCCATTGGGCAGGCCAACATGCGATTGGTAATTATTCTATTGGTACTTTGTGGACTCTTCTTTGCTGTGTATATGTATTTAGATAGATTCTGAAACCATAATGTCAGATATTATTCAGCTATTACCGGATTCGGTAGCCAACCAAATTGCAGCGGGAGAAGTAATTCAGCGACCAGCCTCGGTAGTGAAGGAGTTGCTGGAAAATGCCATTGATGCTGGGAGTACTTCCATTAAACTCATCATTAAAGATGCTGGAAAAACACTCATCCAGGTGATTGATAATGGTTGCGGCATGTCGGAAACCGACGCACGCATTAGTTTCGAACGACATGCCACTTCCAAAATACGCAAGGCTGATGACCTATTTTCCATTACCACCAAAGGGTTTCGAGGAGAGGCACTTGCTTCTATTGCAGCCATTGCTCATGTAGAATTGAAAACAAAAGCTTGCGGTGAAGAGTTGGGTACCCTCATTGCTATGGAAGGGTCTGAAATAAAAGCACAAGAACCTTGTAGCTGTAGTGAAGGATCGTCTTTTTCTGTGAAGAATTTGTTTTATAATGTTCCTGCTCGACGCAACTTCCTCAAGTCTGATCCTGTAGAAACGCGCCATATCATTGAAGAGTTTCAACGCGTTGCATTTACCCACCCTGAAGTAGGTATGCAAATGTACCACAACGAGAATGAGGTATTTAACCTACCATCTGGCAGTTTACGCCAACGTGTGGTAGGCATCCTCGGCAAAAAGTACAACCAGAAATTAGTGCCAGTAGAAGAAGAAACCAATATTGTTAACATCAAAGGGTTTATTGGAAAACCCGAATACGCTCGTAAAACAAGAGGTGAGCAGTACTTCTTTGTGAACAACCGATACATTCGTAGTCCCTACCTCAACCATGCCATACAACGAGCCTTTGAAGAACTGATTTCCAAAGATCATTATCCTTCTTACTTCTTATACTTGAACATTGATCCATCGCTAATCGACATCAACATACATCCTACTAAAACAGAAATTAAATTTGAAGATGAGAAGTCGATCTATGCCATTGTACACTCTACTGTTAAAAGTTCGTTGGGTAAGTACAACATTGCTCCTTCTCTTGATTTCGAGCAAGAAACCAGTTTCAACCCACCTGAAATTACCCGAAATACTGAAATTGTTGCTCCGGTAATTCAAGTAGATCCTAATTATAACCCCTTTGATACTGGCAGCAAAAGTGCAAGTACTGCCTCAACGTCCTCTAGCACCACTACTTCCCACTCGCATGCCAAAAAAAATGTAGACCAATGGGAAGAATTGTTTCGTGCCAGTAAAGACTTTAACGTAGATAAAACTGAAGAACAACAAGTAATTAGTGCCAGTTGGGACGAACCGGAAGTAACCAACAAAATCACTTACCAACTGCACAACAAATACATCCTTACGCACATTAAGTCAGGATTCATCATCATAGATCAACAACGTGCTCATGAACGTGTTTTGTACGAAAAACACCTTCAAGCATTAGAGCAACAGCAAGGAAACAGTCAGCAATTGCTATTTCCTGAGCATGTGGAGTTAAACGAGAAAGATTTTTTGTTAGTTAAAGAACTAGAAGAGGACATTAGGGCATTAGGGTTTAACCTGGCTGAATTTGGTAAAAACACTTATGCCATTAACGGCATTCCAACTGATGCAGCAACACAAAAAGAAGTCAGTGCCAAGCAGTTATTGGAACAACTACTGGAACAATATGGCCATCATGTAGATGAGTTAAAACTCGATCGACGTGAAGGGTTAGCCCAATCTTTAGCCCGTAGTATGTCTATCAAGCCAGGAAAAGTTTTACACCCCGAAGAAATGCATCATTTAATAGATGCCTTGTTTGCTTGCGAAATTCCTTATTATGCTCCCAACAGTAAACCAACTATTATTACATTTACCCTTGAGGAACTAGACCAACAATTTGATCGATGAACTTTTTGAACAACATACCGGGTGTCGTTAAAAACTTGCTCATCATCAATGTGCTTATGTTTTTGATTGCCTTATTTTACCCTGGTATAAATCTCGGTCTTTATACCATTGGCACACCCAACTTCGAACCTTATCAAATTGTTTCGCACATGTTCATGCATGGCGGTATAGGTCATATTTTCTTCAACATGTTTGCATTGGTAATGTTTGGCGCTACCCTGGAACGGGTATGGGGTGCTAAGAAGTTTTTGTTCTTTTACCTCGCCACCGGACTTGGAGCAGCTGCCTTGCATATGGGAGTCAACCTATATGAGGTATCAAGTGCCAAAGCAGCATTATCAACTTACCCGATCGATTATAATGCCATCAATGCAGCAGCTACATCGGGCGATATTGATGAAATCAATACAGTGTATCGTCAAATGATTGTTGCTGCCAATGGAGTATGGCAGCCCATTGAAAAGATTTTTCAGATATACATCACACCTACCGTTGGTGCTTCTGGAGCCATTTACGGATTGTTATTGGCCTTTGGAATGCTCTTTCCTAACACGGAATTGATGTTACTGTTTTTCCCTGTTCCCATTAAAGCCAAGTACTTTATTCCTGGATTGATTGTCTTAGAATTGTTCCTTGGTGTACAACAATTTGAATGGGACAACGTAGCCCATTTTGCGCACTTAGGAGGGGCATTATTTGGGTTTATCATTGTAAAAGTATGGCAACGAAAGAGAGATAATTTCTATTGATGGCATCGCTAGTTGATCAAATGAAAGGATATTATAAGCGAGGATCTATCTTGCTAAAATTGATCTACATTAACGTAGGTGTATTTCTATTGATCAATCTTGGGTTATTAGCCTGCTACCTCTTTAAAATTGATTTTAGCTATACCCTTGGGGGAAACTTGTTTTCAGGGTTCCAGGTATTTAAACCTACATATTGGCTGGCGGTCAATTCCAACCTCATGGAAACCATCATGCAACCCTGGAGTATTATTACTTACATGTTTTTGCATGAAGATTTCTTTCACATATTCTTCAACATGTTGGTACTGTTTTTTGCTGGTGGGCTTTTCCTTCACTTTTTAGGCAGCAGAAGATTGTTAACCACTTATTTATTAGGAGGCATAGCCGGTGCTGTGTTGTACCTTCTTGCCTACAACATTTTCCCAGTGTTTAAGGCCTATAGCGACTTAAAGGTGCCTATGCTTGGAGCTTCGGCTTCTGTAATGGCTGTATTCTTTGGTATTACAGCGTACAACCCAAATTACCCTGTGCGTTTGTTTTTACTGCCCGTACAGGTACGTTTATGGCACATCGCTGCCTTTTATTTCATCATCGATTTAATTAGCATTAAATCTAGTAACCCTGGTGGTCATATTGCCCATATTGGTGGTGCCTTATGGGGTTATCTATCCGTATGGCAAATGCAAAAGGGGCGAGATATTTCTAAAGGGTTTGAACGGTTTATTTTTAGCTTTCCTTCTTTGTTTAAACGAAAGCCAAAGATGAAAGTGACTTATAAAAACACTGAAAAAAGAAAAGTTTCAGACGAAGAATACAATGCCAACAAAGTAGATCAACAAAAAAGAATCGACGCGATTTTAGATAAAATCTCAAAGTCGGGTTATGAAAGTCTAAGTAAAGAAGAGAAGGCTTTCTTATTTAAAGCAAGTAAGGAAAACTAACGCTGCCGATTGAAAAAGAAACTTTCATTTTTTAGCAAACTGCTAGTACTGATTAACATCCTGGCAGTAGTAGGCATTATTACTGCTTATGCTTCTACCTATGTTAATCCTTCCGATTTCTGGTTGCTAGCATTCTTCGGGCTGGCATACCCCTTTTTATTATTGCTTAATGTGTTGTTCGCTTTTTATTGGGCGTTGCGCAAGCGCAAGCTGTTCTTGTTGTCGTTTGTCGCTATTATTATTGGTGCCAACCACCTCAGTCATTTCATTCAGTTCAATCCCTCACAAACCCCTACTGAGGGGAATAGCACGTTTAAAATCATGTCTTACAACGTCCGTTTATTCGACCTTTATGACTGGTCGGAAAATAAAAACACACGCAATAACATCTTCAAGTTATTAACCGAGGAGGACGCTGATATCATGTGCTTTCAGGAGTTTTTTTATTCCGATAGAAAAGACTATTTCGCCACACGCGATACTTTACTAAAATTTCATCGAGTACAATACAGTCACGAACAATACACCCACCTGGTAAAAAAAGTACATCACTTTGGCATCGCCACCTTTAGTGCCTACCCAATCGTGCATAAAGGAGTGATTGAATTTACCAACGATGCCAATAATGTTTGCATCTATTCTGACATTAAAATTAAGAACGATACTATTAGGGTGTACAATGCGCATCTTGCTTCTATACGATTTGGCAAGGAAGATTACGAATTTATTGAAGGGCTGGGAAACAACAATGATGAGGACATTGAACAAGGCAGTCGACGCATTGTTAGACAATTAAAAAGTGCCTTTATCAAGCGTGCTGAGCAAGTACAACAAATTACTGCGCACATTGCCGAAAGTCCTTACCCTATTATTGTTTGTGGCGACTTTAACGATACTCCTGTCTCTTATTGTTATCGTGAATTCACGCGTCACCTCACCGATGCTTTTGTAGAAAGTGGCAATGGCATAGGAAGCACTTACAATGGTAAATTTCCTTCTTTTCGAATTGATTATATTTTATATAGTAAAGGCGTGAATGCTTATCAATTTAAAACACTTCCCGATAAGCTTTCCGACCATCACCCCATTGTGGCCAATATAGAGTTGTTAGGAAAAAGGGAACACTAATCTTCAGCAACAACAGCTTGATCAGTGCTACTTACCTTTCTGGCTCGTTTTAAGTTAAGTAGGTTCATGGGATTACTTTCTAACCCTTCAATGTCCTTTTGTACAAAGCGCAGCACTTCATCATAATACAAGGGTACTATTGGGGCTTCAGCAATGATAATGCTATCCATTTTTTGGTAGTAAGTTATCCGCAATGAATCGTTTACTTCGGCCAGAGCCATTTCGTACAAAAGATCATACTCAACACTTCTAAAGTGCGTATAGTTTGGTCCATCAGGCGAAAAGTTTTTGCTGTAAAACAAGGCCAGGAAATTCTCAGGATCAGGGTGATCAGCCACCCATGACTTACGGAAGAAGTTTAGCATGGATTGCGCCACATACTGCTTGTGATTCGACTCAGGAATTACATCTACCTTCACATTTAGCCCTACCTCTGTCAATTCATTTTGCACCATCTCACACACATCAAGGTACATAGCTGTGGTGGTTAGTGTAATTACTGGCATGTCTTTCGTTCCTCCAGGCATCACTTCTTTTAACAGGCTTTTTGCTTTATCAGGGTCGTAGTTGTAGCCAGGAACCGCTTCTTCATTATGCGAGCGCATGCCATAAGGCACAAAGCCAGAGGTAGCTGGTCGACCGATATTGTTTCTTAAGTACTTCACCATTTTTTCTCGGTCAATGGCATAATTAATGGCCTGACGAATCTTCTTATTGCGCAAAGGACTATTTTGAACAATCTCAAGGTTCTCATCAATCAAAATACCGAGGTAATCAGTTTTCAGGAATGGCTGTTTTTGCAAATTAAACTTGTTGGTAAAAGCCTCTTTCAGTTCCCCTGTCTTGGTCAACAACTCATCTTTAAACGTAGCATCAAATCCCGACATCATGTCGTAGCGTCCTTTCACAAAATCGAGGTAGGCTGCATGCCGGTCTTTGGCAAAGGTAACTGCCACTGCATCGAAATAAGGCAACCGTTCACCCGATTCATTTTTCTCAAAATAATTAGGGTTTTTCACCATCACCAACTTTACACCTTCCTTCCAAAGCTTAAACTTAAAAGGCCCAGTACCCACCGGATTACTTCTGAAGTCATTTCCATAATACTCCACCACCTCGTGGGGTACCACTGAGCAATACTGCATGGTAAGAATTCCCAGGAAGGGAGGATATGCCGATTTCAAATATATCTTAAGCGTTTCATCATCTACTGCTTCAAAGCCAAGCGATGGTGCCGAACGATCGATATTCGAAAAAATCCACAACCCTGGTGAAGCTGTCTCTTTATCCATGATGCGAAAGAAGCTCGACACAAAATCAGAAGCCATCACTTTTCTGCCTACACTATCTGGAAATAAAAAGTGATCGTGAAAAAACACATCGTTACGCAAGTGAAATGTATATACTAAACCATCATCCGATACTTCCCAACTTTTGGCAATGCACGGCTGTACTTCCATGTCGCTGCTCATTTGCACCAGTCCATTGAACATTTGATTCACTCCCCAAATGTTTTCTACACTCGAACAAAATGCGGGATCTAAAGAAGTAATCCCACCGGGTTCATTGTAGCGAAAAACGGTTCTGCCATCTTCTTCATTGCTCGAGGGGCCACCACAAGAAAGCAGACTTGCAACAAAAAATATAACAGCAATGCCTAAAGTAACGTAGCGCATGGTTGATCTCGGATTATAACTAGCCATGATTCAAAAATAAACATTGACCTCTCCCTATTCCCTCATCTGCCTGTGTACTTATTCACAAAATTTTCAACACGGATGGCCTATAACTAGGCAAAAAGCAATGCTCCTTAAATAGTTGGTCAGGGCTAAAAATTATAGTAAATTTGCCGCCTTATGCAACAGTACAAAAAAGTGGCATTTCACACATTGGGTTGTAAGCTCAATTTTTCCGAAACCTCAACCATTTCAAGGTTATTCGAAGGGGCTGGCTATGCCAAGGTAGGAATGGATGAGTCGCCCGACATTTTTGTGCTGAATACCTGTTCCGTTACGGAGAATGCCGATAAAAAGTGCCGGCAACTGGTACGCAAAGTTCTGAAATATAACCCCGATGCTTTTGTAGCTATTATTGGGTGCTATGCGCAATTAAAGCCTGAGGAGATTGCTGAAATCCCAGGGGTAGACATGGTATTGGGAGCCAATGAAAAGTTTAACCTGCTAGATCATATCGATGCCCTGGAGAAACAAGATCAAGCCCAGGTGCATGCGTTGGAAATCAAACAAACAAAAACCTTTGTGCCTTCTTATTCTTATGGCGATCGTACCCGATCGTTTTTGAAAGTACAAGACGGTTGCGATTACTTTTGTTCCTTTTGCACTATTCCTCTTGCACGGGGCACCAGTCGCAGCAATACGGTGGGCGAAACTGTTAAAGTAGCTGAAGAAGTGGCGCAAACAGAAATGCGGGAAATAGTGCTGACTGGAGTAAACATTGGTGATTTTGGGAAAGGAACGGATGAGACATTTTACGATTTAGTACAGGCTCTGGATGAGGTAAATAGTATTGACCGATACCGAATTTCATCCATAGAACCCAACTTACTGTCGAACGAAATCATTGAATTTGTAGCACAATCAGACAAGTTTGTTCCTCATTTTCATATTCCACTACAATCAGGATCCAATATACTGCTTAAGGCCATGCGTAGGCGTTATGAGAAAGAGCTTTATGCCAACCGGATAGCTGCCATTAAAGCCATCATGCCCAATTGCTGTATTGGTGTAGATGTTATTGTTGGGTTTCCGGGCGAAACCGAAGAGTTGTTTATGGAAACCTATAATTTCTTAAATGAGCTTGATGTGTCGTATCTGCACGTATTCACTTACTCCGAACGTGCCAATACTACAGCTGTAAGGATGCGTGAAATAGTACCCATGCCTGTACGGCAACAACGCAGTAAAATGCTACACATCCTTTCCAATAAAAAGAAACGTTATTTCTACGAACAAAATATAGGCAATGAAGCTACTGTGCTGTTTGAAGGAGATAACAATGAAGGGTATATCAATGGTTTTACCGAAAACTATGTGAAGGTAAAAGTTCCATTTGATCCCTCATTGAGCAATGAAATGTATCGCGTAGTACTCAATGAAATTGATCGTGACGGGCTGATGAAGGTGGCCTTGAAAGCACCTCTTTCCACCAATAAAGTTGCAATTTAATGGCTCCTACTCTTTACCACCTCTTTCATAAATTGTTTGGCGTTGAATGGAGCGGACTGAAGTTTGTCAATAGCTTTGGTTTTTTTGTAGCCATTGCATTTCTAACTGCCAGTCACTTTTTTACGCGAGAGATGAAACGCAAAGAAGCTGACGGCTTGTTAAAATCAACTAAAAAGAAAACGATAGTAGGCGAAAAAGCCTCTCCCATAGAGTTGGCTATTTCAGGCATTATTGGGTTTGTTCTTGGATTTAAACTGCTGTATGTTTTTGTGAACTATGAAGAAGTAGTTGCCAGTCCCCCTGAATTCATCTTATCTACCAAAGGCAACATTATTGGTGGCCTTGTGCTTGGAGGGGTATTTGCCTATATGAAGTACCGTGAAAAGGAAAAGAAGCGGTTGCCTGAACCCAAAACCATGGAAGTAGAAGTTCACCCATACGAGCATGTGGGAAACATGACTCTGGTAGCTGCTGTATTCGGTATTCTGGGCGCTAAAATCTTTGCCATACTAGAAGATCCCAGCAGTTTTACCTCGCTGTTTGATAATTTCTTTAGCGGCCTTACCATGTATGGAGGCCTGATTGTTGGTGGAGGTGCTGTTATTTACTACATGCATAGAAACAAGCTAAACATCCTGCCTTCGATGGATGCTTGCGCACCAGCCTTAATTCTTGCCTATGGCGTTGGACGTATAGGCTGCCAAATAGCCGGTGATGGTGATTGGGGCATCGAAAACCTAAACCCACAACCCGAATGGATGGCATTTTTGCCAGAGTGGTTTTGGGCGTACGACTACCCCAACAATGTAAATGGTGCCGGAGGAATGGTGATTGAGAATTGCGCATACAGCAGTGATTATTGCTACAAATTAGCTAATCCTGTATACCCCACACCATTGTATGAGGTCATCATGAGCTTCATTATTTTTGGCATTCTTTGGGTCATTCGCAAGCGCCTACAAGTAGCAGGAATGCTCTTTTCTATTTACCTCATTTTTAACGGCATTGAACGGTTCTTTATTGAAAAGATCAGGGTAAACGAAACGTACGAAGGGCTGGGAGGGCTGACACAAGCTGAAATCATTTCAATGCTTTTGGTATTGCTCGGTACTGGTGGTTTAATATGGTTGTGGAAACGTAAAAAAAGTACCGCATGAACCTCGAATCGTTGTGCCAACAAGTCAATACCATTGCCATAGAGGTAGGCATCTTTATTCGCGAAGAAAATAGGAAGTTTACGACCGATGCTGTTGAAGTAAAAAGTAAAAACAGCCTGGTAAGCTATGTGGATAAAACCGCTGAAGAGCGATTGGTACAACGGTTGGGAGCACTGCTTCCTGAAGCCGGCTTTATTGCTGAAGAAGGCACTTCCACTAAAAAGGGAGACACCTACCAATGGATCATCGACCCTTTAGATGGCACTACCAATTTCATCCATTCCATTCCGGTATATGCTGTTAGCATTGCATTGGCAAAAGACAACGACATAATCCTGGGAGTGGTGTATGAAGTAAACCGCAACGAATGCTTTTATGCATGGCAGGAAGGTGGAGCATGGCTCAATGAAACCTCAATTCATGTTTCTTCCACCGCTGAAGTTTCCAATGCTTTGGTAGCAACAGGTTTTCCTTATTACGATTACAACCGATTGAATGAATACATGGAGTTGCTGCAACATTTTATGCATCATTCCAGAGGGGTACGTCGGCTGGGTTCTGCCGCTGTTGATTTAGCTTATGTGGCCTGTGGTAGGTTTGAGGGGTTTTACGAATACGGCCTTAATGCCTGGGATGTAGCAGCTGGTGCTTTTATTGTGGAAGAAGCCGGTGGTGTAGTGAACGACTTTAAGGGAGGACGCAACTTTGTTTTCGGCCGTGAAATAGTAGCTACAGGTGCCAACATACACCCTGATTTTCAAACCCTTGTGCAAAAATATTTCACTACATTTAGCACATGAAAATTACCGTAGTTTTAAAAGGCACCATTCGCAATAAAAAGAAGGTGTTAAATGATTTATCCCAACTGCAAAAGCGCTTCAACACTTTAGAAGTATTGGAAACACGGCAAGCAGGTCATGCTGTTACATTGGCGGCTAATGCTGCCGAAAATGGAGCAGATTGTATCATCGCTGCAGGTGGTGATGGTACGATTAATGAAGTGCTTAACGGTATTATGCAAGGCAGTACACAACGGTCGGAACTACCTATTCTTGGATACTTGCTCTGCGGTACAGCAAACGATTTTGCCAAAACGGTAGGCATTGATGGTAGCATCGAACAATTGATTCAGCTGCTTGAAACTACACAAGCAAACCCTATCGATATTGGTAAAGTAAGTTATCTATCGCCACAAGGAGAAGAAGACGAACGTTACTTCATCAATATTACCGATGTTGGGCTGGGCGGACATGTAGTGGAGAAGGTCAATAAAAGCAGTAAGCCATTAGGCGCCAATTTCACCTTTATCAAAGCCATTACAGAATCATTCATCACCTACGAACAATCGAAGGTAACATGCACCACCGACTCGTTTGAGTGGGAAGGCAAAATACTAACCCTGGCAGTGGCCAATGGCAAATATTTTGGCAGTGGGTTGTGTATTGCTCCCGATGCTCAAGTAAATGATGGCAAGTTTTCTGTGGTCATCATTGCCGACATCAAAATGAAAGATTACCTACTTAACGTTGGCAAAATTAAGAAAGGAAAAAAGGTAGATCACCCTAAAATCTCTTACCGCGAAGCTACCGAGGTAACCATTACCCCACATGAGTTGTCGTGTGCCGTTGATATGGATGGAGAATTTTTAGGCTATGCTCCCATTCACATTACCATGGTGCCACATGCCATTCAATTTTTAATGCCTTAATCGCTTCGAAGCAATCCCGAAAGCGCCAACCCTATTAGGGTAAACAATCCATTTACGATCAACAGCTCAAAGCCGAATTTATACCCAAACAGCAATTGCTCTGAATACTGACTGAGGAAGTAGCATACAATTGGCGATACTATACAAATTACAGGTACTAGAGGATCATATACCTTTCCTTTGGTGAAGATACCATAAGCGTAAAGCCCTAACAACGGACCATAAGTATACCCCGCTATTTTAAACAAAGCACTAATTACACTATCGTCGTTGATGGCCCAAAATACCATGATCACTATGACTAACACCACCGACATACCAATGTGCACCAGTATTCGGGTTAACTTACGCGCTTTTTCTTCCCGTTTTTCAATGTCGAGAATATCAATACAAAATGAGGTAGTGAGTGCCGTTAAGGCCGAATCGGCACTGGAATAAGCCGAGGCTATGAGCCCCAACACAAAGAATACTCCAACGGCAGGGCCAAGGTAACCATCAATGGCGATGGCTGGATACAAGTAATCCGATTTCTCGGGGATGGTAATGCCATTCTCATTGGCAAAGATGTATAACAAAGCTCCTAATGCCAGGAAAAATAAGTTCACGAACACCAGCACTATACTAAAAGTAAACATGTTCTTTTTTGCCTCCTTCAGGTTCTTACAGCTCAGGTTTTTCTGCATCATATCCTGATCCAGCCCGGTCATTACAATCGCAATGAATGCTCCACTTAAAAATTGCTTTACAAAGTGTTTTTTATCTGTAAAGTCATCGAAGAAAAACATTTGTGAATAGGCGCTATTTTTGATTTTATCGACGATGCCCATTGGCCCTAAATCCATCTTATCGGCAATTAACCACACAGTAATGCCTACCGAAAGCAACATGAATAACGTTTGCAATGTATCGGTCCAAATAATGGTTTTTATCCCCCCTTTAAATGTATACAACCAAATGAGTAGTACGGTAACGACCACCGTTTGCCAAAAAGGCACATCTATTGCAAGTTTATCGAATACTGCTAACTGCAATACAATGGCCACCAGGTACAACCTAAAGGAGGCTCCTATGATACGGGACAGCAGGAAAAAACTTGCTCCTGTTTTGTAGGAAGCTACCCCAAACCGATCTTTCAAATAGGTATAAATAGAGGTGAGGTTGAGTTTGTAGTAAAGCGGCAATAACACTAATGCAATGACAGTGTACCCCACCAGGTAGCCTAACACCATTTGCATGTACGAAAACTCACTACCAGCGACCCATCCAGGTACTGAAATAAAAGTAACTCCTGATAGTGAAGCGCCAATCATTCCAAACGCCACGATGTACCATGGTGATTGTTTATTTCCTATAAAAAAAGTATTGTTATCTCCACGACCGCTGGTGAGTAATGAAATGGCAATGAGCACCAGAAAATAGCCGCCAATGATGTACAAAATAAGTGCTGGTGTCATGAGCGCAAATAAACGGAAATTGCTTGGAAAAACAAATCCAGTACGAAGCGATGCATATTTATGAAATGCACCTATTTGCAATTGCTTCGCCCTTTTATTTTTACGTACTTAGAAGCAAATTTTCAGCATGATTGATCGCATTAAAGCATTGGAGGCTATTTCTCTTCGGTTGGAGCCCGACGCTGAAGAGCGTGCTTCGAACCGGGAAAAGGTAGTGGCGTATACTGAACGGTTCCTCAACAATATTCACGACATCAATGCCTTTAACCTTTCTAAAGAAAAGGGCATGGGCATCTATGATGCACCGATTACCGATGAGCCTACTTCAATGGAAGCATTGATTGAACTTATTGAAGAACATGTTGATTTTCCTGGGCTTAATCCTGCCTCAGGCGGGCACCTCGGGTACATTCCTGGTGGAGGAATTTATTATTCATCGCTTGGCGATTATATTGCTGACATTACTAACCGTTATGCCGGTGTGTTCTTCGCATCGCCCGGAGCAGTACGCATGGAAAACATGCTTATTGAATGGATGGCTAAGATGGTAGGCTACAAAGAAGGGTTTGGAGGCAACCTCACCTCTGGAGGAAGCATTGCCAACCTCATTGGCATTGTTACTGCTCGTGATGCACATGCCATAAAAGGGAAAGACATTGAGCGTACGGTGATTTATGCTTCCAGTCAAATGCATCATTGTCTTGATAAAGCCATTCGCATTAGCGGCATGGGCGAAGCTGTGGTGCGCTTTCTTCCTCTCGATGATAAATACCGTTTACAACCTGAAGTGTTGAAACAGCAAATTGAAGCCGACAAAGCAGCGGGGCTAAAACCATGGCTGGTAATTGCTTCTGCCGGCACCACCGACACTGGTATGGTTGACCCTCTTGATGAAATTGGTGATGTTGCCCAACAACACAACTTATGGTACCATGTAGATGGTGCTTATGGGGCTTTTTTCATTCTTTGTGAAGAAACCCAATACTTGCTTAAAGGCATCGAAAAAGCTGATTCGGTGGTGATGGATCCGCACAAAGGCTTGTTCCTTCCTTACGGTTCGGGTGTTATCCTGGTAAAAGATCAGCAGAAGATGCACCAATCGCATTACTACAAAGCCAATTACATGCAAGACACCTTAGAATCGCAAGATGAGCTTTCTCCAGCTGACTTATCTCCTGAGCTCACCAAGCATTATCGTGGCATGCGTTTATGGCTTCCATTGAAACTTATGGGATTGGCTCCATTCAAAGCATGTCTTCAAGAAAAAATATGGTTAACGCGCTACTTCTACAACAAAATTCAAACCATTGAAGGTTTTGAAGTGGGGCCTGCCCCCGATTTATCGGTAGCCACTTTCCGTTATGTTCCTAAAACCGGTGATGCCAATGCCTTTAACGAGCAAATTGTTAAAGCTGTGCAAGAAGATGGAAGGGTATTCCTTTCTTCTACCTTACTGAACGATGTTTTTGTGATTAGATTGGCGGTGTTATCGTTTAGAACGCACCTCAACACCATCGATTTAACCATAGATATCCTACAACAATCGGTAGCAAAGATCAAGCAAGAAATGGAACATCACAGTGAAATTGATTAAATTGCCCTTAACTTAATTCAAAAAGCAACGTATATCACTAAGATGTTTGTCGTTCGTTATATCATTTTACTCTCCATGTTGTTGGCAGCAATGGGCAGCAAGGCGCAATACGCCAGTAAAGTGGGAGCAAAACTGCGTTATGTATCATCGAATCAGCATTGGAGCTATAGCCAATTGCCAGAAGGGTATACTGATTGGAGTGGTTGGCAAACTACCCGAAGCAGCTTTGGCATCAGCGCATTTGCCGAATTGGGTTATCACGAACGGTTCAAGTGGAATCCTCAGCTTACATATATGCGCAAGGGTTTTGAGAAGATAGAAACGCTAAGCTACCAGCCTATCGACCCCAATGTTCCTCCAAGCACAAGACCCGGAGAGGTGGTTATGGATGTAGTTACCGATTATATTTCCATCGATTTATTATCGCGTACCAACCTATCACTCAACAGTACGAAACCATATTTATTAGCAGGTTTTCGTCCTGCTTATCTAATGAATTCGGAAGTTCGTGCCACTGCCAATGGGTCGGAGGTGTTAATTACTGATACGTTGAGCTATGCTGTATATTACCAGGATGCTTTAAAAGATTACAATGCTATAAGCCTTGGATTGGTACTGGGGTTTGGCATAGAATTCAGCGATGTATTGCTGGTGGAATTCGAATATAACCCCGACATTACTCGTGCTGCCGGGATAGACAATAGCAGTACAAAATTAAACATTACCAACCAGGCCATTGGCTTTAATATTGGCGTTAATCTTTTCAACCTTTGGGAAGAATAATGCCATCTGCTAATCATTAAAATTCATGGATCCTTTTACTACACCTCCAGTTGCACCATTGCAGCACCCTAAGGCAGGCATTGCTTCTTTCGTTATCGCTTGTGTGGGCACTTTAATTTTTGCTGTTGCCTTTATCATTGCCATCGCAGCAGGAGCTTTGGATCGATATCCCAACGAAGATGCATTGATTATACTGGGTGTAGTAGTGATGGTCGACTTTCTTTTATCCATCGTTGGAGCCATTTTGGGCATGATAGCCCTATCAAAGAAAAACACAAAGAAAATTTTCAGCATTTTAGGCACAGTATTCAACGGTCTCGCCTTCCTGTTCTTCCTCATTGTATTTGTAATAGCACTTGTAGGAGCCATATAATGCTTAACTCAAAAAAATTATGACACAAAAACGAAATAAATTGGCAGTGCTGATTGATGCAGATAATGCACAACCTCGCATTATTGAGGGGCTTATTGAAGAAATTGCCAAGTATGGGATTGCCAGTATACGCCGTATTTATGGCGATTGGACCAAGCCCAACCTAAAACAGTGGAAAGAGGTACTGCTGGATTACTCCATTCAACCCATCCAACAATTTGGATATACCTCGGGCAAGAATGCTACCGATAGTGCAATGATTATAGATGCCATGGACATTCTGTATACAGAAAAAATGGATGGCTTCTGCATTGTATCGAGCGATAGCGATTTTACTAAGCTAACCGCCCGTATTCGTGAAGCGGGGTTGTTTGTTTATGGCTTTGGAGAACGCAAAACGCCCAAGGCCTTTGTGAATGCTTGCGACAAGTTTATTTACACTGAAATTCTAAGGAAAGAGGAAAGTGATGATACTGAACGGGTAGAGCGCAAAGATGCCAAAGCACTGCGTAGCGATAGCAAGCTGGTGAATCTCTTACGCAATGCGGTAGAAGACTCTGCCGACGAAGATGGCTGGACCAACCTGGCCGCTGTGGGCGCTAACATTGCCAACAAATCGCCTGAGTTTGACCCTCGAAATTTTGGCTATACCAAGCTTGGAGAATTGATTCGAGCCGTAGGGTTGTTTGAAATTAACGAACACTCTAATGCCAATGCACCGGGCAAATCGGTTTACATTAAAGACAAACGCAACAAATAAAAAAAGGCCTCTTTCGAGGCCTTTTTTGTTCCTTTATTTGTACTTATCTATTTGTTATAGATCAACTTCTTGCTTACGGTTTGGTTGCCATTAATGATTTGTACAAAATACGCACCACTATTTAGGTTCATGGCTTCCAAATCGAGGTTGATGGAATTAACACCATTGCTACGCACTCCCAA
Organism: Flavobacteriales bacterium; assembly: GCA_963669295.1. Classification (GTDB taxonomy): domain Bacteria; phylum Bacteroidota; class Bacteroidia; order Flavobacteriales_D; family CALLUQ01. The sequence goes on from OY769938.1 coordinate 27,635, forward strand.
TCCTTCGCTGTATACCGTTTCGCCTAACACATTGTGAATGGCTATTGATACATTGGCTGCATGCTCCAACTGGTAGTTGATCGAAACATTGCCAGTAGTTGGGTTAGGGAATAAACCTACGCCAAACATATTTTCTTCCAACTCATTTACCGCAGTTGCTGTGCTTCCACCATCAGCATCTACTACTACTCCTGTGTATATCTCGGTAGAATTGTCTTCAATAACAAATGCAATTACTTCAGCATTGTTGATGTTAATGGGAGCAACAGCATTGTTCAAATCAAATACATATTGAGTAGTATACAAGCTTCCTGCAGTGGTGTTGCCGGTAATAGCATCTCCCCATTGGCCTGTAGAAATGTGCTCTACAAAATTATGTTTGTGTACGTAGTTGGCACTTCCTCCACTACCTTGTTGTTCGGCAACAATACCACTTTCCATCAAGTGTACATACAAGCTATTGCCATCTGTTACTGTAGAGGTATAATATACTTCTACGTTTACCGTAAGGGTATTCATACCAATGTCGTAGGTAGATGATACTCCAACATTTAAGGGTGATGCCTCAGCCATAATGGTTTGTGCATGGGAGTCCCATACGCCACGGCTGGTCATTTTTTCAGCAGGATTCCCCCACTCTCTTCTGTTCACAAAAGCACCAGGCATAAATCGCGAACCACAATAAGCTGAAGAATAAAATGCATCCAGATAGCCACGACGGAAATCGTAGTCGCCACCATTTACAGGTGAGGTATAACTGGAGTTGGTTGGTGCGTAAGCAATTACATGCGCACGATCGGGGTAGTTGGCAAGAATACCTGCAGCCACATTGTGCCCATCAGGACAGTTTGGGCAACGCACACCAGTAAACTCCTCGATGATGGCGTTTTTGTCGGCAGGGGTGGTGCTTACCAACGTTTGCGCTTGCGAAACAACCGCCAATCCTACCACTAAAGCGGCAGTAAATAAAGTAGAGATTCTCATAGATTTTGTATTTAGTTCAACTTTAAGCGTACAATTTACCAAGATCATTCTGGAAATCCTAGCACCTTAAATTCCTTTTTAACATCATTGTTTGATTTTTAACACTACTTGCTTTACCATTTCATTTTCAAACCACTCTCCTCCTCATTTCGGATATTTCAATTAAATTTGAGCAATGAATATCTCATCCAAACTCATTGAAGAAGCAGTAGAGCAGTTTTCGTCGCTGCCCGGTGTAGGGAAAAGAACAGCGTTACGGCTGGTACTGCACATGCTGAAAAGAAGCCCTGAAGAGGTCGATGCCTTCTCCAATGCTTTTGTGAATTTGCGCAACAACATTACTTTCTGCAAAAAGTGTCACAACGTTTCCGACATGGAAGTGTGTAGCATTTGTTCCAATCCTCGACGCGACGAATCTACTGTTTGTGTAGTGGAAGATATTCGCGATGTGATGGCCATAGAAAACACCCAACAATACCAGGGCGTATATCACGTTTTAGGAGGGATCATTTCTCCGATGGACGGTATTGGCCCAAATGACCTCAATATTGGAACCCTGATTGAAAAGGCCGAAGCAGGTATTGTAAAAGAAGTGATTTTGGCACTCAGCACTACCATGGAAGGAGACACTACTAACTTTTATTTATACAAGAAGCTTAAAGATCATGGCGTTAACATCTCAACCATAGCCAGGGGCATTGCCATTGGCGACGAATTAGAGTATGCTGATGAAGTTACCCTTGGCAGGTCTATCATCAACCGCACTCCATACGAAAACTCACTGGTGAAATAACGCTTTCCCTTCCATGAAGCTATCTGTCATTATCGTTAACTACAATGTAGAATACTTCCTTGAGCAGTGTTTGCATTCGGTGTATAAAGCACTGAAGAACGTTGAAGGAGAAGTATATGTGGTGGACAATATTTCGGTAGACGGATCGGTAGAGATGGTACGTAAAAAGTTTCCTGATGTACATTTAATTGCCAACAAAGAAAACGTTGGTTTTTCCAGGGCCAACAACCAGGCCATAAAGCTATCGAAAGGTGAGTATGTGTTATTGCTCAACCCCGATACGGTGGTAGAGGAAGATACTTTTGAAAAGGTGGTGAAGTTCATGGACGAACACCCAGATGCTGGAGGACTAGGGGTAAAAATGATCGATGGAAAAGGAAAATTCCTTCCAGAATCGAAACGAGGCCTCCCTACTCCTGCTGTAGCCTTTTATAAGATTTTTGGGTTGTCGCGCCTCTTCCCCAAAAACAAAAAGTTTAGCAAATACCACCTGGGATACCTCGATGAAAACGAGACGCACGAAATAGAAATTCTTGCTGGAGCCTTTATGCTCATGCGCAAAACCACCCTGGATAAAGTAGGGTTACTGGATGAAGCCTTCTTTATGTATGGCGAAGATATTGACCTGTCGTATCGCATTACCCTTGGAGGGTATAAAAACTATTATTTCCCCGATACACGCATCATTCATTATAAAGGAGAGAGCACTAAGAAAAGTAGCGTGAATTACGTATTTGTGTTTTACAATGCCATGATCATATTTGCGCAGAAGCACTTTTCCGAAAAAAACGCCAAGCTTTTTTCTTTCCTGATTAACTGTGCCATTTACCTGCGTGCTTCCATTGCTCTTTTCAACCGCTTTATCAAAAAATCGATGGTGCCGTTGTTGGATGGCATACTCATTACCGGTGGATTGTTTGGCATTGCTTATTACTACGATTGGTATTTCCAAAAAGGATTTAATTATCAGTTGCTGGCCATTATGCTTCCAAGCTATATGCTGGTATGGTTGCTCTCGGTATTCTTTAGTGGTGGCTACGACAAACCGTTAAAGTTGGTACGCATTATCAAAGGATTGCTTATTGGTACAGGAATTATTTTGATTGTATACGCCTTGCTATCGAAAGACTTGCAGTTTTCGCGTATCCTCATCCTCATAGGCGCAGCATGGGCCGTTATTTCAATGCTATTAACGCGTTGGATATTGCACCTGGCCAAGGTAGAAGGTTATAGCTTACGTGGTAATCCCAATAAGCGATTTGCCATTGTGGGCGATCGTGAAGAAGCCGATAGGGTAACTACTTTATTGAACCAAACCGCCAACAACCCCAGCTTTATTGGCTCGGTACAACCTGAGCTTAGCGAAACTTCGAGCGAAGGTTACCTGGGTAGTATCGATCAAATTACTGAGATTGTTCAAATTCATAAAATCGACGAAGTGATTTTTTGTGCTAAAAACCTTACTGCACAGCGCATCATTGACTCGATGTCGCGCATTGATGCCAAGTCGATAGATTATAAAATCGCTCCACCCGAAAGCTTGTATATGATTGGCAGTAACTCCATCGAAACTTCGGGCGATCTGTATGTACTCGATATCAACTCGGTAACACGAACTGCCAACATGCGTAACAAGCGGGTGCTTGACTTTTTTGCCAGTATCATTATGCTTGCCTTCTTGCCCGTATCTCTTTTGATGGTAAAAAACAGGTTGGGTTTTATCAGCAACCTGTTTAGCGTTATGCTTGGCAAGAAATCGTGGGTGGGCTATGGCAAAATGAGTGAGCAAGCTAAATTTAAGCTCCCCAAAATTAAACCTGGAGTGTTATCGTCGGTAGATACCTTGAAGAATGTTCACCAAACTCAGGAAACAATTGATAAGCTCAACGTCGTATATGCTAAAGATTACCGCCTTACCAACGATATTATGGCCATTTGGAAGGGATTCAAATCGTTGGGCAATTAGGTAAGTTTCTTCCCGCCCTTTTGCCTGATTTTATTCACAATAGCTCTTGATAAATTCTTATTGTAAATCAGAGAATTTAGCTTATTTTTGTTCTCTGATTTTCGACTCAAAACCTTAAAAGATAAAGCAAATGGCGCAGGTAGAAGTGCTCTTACCCAAGATGGGAGAAAGTGTTGCAGAAGCAACCATCATTAAATGGCTGAAAGAAGAGGGGGAAACGATTGAAGCCGACGAATCGATCATTGAAATTGCAACGGATAAGGTAGACTCAGAAGTGCCCGCTCCTGCAGATGGTGTATTGGTAAAGCGCTTGTGCAACGAAGGCGACGTAGTAAAAGTAGGCGATGTAATTGCCATCATTGCTGGTGAAGGAGAAGCTGTTGCAGAAGTAACTGCTCCTGCTGCCGAGCCAGCAAAAGAAGTTGCTGCAGCTGCACCTGTTGCAGCTGAGCCTGTAATGGCTGCCAGCACAGCTACCACTGCCGTAGCCGCAACCGAAGAGCCCATCAGCAAAAATGGCAACTCTGGTCGTTTCTATTCGCCATTGGTGCGTAGCATTGCCGAAAAAGAAGCCATTTCTATGGCCGAGTTAGAAGCCATCCCCGGTACCGGACAGGGTGGTCGATTAACCAAAAAAGATCTATTGGCCTATCTGCCCAAGCGTTCTACACAATCTGCAACTACTTCGGCAACTCCGGTTGCCCCAGCTATAGTGGCAGCTCCTGCAACCAACGGGCAGGCAAAAGTAGTTAGCCAACCCACTCCAGTGCAACCAGCCATTTCTGTTGGCGGACAGGATGAGATCATTGAAATGGATCGTATGCGTAAGCTCATTGCCGATCACATGGTGATGTCGAAACATACCTCCCCTCATGTTACTTCATATGTAGAAGCCGATGTTACCAACATTGTAAACTGGAGAAACAAAGTAAAAAACAGCTTCCAGCAACGCGAAGGAGAAAAGATCACCTTTACTCCTATTTTCATGGAAGCATTGGTAAAAGCCATCAAAGACATGCCTATGGTAAATGTTTCGGTAGATGGTGATAAAATCATAAAAAAGGCCGACATCAACCTGGGTATGGCTACTGCCCTTCCAAGTGGCAACCTTATTGTTCCTGTTATTAGAAATGCTGACCGTTTGAACCTATTGGGAATTACCAAGGCGGTAAATGATTTGGCTAATAGAGCAAGAAACAACAAATTAAAGCCCGAAGAGATTCAAGGTGGCACTTACACTATTACCAATGTAGGGTCGTTCGGCAACGTGATGGGCACCCCCATCATTAACCAACCGCAAGTAGCCATTATGGCCGTTGGTGCCATTCGTAAAAAGCCTGCTGTTATTGAAACGCCTCAGGGAGATACCATTGGAATTCGCCATATGATGTATCTATCGCATTCGTACGACCATCGTGTGGTTGACGGTGCTCTTGGAGGTACTTTTGTTCGACGGGTAGCCGATTATTTGGAGCAATTTGATGTTAATCGCGAGATTTAGTATTTTTATCGTGTATATTAGTACTTTTATACAATCTCGTAAGGTAATTGAATAACTTCTTTCATACATTAAGTTTTAATCGTCATCACATGAGACTGATCGTTTTGTTCGCCTGCACCATGTTACTCTCTCTAACTGTAATGGCACAAGATGGTTTTCGAAAGCAGTTCATTGAAGGCAATCAATTGATGGAGGAGAAGTTTTACAGCCGGGCACTTGGTGTTTGGTTAATGCTGGAAAAAGAACAGCCCGACAATGCCAATGTGAAGTATAAAATTGGCCTTTGCTACCTCAAATCTTCTAACGAAAAGGCAAAGTCGCTCGATTACCTTGAAGGTATTGGTGATAACATCTCCAAAAACTACGACCCTTTCAACCATTTGGAAGACAAAGCCCCCCGAGAGGCCATCTTCTACCTGGGACAGGCCTATCACTTGAATTACATGCTCGATAAAGCCATTGCGCAATTTGGCAAGTTTAAATCGGCAGTTAAAAAGAATCATGACCTTTACGCTGAGGCTGATCGTTACACCATGATGTGTAACAATGCAAAAGAATTGATGGCGAGCCCGGTATCGTTAAAGATTACCAATCTTGGATGTGATGTGAATAGTGATGCTCCTGACTTTAGTCCTGTTATTTCTGTTGATGAGCGTCAAATGTTCTTCACCACCAGAAGGGTACGTTCCGACAGTTCTAACCTTTATGTATTTGACGATGGCGACGGCATGCACTATGAAGATATCTACATCGTTTACAAAGATGATGAAGGCAATTGGGGGAAACCTGAAGCCATGCACTTCAATAGCGATGGACATGAAGCTACCATCAATGTATCGGTAGATGGACAAACGCTATATGTATACAAGGATGATGGTGGTGACGGTAACATCTACGAAAGTGTATTGGAAGGTGACATGTGGACTTTCCCTTCTAAAATGGGCGACAAGATTAATACCGAGAGTTGGGAAACACACGGTACCATTTCTGCCGACGGCAAATTCTTATACTTTGTAAGCGACCGCAAAGGTGGTTTTGGAGGAAGAGATATCTATCGCTGTAAGCGCATTGATTTAGCCGGTGGTCTTTGGGAATGGAGTGATGCCATGAACCTGGGTCCTACCATCAATACGCCCTACGATGAGGATGCTCCTTACCTACACCCTGATGGCAAAACACTTTACTTTGCTTCTAACGGACATAAAACAATGGGTGGGTTCGATTTATTTCGTTCCTATACCGAAGATAACTTAAAATGGACTGCCCCGGTAAACATTGGCTATCCTGTTAACACAGTAGATGACGACGCTTTTTATGTAGAATCGGCTGATGGTAAAAGGGCCTATTACTCGTCGAGAAAAGAAGGTGGTTGTGGAGAAGCTGACATTTACCTGATTGAATACAGCGACCCTTCAGCTGAGTTTAACCTTGCCGTATTGAAAGGGGTGATTAATGTTCCTGATGGGCAAAGCATTCCAGCAACCACTCAAATTGTTATTCGCAACCCGGCCATGCCCGACGATAGCACTGTACACATTCCACGACAAAGGGATGGTGTTTTTGTAGCCATTTTAGAGCCTTGCCAGGATTATGAATTGGAATACAAAGTGGATGGAAAAACCTTCCACAAAGACAAGATAACCATTCCTTGTAAAGCGTATAGCGACATTGAAAAAGAGTTGTTTCTCGATCCCCTTAACCTGAATGAGTCAGGGCAAGTGGTGAACATGGCAGACAATGCTGAATTAATGTGGCAACTATTGTTAAACGACGAACCTTACACCAAAGCAGCCGGTACCATTGTTACCTACCTCAACGATGCAGGAAAGATTGTGTTTGTTGAAGCAGTAGATGATAAAGGGATGTTCAAGTTCCACGACCTTCCGCTTGATAAGAAACAATTGCTGGATGTAAAACTGGATGAACCTTCGTTGTGTGATAAAATTGAAGTAGCCTTGATTGGCGAAAACGGAAAAATTCTTGGTAAAGCTTTACGACAAGGCGATTGTAAATTCCTTTTCGGGCAGGATGGCCCAAGGTGGCAAGTGCTTTACAATAAGAAGCCATACGAAAAAGAAGGCACCATTGTAACCTATCTCGACAAAGACGGCAATACGCTCATCACTGAAAAGTTGGATAACAATGGCATCTTTACTTATTACGAATTGCCCAAGGACATTGGTTACATCTTTAACATCCAAACCGATGACCCTGCATTGTGCGATAAGATGGAAGTGGTATTGCTAGGAGCCAATGGCAGTGGAATTATTGGCAGGGCAGTAAGAGACAAGCGTTGTAAGTACCATTACAACCTTCCGATTGCCAATACTACTGATACGACCAACAATACGAATACGAACACAAATAGCAATACCACTGAGGATCCTAAGTTTGATGCTACAGACGAGGTAACGACCAAGTCGAGTTTCGACAAGTATTACACTTACAACAACCGTGGGGTAAACACCAAAGAGCAGCGATTTGTATCATTCATCAACGATGTGTTGTACATCATTAAGCAACGTGGTTCTGTTAATATTGTTATTGAAAGCAGTGCCTCAAAGGTGCCTACGCGATCGTATAAAAACAACAAAACGCTTGCAAAAAATCGTTCAGGTGATGCCAAGTCTATCTTGTTATCGCAACTGAGTAAAAAAGGCATTAAGGCTGATAAAGTAAACTTCATTGCCATCAACTCATTGGTGCAAGGCCCTGCTTATAAAGGCGATTACATTGAGAATAGAGAAACTTATGAGCGCTATCAGTACATTAAGATGATTGCCAAGTAAGCAGTTCAATTCGCTATTTGTTACCGTACATTCTAACAAAAAATTAATATATTTATAAAACCCTTTACAACATGTAAGGGGTTTTGTTTTAATCCTTCACTAGCGTTCATTGTCCTTTTTGGTATCATAGTTGTATTATTAAGGGAAACGTTTGATTTGAGGTGGTGTGATAACATATTAACTCTTCGTCTCCGGCTCGCTTTACTCGGAGCTTTTGTGCTAGGAATAGGCATCATGCCTTCTCATGCACAAGACCCCCGTGAAGCCAAGGAACATTTCAAGAATCAGAATTACTTTGCGGCCAAAGATGTTTACGCACGGCTGATTAAAAAGAACCCCAATAACCCAGAGTTTCAATACAACCTGGGGCTTTGCTATTTGCGCACCAATATCGACAAAACCAAGGCCATTCCTTACCTTGAAAAAGCAGCTAAAATGCCTAAGGTCAATCCAGAAGTCACCTTTGATCTTGGTAAGGCGTATTCTTATAACTACGAATTTGACAAAGCCATTGAGGCATTTAATCGTTATAAAGCAGCCAACTCCAGTGGTGCGGCTAAAGCTGACAAAGCCATAGAAGATTGTCAAACTGCCAAAGCATTGATGAAGGCTCCATTAGACGTGACCTTTACCAACATGGGGCCTAAGATCAATTCCGAGTATCCCGATTACTACCCCTATGTGGCGAAAGACGAGTCGATTCTTGTGTACACCACCCGGAGGAAAGAAAGCAAGGGCGGAAAAGAATTTGATGGGTACTACCCTTCCGACGTATGGATGTCGATTCGCAATAAGGAAACCGGGGAATTAGCTCCTTCCAAAAGTGCAGGGTTGATGAATACCATGTATGATGAGCAGGCTGTTGGGCTTTCTGACGACGGCAAAACTGTTTTTGTATACATCGATCATGTTGATGATTATGGCGACATCTATACGTGCGAGATGTCTTCTTCGAATAAATATGGACGTAAAACCAAGTTAGGAGAAAGTGTTAACTCCAAAGAGTTTGAAACATCGGCTTCTATTTCTGCTGATGGCAATACCCTTTTCTTTGCCAGTGCCCGCGATGGTGGGCAGGGCGGGCGCGACCTTTACATGGCACGCAAGCTACCTACTGGCGACTGGGCCCTACCACAAAACCTGGGCACACAAATCAACACACCTAAAAACGAGGACTTCCCTACCCTATCGTTTGACAATCAAACATTGTACTTCTGTTCGGAAGGACACAAGGGCATGGGTGGTTACGACTTGTACTATTCGAAGTGGGAGCCTGAAAGCAATACCTGGAGTGCGCCACGTAACCTGGGACACCCCATCAATACCCCTTACGACGACCGTACCATTTCCTTTTCGGAAGATGGTATGCATGCTTATGTTTCTGCCTTGCGCAAAGGTGGTGTGGGCGATTTAGATATTTATCAGGTAACCTATAATGAGGTGGCTAATCAACCCGCCATCTTTGTGGTGCAACTGCCATCGCCATCGGGCGATACTTTAAAACCATTTATTACGGAAGGTGCTACCATCATTGTATTTGATGCAAATGAAGAAGAATATGGGAGTTACTTCCCCAATCCTAATACCGGGAAATTCATTATGGCTCTTCCCCCTGGTAAGTATAAAATGGAAATTGAAGTGGAAGGGTTTGATTTAAAAACAGAAGCATTAGAGGTCAAGAGCTTTCACGTTCAAATGCCTGAAATTCAAAAATTCATCACCTTATCTCAATAATTACTGAATGAAACTTAACCTGGAGCGTCCCATCGCTTTTTTCGACATTGAATCTACTGGTATCAATGTTTCTTCCGACAGAATAGTAGAAATCTCCATATTAAAAGCATCGCCCGACGGCAGCAAAGAAGTATACACCCAACGGGTAAACCCTACCATTCCTATTCCGGTGCAGTCTTCTGAAATTCATGGCATTTATGATGCCGACGTTGCTATGGAACCCACCTTTCAAGAGGTAGGCCCTAAGATTGCAGCGTTTATGGAGCATTGCGACCTGGCTGGTTTTAACTCTAACCGGTTTGATATTCCTATGTTGATGGAGGAGTTTTTACGTGCGGGCATCGACTTTCCAATGAAAGGGCGTCGATTCATTGATGTACAAAACATCTTCCACAAAATGGAGCAACGTACCCTGGTGGCTGCCTATAAGTTTTACTGCGATAAACCGCTGGAAAATGCCCACAGTGCTGAGGCTGATGTAATTGCTACCTACGAAGTGTTAGAAGCACAGATTGAACGCTATAACGATCGACTGGAAAACGATATGGGCTTCTTGCATCAGTTTTCGATACAAGGGGGCACCCCGGTAGATTTTGCTGGCAGAATTGTGATGAACGAAGACAATGTAGAAGTGTTTAATTTTGGAAAGCACAAAGGCGTGCCGGTAACCGCCATTCTACAAAACGAACCCGGCTACTACGGTTGGATGATGAATGGCGACTTCCCGCTGTACACCAAGAAAGTGTTGAGCGACATTAAAAAACGAATGGAAAATAAATGAAAATCATTTGCATTGGCAGGAACTATGCCGAACATGCCAAAGAATTAAATAACCCGGTTCCTGAGGAACCGGTGTTTTTTTTGAAGCCCGAAACGGCACTGCTGCCCAAAAGAAACCCGTTGTACTACCCCGAATTTACCAACGATCTCCACTTTGAGGTAGAGCTGGTATTGCGCATTAATAGACTGGGCAAAAGCATTGAAGCACGTTTTGCACACAAGTATTATCAGCAAATAGGCATTGGCATCGATTTCACCGCCCGCGATGTACAAGCCGATTGCAAAGCCAAAGGGCTGCCCTGGGAAAAGGCCAAAGCTTTTGATCGTTCTGCCCCAGTAAGCGATGCTTTTATTGATAAAAGCGAGTTGGGCGATTTAAACAACATCAACTTCAGCATGCAAAAAAATGGGGAAGTGGTACAACAAGGCAACACCAAAGACCTGCTCTTTCCTTTCGATCAAATCATTGCGCATGTTTCCAAATACTGCACTTTAAAAATTGGCGACCTTATTTTTACCGGTACACCAGCAGGCGTTGGATCGGTACAAATTGGCGATCGATTGGAGTGCTTTATTGAAGACCGACAATTGCTTACCGTGAACATTAAATAATGACCGAGCTTGATGAGCAACTGGTAGAAGCCGTCATGTACTTTGACGTAAGCAAAGTAGTGAATTGCCTTGAGCAAGGAGCTAATGCCAACTGTTATATCCCCTACTCCGACCTCAACGAAGCAGATGAAAAGCACCAACCTACCAGTCCGTTGCGCATGGTGGTATTTCGTATTTCTGATAACTTGCTCGAAGACCACCAACTTGAACATTTTGTAACAATTACTGAACTGTTATTACAGCATGGTGCTGATGCGCCATCGGCCCTTGAATTGTCGGAATTGAGGTATGGCCCTATGCCCGATGATGTTGATATTACTACCCCTTTTGCCAAGGTAGTACAGTTGATTATGGACGCTGCACAAGCTACTTGATTATGCCAACATTTACCTTTCAGCATTTCTCTTGCCATGCAGATGTTTATACTGCCGGCAAAGACCTTGTGGTGCGCTTTTACGACGCCAGCAAAGAACAAACCGAAGCGCAAATAGTAAATTGCGTAATTGTTGACCCTGGCTATGGCTACATTAGCCTGAAGTTTAAAGGGGAAGATGCCTTGCTAAGCGGCTATCTTGACGAGCGTGTTTTTACCGACGAGATGATTCATGTTGCCATAGATTTTGTGGAGCAACTTTCGCCCCATTCTAGTGCCGCCTATATCCCTCACCATGTGCGCAAGGTGGCATTTACCGGGTATATTGAATACAACGGGGAGTACTAAAACTTAATGATTTTCTCTACATACTCATCGCTGGCAGTGGTAATGCGCATGATGTAAGTACCGGTTCTTAAAACGGCAAGATCTTCGTCGATGCGAATGTTACAAAAACTGTTGGCTTCCAAACTTACCTTTTTGCTAAAAGTTAATCGTCCCAAATGATCTACCAACTCAATGGTAGCCGTTTGTGCCTGATGCGAGTAGAACATTACCTTGAGGTAATTCGAAAATGGGTTAGGGTAAATGCCCAATAGCTGGTCGGAAGCAGGACCATTTTCACCAATGGTTCCTGAAAGGTAGAGGTGGGCACGGTAAAAGTTGGGAATGCCGTACCCCACAAAGTCGTCGGGGTTGTTGTATTGGTGGGCACTTTTTTCGATGGCGTGTAAGATTTCCATGTTGGTACGGTCGGGGTGTGCCTGCCACAAGCAAGCGGCCATGCCTGCAATGATGGGCGACGAAAAGGAAGTGCCACTGCCATACACTACTTCGCCATTGGTAGAGGCCACTACTGCTCCCGATCCCTGCCCTGCTACGTTGGGCTTTACCCTGCCATCAAACGATGGTCCTTTGGAGCTGAAGGAAGCATATACGCCATCCTTATCTACTGCTCCTACGGTAAGTGCACTATCGGCATCGGCCGGAGCACTGATGTAGTACCAGGAGTTATTGCCTGAATTGCCTGCACTGGTTACCGGTAACATGCCTTTGCTGGCCGCAATGTCGGTAGCAATGGTAATGCGTGTGGTATTGCCATCTAAATCGGCATAGGTATGGTTTTGCAAGGTATCGTCGAATCGAGTATAGCCCAGTGAAGTATTGAGGATGTCGGCTCCTGCACTATCGGCAAACTCAGCTGCTGCCACCCAATTGTCTTCTTCAATGATAAACTCGTTGGGGCCATTTTCGGAGCGCAGCAGCAACACTTGAGCCTCGGGCGCTGTTCCCAACAGCCTACCGGGCACTCTTCCTACAATGGTAGATAACACATGCATGCCATGGTTGCTGCCATGGTATACCGTAGCATCTCCATCTACAAAGTCCCATGCACCAACAATGCGATTGTTGTTGCGCAAATAATCGAATGTAGGCAGTTGATCTACGAACGAAAAGCCAGCATCTATCACTGCTATAAGCATGCCGGAACCATCAAAGCCATCTTCGTGCAAAAGGTGTCCTGATAACATGCTGATTTGATCGTACGACTCGCCATAAATGTTTTCGTAATAGCTCGACACATCACATTTCAAGAAATTGGTTTCGAGTTTGTTTGGTGTTTTCTCCACCTCATGGGCATCGACCGACTTTACTTGCTGTACAAAAGAGTAATTGCGTATGGCATTTAGTGCTAACGTGTCTTGCGTGTAAATGGTAATGGCATTGAACCACTTTGAGCGGTGAATGAATTGAATGTCGGCCGCTGAATTGAGGATGCTGTCTACATAGTGTGGGTTGGGCGGCAAATCGTTTTCAACAACAGCAATGTTTTGGTTGGTCCTTCGTTGCAAGGCCTTTGCAGAAAGGTATTGCGATGGGTTGTTGATGGAGTAAGGACTGCCTGCTTTGTCGGTAAATTGCACCCAATATTTAGACGGTGCTGTTTGTGCCATGAGGGCACAACAAGCATGAATCAATAAGATGGTAAGCAGTTGCTTTACTGCGTTAATTGCCATATCCAGTAATGGTTTGATAATATTCAATTCCGGTATTTATGGCACCGGGGTCCTGGATAGTAAAGTCGAGATCAGTATCCAAATCGATGTATACTTTGTAGATAAGTCCTATGCCTGTAGCATAGGTTTCAATAGCACGTTGCCTTTTTACAAAGTTAGAATCTGCAATTTGGGTAACTTGTAAAGTGCTGTCGAACGGAAGGTTGTTGATGGAAGCACTTTGATGCACAGTAGTGTATTCGTAGTCGCGCTCACTATCGGTGTTGTACACATTGCCGTCCCATGTTTTGCCTTCCTTAATGGGAAATACGAGCCGTAGGTAACGAATGTTTTCTTCTACCTTTTCTACCCTGGTTTCGGTAGCATTGGCAAACCATACATCGGTAAGCCCCCATGGCAAGGTATCGTTGGCACGTTTAAATCGCTCTAACCGCATGGTTTCCCTGCCTTCGTTATCGGTAAATAGTTCGGCCACTACCTCGCGCAACTGAAAGTGTGTGGTATCGTGTATACTTACATCATCGTCGTGATAAATAGAATCTACCTCATAGGTAATCCAACTACCCACTGTTACTGGAAAGTATTCATAACCATTGTAAATGGTGTATTCAATGGTTTCCCTTTTCTTACAAGAGGCTACCAGTAAGAGGGCAATTAATGGGAGTATAAAGAGACGTATGTAGGTGTTTTTACGCAATAATTACCTTGGCTTTAATGTATCTACGAGTGTTCCGTTTTCATAAATTTCGGTTTTTTCGAGCACACCTCCAATATTAAAGTACTTTACCTTGCCTTGTAACTTGCCGTTTTTATAGGTTCCTTTGCGTTTCAATTGTTGCCCTTCGAGGTATTCCACCCACTCTTCCTCTCCTTCATCCAACACTTGTTCGCGCTTCTTTTTCCACTCTCCTACATTGTGGTATTCCTTAAATTCTCCATGCTTCACCCCATTCTTGTAGTTGATTTCCGATTTGGGAATGTCTCCAGGGTGGTATTCGGTAATCAAGCCGGTTTCTATCTTGGTTTTTACCACGTTACCCGCCCTGTACAGGCGCTGCATCTTAATCGAACCATCGGCATTGTAAAACTTCCATCCACCATCTTTTAGCCCGTCTTTGTAATTACCATCCAACACCATTCCTCCTTTTGCATTGTATTTCTTGTATTTGCCGTTCAACAAGTCGTTCGAAAAACTGCTTTCAGTGGCTACCTGGCCGGTACGTCGATACAATTGCTTCCATGCTCCTTCTTTTTGATCATTCGACCACATGGTGACTTCCGCCACACTGCCATCGTAGTAAAAATCGGTGCACTTGCCATGCTTTTTCCCTTTTACATAGGTTTCTTCGGCTGTTTTATAACCTCGCAAGTGATAATAGGTCCACACCCCTTCTTTTTGCTGATTTACATAGGTACCTTCACTTAGCTTCACGCCTTTTCGTTCTGGAAAAAAGGTAGTGGTATGCGCCACATCTTTTCCTTCTTCAAACACACTTATTGCTTTGGGGTTGCCATTGCCATAGTTGTACTTGAAAGTACCGTAGGGCTTGTCGTCTTTGAACTGTCCCTGGTAGGCAATGATGTCGGTATTTTCGAACATTTTTCGCCACTGTCCCTGCTTTTTTCCATTTACTATTTGGTTGAACGGCTGTGCCGCTGCTGCCAACGAAAAAATGGCCAATGTGATGCTTGTGATTAGTCGTATCATACGCTTATAACCGTTAATCCATAATAAAGATACAAGAATACTTACAAAAGTCAGGCCTAAGATAAGCACTTGGGTGTAATGTATGCTTGTTCGAGGAATAGATGTTACTTATAAACTGCGTTTGGAGGGTATTTATTACAAGGCATTCCCTAGAATTGTACTATATTTGGCGGCGATAATTGGGTCACCGATGAAGAAAATCATTTCTTTCTTTCTACGCAAAGTGCCTCGGAAGTACTTGCAATTGTTCAGCCACATTGGGTTGCGTATCCTGGCAGTATTTTATGCTGGCAGTAAGGTACAATGCACTGTTTGCGAAAATAAGTTCCGCAAATTTTTGCCTTACGGTTATGTGGTATCGCGCGAAAATGCGTTGTGTCCTAAGTGTTTGGCATTGGAGCGCCACCGATTGATGTGGGTGTACTTAAAGCGGGAAACCGACTTTTTTACTGCACCGCTAAAAGTGTTGCATGTAGCTCCTGAATTGTGTTTCATCAAGCGTTTTGAGAATTCTGGTAACCTCGATTACATTACGGGCGACCTCGAATCGCCACTGGCTAAGGTGAAGATGGACGTACACGAAATTCCTTTCGACGACAATACCTTTGATGTGTTGTTTTGCAACCACGTATTGGAGCATGTAGAAGACGACATTGCTGTGATGAAGGAAATAAGGCGGGTAATGAAGCCCGGTGGGTGGGCCATTTTACAGTCGCCACAAGACATGAACCTCGAAACGACTTACGAAGACAAGTCGATTACCGACCCTAAGGAGCGCGAAAAACATTTTGGGCAGTACGACCACTTGCGCATGTATGGCCGCGACTATGGCGAGCGATTGGCCTCTAGCGGTTTTGAAGTAAAGCCTTACGATTATGCTGAAGCGATGACTGAGGAAGAGATTGCAAAGTATTGCTTTATGAAGGGGGAGTTGGTATACGTGTGTTACAAGCCCATGGTCTAAAGTAAGGCGGCCAGTTCACTTAAACTTTTCAATACTATCTTACTGTTGGCATCTTGCTCCAACGCCTCGTTGATGTACACGTTGTACATACCCAGCCGTTGGCCAAATTCCATATCGCTGGGGGCATCGCCTACCATAATAGCTTTCGAAAAGTTAACTGCTGGAAATGCTTGTTGTGCCTGTAGTGCCATGCCGGTATTGGGCTTGCGGCACGAAGCATTGGCACTGGCCAATTCGGGGCAATAATACACTCCATCAATACGACCACCAGCTGCTTTGATGTGGTGCAGCATGTGTTGGTGTACGGCAGTTAATGCCTCGTGGGTCATCAATCCTTTACCTATGCCTTGTTGGTTGGTGACGATAAAAATTTGCCCGAAAATCTTTGAGAATTGTGCGATGGCTGCTGCTGCTCCGGAAAGGAATTCAAATTCACTCACCGTTTTCACATAGTCGCCCATCAGCCGTTTGTTGATGACACCATCGCGATCGAGAAACAACGACCACGATGCATCAATGCCTAACGATGAAAGTGCCATTAAAACAATTGTTCTTCTACCAACTCACACAAGATATGCCCCACCAGGATGTGGGCCTCTTGTATGCGTGGTGTATCGGTGGAGGGAATATTAATGAGATGGTCGCACATCACTTTCATGGCTCCACCACTTTCGCCAGTAAAGCCTACCGTAACCATGTTTAATGCATTGGCATCTTCTATCGCACGAGTAATGTTGGGTGAGTTGCCAGAGGTGGAAATGGCCACAAGCACATCGCCTTCTCTTCCTTTTGAACGTACCAAACGGGCAAACACCTCATCAAACGAATAATCATTGGCCACTGCGGTAACGTACGAACTGTTAACGGTGAGGGCTTCTGCAAACAAGGGTTCACGATCTTTGTAAAAGCGCCCCGAAAGCTCGGCTGCAATGTGTTGGGCATCGGCAGCACTGCCGCCATTGCCACAAAACAACACTTTTTTGTCTTGCTGAAAGGCCAATACCATGGCTTGCGCTACAGTATGAATAGCGGTTACCAACGCCTCGTTGTTTAACATGGCTTCTTTGGTGTTGATTGACCCTTGTATCAGTTGTTTGATTTTTTCGTTGCTCATCGGTTTAAAATTAAGAAATCTCCGCCACCAATGCATCGATTTTATGCACGAAGGTGCTCCACGAATATTTTTCCTTCTCTACCACCACGTTTTGTGTAAACGTTTCTTCTTTGTTTTCCTGGTAAAATTGCACAATGGCTTCCGCCACAGCATTGGCCTCGGTAGGCACTACATAACCTACTTTGTTGTGAGGTACTATTTCGGGCAGCCCTCCTACATTGGTTACCAGCATGGGTTTGTGAAAGTGGTAGGCAATTTGCGTAATGCCACTCTGGGTAGCTGTTTTATAGGGCTGCACCACCATATCGGCCGCAGCAAAGTAGTAGCGTACCTCTTCGCCCGGAATGTATTCGTTGCGCACAATAACATTATTGCCAATGCCCAGCCGTTCAATTTGAGCGCAGTAGGCCGCTTCATCGTCGTAAAACTCACCGGCCACAATCAGTTTGATGTTGAGGGCTTTCACTGCTTCATGTCCCATGGCTTCGAGTAGCAGGTCGAGTCCTTTGTATTTGCGAACGAGCCCAAAAAAGAGCAGGTGCTTATCGTTGGCCGATAGCCCCAGCTTTTCCAGTCCTTCGGCCTTGCTTACCCGTGCTCCAAAAATGTCGTAAATGGGGTGTGGACTGTAGGCCTTGTGCTGGTTATTGGTAAACTGGTTTAAATCGTCTAATACCGAGTGCGACATGACCATGAAACCATCGCATTGCTTTACAAAATAGTTGGTAAAGGCCCGGTCGCCTGCCCGTTTTTCGTGTGGAATTACATTGTCGGTAATGGCAATGACCTTAATGCCTGCTTTGCGAATCTTTTTGGCAATGGTGCCCAGTGCCGGCCCCATGAAAGGCAACCAAAAACGGATGATGACATAATCGGGGCGCTGTTGCTTGACATGCCTTGCCACCTTCCCCCAGTTGAGCGGGTTTACCGAATTGATCATGGTATGTATGGTGAGGTCGTTTGGCCCTTTGCCGGTATCGTATTGTGTTTTGCCAGGAAACAAAAAGCCGGGGTATTGTAACGAGAAAGAAACAATGGAGGCTTCGTGCCCTTCTTGTTGCATGGCCCTGCACAACGCCTCGTTAAAATTGGCGATGCCTCCGCGTAGCGGAAATGCCGGACCTATGATGATGACCTTCAACTAATCTGCTGTAATGCCGATCTTTTTGGAAATCTTGTAGTTATTTCGATCGGGTGAATTTCTTGAAACCAACTCGGCAATGAATCCTGCGAGGAACAATTGAACGCCAATAATCATAGACGTTAATGCAATGTAAAAGCTCGACATCTCGGCAATGTTTTTAGCGGGAATGTCGGCAATGAGGTAGTACACCTTGCTCCCCCCTATCCAGGCAAACAAACAAAACCCTACGATGAACATAAGGGTGCCCCACAAACCAAAAAAGTGCATGGGCTTTTTGCCAAACCTACTCACAAAGGTGATGGACATTAAATCAAGGAAACCGTTGATGAAACGCTCCATTCCAAACTTGGTGGTACCGTGCTTACGTGCCTGGTGTTGTACCGCCTTCTCTCCTATCTTATCGAACCCTGCCCATTTGGCTATTACCGGGATGTAGCGATGCATTTCGCCATACACTTCTATGTTTTTTACCACTTCGTGGTGGTATGCTTTTAGTCCGCAATTAAAGTCGTTGAGCTTGATGCCCGACGATTTTCGGGTGGCCCAGTTAAAGAGCTTGGTAGGTACTGTTTTGGTGATGGGGTCGTAGCGTTTTTGCTTCCATCCCGATACCAGGTCGTATCCGTCTTCAATGATCATTTTACGCAGTTCAGGAATCTCATCGGGGCTGTCTTGCAAGTCGGCATCCATGGTAATTACCACTTCGCCTTCTACCGCTTCGAACCCTACGTTAAGGGCCGCCGATTTCCCATAATTCCGCCTGAATTTAATGCCTTTTATATTAGGGTTGGCGGCCGATAATTCCTCAATCTTCTTCCACGAACCATCGGTACTACCATCGTCGATCAACAACACTTCATAGCTGAAGTTATTGGTATCATTCACGTTGGCGATCCACTCGCACAACTCCTGCAACGATTCTTCTTCGTTCAGCAGCGGAACTACAATGGATATATCAACCTTGAAACTGCTCATTCTCGTCTACTTCTTCTTGCACGTGTACCGGTGCTTTTTTCTTTACAAATGCAGCAATAATTAAGGCCAATACTGAAGAGAATACCAAAGCAAATACATACCCCAGAGCAATGCCAAATGGACTAAACTGCCCGTGGATGCGCTGTTCGGTTTGGTAATATATTTCATCCAACTGCTCTTCGCTTAAGCTTTCGAGGTAGGGCAATTGCGCCTCCCACGTTTGTTCCATCAAGCGAGCCGGGTATTCAGGATCGATAAGGTTGCCGTAAATTAAGTTAAACATGGAAGTAATGAATGCCGCCACCATACTCATGTACAACATGAATAAAAAGGCCTTGCCGTAAGTGATGTAACCGCCAATGGATTTGCGATAGCGTTGTGTAAAGATGACCAACAACACAATAAATGTGGCAAAATTGGCAATTCCTACCACTACCTGTCCCCACATGCCGGGTTCGAAAGCCAGTAAAATGAGCAGTGCAATTAGCCCAATGCCTCCGATGATAGCTCCTGAATTTGCTGCTTGTTTAAACATATGCTGATTTATGAGGAAACAAATATATGAAAGACTAATTGAACAAATACCATAATTCTGATTTGTTATTATGATAGAATTTATACTTTTGCAGCGGGCAAGTCTTATACGACCAGCTCCTACTGAACTCCCCCAGGTCCGGAAGGAAGCAAGGGTAGGTGGTTGTAGCGGTGCGATGTAAGTAGCTTGCCCTTTTTTTATGCCCTAAAGTTTGGGCGGGGCACTGAGAAAAAGAAAACCTATATGGCGCAGAAAGTAGCGTTAATTACCGGAGGATCGTCGGGCATTGGCAAGGCCATTGCTACTACACTTGCTGCAAAAGGGTATACGGTTTACGGTACCAGCAGAAAAGCTACCCATGGTGATGTATTGGATAATTTTAAGCTCGTACAGTTGGATGTTACCGATGAAGCTTCGGTAAAAAGTGCCGTGGATTATGTGTTGACTGCCGAAGGGCGCATTGATGTGTTGGTAAACAATGCTGGCATTGGCATTATTGGCGCATTGGAAGATACTACCGTTGAACAATGCATGGCCGTGCTGGAAACCAACTTTTTAGGCATGATGCGAGTAACTACGACTGTGCTGCCCACCATGCGCCAACAACAAAGCGGCTATGTGATCAACATCAGCTCGGTAGCCGGCCAAATGGGACTCCCCTATCGCGGCATCTACAGCGTTTCTAAGTCAGCAGTAGAAATGTATACCGAAGCGTTGAGCATGGAAGTGAAGCAGTTTGGGCTAAAAGTATGCATGATTCTTCCTGGCGACTTTGCTACCAACATTAGCAGCGGCCGTGTAGAAGTAAAAGGCAAAGAAGGCTCGCCCTATACCAAAGAGGTACAGCGACTGCAAGACAGCATCAATGCAGAGGTAAAAAGCTCGGGCGATCCCGCGGTGGTGGGTGAACTGGTGCATAAGATTGTGAACACCAACCGCCCCAAATTACGCTATGTGGTAGGCTCGTTCATGCAAAAGCTCTCCCCCATTATCAAAAAATTTGTTTCTGGCCGACGGTTTGAGAAAATGCTGATGAAGCATTATAAGATGAAGTAGACTCTATTTCCTACTCCCCTTCCCGAAATGGAGGTTATTGTTTACCTTCTTTAGCATATTGTTGCATTAATTCCCCCCAACCAAGTTTTAACGAAACGCTTATTTTTTTACTGTTCTCTGTTGTTTTACAGCACTTTACCGCCTATATTTACTCTGCAAACCACACCTTGAACCACTAAAACCACTCTTATGAAAACGAAGCACGCTCTCACTGCTTTTCTAATCCTGTATACATTTATTTGCGCAGCACAAACACCCACTTACCATTGGGCTGCAGGCATTGGTAGTACCAGCCAGGATAGTGGCAACGACATTGTTGTTGACCACAATGGCAATGTATATACCGTAGGTAATTTTAGCGGTACGGCCGATTTTGATCCAGGTTCTGGTGTTTTTAACCTCACTCCATTTAGCATTAGCAACGACGATGCATTCATTAGCAAGCTCGATGCTGACGGTAATTTTTTATGGGTCAAACAATTGGGTGGTCCTGCCTCAACACGGGGCAATGGAGTGACAGTAGATGCCGCTGGCAACGTGTACATTGTTGGTGATTTTGAAGGCACAGCTGATTTCGACCCCGGAGCGGGAACGGCAAACCTTACTCCCAATGGGGCAACCGACTGTTATGTATGTAAGCTTGATGCTAATGGCAACTTTGTGTGGGTAAAGCAACTGCAAGATTTTGGAACCGCCATTGCTGTAAAGGATGGCCAGGTATATACTACTGGCTACTTTGCAGGCACGGCCGACTTTGATCCTGGCGCTGGTACCTTTAACCTTACTGCTGGAGGAACATTAGATGTTTTTGTACATAAAATGGATACAGCGGGCAATTTTGCCTGGGCGGTAAATATGGGAGGAAATGGGGTGATGCTGAGCAGAGGTATTGCTGTAGATGCTGCTGGAAATGTGCATACCATTGGCGATTTTAATAATACCATTGACATGGATCCTGGGGCGGGCAATTCCTTGCATACTCCTGTTGATGGCTTTGATGCCTTTGTGAGCAAGCTCGATGCTAACGGCAACTTTGTATGGGGCAAGCAATTGGGCGGCAACATGTGGGACGCCAGTCATGACGTAGCACTTGATGGCAGTGGAAACACATACATTGTTGGTAGCTTTCAAGATACGACCGACTTTGACCCTGGAGCGGGGGTACTTGAATTGGTGTCGGAAGGTGGATATGACACTTACGTCGCCAAACTGGATGCCGCAGGTAATTTTGTTTGGGCGCATCGGTTTGGAAATAGTTTTGAAGACAATGGGCTGGACGTAACGTTAGACATAAACGACAACGTATACTTTACCGGCCAGTTTTACGATACGGTTGATTTTGACCCTGGAGGAGGTACTTTTGAATTGATTGCCAACGGAACCAGGGATGTTTTCATCACTAAATTGGATGCTGCAGGCAATTTTACCTGGGCAGTGAACATGGGAGGATCATTAAGCGATTATGGTGCTGGCATTGTTGTAAATACAACCGGCCAGGTATACGCTACTGGCACTTTTAGCGGTACTGCTGATTTCGACCCTGGTGCTGGGGTGGCCAACCTCGTTTCGGAAGGAGTTGCCGATATTTTTATCCATAAACTATTGCAATGTACTCCAAGCAGCAGCAGCATTAGTATTACTGCTTGCCAACAATACACTTCGCCCAGTGGCAACTATACCTGGACCATCAGTGGCACCTATATGGATACCATTCCCAACAGTACAGGGTGCGACAGTGTGATTACTATTAACCTTGCTATCTACCCTGCCAGTAGCCATAGCACCAGTGCCAATGCTTGTGATGTCTATACCTCTCCCAGTGGCAACTACCAGTGGACCACCAGTGGCACCTATACCGATACTCTTAGTAATGCTATGGGATGCGATAGTATTATCACCATCAACCTTACCATCAATACAGTAGACACCTCGGTAACCAACAATACTCCTGTATTACAAGCCAATGCAGCAGGAGCCATTTACCAATGGCTGGATTGCGACAACGGCTTTATGCCCATTGCAGGTGCTACTGCACAAAGCTATACGGCTACAGCCAATGGCAACTATGCTGTAGCGGTAACAGAATTTGGTTGCACCGATACCTCGTTGTGTTACAATGTATTTAATGTAGGGGTGGAAGAAGTTATCCTGCCTCGTTTCAACATATTTCCTAACCCTACATCGGGGCAGGTACACATTACTACCAACGGGCCATTACCCACCAACATTCGGGTATGGAACAGCATTGGCCAGGAAGTAGCTGTTCGGAGTAAGGTATTGGGTAACACCATAACCCTCTCCATCGAAGGTAAGCCAGGCATTTACCTCATCACACTTCAAGGTGAGCATTACCTACAATCGTTGAACATGGTGAAAGAAGAATAGGATCTGTGTGTAATATAATGTGTAGAAGCCAGGAACAAAATGGGGCTTAAGAATGGAGAAAAATGGCTCCTTGATGTACCAACAGAGCTGCACAAGGCACCGACAGGACTCGTCGAAGCACTAATAGAGCTCTATGCCACGTTCGTAAAGCTGCACGAAACACCAACAAGGCTTTATGCTACACTACCAGAGCTTTGGGCAAGTAGTACACAGCTCTTGCCTCGTGTTTTATGCCGATGATTCAGCACAATGTGCAGCAATAACAGGATAATGTTCCTCTAAATTTGCAATTTTGTCTGAAAAACCTGCATGTGTTTCCTCTATTTCAGCATAAAGTTCCTCTGTTTTTGCACTTTTGTCAGCCTTTTCTGCATTTGATGCAGCGTTTTCAGCATTCAACGCTCCTGGTATAGCAGTTGGCTCTGTTGGTTTAGCTTCCCAAAACACTGTTCTCAGCAAATGATGCTTCTATTGTCGCTCACACTCACTCTCCCCTCCCTGTCCTATTCCTCCATTTTCATTTGTCGTAGGGGAAACACCCTAAACAAAACGACATGAAAACAGTAAAGAAAATTGGAAAAGTACTGGGCATCCTGGTTGCCTTAATCATTATTGCATCGTTGTTCTTCCCATCTACGGCTGTGGTAGAGCGCAGCATCACCATCAATGCACCTGCTGCCAGCATCTTCTCACAAATCAACCAAATGAGTAATTGGAGCAACTGGGGCGGGCCATGGCACAAAGAAGGCATGGATTACAACGAAGTGATTCAGCGTACCGAAGGTGCAGAAGCTGGAGTAGGCTCTCTTCTTGTTTACAACCAGGGCAAGGGCGAAGGCACTGTTCAAGTAATTGAAAGCACCCCTTCTACCTACCAAAAAACACTCATTACATTTGAAGATGGCAACACGGCCAATGGCGAGTGGAAACTAGTCGAAAACAGCGGAAGCACACAAGTGACGTGGAGCGTAAGTGTACCATTGGGTTACAACCCGCTTAAGCGTATTATGGGTAACCTTATGATGGATGGCGAGATAGGGCCATTGTTTGAACAAGGGTTGAGTAATTTATCTGCCGTAGCGAGTCAATAATGCCTAACTTTAGCGGGTGAAAACATTGTGGATATCGTTGGGCGCAGCCATTGCATTTACTTTCCTACTCATTTACTTTTCGCTGTCTATTCGCATATGGATTGATGAGTTGTTGTGGGATTTTGAGTATGGTGTAGCCTTGTGGTTCAATGGATTGGACATGGCCAGTTTGGGCTTTTTTCCGGTGTGGAGCTACTTGCAATACCATAAAAAGCACCCCGATGCTCGCACCATTTTTCGATATAACTTGTTGACACTGACTGTCATTTTATTGGCCTGGTTCATCGGCTTCATGATTCTTTGGGCATTTTGCAAACCCGATTCTCCTTTACTGCCCGATTATATTTCGGTGCAACCTTTTCCGATGTATTGGACCCTATGCACCCTGGTAGGCATTGGCACATTACTGGGGTTACGACAGCTTGTCAAGGCTCGTAGTTAGTGTTTTGAAGGGTGACTTGCCTCATTGTATATCCGTTTGTAATTGCTTACTTTGGCCGGTACAATAAACAGCTATGAGTACGACTGATTTTGACAGGAAAAAACACTGGGAAAACATCTACCAGCATAAAAAGGTAGATGAAGTAAGCTGGTACCAGCCCACCCCTACCACCTCGCTGGAATTGATTGAGGGGTTGGATCTTCCCCACACCGATAAAATTATTGACATTGGTGGTGGCGATAGCTTTTTGGTAGACCACCTGCTGGAGCGGAGGTATGAAGACCTTACCGTGCTCGACATTTCGGAAGCAGCCATTCAACGCGCCCAACAACGCCTGGATGCAAAAGCCAATGCTGTTAACTGGGTGGTATCGGATGTAACTGAATTGCAACCATCTATGGTATATGATTTGTGGCACGACCGGGCGGCCTTTCATTTCCTTACCGAAAGCCAGGACATTGAGCAATACCTCAGCATTGTAAGTGCTGCCGTAAAACCTGGAGGCTACCTGATTATAGGCACCTTTTCGGAAGAAGGCCCAACGAAGTGCAGCGGTATTGACATTAAGCAATACTCAGCAACTACCCTGAGTGCTGTTTTTAATCCCTTGTTTGAAACGGTAAAATGCATGAATGTAAACCACGAAACACCATTCAGTACCACGCAAAATTTTACGTTTTGTGTATTTGAGCGGAGGGGACTGGTATAATAGCGCACAAAGTAAGGGCGTGAAAAATAAAGAGCTCCTGGAAGGTTAATCCTCCCATCTTTCTACCTTGTATTAAGCTTCTTATGCGCAGAATCAACCCACTTATACTCCAAAAGTAACCGTTGGCAAACTACGTCTATTGATTCCATTTCTGCTTCGCCCATAAGTAGTATCTTAGGAAAGTAATTTTAAACCCTCATTGCATGAAACTTACGCTACTATTAAGTGCTCTCTTCTTCCAGTTGATCGGTATGGCCCAGTGGACTCCCATGAATGTTATGCCAGCAGCAGGTCAAATGGAAGATGTATTCTTCTTGAACAAAGATACCGGTTATGTATCTGGCAATGAATGGGGCTCCAGCACGTCTACCCTTTATCGCACCACCAACGGAGGGGCTACCTGGCAAGGCATTTACAATTCTTCTGTGTGGATGAGTGGCGTATACTTTTTAAATTACATGGAAGGGTTTGTATCTACTACCGATGGGGGTTTTAGTACTACCGATGGGGGAGTAACCTGGAACAGCATGAACACCAGTGCCATCAACAGTGGGTACTTTTGCTTTCCTACACCCAATACAGGCATTCTTTACGATACACAAGCAGACATCAATCATCGAACAGAAGATGGGGGTGCCACCTGGCTCAACATTCCGTTGGGAAGTTTTAACAACGATTTCATTCATCGTATGTCGTGCACACCAACAGCTTCTTATGCGCTTATTGACCTTTATGGCTACCTGTACAAAACAGTTACCGGAGCCAGTTGGACACTTATTGGGCAAGTAGTTGATGGACAGGACATTCACTTTTTAGATGCCAACAATGGCTATGCCATTACCTATTCGTCGGTATTGTCTACCTCCGATGGAGGAGTAACCTGGAACACCATCAACGCCTCGCAAGGAGGAAGCAGCATTTTTGCGATTAACCCATCGCTGATTTATATTCTTGATGACAATGGAAGTGTGATGAAATCGACCAATGGAGGAAGCAATTTCACTATGACTACAGGAACATCGAACGACATTTTGTTCTTTACCATTGTGGATAATGTAGGGTATGCAGTAGGGAGCAATGCCTATAAGATGGGTAACATATCGAATGTTCCTAACATTGAAATAGGAAACTATTTGCAACTATGGCCTAACCCTGGTACAGGTGCTTACACCATTCGAACAGATGAACAACATACCATTTCTTTGAAAAATGTACTGGGCGAAGAAATATTGACTACTACCATTCCTCCGGGTAATACCACATTAGACCTTTCTCTACAACCTACTGGAATGTATTTTGTTACCTTAATGGATGTGCCTACTGTTTCGGCCATGAAACTGGTAAAGCAATAAAAACTATTCGCGTTAGGGGTTGAAGCGGCTATCTTTTGGGAGGCGATGGAGAAAAGCTCGTGCCACAACCGGGCGACTTTGAAGCCGCTGTTGTGGCTTACAAGGCTTGCCATTGCCAACCAAAAATAATAGCGAAAAACCCGACCCCGAGAGTCTGAGTGATCCGCCTGAGGCGGATTGTATCCCTGCCCGACGGTCCGTAGGATTCCGGACTCCTTTCGGAACAGGCGGGGAAGACCGAGGGGAAACGCCCTCCTCCTATAACAAAACATCCTCTTCCCATTACATCATCCATTTCACATCTACCATTTCACATTTTACATTGGCCATCACCCATTTCACATTTACCACGCCTATTTCCCCTACCTTATCAACAACACCCCTTATTTTGTTAATTTCTTTTTTTGCCTAATCATCCCCCCGTATCTACTTTTACGCAAGACAAAAAACCCTGAACGAAATACATTTCACATGAAATTTTTTATTGATACTGCTAACCTCGACCAAATTAAAGAAGCCAACGATTTGGGCGTGCTGGATGGCGTTACCACCAACCCATCGCTAATGGCCAAAGAAGGCATTTCGGGTCAAGACAATGTGATTCAGCATTACATTGATATTTGCAACATTGTAGATGGCGATGTAAGTGCCGAAGTAATTGCTACCGACTTCGATGGCATTGTTGCCGAAGGTGAAAAGTTGGCTGCACTGCACCCCAACATTGTAGTAAAAGTGCCTATGATTAAAGACGGTGTAAAAGCACTCAAGCACTTTTCGAGCAAAGGCATTAAAACCAACTGTACGTTGATCTTTTCGGCCGGGCAAGCCTTGTTGGCGGCCAAAGCTGGTGCCACCTATGTATCGCCTTTTATTGGACGATTGGACGACATTTCTACCGATGGACTGAACCTCATTAGCGAGATTAGAGACATATATGACAACTACATGTTCAACACTCAAATTTTGGCCGCTTCGGTACGCCATACCATGCACATTATTGATTGTGCGAAAATTGGTGCTGATGTAGCTACTTGTCCGCTTAGTGCTATTACAGGATTGTTGAAACACCCATTGACCGATAGTGGGCTGGAGAAATTTTTGGCAGATCATGCCAAAGCCAATGCCGTAAACGCTTAAACGAACCTTACAGAATCCCCGCAGCTCTTTTCCAATTGCTACCCGGATGAGCAACGCGGGGATTCATTTTTTAACCACTGATGCTCCTCGAAATTCACCCCGACAATCCTGACCCCCGCAAGGTAAAAATGGTGGTTGACTGCTTGAACGACGGAGGGGTGATTATTTACCCTACCGACACTGTATACAGTTTGGGGTGTAGCTTGCACAAAAGCAAGGCAGTAGAACGGGTGGCAAGGCTTAAGGGCATTAAAGTGGAAAAATCGGTGTTCTCCATCATTTGCCACGACTTGAGCAACATTTCCGACTACACCAGGCAAATTAACAACCCTACATTTAAGCTTTTGAAGCGCGCCTTTCCAGGGCCGTTTACCTTTGTGCTGAATGCCAACAACAATATTCCCAAGTTGTTTAAGCAAAAAAAACGCACCATTGGTATTCGTATTCCCAACAATAACATTCCCCGGGTAATTGTAGAAACATTGGGCAACCCCATCATCTCTACTTCTATTTACGATGAAGATGAAGTATTGGAATACACCACCGACCCCGAGCTTATTTACGAGAAATACCAAAACGACGTAGACATCGTAGTGAACGGTGGCTATGGCAACAACGAAGCTTCTACGGTAATTGATTGTACTGGCAATGCACCAGAAATAATTCGCCAGGGCATCGGCATGATTGAAGAATACATGTAGCCATGCTCATCATCGATTGCGGAAGTACCAAAACCCCGGCCATCCATGCCATAGCTCATCCGGAAATTGATAGCATTGTGGTGCCGTTGGCCGAGCTTACGCCTACCCATGTATACAACAGCAGGGGCATTATTATTAGTGGCGCGCCCATTTTACTGACCGAAGTAGACCCTGCTCCTTACCTGCAACAATTTGCTTTTTTACACGACATAGAAGTGCCGGTGCTGGGCATTTGTTTTGGCCATCAAATTATTGGGATGATGCATGGAGCCGCTGTTGAACGTTGTGGGGAAGACAGAGCAGCACAAACCATCGAGCAGCTCATCGACAGCTCATTGTTTCAGCACATTGCTTCGCCAGCACAGTTTATGGAAGACCACTGTGAAGCCATTACCTTACCGCAAGGATTTCTTCGGCTGGCCAGCTCGGCTGTATGCGAAGTAGAAGCCATGAAGCACCCTTATCAACCTATTTATGGGGTGCAATTTCACCCAGAAGTTTCGGGAGATGTTGGTGCCCAATTGATTCGAAACTTTTGCGAGCGGTGCAAATAACAGCCTGCTGTGTAAAACCTCATCCTTCATTTCGTTTCTCGCCTGTTCATTTTATGTAAGTTCGTACTCATGGCACTCAATTACATTTGGATCGCTTTCTTTCTTATTGCCTTTGTAGTGGCAGTAGTACGCGCTGGAGCATATTACTTTAGAGATGCTATTGGATGGGAGTGGGCTGCTGATCCTACTAACGCTAAGGTATTTAACGAAATTATCGACAGTACCTTTAGCATGGCAGAAGTGAGTGTTGAAATATCCATTTACCTCATTGGCGTAATGGCCCTGTGGATGGGCATTATGAAGATAGGAGAAAAAGGAGGCGCAGTAAATGGCATTGCCTGGTTGTTTCGCCCGCTGTTTACCCGCATTTTTCCCGACTTGTCTAAAGATCACCCCGCCCACGGTTCGATGGTAATGAACTTTTCGGCCAACATGTTGGGGCTCGACAATGCTGCTACTCCGTTGGGCTTAAAAGCCATGGAACAGCTGCAGGAAGCCAATCCCAATAAAGCCGTAGCCTCCAACGCACAAATCATGTTTTTGGTGCTCAACACCTCGGGACTTACCCTTATACCGGTAAGTGTAATGGCCTTGCGTGCCGCTGAAGGTGCCGCCAACCCCGCCGATGTGTTCATGCCCATATTGTTGGCCACCTACTTTTCTACCCTGGTAGGATTGCTCTTTGTATGCGCCAAACAACGCATACGCATCGATGGCATTGTGGCTACCTACCTCATGGGCATTACTGCTGCCATAGGGCTCATCATTTGGTATTTCAGCACCATGGATCAGGAACGCATTGGCGTAGTCTCTTCCTTTGCTGGCAATGCCATACTGTTTACCATCATTGCTACTTTCTTGTTTTTAGGACTGCGCAAAAAAATAAACGTATACGAAGCCTTTATCGATGGTGCCAAGGATGGCTTTAACGTGGCTGTAAAAATTATTCCTTACCTCGTAGCCATGCTCGTAGCCATTGGCGTTTTTCGTGCTTCGGGAGCCATGGACTTTTTGATTGAAGGCATCAGGGGATTTTTTGCCCTGTTTACTTCCAGTTTGGAGTTTGTAGATGCGCTGCCCACCGCATTGATGAAGCCGCTGAGTGGCAGTGGTGCCCGTGGCATGATGGTAGAAGCCATGCATACCTTTGGAGCCGATAACATTGTGGGGCGTATGGCTTCAACACTACAAGGCTCTACCGAAACTACCTTTTATGTGTTGGCCGTATACTTTGGTTCAGTAGGTATCAAGAAAACCCGCTACGCAGTGGGTGCAGGGTTGCTTGCTGACTTTGCGGGCATTGTAGCTGCCATTATTCTTTCGTACTTGTTTTTTGGGTAAGGCTTAACACTATTCTCATACTCCCAAGTGTCTTACTTGCATGTCATAATTAGTTTATCGAAGTAAATCAGGCAGGGATACCACTTTCTCTTCGTTAAGGTCACTCAAGCACTCGCAGTTATTTTAGTACTCCTCTGCTTTATATCAAAAGATCCCGATGCTCCCGTTGGTCGTAGCACTCTACCATTCAGGGTAAATAACCACAACAAATGTAGCGAGTGACTGAGTGATTTACTTGACGTAGGAAAGTAAATAGTATCGAAGGCCGAGCGGCAAACTTTGCACTAACATACTTGCTCGGCCTTCGATACCATCTTCTCTTCGTTCAGATTACTCAGACACTCGCGATTATTCCAGTACCCCTTTGCCTTATATGAAAAGATCTCTCCATACTGTCGGTCGAGACTAATTCAACTAAACCCCGACCAATGCTTTGTTGTAACGAACGTGAAAAATGAAAAGATCCCGAAACAAGTTCGGGATTTGTTCGAACTAAACCCCGACGCTTAGGTCGGGGTAAGTCTCACAAAAAAAAGGCGAAGTCTCGCGCTCCTTGAGACTTCGCCCTGGCCACCGCCACCACCCCTCTCGAGGTGCCCATCGGCGATGACTTATCGATATTACTACTACAGCCTAATTTAAACTTTCCAACTCCTTCTTAAAGGCATTTAAGTTGGTACGTGCCAATTGCATTTCCTGCACACCATTCTCTGTAATTACTACCTCCTGGGTAGACAGGTAAGGCACATCATTCTTTACACAAAAAGCAACCACGGTAGCCCGTTGCCCTACAGGCAACTGATCGAACTTAATTTGTCCGTTGGGTTGTACATAACCCGGCATTACCGATTTAATGTCTTTAAACACCATACGTACCGCAGGGGCAAATGTGGTATCAATCGACACAAAGAAATCTGCCTTATTGGTTTCTTCATTAAAACGATCGCAATTGATCCAGCCCAGCTCCGCTGTGTGCAAGATGTAATAATCCAATCGGCCGGCACTTTTGCTATATGTTTCATAGTACTCACCATCTAGCTCACCATAGTACTCCCCTTCCCACTCATCATACGATTCCGACTCGTCCCACGAATCGCGCTCCGCCCAATCCATAATGTCGTTTTCATCGCGCGGCTGGCCGGCAAACAAGTGCATATCGTACAAACGATTGCGGGTAGGAAATTTAATTTCAATGGTTTCTCCAGGCTTCAAAAATACCTCATCACCTCCGCTGGTAGCACTAATGTGTACCATGCCACCGGTTTCCAACATACGATTGCGCGAGCTGGTGGTAAGGTTGGCAAACAACATGTCGGAGTAATCGTAGTATTCGGTAAGGTAAATTTTCACCTTGCCTTTTACATCCGAACCATCTTCGTGCATGAATGAGTTTTTGTTGAATACTACAATGGTTCCCTTGTTGCCGGTAATTTCTTCGTTCTTAGCATCAACAATGGTAAACAACTGCTTGCGTTGTGGGCACAGTGTAGTGATGTCCCCATACTTATCTTCTTGTGCCAGATGTTCGTAAAGATTAGGGTTCAAGAATTGATCTTGCTTGAAAATCTTTACTTCTACTTGCCAGTTCTGTTTCGAATCAGGATCGGTTACTTCTTCTGGCAATAATGTTTTTGACCCCTGAATACATTTCAAACGAATCATGTCTTCCTCTACTCCACTGGCCAGGTAGTAGGCATATACCGCCTCAGCACGTTGTTTCGACAATACATTGTTTTCGGGAATACTTAAGTTGTTGGTAATGTTGGGCAGTGCCTCTACTTTTAAATAGCTCAAATTTTGTGAGCTGTTGTACATGTGATCAAGCGTTTTCGCCAATTGAGGAGTAACGACCGATTGTTCGGTATCGAATTGAACAATTTTTTTGCGAGTGCGCTGTCCAAACACAGCAGTGGAAAAGGCCACAGCAATGATGGTGAGTAGTAATAACGAGTTCTTCATGGCATTATATATTATAGTTAACAATTTGCAATTACACTCCTATAACCAGGATACTGGAAATAGATACAAATGCCCAATCTGCTTCAATCAAAAAAATCTGTAAAATGTAATGTGGCTTCGGTGTGTCGGGACCCACTGGGTGAAGGTGTGGGTTGGCAGCACTGGTTTCAAATTATTCGCCTTGCAGAGCGAAAAAGTTAGTCGGTTCTTCTATCTATACAGAAGCCATTTATAAACCAAACGAGTGACTTTGAAGTATTATTGCATGATTTGAAATAAAATTTTGATTTTACATGTATTACAACATAAAACAGAATAAAATTCTGAATAACTCAAAATCGCCAAACTCAAGCACAGTAGCTTGATGCATCGTTTTTATCCCCTTAAAACCATCACACAGAAAAAAAAATGATTTTTTTTTCGCGGAAACATAATGTGTATACCCGGCATCTAAAAAAAAAACTGCGAATAATCACCTTCAATTTGTGAAACCGAAGTGCCTTTGTTGCGTATGAAAGCAATGTAAAATCAAATAACATTTAACCCTTATGAAACACCTTTTACTCTCGACATTCATGCTGCTCACCACCTTGGCTTTTGCACAACCAGGGCAAATCGCCAACGGTGGCTTTGAAAACTGGACCTTACAAACATTGTTTGAAAACCCTGATGATTGGCGTACAGGAAACTACGAACAGCCTCCCTACATTACTGTCACCAAATCTTCAGACAGTCAGCACGGCAACCAATCCATTCGAATGGAAAGCATGATTAATGGCAACGACAGTTTATTTGGTTACATCATTCATGGCGACATTGGCGACAATGGCCCTGAAGGAGGTATTCCTTATACCAGTGTAGTAGATACATTTAAATTCTGGACCAAGTACGACATTCAGCCTGGCGACTCGGCCACTGTGGCTGTTTTCTTAAAAAATGGAGGTATTCCTTTTACCTTTGATGTATTTAAGATTCCTGCTGGCACTCAAAGCAGCTGGATGCAAATGGCCTACCCTATCAACCCGGGATTAATGACCCCAGATAGTGTAGTCATTGCTTTTGCCAGCAGCAATGCTTTTGAGGAAGACATGCGCGACGGTTCATGGTTGATGATCGACAACGTAGAATTCGCTTCTTCGCAAGGCGCAGCCGATCCTATTCCCAACTTCAGTTTTGAAAACTGGAGTGATGTGGAGTTGGAAGAAGCTGATGGATACCACTCCATTTCTGCAATTACCGCAGCTGCAGGGATAACCCCAGTGCGCAAAACTACAGATGCCAATTCGGGCAGTTTTGCGGTAGAATTGGAAACGTCGCTCTTTCAATTTGGTAACGAAACTGACACCATTCATGGGGTAATGACCAACGGTACCCTTACACAACAAATGATAACAGGTGGTGTACCTTACACGGCTTCTCCTACCAGCTTTAATGGCTATTATAAATACAGCCCGGTAGGACAGGATACTGGAAGAGTGGTAGTGCTTTTTAAGAATGGAGGCAACATTGTTGGTGTAGCTGGCCATGAGGCTACCAGTAATATAAATACTTATACCGCGTTTAGTCATCCATTGTTTATTCCCACCACTCCCGATACTATGTTGTTAACCATTTGGTCGGGCAACAACCCGGGATCTATATTACACGTAGACGACTTATCGTTAAGCGGTGGCAATGTTGGCATTCAATACCTCGATGCGGATGATCATAATATAATGGCCTACCCCAACCCAGCCATCGATAGGGCTACCATTAGCTACCACCTCAATGGAAAAGCGCGCGTTGCCCTTACTCTCACCGATGTAGAAGGACGCTTAATTCAACAACAAACATTTGAACGCAACAACGGATTGCAACAAATAGCACTTAACCTCAACGATGTTGAAGCAGGAGTGTATATATATACCCTTACCATAAACGATAAAGTATTTACCGATAAGTTGGTGGTAAGTAAGTAGACAGATAGATTACCTGATCATTTCGGCCTGCTGCCTGATTTCAATGCCATAGGAAATTAGACAGTGGGCCGATTACTTTCCTTTTAAAGTAATCATGGTAATTTCGGGAGGGCAGTTGAAACGAAGCGGAGGTACTCCTTGCTCGTGCTCCACCCCTATTCCTGCCGAAACATTTAAATCGATATGGTTTACCTTATTGTGCCCGCGTGCCCACTCGCGTGGCACTTTCGCCAGGGTAATAATAGGCCCATAAAAAGGAACTCTTACCTGCCCGCCATGGGTATGTCCGGCCAGGCAAATGTTTACCATGGCTTCCTGAATATCGAGTACATAGTCGGGCGAATGCCCGGCCACTATCATCACATCTTCCGGGTGGCGAGTATCCATCCACCACTGTAGTTTGGTTTGGTTCAACAACCGCGACTGGTGAGCCGATAACCCCAGCAGCTTGATAGAGTTACCCCGAATGTTAAGCTCTACCTTATCATTTTGCAATGTTTTTATGCCTGCTATTTGGTCGAACTGCTCCACCCACAACTCACGATCAACATCTGTATCGCCCAACACATTGTAAATGCCATAGGGCACTTCCAGTTGTTGGAAAAGTGCTCCCAATGCTTCCAGTTCACGCATGCGTTCTTCCATGGTAACTACCTGTACCAAATCGCCAGTATGCACAATAAGGTCGGGCTGCAATTGTTGGATGGTTTGAAACACTTCTTCTTCATACCCACCTACCGCATTGGTTTGAATGTCGGAAATGTGCAACAACTTTACTTCTCCTTCCAATTGATCGTATTGCAACTCCAATTCGCGCACCTTAAGTTGATAGGGTTCTACATAGCGTGCATAAATCAATAACCCAAAAGCCAACACCGAAACTACTGATAACATCCAGGTAAAACGATGGCCTTTGCGGTAAAGAAAAAACACCAGTGCCAGCATAGGCAAAGCAATGATGTTGAAGTAAAACAGGTACTTCACTACCGCAAACAATGGCAACAATGGTATGCAAAACAGCAAACCAAGGTTACCCAACAAATAAAGTCCTAGCGTTTTTTTAACCATCGGATTGATTGTCCCTCAGTACTTTAAATGCAGGTCCAATATGGTCTACAATATCCGATGCTATCAACGATTCCATGCCATTCATCGCTGCCAGGTCGCCTGCCAGTCCGTGTAAAAACACACCGAGTAAGCAAGCGTGCAACGACGAATAACCTTGCGCCAATAATCCGGTAATGATTCCTGTAAGCACATCGCCACTCCCCCCTGTAGCCATGCCGGGATTGCCTGTAGTATTAAAAAACACCTGCCCATCAGGGCTTGCCACAGCAGTATTAGCCCCTTTCAACACCACATACACATTATTCTTTCGTGCAAACTCCCGTTGAAGTTGGTGCCGTTCATAATCGCTTTCCCATTTACCTACCAGTCGTTCAAATTCTTTTGGGTGAGGAGTAAAGATGGAATAGGCGGGTAAAAAAGCAGCCCAGGTTTTATTTTCAGCAATGGCATTGATCGCGTCTGCATCAATAACTAAGGGAATAGGAGTTTCTTGAATGAGCCGTTTCAGTGCATTTTGAGTTTGTATATCCATGCCCATACCCGGGCCAATTCCAATGGCTTTATACGAATTTAATGGCTTTACTTCAGTAATGTAATCGGTTTCCTCATCTACTAAACACATGGCTTCGGGCACTGCTGTTTGTAGCACTTCATACCCAATTGCGGGGGCATGAATGGTTAACAACCCTACTCCGCTGCGCATGCATGCTCGTGCCGCCAAAATGGTGGCTCCCATCTTTCCTTTACTTCCTGAAATGAGCAAGGCGTGACCATAAGTGCCCTTATGCGAATACTTGCTACGCTGCTGTAGCAATTGTTGCAACAATGTACCGGTAAGGTAATGGTTAGTGGTAGGCGTGTCGGCCATAAATTCGGCATTCAACCCTATCGGAATCACTTCCCACTTTCCAACGTAGTTGCTATTAGAAGGGAAAAGCAATGCCAATTTTGGCACTTCAAACGTGAGGGTATATTGAGCATGTGTTATTGCCCCTTTGTTGGTACTGTTATCTTCATCAAACAAACCCGAAGGCATATCAATAGCAACAACAGTACTACTGCTCTTATTGATGGCTTGAATCACATCGGCAGCCACACCTTCAGCTGGGCGGGTTAGTCCTGTTCCAAAAATAGCATCTACCATTACTGCCCCTTCCTCCCATTCGGGCAACTCTTCTATGGCATGTACATCAGCAATTGGCACTCCTAATGCTAACAAGCGTTTTTCGTTCACTTGAAAGTCTTCTGAAGCACCATCAGAGAACCGCACAGCAATAACAGTTACTTTATGACCTGCTTCATACAGCAAGCGTGCCATTACCAAACCATCGCCGCCATTGTTTCCCGTTCCACAAACCACCACATATGAGGTGGCTTTGATGTGCTGTTGCATCCACTCAAAGCAGCGTGTGGCAGCACGTTCCATCAAATCAATCGAAGCAATGGGCTCGTGTTCAATGGTAAATGCATCTGCCTCGCGTATTTGTGCTGCCTTCAGGATTTTCATACTGCAAAGAAATAAAAAAGCCCCGTCATTCAGCACATACAGAAGAACGGGGCTTGAATATTATGGTGGTGTGCTACAGTTGTATCGACAGCACAACGATGATCGCAATCGGAGACGCAATAACACCAATAAGTGAACAGGTTTTTCCTGCTTTGGCATTTTTATACGAACTCTCGGTATACATTTGGGGGTTGGCCTGATAAGCCGCTTCAGCTTTATTGGCCATGCTCAATCCAATGATCCCTAAAATCAACCCAATAAGTCCACACAATACAATAGACAGGATACCCAATACCAACGCACCGGTAGAGTTGGGCAATGGTTGTGCCATGTCGTAAGTAGCATCGCCATAACCTTGTGTTGGAGTAACGGGTGGTGGTGTGCTTTGTTGGTGCGTATGTTCTTCTTGTGCCGGTGGCGCTTGTTCAGTTACAGGAGGTGGTGTGCTTTGACTGCCAGCATCAGCTCCCATTGATGACAATACCTCATCAACTGTGGCAGTACCAGCAGCAGTAGATGCATCAGCTGGTGCTTCAGTGGCCGGAGTTTCTGCCACCTCCGGGGTAGCTGTTTCTGGCATTTCTACCGCTTCAGGTGGTGTTACACTTTCAGCAGGCTCTGGCATCTCCACCGGAGCAATAGGATCGTCCTTTTCTAATGGGTTCTCTACGCCTCCTATTTCAGGAATGTCTCCAATTTCCGGAATATCTTGCGGTTGAGGAGTATCTTGTGGTTGTGGTTGTTCTTCGTTCGACTGCTCTTCGCTGTCCTTTTTTTCATTTTCGTTTTCCATACCTTGAGTTTTTGAGGTTCAACACTTTGTGCTTTAAAACTAAGGAAAAAAGTAAAGGATTACAAAATGGAAGTTACTAGTGAAACATCACTCCACTAGTCACCATCGTAGCAATAAAAACAAAATACAAAATCATGAATAAAATACCCACACACGAAAGAATCAAACCGATGGTAGCACAGGTTTTACCGGCCTTCATGTTTTTAATGGAGTTAAGGGTATAAGCATTGGGATTCATCTCTACTTCCAACAAAGCTTTTTTAGCCATATTGAGTGCAATAATACTCAACACCAGGCCTATTACTCCGCAAAATACGAGCGAAAGAATTCCCAGCACCAAAATGGTAGTGGCATTGGGCAATGCATTGTTTTGTGGGTATGGAGGATGCTGCCAGTTTTGTTGTTGATGTGAGCCTTGTTGTTCCATATTAGTGCAATGGGAGCGATGAAATCATGGCTCCAACAAAAATGAAGTAAAAGATGATGAATAAAAGGAACAATGCAGAACAACAAATGCCAATGATGCCACAAATTCTGCCCGCCTTCAAATTGTTATGCGAACTTTCGGTATACACACCGGGGTTTTCCTGATACAACCGTATGTCTTTACCAGAAATAGAAACTGCTATGATGCCCATAATAATTCCTGGGACTCCATAACACATAGCAAATACAATGGATAGGATACCCAACACCAATACAGTAGTACTGTTAGGCAATGCCTGCTGCATGTTAGGCGGTTGCTGATAAGGTTGGCCTTGCTGTTGCCCCTGGTAAGGGTTTTGTTGCTGATATCCGTCGTTGTTTTCCATTGTCGTTGCTTATAAATCCCAAATATCAGGAGATGCTGCCGAAAAGGCAAAAAGTAAAATAAAGACTACATATAAAATCATCAATACCGAAAGAATCAGTCCGATAATACCACAAATCTTTCCAGCCTTTAAGTTATTGAACGAGCTGGGAGTATACATCTGTGGGTTGGCTTCATATAATTTTTGATCTTTCGATGCTAGAGAAAGTGCGATAATGCCCAGGATGATGCCTATAATCCCATACAAGATACATGTTACAATCGATAAAATACCCAATACCAATACTGCTGTACCATTAGGCAATGGCTGTTGCATAGGATATTGCTGTTGGGGTTGTTGGGGCTGCTGCGGTGGTGGGTTTTGCGCTCCCGAATGTTGCTGTCCTTGCCCTTGCTGCCCTCCAGCACCTGGCCCTGCCCAAACATTTTGATTGTCCTGGTTTTGCTCTTCCATAATTATAAATGTAAGTGTACTTGTTTAATGATATAGCTTGTCATAATAATGGCTGCGTTTACGATGAAGGTATACTTCAACACATTTGCCCCGTGTCTAAATTTAAAAATTAAATGTAGAATCAAAAACAGAAAGAGGAACAAGGTAGGCAATAGCGCTGGATAAAGCTGAAAGCTTTCCCCCAAATCGCCACGCATCAATGCTACAAAAGAACGCTGAAAACCACAGCCCGGGCATTCTACCCCCAGGTGCTTTACAAAGAAGCACGAAAAAAGATTGCTTTCTATCCAATTAATGACCGATTCCCACATCTTGTACTAGCTGTTCGTGCAATGTTACTACTTGTGGAAGCAGTAATTGTTTTTCATCGTTGTGTATAATGGCATGGGCGTGTTTCGCTTTTTCCTCCTCAGGCAATTGTCGCTTCATCCGTGCCTGAACTTCCGCTGCGCTTACTCCATCTCGGTGCATTACACGTTGTTGCCGCAACACCGCTGGCGCTGTTACCAAAATTAAGAAATCCAACGACTTATAACCACCCGTTTCTACCAATATGGCAGCTTCCTTGATTACATAAGGCGCATCTTGCTGAGTTAACCATTGCTCGTAAGCCGCCCCAACCAAAGGATGAATAATGCTGTTCAGCTGCTCTAGCTTTTCGGGGTGTTCAAATACAAAAGCAGCCAATCGTTTCCGATCAAGCACTCCGTTTTCATAGTATGCATCACCAAAAGCAGCAACAATTCCTTTTGCAATAACCGGATCGTTATTCGTCAATTCCCGGGCTACTTCATCGGCATTGAATACCGGAACACCGAGTGTTTTAAACACTTTACAAACGGTAGACTTTCCGCTTCCAATGCCTCCGGTAATGCCTACTTGCCGCATTAACGTATAATGAATTCAACTTTCTCGGGCGAGAAACTCACCTCTTCAATGAAAGATGGATAGTTCAACAATTTCACTTTTAAACGGGTAGTATTGGCCCACTCACTGCTATCGGGCAACTCTACCACTGCTCGAA
This sequence comes from Flavobacteriales bacterium, assembly GCA_963669295.1. Lineage (GTDB taxonomy): Bacteria > Bacteroidota > Bacteroidia > Flavobacteriales_D > CALLUQ01. The sequence continues at coordinate 67,967 of OY769938.1, forward strand.
ACATATCGGTACGTACTTTATTATAACTCTTTAAACCCACCAGGTAACTCACAGCAATAGAATCGGGAAATGTTTTTACCACCGTTCCTGAAGGAACATTGCGCACCTCAATAGGAGCTTTTTTCACTCCTTCTGTGAACTCATCTACCGGAATATTTACAATGGCACTTTGAGGGCTATAAGTAATGTCTTTTATCTTCGACTTCATGTGATAACCAATACGCTGGGTAACATCCTCATCCAAAGCTTCAAATACCAACGGGTAAGTTGCAATCGACTCCATGGTATCGAGTAGTATTTTAGGGCCGGTTATATCTACCACCGGAGGTCGAACATCTACCTCGCCCGCCAGCATAAACTGTTGCTTAAAATTAAGGGTAACATCCGGGCGAATCAATACCGTTTTAGTCATCTTCTCGCTATAATTGATGTAGATGGTATCGGGCAAAATTTGACTCACCTTAGTTTCGTTACCAAGCTGCAAGGAAATCCGATCGAACAAAGTACGGGTAGTAATGTACGTTTTTGCCACCTCCCCCGAGCGACGCTGACGGAAAGTGCTGGCATCGATCATAATTGTTTTGTTCGATTGAAACAATTTATATGACAACAACGAAAACCCATGTGAGGTTACTTCTAACGATACACGATCCGTCAATTGATTTACCACAACCTGATCTTCAGGAAGGTTGATGTACTTCACCGGAAATGAGATGATAGTGGTGTAATTCTTAGACAGCGCTATCAAGAACCAAATGGAAGTGGAAATGACCAAACATACCAGGAAAATGTAGGAACGCCTATTGAATCGCCAGTTCAACAATTGGCTGACGATTTTAGCGGACTTACTATCCTGGGAGCTCAAAATTTAAAGGTTGGTCAACTATTTTTGCTGTTGTTGCCCTTCTTGCAATCGCGTAGAAGAATCCATCGAAATGGCATCGCGTTCTATCTTCAAGCGTTGGCCTCCGTCTACTTCTAATATCACAGTTGTTTCTTTCAGTTCAGCAATCTTACCATGAATGCCTCCAATAGTAATTACACGCGACCCTTTTTCGAGCGAAGCTTTGAATTTCTTCATCTCCTTCGCCTTCTTGGTTTGAGGACGAATCATGAAAAAATAAAATACAAAGATGATCAACACCCATGGCAATAACCCTAACAAAGGATTTGATTCTCCACCTTCAGGTGGCGGTCCCATTAGAAAAATGTAATTCATGTCTATTCGGTTTCTTTTAAGTTATCGGGTACTATTATTTCTCCTTTTAGTTTTAACAAATTGGTTGAGGGGTTGGTATTTGCCACTACCGAAATTGTTTTTGATACATTCCCTTGTTTCCCTTCACTATCAAACACCACCGGAATCTCTCCTCCTTCACCAGGAGCAATAGGTTCCTTGGGCCATGTTTTAGGCACGGTGCACCCACAGCTAGCTTCTACACTGGAAATTATTAGGTCAACCTTTCCTACATTGGTAAACTTGAAGGTATGCTCTACTTTATCGCCCTGTACAATTTTACCGAAATTAAACTCCAGCCCATCCCACTCAAATGCTGGTAGCTTATCGGGATCTGTTTCCTGATAGGCAGAATTAGGGTTGGATATTAAATCCGAATCAGGCCCTTCATTCTGGTCGGTTAATCGACACCCCCACCAGCTGGCGGTAATGAGCAATGCAAAGAGGTATACAGTAATTTTATTCATAGCATGCTTGAAAATTTAAAGGTACTAAACCCTATTCGATTAGCCCTCTTCCTATCTTTTTAATTTTTCCTTCGTCTTTAAGCTCTGCAAAAATCTTATCTAGAATACCATTGATAAACACATTGCTTTTAGGAGTGCTATAAAACTTAGAAATCTCAATGTACTCGTTTAAAGTTACCTTGATTGGAATGGTAGAAAACACCCTGGCCTCTGTAATGGCCATTTTCATCAACAATACATCCATCATCGCAATACGCTCCAACTCCCAGTTTTTGGTTTTATCCTCAATCATCTTCTCGTGCTCGTCGTTGTTAAGAATGGTTTTTCTAAATACGCCTTTAATGAACTCTTTTTCATCCGCTTCATCTTTATACAACGCCATTAAAGGCGACGAGGTAGTGGAATTTTCATCAAACGATTTGATGGTTTTAATCACCATGGTACATACCAAATCAAGGTCGTCCATCCAATAAATACTCTTCTCTTCAAAGTAATGATGAATAAGATCGAAATTTGCGATGTACTTTTTAAAGATGCGAATGGCAAGCTCCCGGTCTTCTTCAAAGTTGTTTTCCCGGTTGCTCATATACGCTTCATACTCTTCCGAGGCACGAATGATGTTGAAGATCTTCTTTACAAATTCTTGCTCCACCCCCCAGGCAATTTTGCGCTGTTGCAACTCTCGTTGTAGCGGAGCATTGTTGGCAAGCAGGTGAAAAATTTGGTTGTTAATAAATTTGAGATTGGGGTTCAGGTCTTCTTCGGTAGGAAGGCGTTTCTTCTTATCATCTTCGATCTTGTTGGCGGCAAACAAACGCACCTCCTCAAACATCAGCAACAAATAAACATACAGATCGTATATCTTGTCGATGCTGTGAAACAACTCCTTCTCTCCTTTTGCCACGTTATCGTTTTGCGACGAAAAAAACGCGTACAATGCTTGCAAAATCTTAATGCGTAAATGCCTTCTGTTCAACATACCTTAAAGAACGAATATAACTTCTTAAACTAAACTCCCCAGTACTTGCTACTACCAGGAAAGCTTTACTTTTCCTATTGCTTCAATGCGTTGCTCTGCCAATTTATTGGCCGCCAAATAAGTGGGAATATCTTCCGCCCTCGATTTGTTGATGATGGCCAATGTAGTATCGTAAATTTCTTGTGCTTGCTCCATGGCAGCATCGCGATTGTATTTACCCAATACCTCATAATAGCAATTAATAACACCACCCGCATTGATTAAGTAATCAGGAGCGTAAATCATGCCTTTATCCATCACAGCTCTTCCGTGCTTTTCCTCCTGCTCCAGCTGGTTGTTAGCTGCCCCGGCAATAATCGCACATTTCAAACGCGATAAGGTATCGTCGTTTACTGTAGCCCCTAATGCACATGGCGCATAAATATCCATCGCCACATCATATACTTCATCTACCGGTATTACAGTAGCACCATAAGTTTTTGACACATGATCCAAACGGTCTTGATAAATATCGCTGATTAAAATCTTTGCATTTTCTTTTGCTAAAAACTCTACCAGGTACTCGCCTACATGACCTACCCCTTGTACCATTACCGTTTTACCTTCCAAACTATCGGAACCATATTGAGCCTTGGCACTTGCCTTCATTCCCATATACACTCCATACGCAGTCACTGGTGAAGGATCTCCCCCTCCGCCCATCGATTCGGGCAATCCTGCTACATGATTGGTTTCTTGACTCACCCAACGCATATCTTGTGGCGAAATCCCTACATCTTCAGCAGTAATGTACTTGCCGCCCAGGCTGTTTACAAACCTTCCAAAACGACGAAACAGGGCTTCCGATTTATCTTTACGGGCATCGCCAATAATAACTGCTTTTCCCCCTCCAAGATTCAACCCAGAAATGGCCGACTTGTAACTCATACCTCTTGATAACCGAAGTACATCATTCAAAGCTTCCATTTCGTTATTGTACATCCACATTCGAGTACCTCCAAGGCTTGGCCCCAAAACGGTGTTGTGGATGGCAATGATGGCTTTTAAACCGGTATCGTTGTCCTGGCAAAACACCACTTGTTCGTGGTTATGCAAGGCCATTTGACTCACTACTGGATTCTCTGCCAGTGTGGTTTCTGTAACGTCTTTCACTTCAAGCATTATTGTTAACGTTAGTTTTTACAATTTGGCTGAATATACCTACTTTTGGAGCATTAAGTAGCTACTTCGTTTAGCGAGTGCAAAAATAGGATTATTTTTACTTGCCTCAAAACAGTTGCTGACGATAATTTGGGAGATGAAGGCACTTGCTCATTTAAATAAATACCTCTTTCAGTACAAATGGCGTTTATTGCTAGGAGTACTTTTCATCATTTGCTCCAATGTATTAAAGGTATACACCCCAAAAATCATTGGTAATTCATTCGACCTTATAAAGCAAGGACTGCAAGAAAGTGAAAATGGTGTTGCCTCCGCTACCTATAAAGAAGAACTTATTCAGCAAGCTCTTGAATATGCTGGTATTTTCTTGCTCATTACCATTACCTCTGGTTTCTTTTTGTTCCTTACCCGCCAAACCATTATTGTAGTATCGCGCTACATCGAATACGATTTAAAGAACGAAATATTTCGCCATTATCAGCGATTAAGCACAGCCTTCTACAAGCGGCACAATACTGGCGATTTGATGAACAGAATTAGCGAAGACGTAACCAAAGTACGTATGTACCTTGGGCCTGGAATAATGTACACCATTAACCTTACAGTGCTATTCGTGTTGGGGTTAATAGCTATGCTTAATGTAAACCCCGAGCTTACCTTATTTGCCTTGATGCCCCTGCCTATACTGTCGCTTGCCATATACTATGTAAGCAGTATTATTAATCGAAAAAGTGAAATCGTTCAACGCCAACAATCCAAACTTTCTACGTTTGTACAAGAAGCAGTATCTGGCATTCGAGTATTAAAAGCCTACAATCGTGAAATTGCATCGCGCAACGACTTTGATGATGAAAATGAAGACTATAAAGACAAATCGTTGAAGTTGGTGAAAGTAGAGGCCTTGTTCTTTCCAATTATCATTCTGCTTATTGGGCTCAGCAATATCATCACCATCTATTTTGGCAGTTTAAAGGCGATGGATCCCACTAGTGGAGTAACAGTAGGCGACATGGCACAATTTGTTATTTACATCAATATGATGACATGGCCGTTTGCCTCCTTAGGGTGGGTTACCTCTCTCATTCAACGTGCTGAAGCTTCCCAAAAAAGAATCAATGAGTTTTTGAATGAAGCGCCAGAAATTGTCAATCACAACGAAGAAGAATCAACCATCGAAGGTCGAATTGCATTCGAGGAGGTTTCGTTTGTATACCCCGATTCAGGCATTGAAGCACTTCGTAACGTTTCATTTGAGGTGTTGCAAGGTGAAACACTTGCCATCATTGGGCGAACAGGGTCGGGAAAATCGACCATTGCCAACCTTGTTTGTAGACATTATGATGCTACCAATGGCAACATAACCATCGACAACAAAAATATTCAAGCAGTAAACCTCAACGCTTTGCGATCTGCCATAGGTTACGTGCCGCAAGATGTATTTCTCTTTTCCGATACCATTTTCAACAACATTGCCTTTGGATTAAAAGCAGAAGAAGCCAACATTGAAATGGTAGAAGCAGCCGCAAAAAATGCTGCCATTTATCACAACATTATTGAGTTTAACGATCGGTTCGACACCATCCTGGGAGAGCGTGGGATTACACTTTCTGGTGGGCAAAAACAACGTGTATCCATTGCTAGAGCCATCATTAAAAACCCTCAAATTCTCATCTTCGACGATTGCCTTTCTGCAGTAGACACTGCCACTGAAGAACAAATTCTGCAAAATCTGGAACAACTGATGAAGGGCAAAACCTCGATCATCATCAGCCATAGGGTATCATCTGTAAAAGGAGCAGATAAGATCATCGTTTTAGACGAAGGGAGAATAATTGAAGATGGAAACCACGATTCGCTACTACAAAAAAAGGGTGCTTACTACGAACTGTACCAAAAACAGCTACTTGAAGAGGAGAAAATAAATCAATAACCAATTTAGGGGTTTTATCAAATAATTTTTTAGATTTGTTTATAAACCCTAAACTAATTTAACGTTGGAAGAGATGGAAGGAACTGAAAACACGCACATGGATGACAGTAGCCAGGGGAGTAGAGATGAGATCTACTCGAAAGTGGTTAGAGCCGGGAAGAGAACGTATTTTTTTGATGTAAAGGCAACAAGAGGAAATGACCTTTACCTAACCATTACAGAAAGTAAGAAGCGTTTTAATCGTGATGGAAGACACTACTACGAAAAACACAAGTTATTTTTGTACAAAGAAGACTTCGATAAATTTGGTGAAGGCCTGAAAGAAACTATTGATAAAATCATTGAACTGCGGGAAAGCGGTGATTTCGAACGTGTGGAAACCGACCATAATTATGGCGCAGAAAGCAGTAACGATACCTCCACTGAAAGCAACACGACTGACACTACAGAAGAAAGCGTTGCCGCAGCTGAAACCACAGAGATGGCTAGCAATCAGTTTACTGATGTAAGTTTTGATGATCTTGGTGGTGACGAGAACCCCGACGAATAAGAAATAAGCTAACTTGATATACCAACCCCGACCACTTTATTGTGTGTTGGGGTTTTTTATGTCATATAGCAAAAGAAAGTATTCCCAATAAAGCAAGAATAAAATAAGGAACCAATCCACCTGCCCCAGCATAATCTTTGGCCATCCGTTGCCCAAAGAACAAGCATATAATAGCAATTGCACTCAAGAAAAAGCTAAGCAAGATAAATGTAAACCGTCCAAACAAGAGCATTTCAAAAATTCCACCCAAAGCGCATACCCCCGTAGCTACTTCCAACACAGTAATAACAATTAACAACAAAGGAACCACATGCTTTAATGGCGATGACGAAAAGTGCCCTTTCAGCCACCCTAAATTACCCTTCCAATCAACTATTTTATCAATACCCGATTGTAAGAAAAGAATGGCCATAAACACTGCCATTAGCAACCTTGCAATAGCAATAATAAGGTATACCTTGTCAAAGTCACCACCATTACCCAACAGTATATCAATAAGTGAAGGATTGACTAACTCCATGCTAGAAAGTTAAGAAATATTCAATCTGTTCCAACAAACGAGTTTGATAGGACGCATTGGTAAGCGTTCCATCTTCTGCAATATGTTCGTGAAAAACGGAGAGTTTGGGCTTCTTATGACATACTTCCACTTGTAAGTAATGCAAAACATTAGTGAGGTCATCCAACCCTCTTAAATTGCCAGCTCTTCCGGCAGAAAGCCCCACAAGTGCAGCCTTTTTACCTACAAACACTTTAGGATCCATGGCATCTAAAAAGGTTTTAAGAACGCCCGGCATACTACCGTTATACTCAGGAACAATGAATACCAATTTACTTGCAGCTTTAATATATTTGTTAATAAGCAACATCATTGACTCACTTCTTTTACCATACATCTCATTGAATGCAAAATCATGTGGCAAATCCTCGAGCAAACACAACCTACACGCTACCCCTTTATTATCAAGGAGTTGAGCATAAGTAGTAGCTAGTTTTTTACTGTGGCTATTCGGTCGATTAGTGCCACAAATTATCGTAATCATACACCGGTTCTTAATTAACACAAAACTGTTTAAAAAATCTTAATAAGTATCTGATTATGCACGCGCTTTAAGTTGTACCTTTAACCTGCCTAAGCAGCACTTCGATTCCCTACAAAGAAAAGTAAATTTAATCAAAGGATGAACAGCTTTGTTTGCTTGATTTCAGGGAAAAGATTAACTTAATACAACTCATTACGCAGGAAACAATTGCCATGAAAATTACATACTACGGTCATGCATGTTTTGGAATTGAGGTAAAAGGAACGCATTTGGTGTTTGATCCTTTCATCACTCCTAATGAATTGGCTGCAAATATTAAGTTGAATGACATTCCCGCTGATTACATTCTGATCTCTCATGGGCATGAAGATCATGTAGCTGATGCCGCTGCCATGGCAAAAAACACAGGAGCTAAGATCGTATCGAATTTTGAAATTGTTTCGTGGTTTGGAGGACAGGGTATTGAAAATGGACACCCTATGAATCATGGTGGCAAATGGAAGTTTGACTTTGGTACTGTAAAATACGTCAATGCCATTCATTCGAGTGTATTGCCCGATGGAACTTATGGTGGAAATCCAGGAGGATTTGTGGTAGAAACAGCGGAGGGTAACTTTTACTTTGCCGGTGATACTGCACTTACCATGGACATGCAATTGATTGGCAAGTACCATGAGCTTGATTTTGCAATTCTTCCCCTTGGCGATAATTTCACCATGGGGGTGGATGATGCTATAATTGCAGCAGAATTTATTCAATGCAACACGATAATAGGCATGCACTATGACACGTTTGGATACATAGTGATTGATAAAGAGGCCGCCAAAGACAAGTTTGTTAAGGCCGGAAACAAATTAATGTTACTGAACATAGGAGAAACCACTGAACTGTAATGGGTAAAATAATAGCTATAGCCAATCAAAAAGGCGGGGTAGGAAAAACTACTAGCGCCATTAACCTGGCAGCATGCCTTGGAGTATTGGAACACAAAACATTATTAGTAGATGCAGATCCACAAGCCAATGGCACCTCAGGGGTGGGCTTTGATCCTAAAAACATCAAAACCAGCATCTACGAATGCCTGATCAACGAAATTGAGCCTCGCGACATCATTTTAACCACCGACAATCCTAACTTGGATTTATTGCCGGCTCACATCGATTTGGTAGGTGCAGAAATCGAAATGATTAACCTACCTAACCGTGAAAAAATGTTGCGTGTGGCATTGAGCAAAGTGAAGGATGAATACGACTTCATCATCATCGATTGCTCCCCATCATTGGGATTAATCACCGTAAATGCCCTTACAGCTGCCGATGCTGTAATTGTTCCTGTACAATGCGAATACTTTGCCCTCGAAGGATTAGGTAAATTATTGAATACCATTAAAATTGTACAAAGTAGACTCAACAATGCCTTAGAAATTGAAGGCATTCTACTCACCATGTACGACACCCGCTTACGATTAGCCAACCAGGTAGTGGAAGAGGTAAAAACTCATTTCCAGCAAATTGTATTTGATACCGTTATTCATCGCAATACCCGGTTGGGCGAAGCACCGAGCCACGGTGAAACTATTATCATGCACGATGCCAGCTGTAAAGGCTCCATCAACTATTTGAACCTGGCACGTGAAATACTACAGAAAAACGAAATGACTCGCATTCGGGAAGCTGACAAAATTATTGAGGTAGAAAATGAGCACTAAAAAAAGAGGGTTGGGCAAAGGACTTGGTGCCTTGCTCGAAAACTCAGAAACCGACATCACCAGCAGGTATGCTACCAATGAGGAGCCCAAAGTTGCGGGAGCCATTTCTAGCATACCCGTTGCAAACATTGAAGCCAACCCTTTTCAGCCCCGTACCAACTTTGATAAAGAAGCCTTAATCGAACTGTCAGACTCTATTAAGGAGCATGGCATTATACAACCCGTTACCGTTCGAAAATTAGGCTACGATAAATACCAACTTATTTCTGGGGAACGTCGTTTTAAGGCCTCACAAATTGCCGGGCTTACCGAAATCCCCGCCTATATCCGCATTGCTAACGACCAAACCATGTTGGAAATGGCGTTGGTAGAAAACATTCAACGCGAAAACCTCGATGCCATTGAAGTAGCTATCAGTTACCAGCGATTGATTGATGAATGTAACCTTACCCAGGAAGGGTTGAGCGAGAAAATTGGAAAGAAAAGAGCCACAGTAACCAACTACCTTCGCTTATTAAAACTTCCGGCAGTAGTGCAACTTGGGATTCGAGAAAGAAAAATCACCATGGGTCATGCACGTGCCCTGTTGGCTGTAGACGACGAGCAACAACAACTGACCCTCTACGAGCAAATCTTGAAAGAAGGGCTATCAGTACGCAAAGTGGAAAACCTTTCGAAAGAAAGTACACCTACTACTAAAAAGAAAAATACTACAGCACTTTCCTTTACGCATCAAAAAACCAAAGATGACCTTGCTTCTCACTTCAATACTAAAGTAGAATTGAAGGTTAACAATAAAGGAAAAGGAAGTATCGTTATTCCCTTTTCATCGGACGATGATCTCTCGCGCATCATCGACCTGCTTGATCTTTAGTAATGTTTAAACACTACTTTCTGGTTTTTATTTTGGCAAGCCTTTTCACTCAGGCCAAAGCGCAAAACGATACGCTGTCTATCAGCACATCCACCACTGATTCTTCAGCAACTGAAGAAGTAATTAACGAATTGCCCGATGCTATTAATGTGGTAGATGCTGAAGTACAGGTACGTCGTCGCGATACCATTCCGCATTCGCCCAGAAAAGCTGCATTACTTTCCGCTGTACTACCCGGAGCTGGTCAAATCTACAATAAGAAATATTGGAAAGCCCCTATTGTATGGGGAGGTATGGGTTTTTCGCTTTACAATGTATTTAGCAACAACAAGAACTACCATAAATTTAGAGACGCCTATCTCATCCGTATTGATGACGATCCTAATACTACTGATAATTATGTTGATATATATACCGATGATCAATTGCTGACCATTCAAGACGGCTATCGACGTAATCGTGACTTATCATATTTATCGTTAGGCGTTATCTATGTGCTCAATATAGTAGATGCCAGCGTTGATGGACATTTGTATAGTTTTGATGTAGGTGATGACCTTTCTTTTAACCTCCGCCCATATATCGATTACACCATTCAACCAACAACAGGGCTAACTTTATCATTGAAATTGTAAATTTGTCGCTACTGAATTGCAACCACTATGAAAATTGCTTTGTTGGGATATGGAAAAATGGGAAAAGAGATCGAAAAGATCGCTTTAGAGCGTGGCCATGAAATTGTGCTAAAAGCATCTGTTGCATCATACAATGCAACTGACCTTGCTCATGCTGATGCTGCTATTGAATTTAGCGTGCCCGAAGCTGCCACTACCAACATTCGTGCATGCTTCAACGCCAATGTTCCTGCTGTGGTGGGTACTACCGGTTGGTATCACGATTATGAAACAATTCGACAAGAGTGTCTGGATCAGCAACAAGCATTGCTTTGCGCTACCAACTTTAGCGTAGGGGTCAACCTGTTTTTTGCACTCAATAAAAAACTTGCTGCGTTAATGGCTCCATATCCTGAATACGAAGTTGCTGTTGATGAAATACATCATACACAAAAGTTAGATGCGCCAAGTGGTACAGCCATTACCATTGCAGAAGGTATTATTGACCTTACACATAAAACAAGATGGATAAACGAACCCGCTGTACAACCAAACGACTTATCCATCATATCGCACCGTATTGAAGAGGTGCCAGGCACACATGCCATCACCTATAGTTCAGCTATTGATGACATTGAAATAAAACATACTGCAAAAAATCGTAAAGGATTTGCATTGGGAGCCGTACTGGCAGCCGAATGGATCAGTGGCAGGACTGGGGTTTTTACGATGAATGATATGCTTAACATTTAAAACAAAAAAATGCTACCTACAATCATATTAATACTTTGGGTAATTGGCTATTTCGCTAGCTTTTATAAGTTGTTTGAAAAAGCTGGCTACGAGTCATGGAAAGGTTTTGTACCAGTGTACAACGTTGTTATCTGGCTCAAAATGATGAAAAAGCCATGGTGGTGGATCATCCTGCTCATTATTCCGGGGGTAAACTTCATCATGTTATTCATTATGAATGTAGAGTTGGTAAAGGCATTCAACAAGCGAAAGTTCATCGACGGGCTAATTGCAGTATTTGCGCCTTTTGTTATCCTACCCATGCTAGCCTATAAAGCTGATGTAAAGTATGTTGGCCCCATAGATTGGAAAGACAGAAAAAAAACAAAAGCCAAAGAATGGGGTGATGCCATTTTGTTTGCCGTAGTAGCAGCTACCATCATTCGTACTTTCTTTCTTGAAGCATTTACAATTCCTACGCCTTCAATGGAAAAATCGCTATTGGTAGGCGATTATCTTTTTGTAAGTAAGGTCAGTTATGGCGCCAAATTACCCAATACTCCTATGTCGATGCCATTTACTCACCACTCATTACCTTTTACCAACTTAAAGAAATCGTATTTAGAATGGTATACCCTACCCTACCTACGGTTGCCAGGGTTTGGTGATGTAAATCGCTATGATGTAATGGTATTTAACTATCCAGATGGTGATACTGTACTTGTACATCCCGAATGGCATAGCCATAGTTATTACCAACATCTGCGAAATGAAGCATGGTACCTTGGCCGACAAGATCCTGACTTTGAAAAAAACAAAGGGAAGTACTTCGGTATGGCTCGACAAAACCTGGTAGAGAAAGGCATCATCAATTTTCATATTCCTATTTATGGTGCTGCAACACGTACCGATGGCATCATAGTACGCCCAGTAGATAAGCGTGAAAATTATATCAAACGATGTGTAGGTATTCCAGGCGATTCACTAGAAATTGTTGACCGTGTACTATACATCAACGGAGAACCGGCTCCAACGTTTGAAAAGATGCAATTTTTGTATCAAGTAACCGTTAACCGACCATTTGGCGATCCTGATTACAAGATGTTAAAAGAACAATACGACATTAATATCCCCGCGCCAGGGCAAGGAAGTAGTGATATCCCATTCTTTAACAATGCAGATACCTACATCATGTATCTTACCGGTAAGGCTGCACAAAACATGGTACACATGGAAAATGTTACTGGTGTAGATCCTATCATCCAAAAGGCAGGTGAAAACGATCGCAACAATGGTGACTACCTTAACGTGTTCCCTAATCATCCAAACTACAATTGGAACAAGGATAATTTTGGCCCTATCTATATCCCAAAAGCCGGAGCAACAGTTTCTCTCGACCTTAAGACATTGCCATTATACGAGCGAATCATTTCATTCTATGAAGGCAACGACTTAAAAGTAGAAGGCAACGACATCTATATCAATGGGCAAAAGACAACCTCGTATACCTTTCAAATGGACTACTTTTTCTTGATGGGAGATAACCGTCATAACTCTGTTGATTCAAGGTTTTGGGGATATGTTCCCGAAAATCATGTAGTAGGGAAAGCGGTGTTCATATGGTTTTCTAAAGATCCAAATACGGGAGTACGTTGGAGTAGATTGTTTTCGTTGGTAGATTAATAAGCCCATATGGGGTTATTCCGTCAATCAAGAAAACCCAGGTCATCCTTCCGTCAATGGCTGGAAGCCATCTTCATAGCGGTAGTCTTATTATTGTTGGTGCGCAACTTTGCGTTTCAATGGTATATTGTTCATGGTACTTCAATGGAGAAAACCCTGCTCCCTGGAGATTTTTTGGTAGTGAATAAACTTACTTATGGTGCCAGGTTCCCAATTACCCCCATTGCTGTACCTTTTACTGATCTATACCTAAATCAGCAACTGCCTTATTGGCGAATGCCGGGCACGAGTCAATTAACCTACAACGATATTCTAGTACTGAACGATCCTTATCAAAACTACCTCCCTTTGGACCGTAGGATAGCCTATGTAAAACGATTGGCAGGAATGCCTGGCGATACTGTTCTTATAAATAAGAAAGCACTTATAATCAATGGAGTAATGCTACCTACTCCATCCACTGCTTGTTTCAACTATAAAATAACATTGAAATCAAATGCTGATGCCGCAATGCTATTTTCCAAATGGCAAATAACTGAAGGTGGAAAAGTAAAGGATGGATGGGTTGTTTCGACTACTGCTGATGTTGCCCACACGTTGCAACTACAACCTGAAATAACTAGTGTAACACTGCTAAAAGATCAAAGCAACACCTATCATGGCGACGTGTTTCCATTTCACCAAAACTATACATGGAATACAGATCAGTTTGGGCCAATAATAGTTCCAAAGGCTGGTAGCACAATAAAGTTAACACCCTCTACTCTACCCATGCATCAAAGTACTATAGAACATGAAGGACATCAAGTAACAATAGAAGGGGAAACAATTTTAGTGGATGGGATAGAACAAACTACCTATACATTTTCTCTGGATCATTTCTTTGTTTTGGGAGATAATCGCCATAACTCTGTAGACTCAAGGTATTGGGGATTTGTTCCAGAAAATCACATAGTAGGCAAAGCCTCTTTCATATTATTCTCTATTGATAAAAGCAATGGAACCAGCATTCGATGGAAACGTACATTTCATAACATTAAGTAAATTTACCCCGTGAAACCAGTACTACTTCCATCTGTTTATTTAGGTAATATTGCCTATTATAGCATCTTACTCCATCGCGATGTGGTGATCGAGCACCATGAAAATTTTGTAAAACAAACTTATCGAAATCGGTGCAAGATATATGGTGCAAATGGGGCACTCAACTTAATAGTACCCTTGCACCGAAAAGGCAACCATACTCCCATTACTGAGGTGCGAGTAGCTTACGAAGAGAATTGGCGTAAACTACATGTCAGATCCATTGAAGCAGCCTATCGCTCCTCCCCTTACTTTGAATATTACGAAACTGAGTTTATGCTACTATACGAAGAACAGTATGAGCATCTTATTGAATTGAACAACGCCTTTCAAGCCAAAATACTTGAATTGCTTCAAGCATCTCCTTCCATTAGCATTACCTCAACGTATGAAAAAGAAACGGAGAGCAAGAAAGACTTTCGTAGCATTGCTCACCCGCACCAGGTAAATACTTGCTTGTTTCCATCATATCTCCAGGTATTTAGCAACAAGCATGGTTTTATTCCTAACTTAAGTATTCTTGATTTGCTTTTTAACGAAGGCCCTAACAGCACAATCTACTTAGAAAACCTCATGAGGCAACACTCAAAATTACTCCTGAATACGTAAGAAATTTACCACAATTAATTGTGTATTCATTACTCAAGTTAGATCTTTGTATTGTTAATAAATTATATCGTTCATTTACATTAAAATTGAAAAGTTATGAAAAGATTTCTATCTCTTCTAACGCTTTCAACGCTGACCATGGGTGTTTCCGCACAATGCATTGCCGACTTTACCGCGGACACCAGTAACGATCCAATTGTAACATTTACTAACTCCTCTACACCTAATTCTCCAAGTGCCTCCTATTGGTGGGAGTTTGGCGACGGTCATGTAACCGGTCTTGAAAACCCGACGCATACTTACACTGCAAATGGCACCTATGATGTGTGCCTCATATACATAGATGCGCAGTACGGGTGTACCGACACTGTTTGCCATACCATAACAATCACCAATGGCACTTCCTCGAATTGTAACGTTAGTTTCAGTTCTTCCAACAACGACCCCACATTCGATTTTGCAGCCGTGGGGAATGGCACTCCACCGTATTACTATCTTTGGAATTTTGGAGATGGCTCAGTAGGTGCTAATGGCTCAACGGCCAATCACACATACACATCCAACGGCCTCTACACCGTGTGTGTTACCTTGACTGATGGTACAGGCTGTAATTCATCTTATTGTAGTACAGTAACTGTGAATAATGTAGTTGGTGGCAATAACTGCCAGGCTATGTTTTATCACTCAATAGACTCATTGAATCCTCAAACAGTTTGGATTCAGGACATGTCGCAAGGCAGTAACTTGAGCTATTCATGGGACTTTGGTGATGGCAACACCTCTAACCAACAGTACCCTTCGCACACCTATGCCAATTTTGGCTCGTACCTGGTATGCTTAACTGTAACAGATGGTCAATGTACCAGTACATTCTGTGATACGGTGGCAGCATACCAACGTTCTAGTGGGTTTACCATTAATGTTATTCCTGCTGGTACTTTAGGGTTGGAAGAAAGTCACCTGGATGTGGTCAACAATGTCTACCCGAATCCCGTTACTAATGAAGCCAATCTTACATTAGCTGCTTCAGAAGCCATGAATGTGGATGTAATGGTGTACGATGTTACCGGGCAAGTGTTATCAAAAACACAACAGCACCTTATTCAAGGAACCAATCAATTGATTATTCCAACAAATAATTTGGAAAGTGGTGCTTACCTTATCAATGTATTGGATCAAACAGGAACCTCGGCAATGGTAACTGTTCCATTCATTAAGCGATAATCAATTCCTCTACATAATTGATCATAAAATCGAGCGACCTGAAGGTCGCTCGATTTTTTATACATGCCTCACCACAAGTCCATCATGCCAAGCCCACTTATCCGCTTTTAAACAAGTAAAAAATTATTATTGAATACGTAAGTATTTACCTATTCTCCTTTTTACTTCAATCAATAATTAAAAATCTTTGGATCGCTAAATTGATTTAAACCTAAAATGCATGCTATGAAAAAATTCGCCTCTTTTGTATTATTCCTAACCATGGCAATTGGAGCATCAGCACAGTGTATTGCTGATTTTAATTACAATTCCAACAACGATCCAACCATCGATTTTAACAACAACTCTACCCCAAACATGTATTATTATTGGGACTTTGGTGATGGTAATACCAGTAGTATACAAGATCCCACACATACCTATGCCTCCAATGGCACGTATTTAGTATGTCTTGTTGCCACTGATTCTTTTTGCACCGCAACTACTTGCGACACCTTAGTAATTACCAACGCTGGTGGTGGCGGAAACTGTTCAGTAAGCTATAGCTACACCTCAAATGATCCTACTTTCACATTTACCGCTAATGGTACTGGAGTACCTCCTTTTACCTATAGTTGGGATTTTGGTGACGGTGGTTCAGGTGTTGGACAGGTAAACACACATACTTATACCGCGAATGGAGCATACACTACTTGCGTAACTTTAACTGACGCCAACGGTTGCTCGAGCACTTATTGTGATTCTTTGGGGGCAGTAGGCGTTGGCGGAGGCCAAAACTGTCAAGCTTATTTCTACAGCTTCATCGATTCAATTAACCCAGCTACTATTTGGGTGGTAGATCAATCGCAAGGAACCAACTTGAGTTACTTCTGGGATTTTGGTGATGGCAATACTTCCAATCAACAATACCCCACACACACTTATGCACAGTTTGGTTCTTACTTGCTTTGCCTAACGGTAACCGACGGGCAATGCACAAGCACTTACTGCGATTCTATTGCTGTTTACCAACGCTCTAATGGCTTCACCTTGAATATTATTCCATCTGGCGCATTGGGGGTTGATGAAAACACGTTGGAAATGGTAAACAATATCTATCCTAATCCAGTTGCCAATGAAGCTAATCTTACCCTGGCTGCTTCAACAGCCATGCAAGTAGATGTGATGATTTACAATGTTACTGGTCAAATGCTAGCAAAAACACAACATCAATTAATTAACGGCACTAATCAGTTGGTAATTCCAACCTCCAATCTGGAAAGCGGAGCATATCTCATCAATGTACTTGACCAAACAGGTACATCAACAGCAATAACTATCCCATTCATTAAACGATAAATAACGTCTTTCCTCTATAATTTGATATTAGTTTATCATTATTAACGGGCGGCCTTCGGGCCGTCCGTTTTTGTTATTCCAATGGTTTAGCCTTACCAATCACATTCGTTTCATACACTTCCTGTCACAATGCCTTATTTATTATATTTGAAACCCATTTAAAAATTAATACCATGGCTACCTCAAGCACAACCCAAAATAAGCAAGACCTGGAGTTCAATAAGAATGAAGACAGTATGCGATTACTCATTTCGCGTATGGAACAAAAGCTGGCCAAAGTTTATCTGGGCGGAGGAAAAAAACGCATTGATAAGCTCCACAGCAAAGGTAAAATGACTGCACGTGAGCGAATTGATTTTTTGTTAGATAAAGACCGTGAGCGTATAGAAATTGGTGTCTTTGTAGGAGAAGGAATGTATGAAGAATATGGCGGGTGCCCCTCTGGAGGTGTAGTCATTGTAATTGGTTACGTAAGTGGGAAACAATGCATTGTTGTAGCAAACGATGCTACGGTGAAAGCTGGAGCCTGGTTTCCTATCACTGGGAAAAAGAACTTGCGTGCCCAAGAAATAGCTATGGAAAATAAACTTCCTATTATTTACCTGGTAGATAGTGCCGGAGTGTTCTTACCTATGCAAGACGAAATTTTTCCAGACAAAGAACATTTTGGTAGAATATTCAGAAACAATGCCATCATGTCGTCAATGGGCATTCCGCAAATAGCGGCAGTTATGGGAAGTTGTGTAGCAGGTGGGGCTTACCTGCCCATTATGAGCGACGAAGCATTAATTGTAAATAAAACCGGTACTATTTTTCTAGCAGGGTCATACCTTGTGAAAGCTGCAATTGGCGAAGACATAGATAATGAGACACTTGGTGGTGCTACTACGCATACCGAAATATCTGGAGTATGTGATTACAAAGCTGAAGATGACGAAGATTGCCTAATAACCATTCGTGAATTAATGGACAAAATAGGGAGTTTTCCCACAGCGGGTTTTAATCGACAAGAAGCCATTCCCCCAAAACACGATCCAAAAGAGGTCTATGGAATTATTCCTTCACAGCGCTCCAAACCTTACGACATGAAGGAGATTATTAAGCGGTTGGTTGATGATTCAAAATTTACCGAATACAAGGGAGGCATTGGCAAAACCATTTTATGCGGATATGCCCGAATAGATGGTTGGTCAGTAGGTATTGTTGCAAATCAACGAGAATTGATCAAGACTACAAAAGGTGAAATGCAATTTGGTGGAGTCATTTATAACGACTCTGCCGATAAAGCTGCACGGTTTATCATGAACTGCAATCAAAAGAATATTCCCTTAGTATTTTTACAAGATGTAACCGGTTTTATGGTGGGCTCTAAATCGGAACATGCTGGTATTATTAAGGATGGTGCAAAAATGGTAAATGCCATGTCAAATAGCGTAGTCCCCAAGTTTACAGTGGTAATAGGGAACTCATACGGTGCTGGCAATTATGCCATGTGCGGAAAGGCATACGACCCACGACTTATTGTAGGATGGCCTACTGCTGAGATTGCTGTAATGAGTGGTGCATCTGCCGCCAAAACCTTGTTGCAAATAGAAATGGCATCGTTAAAAGCACGCGGTGAGGAAATAGATGAAGAGAAAGAAAAGGAGCTCTATAACAAAATAAAGAACCGCTACGATGAGCAAATTTCACCTTATTATGCAGCCTCAAGACTTTGGATTGATGCTATTATAGACCCAGCTGAAACTCGCAAAGTAATTAGCATGGGCATTGAAATGGCTAATCATAAGCCGGCAGATAAGTCGTATAATGTAGGAGTATTACAAACCTAATATAAAGGTCATTTTCTTTTTGGCACTTTAAAAGAAAAGTCAACGGTTTCAACATCATTATCCCCAACCGTTATAGTAGCTGTTTGCGTTCCTAATTTCTCGTGCCAGGCTTCTATCGTATAAGTACCAGCTGGAAGGTGGTTTATTTGAAAAGTACCATCTGTATTTGTTACCGCGTAATAAGGATGCCCCATAATTGCCAGATACATTCTTTTCCATGGGTGCACATCATCCTTTATGAGAAACATTGATTCTTGCTTTTCAAATACCACCACTTTTTCAGTAAGCGATGGTGGCATTCCTATATTGAACTCTCTGTTTACTTTTGATAAGCCATGTATGTTGTGTAAAATGCCATCGGAGTTTTTAAAAAGCACCTCCTGTTTTTGCATTGCAGCTGCTACGTGCGGCACAAACAAACACCCTTTTTGATCAATAACAACAGGCTGATTTGGCACCATGTAACGATTTTGAGGAGGGTTTTTAATTTGTATAAAAATGTTGGCCATCGTATTGCCCTCACCCAAGACTAAGATTTCTTTTGGCACAGGAGTCGAATGCATCTTTTCACAGTTCGGATCAGCACTCATATTTATACCTGGCAATCGAGGCACTGCATCTTTATAGAATACTGTTCCCTCAATGGTACTCTGTGCAAATAATGACAATGAAGCCATACAGCTAATTGCTATAAGAAGAATGCTTTTTTTCATAACCCTATCGTTTATAGCAAGTTAAAAATAAATTTCATGCAACCCTGTATTTGCTGGTGTGGATTAACTAACTTGTAGCGTTATGACTCAAAAAATTGAAGCAATCTATCGCCCCTTGGAGTCAGGTGATTATGAGGCGTTTTGTACTATCCGAAATCAAGCACTTGAAACCTTCCCAATGGCATTTGCCGCAACTCCTTCAGAAGAGTTCCCAAAACAAAAGCAACGATACGATAACACCATGAAAAGTCAATACAATTTCATTATGGGAGCCTTTAAAGGGCAGGAACTTATTGGAATGGCTGGCTTTGTAAAGGAATATTGGGCAAAGACCAAACACAAAGGCATCATTTGGGGGTTGTTTGTACTCCCCAAACATATGGGAAATGGTATTGGCAGTAAGCTATTAAAAAGCACCGTCGAAAAAGCCTTTACTAATGAAGGACTTCAACAAATTTTGCTTAGTGTTGTAAATGATAATGATAAGGCTCTGGCACTTTACAAAAAAGCAGGGTTTGAACCATACGGAATAGAAAGAAAAGCACTAAAGGTAAATGAGCATTGGTTAGATGAGATACATATGATAAAATACAAATTATGAACGATTACCTCAACAGTATCACTAAGCAATTTGAGTATTACAAACTACTTGGCGAGAAAGCAATGCGTCAGGTAAGTGATGAACAGTTGTTCGTGCCTTATAACGAAGCCAGTAACAGTATGGCTACTATTGCCAAACACTTATGGGGAAACATGCTGTCTCGTTGGACCGACTTTATGACTTCCGATGGGGAAAAAACCTGGAGGCAACGTGATGCTGAGTTTGAAAATGACCTTCAAACTCGATCGGAACTCATGAAAAGATGGAATGAAGGTTGGCGTTGTTTATTTAATACGTTACAACAGCTAAACGATGAGGATTTAAACAAAATGATTTACATTCGAAACCAGGGACATAGCGTTATAGAAGCTATCAACCGCCAATTGGCACATTACCCATACCATATTGGACAAATGGTATTCATTGCCAAAATGATAAAAGATAGTGAGTGGCAAAGTCTTTCCATTCCTAAAGGAGCTTCCCAACAATATAACAATACAAAATTTGCTCAACCAAAATCAAAGCAACATTTTACTGATGAATACCTTGATGGTGAAAAAGCTGACAATTCTACTGATTGATTTCTTTACACCTATTATTAACCGAAAAAACTGAAATGATGGAAAAAAGAGTAACAGGATTAGGTGGCATTTTCTTTAAGTGTAATGACCCCAACACCACAAAAGCATGGTACAAACAACACCTTGGAATTGATGCTGGCGAATATGGCGCCACTTTTCAATGGCGTGAACATAAAGACCCTAAAGTAGAAGGACGTACTGTTTGGAGTCCATTTAGCAAAGACACCGAATATTTTAATCCAGGTGATCAATCGTTCATGCTCAATTATAGGGTAGCCGACCTTAAAGCTTTGTTAGAAGTATTGAAAAAGGAAGGAGTAGAGGTTGTAGGCGAAATGGAAGAATACGAATATGGAAAGTTTTGTTGGATAATAGACCCAGACGGCAATAAAATTGAACTATGGGAGCCTGTCAACGAAACGGTATTGGATGATTAAAATCAGTATTCAACTGTTGATATTTTTTTGAGCATTCCAAAAGTGCAGGGCAATTTATACTATCTTTGCACTCAAATTTTGAAGTCAACTTAAACCTGTTGCATAGTGGAATTAAGCGCAAACATCGACTTTTGGATCAAAACGGTTTACCCGTTAATGTTGATTCTTCTGGTCATTGAAGTACTTACCGTACGCGAACATTACGATTTAAAAGAAACTGCTTCAAGTCTGGCTATTGCAGCTGGGGCTACCATCATCGCTACCTTCACCAAAGTAGTAGCATTATCGGTATTTATCATTGTATTTGAATGGAGCAAAGAGTTTCGTTTAGCCTATTTTGGTTACGAATCGTTAGGCTGGGCCTGGTGGGCCTGGTTAATTGCCATGTTCGGTGATGATTTCAGCTTTTACTGGCACCACAGGCTCAGCCATACTGTACGTGTTTTATGGGCTTGTCATATTCCACACCACTCTGCAAAAACTTTTAACCTGGCTGTTTCTGTGCGTAATGGATGGTTCATCACCTTATACAAACCTATCTTTTGGATGTGGTTGCCATTAATTGGCGTAGAGCCCTTGATGATTGCTACCGCTTTGATTTTCAATGCCATGTATCAGTTCTTTCTACATTCGCAAATTGTGCCTTCGGTTAGCTGGTACGAAAAACTGTTTAACACCCCATGGGTGCACCAGGTACACCACTCATGCAACATCGAATACCTCGATAAAAATCATGGTGGAATTACACTCATTTGGGACCGTTTGTTTGGTACGTACCAGCCTCGAGTTAAAGAAATTGAACCTACATTTGGTGTCCTACACCCACCAAACTCATATAATCCCATTACCAATAATACACACGAGTTTGTAAATATCTTTAAGGATCTTGGTAAGTCGAAAAAATTCAAAGATAAGCTCATGTACATTTTTGGCCCTCCAGGTTGGAGTCATGATGGCTCGTCCAAATCTACAAGACAGTTGCAATCGGAGTGGAAAGCAATGAAGGAAGCTGCTAAAAAAGAAGCTGCATTGGCATAAAGGTCATGAGCCTACCGGCTGATTTTCTGAGACAAATTCAATCGCAATTGGGCGATGATTTTGGTGCTTTTGAGGCTGCTCTCAACACTTCCCCTCCTACCAGTATTCGCATTAACACACAAAAAGTTGTACCTCCAAAACTACCCATTGTAGATTGGTGTTCACTAGGTCATTACCTTCCGCAACGCCCTTTATTTACTCTCGATCCAATTTGGCATGCTGGAGGTTACTATCCACAAGAAGCCAGTTCTATGTTTATAGGTCAGGCAGTTCAACAAGTTATTCCACAACAACCTTTACGCGTATTAGACCTATGCGCTGCACCAGGAGGGAAAACGACTTTACTTTCATCGATTTTGCCAAAAGGCAGTTTATTGGTCGCAAATGAAGTAATAAAACCAAGGGCATTAATACTTGCTGAGAATGTGCAAAAATGGGGCGATGGCAATACTGTAGTAACCAATAATGATCCGGCTAAATTTCAAGCGCTTTCTAACTTCTTTGATGTACTTGTAATTGATGCCCCTTGCTCTGGCGAAGGGTTATTCAGGAAAGATCCAAAAGCTATTAGCGAATGGTCGCTGAACAATGTAAAGCTGTGTGCCGAGCGGCAAAAGCGCATTGTGATGGATGCCTGGAATTGTTTAAAACCAGGAGGGATTCTCATTTATAGCACTTGTACTTATAATGTACAAGAAAATGAAGAAAACTTGCAGTGGATAGCAAGTCAAACAAATGCTATTACACTTCCACTCGATATAGATGTTTCCTGGGGAGTACAAGAATCGCAATACAACATGATTCATGGCTACCGCTTTTTTCCACACAAAGCAAAAGGAGAAGGCTTCTTCATGGCTGTTTTGCAGAAGCCAGGAGAACTACATAACAACAAGCCCACAAAAATTAAGCGTCCCTCCTTCCAAAAACCTGATAAAAAAACAGTAGCTGCCATTTCGAACTGGTGGGTAGATAATGGGCATTATACTTATGTACAATATCAGGAAGTTTTAGTTGCGTTTCTGAGTCATCACCTTAACGATGTAGAAGAGTTGCATCAAAAACTCCATGTGCTATACAGTGGTACCGCTATTGCTGAAGTAAAAAAGAAAAACCTGGTTCCTCTACCAACGTTAGCATTCAGTTCTAGAGTCAATTTAAAGGCATTTAACTGTATTGAAGTAGATCACGAAACAGCCATTCGTTTTTTACGGAAGGAAAACATTAACCCTGATAGTAACGATGGCATTGCACTAATTACTTATAAAAACACTCCTTTGGGTTGGCTAAAAAAAATGGGAAATCGTTCGAACAACTATTATCCTAAATCATGGAGAATACGTATGGAGTATAAGTCTACAACATTACTGTATCCTTTTTAGTTTTTTGAATTACACTATTATCAACATTGCAATATGAAATCATTCTGGTACATCTCATTATTTTTGTTTGTAGCATGTGGTAATACTAGCGAACAACATGCACCAATAAAGGAAAGCATTCCTGTAGAAGATACCCTAACTACAACTTTATTACCTCCACAAGAAGTAAAAGATACTCTGGCTTCTAATCCAACGATAGCCACAATGGAGTTCACCGAATTGATTCACTCCATGTTAGATAGTATTACAAGCTGGAAGTTTATCCCGAAAAACGATAGCTTAATCATTTCAAAAAAAATGCCGGGCGATGAACATTGGCTCCTGGATAAATTTCGAAAAATCACCCATTCAAAAGACAGTACATTTCTGGCTCGATTTCCTGATGGTAAGGTAAGTGAAGAAGATTATCTCAAGATACAAAGTATTGAACAAGCACATTTCAAAATCAATACTACAAGTCATAACAACAAAGATCTAACCATAGAAGTTTGGCATTTCAATAACGAAGAAAGTGCTTTGTGGTGGTGGGAAAAGTTAAATGTGAATCGTAGAAACTACTTCACTAAGCCTCCAAAGTATCAACTCCAAAAGGGAAACAAGCTATTCGTTGTTAGTACACGTGCAGCTATGTGGACATCTATTTCGCGCAAAGTATTGGCGTATATTGAAGCTCATCCTTAAAAACAAAAACCGTAGTGTTCCTACGGTTTTTGCTGACAATTATGAAAACGAAATTGTAGCAGAAATGTCGTTCTCATTGAAAAAGTTCTTCTTTATCGAGTGAAAGCTCTCCATAAATCACCCCATATTCACTCACTTTATTTCTTCTTTCTTTTGGCGAAACATGACTATAATGTACCTCAACCTCATCCCAAATATCCGCGATCAATTCATCTACCGCATTTCGTAAAGCCCTTAAGCCTTCCGGTTCTTTATCAAACCCTCGCTTATTTGGTTGCAAGTGGCTTTTATTTAGGAAATCTCCCAGCGCATTTTCCAACTCTTTAACATCGTTGGCCTGCTGTAGCTCTCCTGCAATTATCCTAACTCCCCAATTAACAATGCTACTTGCACTCCCTAATGATGGCATCTGTTCTAACTGGAGCCATTGATAGACTACTCGTTGCGACAAAGGAAGTGCCTCCTGCTCTACTCGCTGATTCAAGTCCTCAATAAAATCTGTTATGAGGTTTTGAACCTTTAATTTAGCATATCCAAACTCACTGGTTGAGACTGATTTTTCCGATCGATTCGAACTGTGATTCGAAAACATAGGAAGCAACACGTTTAACAACATCCAATTGCGCGAGGAAAAGGCTCGTTGCTCAATTTGTTTCACATCGCCCTTTTTCCGAGCTGTACGCAGTGCTAATAAACGCTGTTCATCATTATTTGGTAATTTTCTGTAAAGCATAACAACCTCCTGCTTTTAAGTGTTAATTCCATGCTCACATCCAAAATTCCTTGCATTACAGTAAGTTACCTGTTTATATATAAGACGATAAAAAGAGGTGAAATGTTGCCTTTAAGCGCACTTATTTACCAACAAATTAGCACTTATTTACTCACCTGTACCTTACATTGAGTGAATGGTAGTTATCACTGATTAAAAGGGAAAGAAATAGTTCCTCGGAAATTGATCACTATTTTCAAAATCGCAGGAGAATTGTTAACAACTATTTAAATGGGTTCAACCATTATACGCTACCTTTGTTTCTAACTTTAAACTTAAAACCATTACATCATGAAAACAGACAAAACCTCTCTCAAAAGTGCTGTTGATGAAAAAGGGCAAGCCATTAGTCCTAAACTTGCCGAAGGAGTGAAAAACTACCTCATTGATATTGATGGCACTATCACAGAAGACGTACCTAATGAAGAACCCGAACGCATGGAAACTTGCGAGCCATTTCCAGATGCTTTAGAAGTGTTGAATAAATGGTATGATGAGGGGCATATCATTACCTTTTTTACTTCACGCACTGAAGAACATCGTGAAGTAACTCAAAAGTGGCTTGATAAACACGGTTTTAAATACCATGCTATCTTAATGAATAAGCCCCGCGGAGGCAATTACCACTGGATTGACAATCACATTGTTAGGGCCACACGATTCAAAGGAAAGTTTACTGAGTTAACCACTGCCAAAAAGGAAGTAGAAGTTTTTGAAAAATAGGATTTCAAGGCTTTTTTTCTAAATTAGTCACGAATTAACCTTTTATCAAGCATAATTATGAAACCAGTTTTTTTGAAGTACAGTGCTTGGCTGTGCGTGAGTTTATTCTTACTTGCGTGTGGCTCTGAGTCTACCGACACCGTCGAAACTGATGAAGTGACCGATACCATTGATGAGGTAGTTGAAGTAGAAGTAATGGAAGATGAAATGGATTATGTACTTCCTTCACCACTTCGCATTGCTTCCATTTTAAATCGAGCCGGGTTAACCTATGAAAATGGTTTAACCAATTCGTATGAAAGCATTGAAAACTATGCAACCAGTGTTAGTAAGATGTTAAACTTTGGAGTTTACAGTGCAGACATGTCTTATTGCGTTTTGAATGAAGAGACACAAGAAGCATTGAATTATATGAAATCGGTGAAGCAATTATCAGACGATCTAGGTTTATCCAGCATTTTCAATTCCGAGTCGTTAATTACAAGTTTTGAAAACAATTTGACTGATAAAGACACACTCATTGACATTCTTATTACTGTTCAGGAAGAGCTTGATATATATACTGAAGAGAATGAAGAACAGTTCATGAAGGTAGTCATATTTAGTGGGGCCTGGGTGGAAAGCATGTATCTTGGCTCGAAAGTTGCAAGTGAAGAAAACACACAGTTAGCAGGACGACTGGTGGAGCAAATGACTATCCTGGACAACATGATTTCAGGTTTAAGTAAAAACCCCAATCAGGATGCTGTAATTGAACAGTTGGTTGTTGACTTACAAGCCGTAAAAAGTATATACGAGGGCTTTGGAAGTATGCAAGGCATGACAGAAGATGATGAACCTGATTTTGAAAACATGACCATCAGTGAAGAAGAAAAAACTGCATTAACAAGTAAGATTGAAGCGATTAGAACTGGCATTATTAATGGATAAGATTATGAAGAAAGCAGCTTTATTATTACTCGCCCTGGTATCAGTAATTGGATTGACCTCAC
Source organism: Flavobacteriales bacterium (assembly GCA_963669295.1). Classification (GTDB taxonomy): domain Bacteria; phylum Bacteroidota; class Bacteroidia; order Flavobacteriales_D; family CALLUQ01. The sequence continues at coordinate 94,948 of OY769938.1, forward strand.
AGGTTCCTACACCAGTACAGGATTTTTGTAAATCATCTGAAACAAGAAAAAAATGTAAGGAACTACTTAAACCGTACAAGTACGATGCCTCAAAAGTAAGTAAGTTCACTTTTCGCAATAAAGTGCAAAAGAAAGAAATTGAAATTCCTTTATACATAGGAGAAAAGTATCAATTTGTTTTTAGCACCGAAGGACTTCCTCAACCGGTAGATATTGAAATTTACGACAAGAAAAGCACCTCAAAGAAGAGAAAGCTTTTATTCAGCAATAAGGAAGTTGCTGACGAGGAATTTACATTCCAACCAGATAAGTCGAGAAAACTATACATCAATTATACAGTTCCTGCAACTAACGATACCATCAAAAAAGGCTGTGTGATTTTTGTATTGGGTTATCAACCAAAGTCACTATTAAAAAAGGGCTAAACAACCTTTACACTTCATCGATAATAAGCTTCATTCCCTATTCCTGGGCTGTGATGTAATAAAGATCAATAGCATTTGTTGAAACAGCTATAATAAGTATCTTTACGGCCTTAAATAAAATGGGATGATCAAAATTACCTTACCCGACGGTTCAGTTAGAGAATATGAGCAGGGAACAACTGCATTAGACATTGCTAAAAGCATTAGTGAGGGATTGGCCAGGAATGTATTGGCTGCCAAAATTAATGGGCAGGTACAAGATGCCGATTTACCCATCACTACTGATGCCTCTCTTGAACTATTAACATGGAACAATGAAGAAGGAAAATCAACCATGTGGCACTCTTCTGCCCACCTCATGGCTGAAGCATTGGAAGAGATATATCCAGGAGTAAAATTTGGTATTGGACCTCCAATTGACAATGGTTTTTATTACGACATCGACCTGGGTGATCAAAGCATTAGCGATCATGATTTCAAAAAGATCGAAGATAAGATGTTGGAATTAGCGCGTCAAAAAAATGAATATGAGCGCACTGAAATTTCAAAAGCAGATGCCATTGCCTATTTCAAAGAGAAAGGTGACGAATATAAATTAGAATTACTGGAAGATCTTCCTGATGGTGAGATCACGTTCTACACACAAGGAAATTTCACTGATTTATGCCGGGGGCCTCACATCCCTAACACAGGTTTTATTAAAGCAGTTAAGCTTATGAAAATTGCCGGTGCCTATTGGCGAGGTGATGAAAACCGTAAGCAGCTTACTCGAATATATGGAGTCAGTTTTCCAAAAAACAAAGAGTTGCAAGAATACCTGCAAATGTTGGAGGAGGCGAAAAAAAGAGATCACCGAAAAATAGGTAAAGAGCTGGAGTTATTTACGTTCTCTGAAAAGGTTGGGCAAGGGTTGCCATTATGGCTTCCTAAAGGCACTGCTTTGCGTGAGCGGCTAGAAACTTTTTTACGTGTAGCACAGAAAAAAATTGGTTATTTACCTGTAATATCTCCCCATATTGGACATAAAGACTTGTATGTTACTTCCGGACATTATGCCAAATATGGTGAAGATTCATTTCAGCCTATTCATACCCCACACGAGGGTGAAGAGTTTTTGCTGAAACCAATGAATTGCCCCCACCACTGTGAAATCTTTAAGTCAAAGCCACGATCATATAGGGATTTACCTGTGCGGTTAGCCGAATTTGGTACCGTTTATCGGTATGAACAAAGTGGTGAGTTGCATGGCTTAACCAGGGTTCGAGGGTTTACCCAAGATGATGCACATATCTTTTGCCGTACCGACCAGGTGAAAGAAGAATTTAAACAGGTTATAAATCTTGTACTGTATATCTTTAAAACGCTAGATTTTAAAGAATTTACCGCTCAAATATCCTTGCGTGATCCTGACAATCCTGACAAGTACATCGGCATAGATGAAAACTGGCAGAAAGCGGAGCAAGCAATTATCGAAGCAGCTGAAGAAATGCAGTTAGACACTGTTGTAGAATATGGCGAAGCTGCATTCTATGGCCCAAAGCTCGACTTCATGATTAAAGACGCTATAGGTCGTAAATGGCAACTCGGTACTGTACAAGTAGATTACAACCTTCCAATTAGATTTGAATTGGAATATATGGGAAGTGATAACCAAAAACACACCCCTGTTATGATTCACAGAGCACCGTTTGGATCAATGGAAAGATTTGTAGCATTGCTCATTGAACATTGTGAAGGAAAGTTCCCATTGTGGTTAACCCCGGAGCAAGTAGCTATTCTTCCCATCAGCGATCGATTCAATGAATACGCTGAAAATGTTTTAAATTTGTTAAATAATTACGATATTCGCGGACTTGTTGACGACCGAAACGAAAAAGTTGGACGTAAGATTAGGGATACTGAACTTAAAAAAGTTCCCTATATGTTGATTGTAGGAGAGAAAGAAGCTGCAGAAAATAAAGTATCTGTTAGAAAGCAGGGAGAAGGAGATGTTGGATCGTTTACAGTGGAAGAATTTGCCAACCTTTTGAATAAAGAAGTTGATGAAATGTTGGCTTACTAATGTTAAATGATATTCATTAAATAAGGAGGATTTACAATAGCAAAAAGATTTCATAGAAGAGGGCGAGGGCGCGTTATCAAGACCAACCCACACCGCATTAATAAAGAAATTACTGCGACAGAAGTTCGATTAGTTGCCGAAGGAATTGAACCAGGCATTTATTCGATTGAAAAAGCCCTAAAAATTGCTGACGAGCAAGAATTAGATCTGGTAGAAATAGCTAAGAATGCTGATCCACCAGTATGCAAAATTATCGACTATAAGAAGTTCTTGTACGAGCAAAAGAAAAAGCAAAAAGAACTAAAATCGAAACAAACCAAGGTTACGGTAAAGGAAATTCGGTTTGGTCCGAATACGGATGACCATGATTTTGATTTTAAGTTGAAACATGCTGTGAAATTCTTGCAAGAGGGATCGAAAGTAAAAGCATATGTATTCTTTAAAGGAAGAACCATTGTTTTTAAGGAACGAGGAGAAATCTTGCTATTGAAATTGGCTACTGCCCTGGAAGAGCATGGAATCATTGAGCAGATGCCTAAATTAGAAGGGAAGAAAATGATCATGATGATCAACCCTAAGAAGAATAAATAAGTTGAATTCAGTATAAAAAGCACAAGTATGCCTAAAGCAAAAACAAATTCCAGTGCTAAGAAGCGTTTTACCTTCACTGGCTCAGGAAAAATTAAAAGGAAGCATGCTTTTAAAAGTCACATTCTTACCAAGAAGGCGACGAAAAGAAAGCGCAACCTTACGAAAGCTACTACCGTGCACAAGTCGGATGTAGCTAATGTGAAGCACATGCTTCGCAAGTAAACAACTAAATGGTTAATGGTTTAAACCCGGTAATCAGTTTTTAAGTCCTAATTAAGGCACTGATTATCAAAAAACTTTTAAAATTATGCCAAGATCAGCAAATAAAGTAGCAGCTAAGGCCAGAAGGAAAAAAGTCCTTAAACAGGCCAAAGGCTATTGGGGAAGAAGAAAAAACGTCCACACAGTAGCCAAAAATGCTGTAGAAAAAGGGCTTCAATACGCGTATAGAGATCGTAAAGCCAAGAAAAGAAATTTTAGAGGCCTATGGATTCAAAGAATCAATGCCGGTGTTAGAGAGCACGGTATGTCTTATTCTGAATTTATGGGCAAGGTAAATGCAAAAGGTATTGAGTTGAACAGGAAAGTATTGGCAGACCTTGCCATGAATCATCCTGAAGCATTCAAGGCCATTGTAGATGCTGTAAAATAATTCATTGAATTCAACTTATTGGAAAGGGAGCACTTTGTGTTCCCTTTTTTATTGAAGTAAACTTTAAACTATTCTACCCGCCCTTTCCCCAATGCTGCTAGTGAGAAGTCGGGGTTTAAGTTGAGTGAACTATTATAATCACTCAATGCATTTCGCTTGTCGTCCATTAACTCGTAACAATACCCTCTATTATAATAAGCCTGGTAAAAGTTAGGAGCCACTTCAATGGCCTTCGTGAAATCCTTAATGGCTTCAGCGTAATCTTGTAAGTATTCCAATTTAACAAACCCTTTATTGTAGTGGGCATTAGGATGATTAGGGTTGATTAAAATAATCTGATCATAGCATTGCAAGGCCATATCAATCATTTCATGCTCCTGGCAAAAGACACCTTTATTGTAAAGTGCTTCCGTACTCTGCGGCCGAATACTCAACGCGCTATTATAAAAATCAATAGCCAACACGTTGTGATGAGCCGCGTGCAAAATACCTAGCTGCACATATGCCTCATAATAATCAGGGTCTGTTTCTACTGCCGTGTATAAAGAGGAAACGGCCAATGCTGTATCACCTGCCTCTTTGTAGGCCCAACCTTTCATGTAGTAGGCATTGGCCAAAAATTCATCAATTTTTAATGCCTCATTAATTTTATCCACACACTCTTCATACCTCCTCAAAATTAGATAGTATTCTGCTATTTTCATTATGGCTTGAACATGCTCTTCATCATATTGCAAGCATTTTTCAAACGCCACCTTAGCATCTTTGGTCTTACCCATCAAGTACAACACTTCTCCTTTTGTATAATGATATGCTGCCACCGTAGAATCAATGGCAATTGCTCTTTCTAAATCGTTAAGAGCAGCTGGAAAGTTGGCCACTTTTATATGTAATGTTGCCCGCTCGTGATGAAAATTTGAGTTATTCGGATCATCCAAAATTCTTTTGTTGATGGCATCCAACTGCACAGAAAGATCATCTACTGAAGCTGTATCTACTTGCAGGGTATCTGTTGCAGGAACATTGGTTGAGTCTTCGCCATTACCACATCCTGCAATTACAAGGGCGCACAATAACACTATGCTGAGTATACGTATCATGACACAAAAATAATAAAGCTCCACAACTTGTGGAGCTTTATTGATTGAACTGTAGTATTTACTTAGTTTGCTGCGGTTAGCGCTTCTTTAATTTGCACCTCCAATTCTTCCATCAACTCAGGGTTATCTTCAATGAGGCCTTTCACAGCATCTCTACCCTGCCCCAGCCTGGTTTCACCATAACTGAACCATGAACCGCTTTTTTTGATGATGCCATGCTCCACTCCCAGGTCAAGAATTTCACCTGTTTTTGAAATGCCTTTGCCATACATAATGTCGAATTCCGCTTTGCGGAATGGAGGTGCAACTTTGTTCTTTACAATCTTAACCCTTGTTCTATTTCCTACTACTTCATCGCCATCTTTAATTTGACTTGCTCTACGAATATCAATACGCACAGAAGCATAAAATTTCAAGGCATTACCACCAGTAGTGGTTTCAGGATTGCCAAACATCACTCCAATCTTCTCTCTCAATTGGTTAATGAAAATACAACTACATCCTGTTTTGCTGATGGTAGAAGTTAGCTTACGCAATGCCTTTGACATTAAACGTGCTTGTAATCCCATTTGCGAATCACCCATTTCACCTTCAATTTCGGCACGAGGTGTTAATGCTGCTACTGAATCTACAATCATTAAATCGATTGCTCCTGAACGAATCAAGTTGTCTGCAATCTCTAATGCTTGTTCTCCATTATCTGGTTGAGAAATAAGCAAATTCTCTGTATCTACCCCCAGGTTCTCTGCATAAAAACGATCGAAAGCATGCTCAGCATCAATAATAGCTGCAATGCCTCCTTGTTTTTGCACTTCTGCAATTGCATGAATAGCGAGGGTAGTTTTTCCCGATGATTCAGGGCCATATATTTCAATGACACGTCCCTTTGGGAAGCCCCCTATTCCTAACGCCATATCCAGGGTAAGTGATCCTGTTGGGATGAATTCAATGTCTTGTATTGCATTATCGCCCAATTTCATCACGGTGCCTTTACCATAAGTTTTATCAATACGATCTAACGTAAGCTGTAACGCTTTTAGTTTTTCCTGATTTACTTCTGTTGCCATGTTACTTTCATTTAAAGAGAGGTAGCCATCCCCTTTCGTTTATATTAATATCATTAATTCAAGTTCAATGCTTCAAGGATTTGGTTGGTATGATCCTTTGCTTTTACCTTTTCAATTACTTTCTCTACTTTTCCTTCTTCAGAAATAATAAAGGTTGTTCTGTGTATACCGTCAAACACTCGTCCCATAAATTTCTTAGGTCCCCAAACACCATAATCATTCACCACCTTTCGGTCGGTATCTGAAATTAAGTGAAATGGCAAGGTAAATTTGTTGATGAAATTGCGGTGCTTTCTTTCTGAATCATCGCTCACCCCAATTACAGCAAAGCCTTTACTAGTTAAAAACGCATAATTATCGCGCAGATTGCAAGCTTCCTCCGTGCAAGTAGGTGTATTGTCGCGTGGGTAGAAGTACAAGATCACCTTCTTTCCTTTGTACTGCTCCAGCTTAATGATGTCACCATTTTCGTCTTTCGCGTCGATTGTTGGTGCTACATCACCTTCTTTTAGATGTGTCATTCCTTCGGTTTTATCTTGCTTTGATTGTATTGACAAAATTTTCGTCAAACTTTCGACGTACAATTTAGCAAAAAGATTTTTTATATTCCAAAATTACAGGATTAATATTTCCGATAAAATGGAGAACCCCACTATAGTGGGGTTATTTTTCAACAGATTGTGAATATTCTTGATTGGTTATTGAAATGTCGTTTAATTTGTCAAAATAATACCTATCAAGAATGCATTATGACTAAAGCAGCAAAAGTCAAATATATCATCGACACCCTGGAAGAACTATACCCCACAGTTCCTATACCGCTTGAACACAAAGATCCATATACCCTGCTGGTAGCAGTGCTACTTTCCGCTCAATGCACCGATGAACGTGTCAATAAAACCACTCCAGCACTATATGCTATGGCCGATAACCCAAGTGATATGGTACAGCACAGTGTGGAAGAGATTCGCGAAATCATAAAACCATGTGGGCTTTCCCCTCAAAAATCAAAAGCCATTCATCGCTTATCAGAGATTTTATTGGAGAAACACGAGGGTCAGGTTCCTGCTACTTTTGAAGCATTGGAAGAGTTGCCTGGTGTAGGCCATAAAACAGCTTCAGTAGTGATGTCGCAAGCTTTTGGGTTTCCGGCATTTCCAGTAGATACGCACATTCATCGGTTAATGTACCGGTGGGGATTGTCTAATGGAAAAAATGTTGTGCAAACCGAAAAAGATGCCAAGCGTCTTTTTCCAAAGGAACTTTGGAATAAGCTCCACTTACAAATCATATATTATGGCAGGGCATATTCTCCGGCCAGGGGTGCACGCTTAGAGAAAGACATCATTACCCGTAATATAGGGCGTGCTGCTGTAATTCGAGAAATGAAGCCATAAAAAAATCCCCCTTGAATGCTCAAGAGGGATTTATGCTATTTTTTTGTTTTAGTTGAGGATCATTGAGATCTTGTTCAATTGCTTGGAATCTCTCACACTCAACGCTTTTGAATAATCCAGTATATGTTTTACTGAATGTTCACTTGGTGTATATTCCATAAAGGGATGGTTTGACACTAATTCCCCGTCATTGTTTAGAATTTCGAGGATTTCTTTTTCTGATTGCGAAAGTTCTGCAAAGTCTTTTTGGGTAAAGATTTCGTTCATAGGCTATGTTATTTGGTTTGTACATGTAAACGGCCATTTCAACTAAATAACGGCACCTATATTAACTTATTGCATCGAGAGAAAAAAAAATTAATAAATCGTCAACTCAACACCTTTTTCTTTCATCAATTTTCTTAGGTTAATTAAGGCGTAACGCATTCTCCCCAGTGCAGTGTTGATGCTCACATTTGATTGCTCAGCTATTTCTTTAAAGCTCATGCGTGCAAAATGTCGCATCCATACTACTTCTTTTTGCTCTTCTGGCAACAATTCCAACAACTTCATCAAGTCGTTTTTAATTTGATCACTGATCAATGTATCTTCTACATTAGGGTCAGAAATCTTTATGGTAGAGAAAATGTCGTAATCTTCATCATCGCCTGATGGCTTTGGATTGGCCTTGGGCATTTTGCCAGCCTTCCTAAAGTGATCAATCGATAAGTTATGCGCAATACGCATCACCCATGGAAGGAATTTACCTTCCTCATTGTACTTTCCTCTTTTTAAGGTGTTGATCACCTTTATGAAAGTGTCTTGAAAAATATCTTCTGCCAGACTTTCATCCTTAACAATTAAAAGAATGTAAGTGAAGATTTTGTTTTTGTGGCGGGCAACCAACGCTTCAAACGCTGATTCTTTTCCATCTAAGTACTGACGTACCAGTTCTCGATCATCTACAAACTGCATATTACCTCCCTTTTAAATTTAAACTTGTGTAAACCTTATGTTAATTAAAAAGTAGAGGTAGCTCTATAGGCAAAAGTTTTTAGTTTATGATCAATTTTGTTTTGAGAACAACTTCGTGTTATTATATATAACGCAGAAACTTATTTTTTGTTGTATGAATTCGAAACTTTTTTCAGAATTCTTTTTCAAAGATAACTGCATTCGATATTACAAAGCAAATTAATTTCTAATTTTAACGTTTCTTAACATCAGCAACTACAGCAACATTCATGCCAAAAATCGACGTTAAAAAAGCAGATTCCAAGCAACACATTATTATAAAAGGAGCAAGGGTACACAACCTTAAAAATGTAGATGTGGCCATTCCTCGCAACAAGTTTGTAGTAATTACCGGCTTATCTGGATCGGGCAAGTCGTCGTTGGCATTTGATACCTTGTATGCTGAGGGACAAAGGCGGTATGTAGAAAGCCTTTCTTCCTATGCCCGTCAGTTCATGGGGCGATTAGACAAGCCTGAAGTTGATCATATTAAAGGAATATCTCCTGCCATTGCTATTGAACAAAAGGTTATCTCGCGCAACCCTCGTTCCACTGTAGGAACCAATACAGAGATTTACGATTATCTAAAACTGTTGTACGCCCGAATTGGGAAAACCCTCTCTCCTATTTCAGGAAAAGAGGTAAAGCGCCATAATGTTACTGATGTGGTCAATTACCTCAACCGGTTTGAAGCAGGAACCAGGGCCATGGTTTTCAGCCCTCTGGTTGTAAAAAAGGGACGTACTTTAAAAAAACAATTGGAAATTTTATTGCAGCAAGGTTTTACGCGCCTTAAGCACAATGGCGACATTGCAAGGATAGACGATGTAATTGAGGGAAAGATAGTGGAGAAAGATTTGTTGCTCCTAATCGACCGTTTTGTGATTGATGTGGACAGCGATGAAAACAACAGTCGTATTGCTGATTCTGTACAAACTGCTTTTTATGAAGGGGATGGCGACTGTATTGTAGAAGTATTTGAAGAAAAAGATACTTCTACACGTGCGATGTTTTCGAATCGGTTTGAGTTGGATGGTATGTTGTTTGAAGAACCTTCGGTGCATTTCTTCAGTTTCAACAGTCCGGTAGGTGCCTGTAAAACCTGTGAAGGTTTTGGAAGTGTTATCGGCATTGATGAAGACCTTGTAATTCCAAATAAAAACCTTTCGATATTCGAAGAGGCCATTGTAGCCTGGAAAGGCGAAAAAATGGGAAAATGGAAAGATGCGTTAGTGCTTAATAGCAACAAATTCGATTTTCCAATTCACCGTCCATACCACGAGCTTACTAAAGAGCAACAGCAATTGTTATGGACGGGCAACGAGTACTTTGAAGGATTAAATCGATTCTTTAAATACATTGAAGAAAAATCGTACAAGATTCAATATAGGGTAATGTTGAGCCGCTACCGCGGAAAAACTAAATGCCCGAATTGTGACGGCCATCGATTGCGCAAAGATGCCAACTATGTAAAAGTGGATGGGAAGTCGATTACTGAGCTCAGTATTATTTCTATCGATGCTTGTTTGGAGTTTTTCCAAAACATTCAACTGTCGGAACACGATTGGCAAGTGGCCAAGCGTTTGCTTACAGAAATTACCAATCGCCTGCAATACCTTACCGATGTTGGGCTGGGCTACCTCACTTTGAATCGGCTATCCAATTCTCTTTCAGGGGGAGAGTCGCAACGCATTAATCTTGCAACCAGTTTAGGCAGCAGCCTTGTTGGATCGATGTACATTTTAGATGAACCAAGCATTGGGCTACACCCACGCGATACACAGCGTTTGATTAAAGTATTGCAGTCTTTGCGCGACCTTGGAAACACTGTCATCGTAGTAGAGCACGACGAGGAAATTATGCGTGCTGCAGATCAAATTATTGACATGGGGCCTATGGCTGGAAGCCATGGTGGCGAAGTGGTTTTCCAGGGCGATCATGCTGATATTGTAAAAGAGGAAGAGAGTCTTACTGCTCGCTACCTCACAGGCAAAGAGTTTATTGCTTTGCCTAATCAACGTCGTAAATGGAAGTCGTCGATTGTTGTTAAAGGCGCTCGTGAAAACAATTTAAAAGGAGTGGATGTTCAATTTCCATTGCGAGTATTAACTGTGGTTACCGGTGTTAGTGGCTCTGGGAAGACCTCCCTTATTAAGCGTATCCTCTTCCCTGCCCTGCGTAAATTACATGGTGGGTTTGGTGAAAAAACCGGAGCTTTTACTACCATGGAAGGGCAATATGATAAAATCAATTCCATTGAGTTTATCGATCAAAACCCAATTGGAAAATCTTCGCGTTCGAACCCGGTAACCTATGTCAAAGCGTTCGACGATATCCGCACATTGTTTTCGAAGCAACAAATTTCCAAAGTGCGTGGTTATAAGCCGGCTACCTTTTCTTTTAATGTAGATGGTGGACGCTGCGAGGTATGCGATGGGGAAGGAAACGTAACCATTGAAATGCAATTCATGGCCGACATTAGTTTAAAATGTGAGGCCTGTGGTGGAAAACGCTACAAAGATGAAGTGCTGGAAGTAACGTTCAAAGACAAAAACATTGCTGAGATTCTACAACTCACCATCGATGAAGCCATGGAATTTTTCTCTGGTAGCACCACCCCTGAAAAAAAGCTATTGGCGAAGATAAAACCACTGCAAGATGTAGGATTGGGGTATGTGCAACTTGGCCAATCGTCGAGTACCTTGAGTGGCGGAGAAGCTCAACGCATTAAGCTGGCCTCATTCTTAGGCAAGAAAACCGACAATCATACTTTGTTTATTTTTGATGAGCCTACCACAGGGTTGCACTTTCACGATGTAAAAAAACTGCTGTATGCCTTGAATGCCTTAATTGAGCAGGGGCACTCGATGTTGTTGATTGAACATAACTCTGAGGTTATTAAATGTGCGGATTGGGTGATTGACCTTGGCCCGGAAGGTGGCGACGAAGGAGGTTATGTAGTGTTTGAAGGTACCCCCGAAGATCTGGTGCAATGTAAAGGCTCGTATACAGGTAAGTTTTTAAAAGATAAGTTTGCTCCTGCTACCGCTTAATCTTCCTTTTTCCAATCTTTATGAGAAAAAGGATTGAAGGGATTTCTTTTCCACTCCAATGTTTTACCCTGCTCATTCTTTAGTTGTATTGACTCTGCTATAGCAGCTGGTTGTTCGATGGCCACAATGGGATAACGCTCCTGGTGAGGTGGTTCAAATTGCATGCCTTTCCAACGCCAGTAATGGGCAGTTGTTTGCATCGAAAGTGCTTCCAGGTCAATTGTTAAAGTATCGTATTCGGGGTGCGTAAATCTAATGTGGGTGGCTTTTTTGTGCCGTTGATTTATGTTCTCCCACAAACTATCGGCCACCACTGTTCCTTGCTCTATTGCCCTTCCTTTTTTGTTCAACAAAGCATAATCAGCCTTTCCTATTGTTACATTCAAATAATCCTTCAAAATAATTGAAGCAGCTTCTCCTTCACCCACATTAACTTGAGTGGGTACCTGGTTGAACAACAACACCAATTGATTTTCTTCAATTCGGTAACTGCCTTTGCCAAAGGTGGTTTTTCGCAGCACAGTATAATGGCATGTAAAAGTTCCTTGTTCGTAAAAGTTATAGGTGCGTCCGGCATGCAGGGGGCTATATTCACCATGCAAAGTATATTGTGCTTTTGTATCGTGTGCAACCATTACAATGAGCAAAATGATTAGTAAGGAGATAAATCCACGATTCATAACCCGAAAGTTAAACAATCAAAATCACATGGTTTTACGCTGTGCTTTAATAGCGTCCAGCCTCTTTTTGTAGTCGGCTTTCTTTGTGCCCGACACCTTGCTTGTTGAAGCATTAAGCAGTATAGTTCCCATGCGATGGATATAGGAGTCTACATAAGAATCATCCTTTCTCTTAAATGCATCAGCAAATTGAGCTTCATACAATGTAAATACCTTATCAAATAAGGCAGGCATCACGGTGCTGTATTTTGCATCGTGCGTTTTTTGTAAAGAAGTAGATAGATTAATCCATTCATGATGCAATGGACTCCAGATGTTATATCCATCAATACCTGTTTTAATGCTATTGGCCTTCAATTGTGCTTCAATGTCTGTTAACTTTTTTAAGAAAACAGCTCCTTTAACTTGCTCGAACCGGGTATTAAACTGACTATGGTTAATGCTATAGTTATTTCTATAGCCCCACATTCCATCCAGGTAGAGCATTTTGTCTTTTATTTTGTTCAGGTCCGAAGTTGAAATTCCTCCTGTTCCGGCAGCAATAATAATGGCTTCCGCTTCTTTCAAATACCCTTCAAATGCTACCTCCCATGTTTTCTTAAAGGCTGCTTTATATCTTGCTTCAAATGGTTTTCCTCTTTTTACAGAAACCATTCCCCAATGGTCTTTTAAGTTGTTCCAGGTATTCCACACCGCCAAAGGAAGCGCCTTGGTTCCTGTTTGATCCATGTGTTCTGCAGCCCACAAGTATGCCTCCACTTCTCTTGCCATCAACACATCATTTTCACTCGGATTGGCATAAGCACCTGGAAATTCGGAACTCGACATGTACTCAAAAGGGTTTGCCTTAATTTGTTCAACATGCACCCATTCATGCCGAATGGTTCTGTATAATGTTTGAATGTGTTTGAATGATTCTTCGGCAATGGTCACCTTAATGTCCAACTTACCAGCAGGAACTGTTAGTCCCTTCATGTAAGCTCTGACCTTAACCTTGTCTGTTTTAAGGTCTGCCGACCCTTTTGCCAACTCACCAGCCAGCCAACCTTGAAATATGGGGCCCACCTCTGTATTGGAAGTGCTTCCGTATTGCCAGTACAGTTGTTTCTTAGACAATAAGTTAACGTCGAACTTTTTAGGGTCTTTGGCCACCAAAGCATTCAATATGAGCTGCATTGCTTTCGGCTTATCGCCAGCCGTTAAAGCCTTTTCCACGTCTGTTTCTACCGTAGTTGACAGGTCAGGCACTTTGGGCTTGCGTTGAATGGTGTTTTTTGCAGCTCCTTGCTGTATGGTGTGGGTTAACTCGTGCGCCAAAAGGTGTTTGCCCGCACTTGAGTTGGGGTTGTATTGTCCCTGGTTAAAATACACATGGTTGCCATGCGTAAACGCTTTGGCGCCTACATCTTTGCTTAATTGCACTGCAGTGCTATCGGTATGTATTTTTACGCCACTAAAGTCGGCACCCATTTTGTGCCCTAATTCTTGTTGTGTGTTTTCAGGTAAACTTGCCCCACCGCCTTTAGAGGCATTAATGCGTTGGCTTACTTCGCCCGATGCGTAGGTATTGCCATTGTCTCCTTTCTCCACATGCCGCTGTACCTTTTCTTCACAATCGTCGCATTTCGCTTGTAATTTTTTCTCATCACTTTCTTCCTCTACCACATTTTTAGCCTGAATAGATGGAATGGCCTTTGTTTGTAATTTTCCTTCTGTGGTTTCTTCTTCTACCGCATTTCTTTGAATCAATGAACTGGTTTGCAACTTGCCTTTTGTGCTTTCTTCCTCTACAGCATTCTTCAACTGTAAGTTGGGTTTCATTTGCATCAGCTCATCTTCTCCTTCTTCCTGTTTCAACCGAAGTGTAGATGTTTTTTTAGGCATTAATTGCACCTCAGGTGTTTCATTGGGCATCATCATTACCTGATCGGCCACAGCATCGGCCTCTTGCTCGTACTTGTCGTTAGATTCGCCTATTTCAAGTCGAGGCTGTAGTATGGCCTGTCTTTGTTGTCCGGTGAAAGGAGTGTGCTCATGTTGCTTAGAAGTATGTGCTGCTGTCCCCATGATTGGCATTGGCTAAAATGAAATAAGCCATGTTAAATGTAGGAAATACGGTGAGGCAAAACAAGGACAGTTTACCGCATTGATTGACACTACAAAAGCACAAACAACCAGATTAAACCACTAATAAACAGCTAGTTACAAAACAAAGGAAAACCAAACTTACCAGAGCCATACAAATACCTCTCTATACATTAAAGCACAGCATACAGAATATCAACAAGCTAAATGGTGAAAAGAAAATGGGGTTGTGCTGGTTTATTTAAGCCATTAAGAATGGTAGTGTTATGGCTCATTTTTAAACTGCAATTCGTACAGTTTCTTGTAGTGCCCATCCAGTTTTAGTAAAGCATCGTGGTTGCCCGATTCCAGTATGCTTCCTTTTTCCATCACCAGTATGGTATCGGCCTTTTGGATGGTAGACAGGCGATGGGCAATAACAATTGATGTTCTGTTTTCAGTGAGTTTTTCAATGGCATGTTGAATCAATTCTTCCGATTCGGTATCTACCGATGAGGTGGCTTCATCCAGCACTAAAATTTTAGGGTTGTGCACATATGCTCGAATAAAAGCCAACAATTGCCGCTGCCCTACCGAGAGCATAGCTCCCCGCTCTTTTACATCGTACTGGTATTGCCCCGGTAACTTCATAATAAAGTTGTGTGCCCCCACCGCTTTTGCTGCAGCTATTACCTGTTCTTCGCTAATGCTCGTGTCTTTCAACGTAATGTTATTGAGGATAGAATCTGAAAACAGAAAAACGTCTTGCAATACTACTGCTACATTTTTTCGAATAACGCCGAGGTCGTAATCACGAATGTCTTCTCCCTCAATACAAATGGTTCCTTTTTCGAACTCATAAAACCGGCCGAGCAAGTTAATGATGGTGGATTTCCCCGATCCTGTGGCTCCTACTAGTGCCAGGGTTTTGCCAGATTGCACCTGAAATGAAATGTCTTTCAATACTGGCTCTCCTTCTATGTAAGAGAACCACACGTTTTTAAATTCAATGTTTCCCTTAATATCAGCTTCGGTAATGGTGCCTGTGTTTTCTATTTGCGCATCTGTATCCAGCACTTTAAATACCCTTTCGGCACCTACGATGCCTCGTTGCAGCACATTAAACCGATCGGCCAACTGGCGGATGGGGCGAAACAACATGTAGATGTAAAATACGAACTCAAACAAATTTCCATAGGTGGCTTGCTCATTCAATACCTCTTTCACTCCCCACCACACTACAAGCGCCAACGAAACAGACGACAGGATTTCCACCACAGGAAAAAATACCGAATAGGCCCAAATGGATTTAAAGTGCGCTGCACGGTGTTGTTTGTTGATGGCCTCAAAGTTTTTCATTTCCATCTTTTCGCGGTTAAACACCTGAACGATGCTCATGCCAGTAACATGCTCTTGTACAAATGAACTTAATCGTCCTACCTGAACACGTTCTTCTGTAAAAGCTTTACGCACGGCATTCTTAAAGATGTAGGTGGCAAAAAACAGCAATGGAATTGGAGCCAATGCCAATAGCGTAAACTTCCAGTTGATGTATAGCATAAACGCTACTACCACCACCAACTTGAGGATATCGCCAATAATAGTAAGGATGCCTTGCGAAAAGATATCACGCACTGTTTCGATATCGGAAATAGACCGCGCTACGATATTTCCAATGGGAGTTCGGTCAAAGTACTTTAACTTAAATGCCGTTACCTTATTGAACAAACTTACCCGTAAGTCTTTTATCACTGTTTGCCCAATCCAATTGGCCAGGTAAACTTGAAAAAACTGTAAGATCGCTTCTGCCACCAATGCCACCACCACCAACGAGGCCCAATACAATAATCCGTCTTTGTTGTTGGTTTCAATAAACGTATCAATGGTTACACCAATGAGCATTACGCGAATGGGGCCAAGAAAGGCCAATAAAATGGTAAGGAAACCGGTAAAGTAAAACCGTCCTTTGTAAGGCTTTACAAAAGACAGCACTCTTTTCAGTAGCCCCATATCAAATACCTTTCCGGTTTTACTCATGGCTATCGGTAATGGATATAAGGGTATTTCACATTGACAAGGTATAGTCCACATGCAGGTGCCGACTGCCCTGCTTTGCTCCTGTCTTTACTTTCTATTACGCTTCTAAATTCATCAATGGTCATCTTTCCTTTTCCTACTTCCAGCATGGTACCCACGATGGCTCGTACCATGTTGCGCAAGAATCGATTGGCAGTAATGGTAAAGGTAAGTGTTGCCGCCCCTCCCTGCCAGGCAGCATCTTCAACGGTACAGTTGTTTGTTTTTACTTGTGTATGCAATCTGCTAAATGAGGTAAAGTCTTCGTAATCTTTCAACGCCAAAGCGGCCTCGTTCATTGCCTCCACATTAAGGTGTCCGTACCAATAATACGATTGATTGGTTTTGAAAGGATTTTTTTGCAGGTGGATGTAATACTGGTAGGTACGATGGGTAGCATCGAAGCGTGCATGTGCATCATCATCTACCGGCAGTATTTCGTATACTACAATGCCCTCTGGCAAAAATTTATTCAATTTATAAATTAAATCATCAAATTCGCCAGGCATATTGCTGGTGTCGAAATGCAAATAAAATCGCTTTGCATGCACTCCAGTATCGGTGCGTCCGCACCCCACCACATTAATAGAAGGATCTTTTAAAAGCAGTTGTAATGCTTTGTTAATTTCTTCTTGAATGGTAGGTGCATTGTTTTGCACTTGCCACCCGTGATAACCCGTTCCGTTATAGGCAATATTGAGGAAATATCTACGCATCTAATGGATACAAAATTAGCAAAAGTATTCACTTTTGTTGTGGCATCTTTCTTTTAATGGCTATGGGTTTTTACCTTTACTTCATGAAACGAATTGGGCTGATTTCGGATACCCATAGCTACCTTGACCCCAAGGTATTTAAGTACTTTGATGAATGCGATGAGGTTTGGCATGCCGGTGATATTGGAACCCTTGATGTAACCGATCAATTGGCCAATTTCAAACCGGTTCGGGCTGTTTACGGCAATATTGACGGGCATGAAATTAGACGTGCACATCCACTCCATCAACGGTTTAAATGTGAGGGTGTAGATGTTTGGATGACCCATATTGGAGGGAAGCCTTACGTATACGATTATCGCATTCGAGAAGCCATTACAGCCAACCCTCCCAATCTTTTTATTTGTGGGCACTCGCACATTTTAAAAGTGCAGTTCGATAAGCGGTTGCAAACCCTTTATATGAACCCTGGAGCTGCGGGCAAGCATGGTTTTCATAAGGTACGCACCTTGCTTCGCTTTACCATTGATGGCGCAAAAATTAAAGATTTAGAAGTGGTTGAATTAGGACCAAGAGTTGGATAGCCTATCGCAAACGATCTAACGACTTTACCAATTTTTCATCTTTTACGATACCCCGGTTGGCCAGGATGATAAAGGCAAGCGCTACTACAGGTAAAAACAATCCTATGCCATACCCCGTTTCTACCTCAGCACCAGAAAGCTTGCTCCCCATAGTAAGGGTAGTATAAAACAACAAGCCAATGAGTGCTACCACAAAAATGAGGTTCACTCGCCCTACTCCTATTTGTCGTTTGCGATTTTTAAACAACAGCAATTGCACAAGTGAAAAGAGTGCCACAACAGGTATGGTATATAAAAAAGGGACAGACACTAAATTGGTAGCTGCATCACTCATTGAAAGACCATAAATATTAAACAGGTACACATTTTCACCTATTACATACTGCGCAAAGGGAAAAACGAAAGTTAACATCAATGCTGTAAAAGCAAGTGCAAGGTATACCGTTTGAATACGTTGTATCATGCGTAAAAAACTATAAAATTTATTGGGCAAATATATAATAAAATGTACTGCTAATTCGTATATGTAATGCTGTTTAACTTTTTTCAAAAAAAAATTTGAAATTTGCTAAATGTGAGTAATTATTTGTATAATTGTACCATCATTTCCATATCACTTCTTTTCATCAATAAGTTCATTCCAATTTCTAAATCAATCATTTACGACATCGTGTAGGAAATCCAGAGCGGATTCATTGACGGAAGGGTAATTATTAAGTATTAGGTAAAATCGCGAACCCCAGAATATATTCTTATTTAAAGGAAAATTAAAACCAACATTAACAATGTACGACATTCTTGAGCTGAATAACAAGAAAGTTGCTGATTTGAGAGAGATTGCAACCGAGTTAAACATCAAAAAGCCTGAAAAGCTGAAAAAAGAAGAATTGATTTATAAAATTCTTGATGAACAAGCAGTAAATCCTGTAAAAACAGAAAAGGCTTCTAGTGAAGAAGATAAAGAGAAAAGACCCCGTACCAAGCGAACACGCGCACGGGTAACCAATACTAAAGTTGAGCGGCAAAGTTCGGCAGAAAAAGCCACCACTGGGGGTGCTGACTCATCGCAACAAAATAAAGGTACTACCGATTTATTTTCTGGAACTCCTGAAAAAACTCCAGCCAAAAATGATACCAAATCAAATCATGGCGGTTCTAAAGCAGAACAAAAGGAGCATAAAGAGCACAAAGAGCACAAAGAGCACAAAGAGCAAAAGGAACACAAAGACCATAAAGAACATCGTGAGCAACCTCGCGAGCATCGCAAAGATCATCAACATCAAAACCACCAGAAAAAAGGAAATGACCACGGCTACAATTTTGACGGCATCATTTCTAATGAGGGGGTACTTGAAATAATGCCTGATGGCTATGGTTTCTTACGATCATCGGATTACAACTACCTTACTTCTCCAGACGACATTTATGTTTCTCAATCGCAAATCAAGTTGTTTGGGTTGAAAACTGGAGACACGGTAAAAGGAAGTATTCGCCCACCAAAAGAAGGCGAAAAATATTTCCCACTTATTAAGGTGGAAAAAATTAATGGAAGGAACCCTGAATATGTGAGGGATCGTGTACCATTCGATTATTTAACACCATTGTTCCCCGAAGAGAAATTCACCATTACCGGCCACCCCAAGGCTCCCCTATCAGCACGAATCATTGATTTGTTTGCTCCTATTGGAAAAGGACAAAGGGGTTTGATAGTAGCCCAACCCAAAACTGGTAAAACGCAGTTGTTAAAGGATGTGGCGAATGCTATTGCTGCCAATCACCCTGAATCGTACCTCATCATTTTATTGGTAGATGAGCGTCCGGAAGAGGTAACCGACATGGCACGTAGCGTAAATGCTGAGGTGGTTTCATCTACATTTGATGAGCCTGCTGAAAAGCATGTAAAAATCTCTAACATCGTATTGGAAAAAGCCAAGCGTATGGTTGAATGTGGGCACGATGTTGTGATTTTGCTCGATTCTATTACTCGTTTGGCTCGTGCTTACAACACTGTTTCGCCTGCCTCAGGTAAAGTGTTATCGGGTGGTGTTGATGCCAACGCATTGCATAAACCAAAACGTTTCTTTGGTGCTGCTCGTAACATCGAAAATGGAGGCTCGCTCACCATTCTTGCTACAGCATTGATCGACACTGGATCGAAAATGGATGAGGTGATCTTCGAAGAATTTAAAGGTACTGGTAACATGGAATTGCAGTTGGATCGCAAAATTTCCAACAGAAGAATATACCCTGCTATCGACCTTATTTCTTCTGGAACACGTCGCGAAGATTTGTTGATGGACAAAGAAGCTTTACAACGCATTTGGATTCTAAGAAAGCACCTGGCCGATATGAATCCACTAGAGGCTATGGAGTTCTTGAAAGATCGTGTGCAAGCAACTACCAACAACGAAGAGTTTCTTATTTCAATGAATGGATAAGTAAATGAAGGCAACTACGAAGTACGCACTTGTATTTGCTTCATTATGGATAATACTCAAAATTGTCCTGTTTCAACTGCAGTTGGGACAGGACAGTTTTATTATAGGCATATTCGCCAACCTGTTGTTCATTTTGCTGGCTATATTTTTATCGCTCATTGAGCTGGGTAAACAACGCAATCAACCTGTAAGTTTTCTTACCGACGTTAAAGCCAGTGCACAATCGGCTATGGTTTATGCCGTAGTGATTGCCGCTTTCATTTTTGTGTACAACAGTTATATCGATCCTGGTTTTGGAGAAGCCCGTGTAGCGTCTATCATTGAGTTTGAAATGGCTAAGGTAGAAGATTGGGACAATATAAAATCGACCCTGCCTGCTGATTTTCAGAACATGACAAAGGAGGAATACGCTGCTAAAACACGAGAGCATTTTGAAAAACAATATGCTCCAATAAGGCAGGCTACTATGTCGTTGCTAGGGTTGGTAGTTACCGGACTGCTGTATGCATTTCTTATTACCTTCTTGTATCGAAAGGTTTGGTCGAAGTTTCGCTAAGCCAACACCTTTTCAGCGAGTGCGTTGAAATCGATGCCATCAAAATTCCCAGAACTCATCATCAGTAAGTTTTCGTCTTGCCAATTGTTTTGCTCTAGTGTTTGTAACAACAGCTTTGAGTCGGTAAATACCTCTACATTTTCACTGGCAAAAGCAGCTTTGACCTGTGCTGGTGTTATTGGTGTTAACTTTTTATGGGCAATGGTTTGGGGACTGTAATACACCAAAGCCCGATCGGCCACAGCCATGGCTCCTTCATATTGTTGTAGGAAGGTTTCGTTAAGGCTACTGAAAGTATGCAGCTCCATGCAAGCCCAAAGCTTGCGATGGGGAAATTGAGCCTTTACTGCTTCTGTAGTTGCTTTTAATTTTGAGGGCGAGTGGGCAAAATCTTTGTATACCACGGTATGGTTATTTTTGCCTACCAACTCCAGCCGTTTGGAAGCCCCCTTGAAGGAGGTGATGGCTTCATAAAACTGTGCGCGGCTAATGCCTATTTTCTCGCATACCAGCCGTGCGCCATTAAGGTTTTGTAAATTATGGTCGCCAAATATCAATAAGGGAACCTTTTCTTCTTCATGAAGAAGGTAGGTAATGCCATCCTTTATTTCGTGAGGGTGAGTGGTATAAGGCTCTTTATTAACATTACTCTCTTCGCCAATGGCTTTTACCTTTGCATCTGCTTCACAGTAAATAAGTGTACCATCGGGTACTATTTTATTGATAAAAATTTGGAATTGCTCCACGTAATTTTCGAAGGTTGGAAATACATTGATATGGTCCCAGGCAATGCCACTAATAAGTGCAATGTTGGGCTGGTACAAATGAAACTTAGGCCGTCGGTCTATCGGAGACGATAGGTATTCGTCGCCCTCTAAAATTGCTACTGGAGCCGATTCCGATAAGCGAACCATGCACTCAAACCCTTCGAGCTGAGCTCCTACCATGTAATCGGCATCTATCTTATGGTGGTGCAACACGTGCAAAATCATGGCTGTTATGGATGTTTTTCCATGGCTTCCTCCAATAACTACCCTCGTTTTATTTTTGATTTGCTGGTAGAGGTATTCGGGGTACGAGTATATGGTAAGTCCCAATGCTTGTGCCTTTATTATCTCGGGGTTATCCTTGCGTGCATGCATGCCTAATATTACCGCATCCAGGTTTTCGTGTATGCGTGTTTCCTCCCATCCAATGGTATTGGGAAGCAATCCGTACCGTTGTAATCGCCCTTTTGAGGGTTCAAATATTTCATCGTCGGAACCTGTTACTTCATATCCTTTTTGGTGAAGAGCAATGGCAAGGTTATGCATGGCACTTCCCCCTATGGCAATAAAATGCACTTTCATGATCAAACTATTTTAAACGAACTTAACCATATTGCCGGTGCAAACTGCAACGTATTTAACGAATTTTGAACAACAAATTGTTACTATATTTGAAGTGCTGAAAGATGATTATATGAAATTGTATCCGGTTAATGCAGGGAATTTTAAGTTAGATGGTGGTGCCATGTTTGGGGTAGTTCCAAAATCGTTGTGGCAACGCACCAACCCTGCCGATGAAAATAACATGTGTAATTGGACCATGAGGTGCTTGCTTATTGAAGATGGCGACCGGCTAATGCTAATAGATACTGGTATTGGCGATAAGCAAAGTGAGAAGTTTTTCAGCCACTATTACTTGCATGGCGACGATACCCTGGAAAAATCGATGGGTGCACATGGTTTTTCTTTTGATGATGTAACCGATGTATTTTTAACCCACCTGCACTTCGACCATTGTGGTGGAGCTATCAAAAGCACAGATAAAGGGTACTATGCCCCTGCTTTTAAAAATGCACACTTTTGGAGTACTGAACGCCATTGGAACTGGGCTACCGAACCCAACCCACGCGAAAAGGCTTCCTTCTTGAAAGAGAACATTCAACCCATTGAAGCAAGTGGGCAATTGAAGTTTGTGCCACGTACTGGCGATTTCACCACAGATGCCTTTCCCAATATTTCTGTACTATTTGCCGATGGGCATACCGATAGTCAAATGATTCCTCACATTCAGTACAAGGGGAAAACAGTGGTGTTTATGGCTGATTTGTTACCGTCTACGGGGCATATACCTCTGCCTTACGTAATGGGATATGATACCCGGCCATTGATTACATTGGAGGAAAAAGGCAATTTTTTGAGTCGCGCTGTAGATGAAGAATATATTTTATTTCTAGAGCACGATGCTGTTAACGAATGTTGCACCTTGCAACATACTGAAAAAGGCGTTAGGCTTAAAGATACCTTCGGGTTTGACGAATACTTTGGAGCTTAATGGAAGTTGGACTGGTTTTATCGGGTGGGGCCGCTAAGGCTATTGCACAAATTGGTGTATTACAAGCATTGCTGGAGCTGGGCTTTAAACCCGTGATGGCATCGGGAGTAAGTGGAGGTGCGCTCACCGGAACATTTCATGCCGCAGGATATACTCCTGAAGAAATGCTGCACATGATTATTGAAGCCGGCTCAAAATCGTACCTGCGCCCTACCATTCGCAAAGGAGGAATATTTAAGATGGATACCATGGAAGCTTTTTTTCGTAAACATTTGGGCGATAAGAAGTTTCAAGACCTCAATATTCCTATGTATGTAGCTACCACCGATTTACATTCTGGAGAAACCATCATATTTTCGCAAGGCGATATGGTAAAACCATTGGCTGCTTCTACTTCTATTCCCGTATTGTATCGCCCGGTAAAGGTTGGCAACTACTCCCTTTCAGATGGTAGCATTAACAATAACCTTCCTGTAGAACCATTATTGGGAAAAGTGCCCTTTATCATCGGGATACTTACAAATGGTGCTCGAAGAAATTTCAAGAAAATCTCTACCCGGAGTGTTTTCCTTCGCTCGCTCGAATTATCTATTTATCATAATGCATTGGCCCGTGCCGAGAAATGCGATTTTTTGATTGAACCTGAACAATTGGCTCAATTTAAATTACTTGACATTGCTAAGGGCAAAGAAATATTTCAACACGGTTACGATACTACCATGAAAGTGGCCGATGATTTACTGCAAGCCTACAGGCAAAAAATGCAACTCGCTTCTTCATGATAAAGTACCTGTTTTGGAGGTGCACCGTTTTGCTTTTGTTGTTGCTTCATGGAACAGCAAGTGGCAGCTCTACTATTGATATCCCTGCCAACCTTAAGCATACGGAACTTACCAAACAGGCGTACTACTTTGTTGATTCTTCCAATGCATTAACGCTTGAGCAAGTACAGGCTTTGCCCCATGAATCATTTAACATTGACAGCTCTCGATCTTTTCGTTTCGACTACGGTTACTTAGGGTTTTGGTTTAAACTAAATCTGCACAACAACAGTGGCACAGAACAAACTTATTACCTTGAACTCGACAACCCTCGTATTCATGATGTGCAATTGTATTACGAACAGCATGGGCAGCTAAGTGTTCAAAAATCAGGTACCAGGTACCCCTTTTCCGAACGCGGCATATACGACCGGGTGCATGTGTTTACCATTACGTTGCTTGCCAACGAAACCAAAGAGGTATATGTATATGCCTACAACAACGGTAACTACCTGGCATTTCCTATTCATTTGTGGAGCGATGTTGCCTACCTAGAATACACTTATCGCAATCAGTTTTCGCTGGCACTTTATTACGGCATTTTATTGCTCATCATTGCCATTAACCTCTACTTGCTTTTTACCAGCAAGAATAAAGTGGTGTTGTTTTATCTCCTTTACATTGTATGCTTTGGCATGACTTTGTTTACAAGAGATGGTTATGGCATAGAATTCTTCTACCCTTCCATTTCCTACATCAATCCGCAGCTTATTCAGTTGTTTATTTTGCTCACCATTGCATTCAATATCCAATTTCTACAAGATTACCTGAAGAGCAAGATTTTCATTCCGGGGTATCATACATTTCTGAATGTATTAAAGTACACTTCGTATGGGTTAATTGTATTTCTCTTCATTCCTACCACTTTCGATTTATTGCTCGTTTATGTGAAATACTATGTAATTTTTGCCAATGTGGCAGTAGTAACTGGTGCTGGAGTTTCGTTGAAAAAGAACTTTAGCAATGCCATGTACTACCTCACTGGTTTTTCTTTGTTATTCATCGGGGTAATTATTACTGTGCTTATTGTTACAGGCGTGATAGAAAACAAATTTCTTGAGAGTTACGGTTTAAAGATCGCGTCGGTTGCTGAAATTATTGTGCTTACCATAGCTATGGTTACCTACATTAAACGTACACAGGCACAAACACAGCAGTTGGCCCTGGAGCGGTTAAAAGAAATCAATGAGTTGAACCTCAAAGCCAAGGAAGAAGAACGCAAGCAAGTACGTTTGAATGAGCAACTGGCACTAAGTGAATTAAAAGCCCTACGCAGCCAGATGAATCCTCATTTCATCTTCAATACGATGAATACCATTCAGTATTACGTATCGGAAAACGATCAAAAAACAGCACAGCAATCGTTGTCGAAACTTGCGAAACTAATGCGCATGATTTTAGAGCATTCTGAATTAAATGTGATAACTATAGAAGAGGAACTAAAAGCACTGGAATTGTATATCCAACTTGAAGCGTTCCGCTTTGAAAAGAAATTTAGCTATGAGATTATTGTAGATGAAAGCATTTCTCCCGGCTATCATCAAATTCCTTCCATGCTCATTCAACCTTATGTAGAAAATTCTATTTGGCATGGCCTTATGCATAAACACGAAGAAGATGGGCGAATTACCATTACATTGATCAGGAAGGGTGATGTGGTGTGCTGTGCTGTGGAAGACAATGGCATTGGGCGCGAGCAATCGCAAAGGATTAAGTCAGACGATCAGCGTAAGCGTAAATCAATGGGCATGCAAATTACCAAAGAACGACTCGAGCTGCTCAGCGCAGTTAAATCGGAAACACCAGTAAGAATTATTGATTTGAAAGATGAAAATGGGATGGCCACCGGCACACGTGTAGAGCTAGAAATTCCTATTCAATAGCTGCTCCCTCTTCTGTTTCATTGGCAGTACCTTCAAGGTTTTGCTCCGAAGGTTCGACATCACCTTTTATGTCTTCCTGTTCGTTTTCCACCATTGCTTCTTCCACTTCCTCATTAACATTATCACCTACCAGGTCTTTATCGTCGGCTGCATTCACAAACAATACATTTCCAATGTCGTTGTATCCATCGAAGGTAGCAATGCCTTGCTCGCTTAAATCCTTATCGTCGAAACCAACAATGGTGATGTCGGCATCGCCAGAGTATTGATTAATAACCTTGCGATAGGCTTCATTTTCGTGCTGCTTAATCAGCTGAATGTTGTTGGGAGAAATAGGCAATCTACCTGCCTTAATAAGTTCCAACAACCGTTGTTCTTGATCGAGTATTTCCCCTTCGTGGTAAATAGAGAATATTTTAATATCGCCATGTTTCCATTCGGGATGCCCCATGAGGATGTATCCCAATAAAATCATCAAATTGGAGTTTTGATAATCGGTAGAAGTAATCCAAATATGAATGTCTTTCTTGTAGCCAAATCCCTTGTACGAGCTACGTAATATGCACACATCAAATTCGGTCGACTTCAAAATATTATAGTTGTCGAGTACATGTTGCAGGTTGTCTTTTTCCTCACCAGAGTACTCAAAAAGAATCATGTTATTTCCTTTCCCTGAAATGCCTGGGAGCTGTATGCTTTGAGCAATGGCTGAGGTATAAGAGGGACTGATAATGGTATCGAGGTATACCCTACTTTTCACCCCTTCAGCCAGGTTAATAAGGCGTTGTTTGGTATTGACGGCCTCTTCTTTCGTGTCTTTAGAAAGAAATCCTTTGATGTAGTGCATGTAGGTACCAAAGCCGTATTTATGGGCGATCCATCGTACCATATCAAACGCGCTTCTGCGTTTAAACGAGTCTTCCGATATGCAGATGATGAATGGACGCCAATTGTCTTCATCGCTCGTTACAGAGTCGCGCTTTTGTAATGAAAGTTGCAGTTTTCGACTGATTTGAAAAATTACCCCTTTGAACAGGTTGGCCAGTCCTTTTTTGTCTTTGCTTATGCTACTGATCCAAATGTATATGGCTACCATCAGCACTACAGAAATAACGGCATACATGAAATCCATTTGAAACATGAGCCAGAAACACAACAACCCACCAAAGAGCGAAACACTCCAATGCGATTTAAAGGTTGGGCGATAGGATGGATCGGCGGCAAAATGCTCGAAGAAGGATACCATACAAATGGCACCATAGGTTACCATGAAGAACATGGCAATGACTCTTGCTACCACATCAATATCGCCAAGGCTAACAAATAAAAATCCAATGACACAGGTCACCAACGAGGCGTTGAATGGCTCGTTGTTTTTTGGCCTTCCTTTGGCCATCCATCTGCTGAAGGTTCCTGGAAATATTTTATCGCTTCCAAGTGCTTGCAAGGTTCGTGGTGCAATCATGATAGAACCCAATGCCGAAGATACCGCAGCACACGCAAGGCCAATTGGAATAATAGGCCCCCAAATAGCAATTTTTTGCATGTACATTTCATCGCTGGCCAGGGCAATTTGATCGGCCGAGAAGTAAAGCTTAAACGCTACTGCAAAGTATACAATAATGCCCACTACGGTGGCCCATAGCGTACCTCTTGGAATTGATTTTTTAGGGTCTTTTAAGTCGCCCGAAAGCCCGAGTCCTGCGGCAATGCCTGTAAATGCAGGAAAGATAATGGTAAACATGGCAAAAAAGGTGTACCGGTGTATCGGGGCGTCAACACCATGCTCTTGTGGAGTTAACATAGAAGGAATGGTGCCCATCCAATCGATGGTTTGCGGAGCACCGTCTGTTGGCGAACCAGCAAAGAAACATACCAGGGATGCAAGTAATATGACTACCACAAAGTACAAGGCTTTCACCCCAATATCAGCGCCTTTGGTAAGCATCAGTAGGGTAAGCAACCCCATCATAGAAAAGTTAACCGCCCACGGAGGGATGTAATACCCATATTCGCCTTGCACCCACACCAACAAATCTTGCGTGGCCACCGTAAACGCTATGATGTAAAAAGCTACACTAATGGCTTGCGATAAAAACAAGGCAATACCTATGGCACCACCGATATTCAATCCAAATGAACGCGAAATCATATAGTATGCCCCTCCTCCTTCTACCTTTTGGTTGGTAGCAATTTCGGCTACTGCCATGGCGGTAGGAATGGTTACTAAATGACCAATAACAATGATGAGCAAGGTATTGAGCAACCCTACATGCGATACCGCATACCCGAACCGCAAGAAGAGAATGGCCCCTAAAATGGTAGAAATGGCCGTCATGAACACCGGAAGGGTGCCCATCGTTTTCACTGTATTTGTTAATCCTTTGCTCATGAAGTGCGCTAAAATACTTAAAATTTCAGCATAAATTCTTTCCTACGCAAGAAACAACAGATGGTTACTTGAATAAGGAAAAGACGGTACGTGTTATCCCAATGTATACCCCATCGTTTCTCAGCTCTATAGGATAGGTAATGGCAGCATCTCCTCCTCCCCTTCCCGTTTCCAAATTAAAGTGCCAGCGATGCCATGGGCACACCAATGCATCGTCAGTACAATGACCTTTCCCCAAAGAGGCTCCCTGGTGGGGGCATTTGTCTTGCATGGCATAAAACCCTTTCGGTGTTCGTGCAATGCATATGCGCTTGCGATTGACTACAAAAGTTGCTACATTGTATACAGCGATGCGGTTTTCCATTGCAGTAGTGGAATCGAAAACTTTGTACCATGCTATTTCGGTTCTAAACAATCTCTTGGATTAGCGGCTATCGTTCAAAGGTTAAATTTATAATAATCTCCTTAAACCATCCCAAGGCATTTATTATGTAACCCGAAGGCTAACCATTGCCTTCACAACACTATTGATTATGACCGTTTCGACGATGCTTACTTCGATCATCCTTCTACTAAGCACTTTATCGTTACACGCACAAACATGGCAGTGGGCAAGCATGCACGGAGGCACAGGGCCCGATTTTGGGGAAAGCATAAGCGGGCATGGGCAATATGTGGTGATGGGCGGAGAGTTTTTAAGTTCCTCCATCACCTTTGGAGCCTACACGTTGAACAGTGCCAATTCCAATGCCGATCCGTATGTTGTATTATACGATAACGATGGCAAT
Organism: Flavobacteriales bacterium; assembly: GCA_963669295.1. GTDB lineage: Bacteria > Bacteroidota > Bacteroidia > Flavobacteriales_D > CALLUQ01. Next base: position 123,605 of record OY769938.1, read on the forward strand.
GTACAATGGGTAGCTCATGGCGTTGGTGCGCAAAGCGATGAAGGTAAGTCGGTAGCAATGGCAGCAGATGGCTCGGTGTATTTTGCGGGCATCATTAACAGCCCTACCCTTACCTTTGGCGGTACCGATTTACAAAAAGTAACTGCCGGAAGTGATGTGTTTTTAGTGAAGTTCGACCCAACCGGTAATGTAGTATGGAGCCGTGTTTATGGTACTGCTTCCGATCCTATTTTAGTAGAAGTAAATATGACCGTTGACCAAAACGGTGACGTTTACCTTGCTGGCGATTTTCAAATGCCAGTAAATTTTGGAGGGTTTAACCTCACCACCAATGGGGGAAGCGATGCTTTTGTTACAAAAATAAATGCTAGCGGACAGGTACAATGGGCCAAAAGCATAGGAAGCAACGGCATAGAGTATGTACGTGGACTTTGCACTTACAACAACAATGTATACCTAACTGGAGAGTTTGGCAGCAGCTCATTTTCTTTTGGAGGAACCACTTATTACAACAGTGGCGCACACGATTTTTTTATACTTCAGTACGATAATAATGGCAATGAAGGATGGGCCGCTACTGGTGGTGGCACAGGATACGACCGGGGTTATGACATTACCGTTACCAGCTATGGTGTAAGCATTTTGGGTTCGTTCGATAGCAATAGTTTTAACCTGGGGGGAAATACCATTAGCCACAGTGGCAATACTACCTGGGATGACTTGTTTGTGGCCCATTACGATAATCTTGGTAACATTCAATGGACCGATGCTACTGGTGGTGATGATGTTGACAACGCTGGGGGCATTACCTCCGACTCATTTGGGTATATCTACATTACAGGAGCCTTTAGCACCCCACCTACTGTAACATTTGGTGGCACACACAACCTCACCTCTACCGGTTGGGCCGACGCCTACATTGTAAAGTACGACCATGATGGTAATGTAGTATGGGCCATTGATGAAGGAGGAGTTGGCGGTGGTGATTTTTTTACCGACCTGTATCGTGCTACAGACGGTAGCCTTTACTTTACGGGAGTATCGGGCAGCAACACATTTCCATTGGGCAATCATGTGCTTTCATTAAATGGCTTTTGGGATGTTCCTGTTGGCCGGTATAATGAAGCGTTTGTAGGCATTAATGAAACAGATGGCAACCGTTTTTTTGCTACCTACCCCAACCCGGTACAAGATGAACTTACCATTCGAATGGAGCAACCTGCAACAGCTACGATATACAACAGTTTGGGGGCTGAGGTCATCCAACTCGGCACCTTGCAACAAACGCATCAAGTATCAATGGAAGCACTACCACCAGGCATTTACCTGGTAGAGGTAATGGTTAACGAGCAGCGCTATAGCAAAAAGGTGGTGAAAAACTAATTGCGCTTTTTCTTTAACGACAGGTAGTCTACAAAATACAGAATCTTCATAGAGATGCTGTTAATTTGTGGTGCATCAAGGGTGCTTTGTAGGTTGTTGATGTAGTTGCTCTCCAGGTCGTTTTCGCTTCGGTAGATGGCGTTTTTCCACACCACATTCATTTCGCTACCGGGGGCAAATACCCAGGTGTACACCATGTCGATGTTAAACGCATCAAAGCTGTTGTTGTGCAAAGAATTTCCGTCGGCATCCAAACCTTCGTAGTCGGAATACACCAGGTAGCCATCCTCATCCAATACATGGAACGATTGATAATCTACCGTAGACCAATAGTGGCGCAAACGGAAGCTCAACCCCATGCGATTGGTAAAAATGTAATTGGCGGTAAACACATTTTCATAGGTCAGCTGATGGCGCTTCGCAAAAATAATGTCATCGTCAATAATGGTTCCCCCTCCAGTTTCATTGCTAATGGCTGCTCCTTCATCGTTCACGAAATTGAATCGATTAATGCCGAGGTAAAACGACAGCCTATCGCTTGCCCGCCAGCGTGGGCCAACACTCATGTTAAAGCGATGACGGCCTTCTGCCGCAAATTTGCGAAAGTTGGCATTGAAATCAATGGCCAGTTGTTTACGATAATCGGAAGAAAGAAATCCCCCTACATTCCAACTGGGCTGCCAGGTGTAATGCCTTCCCCAAACACGTGGTTCGAAATAGTCATACGTTTCAATGGGTTCTAACCAGGTAAACATACCTGCCGAAAGGAAATTGGTAAAGGTGCCTCCTACATCTATGCCTATACCCAAATCGCTGAACTTATTGGGGCTATACAGTTCTCCATAATAAACATCAAACGATTTCCAGGTATTTACAAAGGCTCCGCTTGGTTCAAATGTATTGTGACGAAGGCTAAGGTTATAGCTTTTTTCATTGTTGTTATACAAAAATCCTAAATCGTTAGGATTGTACGTATCGCTCTCTACCCCATGAGAAATATCAAACGTGAAATTGCCTCCAATTTTTGAGAACCTGGCAAAGTAGCTGTGTCCGATGTTGGTAGTATTGCCTTCCTCATCTTCGGGTAACCCAATTTGTTGCGTAAGGTTTCCTCCTGCCGATACCGCATACGTGTTCTTTTTGTTCGCCAATCGCGCTTTTACTCCATTGGCATTGGCATCGTAATAATGGCCTGCCCGCATTACATTGGTGTTGATAAAGGAAATGTACGAGTTGTTACGCAATGCCTGATCAACCACCAACACATTGTAGTTGGTAAGCGGATCGGTAAGCACAGTACGTTCGTTGCCACTAGCATTGCGTATGGTAGCGTACATGTTACGAGTAAGCCCATTGAATACACCAATGCCTAACCCTTTAGGAGTACGCCCGGTTACCTTGGTGGCATTGTAAAGTCGACTTTGTGCAGGATTGTCTACCACTTCCTCATCGTCGTCAAGGTTGGCATATGCTGCCCCATAATCAATAGGCCTTCCTCCAATACGGCGGGTATAAAACAACGCATCGGCTTTGCTAAACAGCTCTGTTCCTTCAGTAAAAAATTGGCGATTTTCGTTAAAGCGAACCTCAAATGGAGAAAGGTTCAATACCTGATTATCCGATTGCACCTGGCCAAAGTCGGGCACCAGGGTCATGTCGAGCGTAAAAGCATCGCTAATGCCATACTTCACATCCATGCCGCCATTAAACGAAGAAGAATAATTGCTTTTTCCCGCTTCATTAAATGGGTAGTGCTCCAAATAAGCCGATACATAGGGGGTAAATGAAAGTCTTACCGGTGCCTCTATGTTACTGATACCATCCATGTCGCCAAACTGGTTCACAAAACCATCGATTTTAGGGTCTACAGGATTCCAGAAATTAAACTGACGCAGTCGACGAATTTTACGGCCAAAGTTGATGCCCCATGTTTGTTCTTCGGCATTCGAAAAACGAATGGCCGAATAAGGAATTTTTATTTCAGCATACCAGTTTTTATCGTCAATGTGCACTTCGCTTTTCCAAACTGCATTCCATGAAATATCTTGCTCGCCACCGGCCGAATAACGGGCATCCCATTGCACCCCTGTGGGGTGTACTACAAAACCAAATGCATTTTGATCGTCGTTATAAGTATCGATAAATACTGCAAAAATGTCGGTATTGTCTTCCTCATCGCGGTTGCTGTATTGCCTTAAGATACTGTCGTTGGCTACATCGTACATTACTGCACCAATGTAGATGGCCGTGTTGTCGTACAATACCCGCACCTCTGTTTTTTGTGCGGGTAATTTGCCGGGATTAGGACTGTTTTGCACAAAATCTGTAGCAATATTGGCCATTTTCCAGGCCTCATCGTCCAGCCTCCCATCAATGGTAGGTTCCGATTCGGTACGTACAGCAGTGTATTGCTTAATGGTTACCTTAGGCGTATTGTCCTCCCCTTGCGCATGCACCAATAGCACACACAACACCAATAAACTAGTGAAGTAGAATCTCATGAGTTGCGGTTTCCTCTTTAAAGTTACAATACGTTACTGCTATTTCCCTTTACATTTACATTACAGGTAAAATAAACGTATAAGTGGGAACCCCACTTATACGTACTCCAAAACTTCACCTATGTAATGTACTTTTTTGAAAAAGTAACACCCTATTCTTAAAGACCGGCAAATTTCGGAAATGCTGCACGCATATTTATTTTTTTTCGACCATTGTGTCAAAGCAATCGACACGACCTTTTACACGAAAGTTAAACATTGGTTCAATGAAGTGTGTAAATGCTTTGTTAATGTGTGTTAATGAAGCTTAAATAGCGATACGAGGTTTGTGTTTTTCGATAGTTGCGCTAAGTAACCCGTCTTTTATTTTCTTTGCACTTCAAATCATTTCTTTCCTCGCACATCTCCTTATTAATCAAGGAAAAATCATTTTATCTTTGGTGTTTTTCATTTTGTGTTACTCCACATTTATTTTGTGTTTTGTACAATACACAAAATGTTTTTGCCAAAAAACTTAATGTTTTCGCCTCCCAATAAAAGCCTTCCTTCTTTTTATTTTTTGTTTTTCGGTTAATCCATTAACAATGAGGTAGTAAAAATTTTGTGCGGCATATTACGTACGTAAAAACACGTATTTTATATTTTACTGTTCCAATTTGACACAAAACCACCTAACTTCGTTTACGACAACACTTTTATAACCACTAAAAACAATGCTATGAAAAAGTTAGTTCCAATGTTGTTTGTGGCACTCCTTAGTTTAGGACTTGCCTCAAGCACACAAGCACAATGTGATGTTGTTGCTTACGAAGATTGCTTTGGTGCCTGCGGTGGCGATGCCACTTTCGCCAGCCTTACCATTGCCGAAGATTCCGATTATTCATTAAGCCTTACCAACAGCCTTTGCGGTTCGTTAGGTGTAAGGGTAGTTATTACAGTCAATAATCGACACATTGTACGTATTGTACGCCATGGCGATGGTCCCATCAACTTTTCAGCCAATGCTGGTGATACCGTTACCATCAGTGCTGAAAATTGGCGCACCGACACCGACATTATTTGCGTTTGGCAAGGAGAAGTTAACTTAACCCTTTGCCGAAATTTATAATCAGGTATACTTCTTACAAAAAGGCCTTCTCAATTGAGGAGGCCTTTTTTTATTGCTTTCCCAATACACGATTGGCACTTTTTTGCATTCTTAATCAAAAGCATTTTCTTAATTTGGTGACATGGATACAACTGCTACAATTGTAATGGTAGCCATAGTGGTTGGAGTAGTAATGGTGGGAACATTTTACTCTACCGGAAAAAAGGCGTTGGCCATTTTTCCTCATCTCGGTGCCGTAAATGTTTTGTATCGCGACAAAATGGCTACAGGTTATGCAGGAAAGGGCAGCGCCATGAATGCCAGCAAGTCGTTGGAGGTGGTGGTTACCGATCAGGAATTTTGGATTCGAGGATCCGCTTTTTTTGCTGGTGTACTGGCCAAGCACGACCTCATTCATAAAATACCTTTACGCAATGTAAAGCGCGTTAATGCTGATGGCAACAAGGTGGAGGTATCGTTTAAAACCAATAGTGGGAGCAATAAACAAGTGAACATCAACACCCGAAATGGTGTTGCTTTTTCCCGGGCACTAAAAAAGAAATAATTATGGCGGTAAAACATCAACCCAGCGGCTACCAAACCGTGATTCCTTACCTGATGGTAAATAACATTGAAGGTGAAATTAAATTTTTAACCCGGGTATTTCATGCTGAGGTGATAGAGGAAATTGCCGACTCCAATGGCAGCTTGTGGCATGCCGAAGTGCGCATTGGTGATTCTGTTATTATGATGGGTAGAAACCGTGATGGACAACCTGGCAACAGCAATATGATTTACATCTATACTCCAAACACTGATGAAGCATACAACAATGCCATAGCAGCAGGTGCAACCAGTGTAATGGAGCCAGCCGATCAGTTTTATGGCGACCGTAATGCCGGTGTAGTAGATGCCGAAGGACATACGTGGTGGATTGCTACCCATGTGGAAGACATTACTCCGGAAGAACTGGCCAAGCGTGCAGCAACAAAGTACAGCAACTAGCACTGGATGGCCACTTCTGCTCAAACGCAAAAAATCGACCTGCTTAATATTGGCCTTATTGTGGTGTCGATGGTATTGGCCTATGTAATTCCTTTTCGGCTCTTTATACTGGGATATGCCATTTTGGGTCCACTACATTACCTTACCGAAATTAGTTGGCTCGATAACAAGCAATACTTTGTAAACCGCAAACGTTGGGTATGGTTTGTAGCGGTTTTTGCCTTCCTCTTCACGTGTCCTTTTTTGTTCAAGCTTCCCTTTTTCAAGGCCTGGTTAGAAAACGACACCTTAAACACCTTCGTTAATGGCTTGTTTGCATGGTCGAATGGATTGGTGCTATTGGCTATTGCAGTAGCTATTTCGCTGGTATTCATCAAAAAACTGTGGCAAAATATCGTGCTGTTTTCTACCGCCATTTTGCTCTCCATATTGTTGTACAAATACAGGTTCTACGACTTGATTCTGGGTATTTTCCTCCCCACCATCATCCATGTTTACCTCTTTACCATTTTGTTCATGCTGTTTGGTGCTATGAAATCGAAAAGCAAGGTGGGAGTAATCGCCACTGTTTTGGCATTGATTTGCCCATTGCTGATTGTATTTATCGACATTACACCACAAGCTTATAACTTTCCTGATTGGGTAAAGCAAACCTATGGCAGTACCAACTTTCATTTGCTCAATGCGCAGCTATCGAAACTCATTGGAGCATCGGATGGTAGCACTTATTTTTTCTATGGAAAGAGCGACCTGAAGATTCAAATTTTTGTAGCTTTTGCATACACCTATCACTACCTCAACTGGTTTTCAAAAACATCCATTATTGGGTGGCATAAAAACCTAACAACGCGTCGTACACTGGTACTGCTTTTGTTTTGGTTGGCTTCAATCAGTTTATATTGGTACGATTACAAAACCGGTTTCATTGTATTGGTGTTTTTAAGCATCATGCACGTTTTTTTAGAGTTTCCGCTCAACATTATTTCCATCAAAGGTATCTTTGGATGGTTTAAAGAATAATTATGAACATTGAAGTATTACGCCACATTTGCAATTCGTTTCCAGGGGTAACAGAAGATATTAAATGGGGAAATGATTTATGTTTTTTAGTGGGTGAAAAAATGTTTTGTGTTACAGGCCTGGAACGCGTGCCCACTGCCGCATCGTTCAAGGTTCCTTCTGAAGCATTTGAAGAGCTTGCCGCTCGCGATGGGTTTAAGCCAGCGCCCTATTTAGCACGTTACAAATGGGTGCATGTAGATAACATCGAATGCATGCATGAAGATGAGTGGCGTGAACATCTGCACCTATCGTATAACTTAATTAAATCGAAACTACCAAAGAAAGTACAACAAGCCATTGACGCACATGAGAAAGATTAAGCTCATTTGGGATTTTAGAGGAGGAGATGCCAAAGGCATTGCCGATCATCATTGTATTCACCTGGAACAATTTGCAGTAAAAGAACAACTCAGTATTAACCATACCGGTGTGGAAATGGTTACCGACATGCATGCGATGGCCTACATGGTGGTAGAAGAACAAGACATGATTAAAGTACGCGATGCATTGCGCCCCCACCGTGCAGTACTGGCAGAGTAATGCTATTCTTTGTAAATTGCAGTATGAAACGGCTCTTAACTCTCTCTCTCTTTGTTGGTTTCGCATGTGCAGGAATAGCACAATGCGATTCCGTTTATCTTAACATTCGACAGGTACGCGCTTCCGATACCGACCCCAACATTCCCTGGGAATTGGCACGGCATTTTGTATACCTTAACCAATCGTGTGCTGCTCAAAACAAGTTGATGATTTACATGGTAGGTACCTGGGGCGAACCGTACATGAATCAACTGTTTCCGGCATTGGCTGCGAATCACGGTTATCATGTCATTAGCATTAAGTACCCCAACGATACTTTTGCATCGTCTATTTGCGCCAATGATCCCGACTTAGAGTGCTACGAAGATTTTCATCATGAAATTTTATACGGAGTCGACTCCAGCGCTGGTGTTACGGTAGATGCCGACAACAGCATTATGAATAGGGCTTTGAAGTTGGTTGAGTACCTCGACCTCAATTACCCGCTTGAAGGATGGGCACAATTTTTTAATGGCAATGGGTTTATTTGGCCCAACATAGTAGTGGCTGGTCATTCGCAGGGCAGTGGGCATACCGCCTTTATGGGCCATCAATTTCCACTACACCGTGCATTGATGTTTGCCGGCCCCAACGAATTTAGCACCTATCACAACGCTCCAGCAGCATGGTTCAGTCAACCCAAAATGACTCCAGATTCTTGTTTCTACGGTTTTGAAAATCGGTATGATGAGGTGGCCTCCTTTAGCAATCAATTGCTCGGATTAAACACCATGGGTGTAGGAGCCTTTGGCGATACCGTATGGGTAGAGCAACACAGCTGCCCTTACGAAAACAGCCGCATGCTCTATACTACCGATACTTCATCTACGGGTGTTTCTGCTAACCATGGCTCGGTAGTAGCAGACGATCATACACCGCTTGATGGCAACGGAACTCCGGTGTTTGCTGATGTATGGCGCTATATGCTTGGGGTTTGTAACAATGCCCCTAATGCCATCAAGGAAACAAATGAATTGCTGTTGGTTGATGTATTCCCCAACCCGGCTTCGCAACTGGTTACGGTTACCAGTACTGAAGCTAATGCTATTGTATCTTTGTATGAGCTAACCGGTAAACTATGTTTACAAGAAAAAATGTTGGGGCAACAACTGCAATGGGATACCAGCCATTTACCGGCCGGAATGTATTTGTTGCAAGTACAAGGCAGCAGCACTCATACCACCAGGCTTGTCATTGAGTAAGCTATTGTTGGAGCACCTGCTTACGCAACTCCAACTGTTGTGCAGAGGGTTCATCCACCTCTTCCAGTAAGTGCTTAATGGTTACCAGTTCTTTTACAGGAACAGCATTCAATAAGAGCTGTTTTTCTCCACGTTTTACTTTTACTTCTACCTCCTTGTTGGGCACTACCCCATCGGTAAGTTTTATCAGTCCCGAATAATTTTCAAGAGAAACAACCTCGCCATTTACTTCCAACACTTCGTCGAAATTCTTGAACCCAAACTCATTTTTCTCCGGCAATGTTTTAACCACCGTAAAATGCTTGGTATCGCTATCGTACATGAATTCGAAATCACCAAATACATCTACGGTATCTTCTTTTTCGGGCCAGTACTCCCACCCTATTTTCTCAAAATATTCGCGGTATGGCAATGGGGTATCTCCTACCACGTATTGCTCAAAGAAATTCGCTATTTCCGGAGCACTCAATGCAATAATATCACGAATCAACATGTCGTCTTGAAAGGGCTTACTTGGACCGTACTTCTTTGCCAGGTCAAGCATCAACTCTCGCAACCCATGCTGCCCTTTGCTCAATTCTCGCAACCGTATATCGAGTAAAAACCCAATCATAGCCCCTTTTTGATATACATTAGAATACATGTCTTTGTATTCATCGGCAAGAATATTTTTGCTCATATCGGTAAACGAAACCACCTTGCCCTCATTGTCGGTAATGTACTTATCTGCTCTTTTTACTTTGTTGGTTATTTCCTCCATAAACCCATGATAGGTCATTAAGCCATCTTGCACTTGAATAAGGTTAGAAAAGTACTCCGTCACTCCTTCATACATCCATAGGTGTTGCGACATTTTAGGATGCCTAAAATCGAAGTACTCAATTTCTTCACTGTGGATGTTTAATGGGGTAAGAATGTGCAAAAACTCGTGCCCTGCAACACCTTGTATCATCGATACCAACCGCTCTTGGTCGGTAATTTCGGGCAGGAAATAAAAAGAGCAATGCGAATGTTCTAATGCCCCAAACCCACCGTACTTGGCCACTCCTTCACTAGAAAATTTGGGGAAATACATAATGAAGTGGTAGTGGTCTACAGGCAGCGTACCAAAGAAGTGTTCCAATGCCTTTGCCAATGGTTGTACGATTTCGCTCACTTGCGCTGCTTTTACCTTATTGGTTTGTGAGTATACCGAAATGTGTACGCGCATGTTCCCCGCCATAAAGCTGGTAGTATCGGGCAATGAATACATGATAGGATTGTCTACCAGATTTACATAGTTAGGAGCAAATGCTTTATCCGATTTCTTGCCACGTTCTATACGCAAAGGGGTTGCTGCATAAAAATGCTTTGGCTTGATGTAGGTGATTTCATACGGCACCATTTTCTTTCCTTCAATGTAGCCATAAAACCCCTGGTGATTGATGGTAAAGTTACGCTCCATCTCAATGTTGGTTCCTCCTGGTTGGAAGATGAAATTATTGTTAGGAGCATCCCACGTGTCGTCTACCCAATAAGTAATTTTATCCAATGCTGTTGCATTGCTGATTTTATACACGTTTTCTCCCTCTTTCTCCACCGGCAACGGTTTGCCCTTTGCATCGAGTGCTTTAAAATCAACCACAAACCGGCCAAAGTCTTTTGTTGAGTATGATCCAGGAATCATGGTAGGCATCACATACTCTGCCGTGGCATTGGTGATGGTAGGTGGTTTTACTTCCACCATCACCCGGTCAAACTTCACTTTCTTTAGGTTAACCTTAATTTCGTATTGCTCCTGCCCCCATAATGATGCACTACATAAAAGCATGGCAAGCATAACTATCGTTCTCATTTTCCTTCTTTTTTTATTGGATGCTGATGCACCAATTCTTCTGCTTTTCCTACAATTAACATTGCCCCGTAAGGGGTAATATTCCAGATGTTTCCTTCATGATCTACCCCATACTTTAAATCCTGGTAGCGAAACTCCCACAAGAAACTCCCATCACTAACTTCAAAAACCTTGCCGATTACAATGGGTTTCGCATAGTTATCGTACCAAACAATTTGGTTGGAGTCGTTAACAAAGTAAAGGTTTCTATCGCCTTTAAAAGTACATTGGTACAGAAAACCTTCGTCTTGTATCGAAAATAAACTATTGGTCAATACAGCTGTACCTTCTAAGCTTTTGGCTTCGAGCCAACCATTGGTAATGGCTTCCAGCCTTGCCTGCCGGGGTGGGTGGCGTTTGGTGCCTTCTTTCTTACCCACCATTTCCATTGCCGCTTTCGCCTCTTCTAACGAGGCTCCCATGCGGTATAAAATGAATCCCGAATATTTGTCAGCTGCCAATTCATCGCCCGGATTACTGCCTTTGTTTTTCAGCGTATGCCCCAACAAATGATGGCCAATTTCATGCGCCAGAATGCTAATGGCTGCCCAATCGGTTTTGGCGCGATTGCTGGCCCGGGTAATGAATTCCTGATTGTATGAAATATAGCGTTGTCTTCCTTTAATATAAGCCACTGCGGTAGTTACATCGGATGGAGTAATGATGAAGTTAGGGGTAAGCCCTGAATACCGTACAATGTTATAAACCGCCTCTTTTGCTTCTCGATCTACCTTGTATACATTCACCAATACACTATCGTTACTCTGGCCTTCTTCATCGTAACCCGTAGCAGGTTGCGCATACAGCAACAATGAATTGAACAAAAACCATGACAGTACCAGTAAGGATGCCAATGCATTCCGCATACGGTGAGCGTTTCAAGTGTTAATTCCTTTTATAGAACAACGCAGAGTATTGCAGCGTATTATTTATTCGCTGCTCTAAATTCTTTACGCTTTGCTTCGTAAAGTTTGGAGTCTTTTTTGAAGAAGTGCATTTCTTGCTCAAACAACTTAGCATTAGAAATGTTGTCTTGCACAAATTTCAACAATTGCGCTGAAGAAGCGTTTTTATAATCGGCTAAATTCGCTTTTACAAAGTCTTCGCCAATAGCGGCAATTACCATTTCGTCTTTTCCTTCTGCTTGAACCATGTAAAAAATAAACTTCGATTCTCGGTTCTCCACATTCATTATTTCTACCCCGTTAACAGTAGTGTTATAAGCCCTAAACAACTGGCTATCGTCTTGTGTGCCGTCGGCCGCATACATTTTACTTTTTACGGAAGCTGTTTGCTTATCGGCTTTTTCTACCACCAATTGCATTTTGGTACCGTCTTCGTTGTTGAAGTGCCACCAAATACCATCCAATTGTTTGTTGTACTTCGAAGCTGTTTTATCGCCCAATGGTGCAGCAGATTCATATGGGCATCCGTAAAAAATTACACAAAGGGCCAGAAGCAATAAACTAAAATACTTTTTCATCAGAGTTGTTTTTGGAAATATAAATTTACGCATAAAATTAAGGCCATGCGATTTATTTTATCACCAATTTACCAACAGCAATTGTGCCACTTTCCGTGCGCAATTCGTACAAGTACATGCCCGTTGAAAGTTGGTCGCTGTGAAGGATAAATGAGGAGCTACTCACCGGAAGCTGTTTCACTATTCTACCGTACAAGTCGTAAAGTAAGAAAGTAGCACCCTCTCCCTCACCATTAATCTGTACAGTAGCTGTAACGGTAAAAGGATTAGGATATACATCAACGCTAATAGCCGTTGTGTTTTGTTCTTCTACACCAATGGTTCCTCCTATTTGATCTGTTTTAACCAGGTAAGCATCTGCTGTTAGCGGAGCATCATACCATTGATAACCGGCAACAGCATAACCATCATCGGTAGGCGATTGCCAAACAGCAAAAGCATATTCATCGGCATTTAATTCACCATAATTACGCTCCCATTCCTGGTTGCCATATTCATCGGTTTTTACCAGGTAAAAATTGTAGTCGCCAACACCATAACTGTCGGTATAGCCCGCTGCTACATACCCCCCATCGCCAGTGAGTTGTACCGACCTAAAAACGTCATCCCCCTGTCCGCCAAATAACCTCCCCCACTGCCTTACTCCAAACGAGTCTACCTTCATAAGATAGGCATCGGCAGAGTCGGCACCTGGCAATTCAATGTTAGTGCTGCCTGCTAATACAAACCCTTTGTCAGGTGTTTGTAATATGTCGTAGCAAATATCAAAATCGGTACTGTTAGGGTAAACACCCGTCCATAAAGAATCGCCAATGGTATCGGCACGTACCAGGTAAATGAAAGTGGTATCTAACGTATTGCTACTTGCGGCAATTCCGCCTACAGCAGCATAACCATCGTTCACCGGCCACACCGCATACAAACTGCTGTATGGCAATAAGGTATCTACATACGTTTGTGTCCACAATGTGTCGCCAATGCTGTCTGTTTTCACCAAAAAGCCAAGCGAAACAGTATCGTTGTCGTACGATGTACCAGCCACAATGAATCCTCCATCGTTGGTTTCCCGCACCTGCATTCCTTCATCGTGCCACATCGATAGTTGGTGTGTTTTCACCCATTCTACTCCTCCAAAGTCGTTCAACTTCATTAAGTAAAGGCTCGCTGTATCAGCAGCACTTGCTTTAATACTACCTGTTACGATATAACCCAAATCCGTGGTTTGGTGAATGAAATTCGCTGACGTCCAATTGGGGGTAGTGTACACACTGTCCCAAATGGGAACACCAATGGCATTGGTACGCTCAACAAAAATATGGGTAGGGTCGGCCACCTGCCCACTATGGGTAGTACCCGCTAATACATATCCTAAATCCGATACTTGTTGCATGGAACGGCAGTAATCCTCAGCTTGAAAATCGTATTGATGTTCAAACAGAATTTGGGCAGTTCCAACAAAGGAGCACAAGAGAAGGAGTAAGGTAAAAAGGTTCCGCATCGTTGAGTTTTAACAACGACTAAAGTTAGCGATTTTATGGAAACTACTCCATACTTTGTACATGCTTAAGCATTGCTTGCATGGTAGAATCGGTGGTAAGTAATGTTTCAGAATGGATGAAAAAGACCTTGTTGTTACGATGGTGCCACAACCAATTCATTGGAGGTTTGTATGCAATGTTGCGCTCTTTTATTTGCTCCATTACTTCAAAAGCTGCTGCTGCTTTATCATCGCTAGCAAAGCCCCATTCCTCAATAGTTATACAAGCGGTTGCCTTAACAGTAGTGACATAGGCCACCACCACATCAGAAAAAACGGTAGTAGCCATTTCACGATTGAGTAGTTGATAAAACCATTGGCGAAAACCGAGGTCTTTTACCTGGCAGTCAGTGTTTTGACCCCAACCGCTTTGCAACTGCTGCAAGGTGGTTGAAATAGCGATATGTTGGCTGGTATCCAGTAAGAAAGTATCTATCGCCACCTCTTCAGTCCCTTCCATCAAATCAACCGGATGTTCATCGATTGTTTCAACGGAGTCGACTTCTACAGGAGGTGTTGCTGTGGTAGTAGTGTTACAGGCACTTGCCCAGGGAAGCACCAATAAAGCAAACAAGCATCGTTTCACGTGATATGTTTTAGCGTCTTGTTAATGCTGGCCGTGTAGCGGCTGCATAACTCACGGTTAACTGGCCAGCACTGCTAATCGCACTTTCACTATCGCTATTAGAAAGATCTTTGATCAGTGTATTGAAATTTTCCCATCCATTGGCACCACAAACTTCTACACAACCAATCGCTCCCCAACGTGTTCCATCAGGGTTATCGGGGCCATCATGAATAAGGAAGTTACCATATACCTGCCAGGAGCCCCCCATATAATCCACCCAGTTGAGGGTATGGGTTTGCTCATCGGCCAACCCAACTACACGTGGCCCTACTCCTCTTGCTTCATCGTATTGTACTCCAAAACGAATAACCGACCACGATTGGCTCACAGCAGTGCCTGCATCGTTGGTTCCTGAAACGGTCATGTTGTACAAAGGCACCTCATAGGTATGACCATCATCGGTGGGATAAGAACGTACAGTAGCGGTACCGATAGAAGCACCTCCTACCGTTACAGATACAGCTCTAATGTCGTCTGTTTTTTGAATCATTTCCCCAGCAGCACCTTGCTGCATGGTATGCGTTAATTCGTGGGCCAACAAACGCTTCCCTTCTGTAGAGTTAGGGTTGTAATTGCCTTCGTTAAAATAAATGTGATTGCTGTGGGTAAATGCTTTGGCACCCACCTCGCGGTTCATTTGTATGGCAGTGCTATCGGTATGCACTTTTACATTGCTAAAATCGGCTCCCATCTTTTGCCCCAACTCACTTTGCACATCTCGTGGAAGCGACTGCCCTCCTCCTTTGCTGCCTTGTATTCTTTGAGAAACATCTGCTGAAGCATGCATGGTACCATCTGCCGAACGTTGTACTGCAGGTTTCATTTGCATCTTGCCCTCTTCTTCTTCGGGCATCATTTGCATCTTTCCTTCCTCCTCTTCAGGCATCATCTGAAGCTTGCTCTTTTCTTCTTCCTCCGGCATCATTTGCATTTTGCCCTCTTCTTCTTCGGCCATCATCTGCATGCCTGGCTTCTTCTCATCCTTCATCTGCACTGCATTTCCACCACTCACCACCTGATCGGCCACAGCATCGGCTTCTTGTTCGTACTTATCATTGGGTTTACCAATCTCCAACTTCGTTTGTATAGCGTTGAGCGATCGGTTTGGATTGATTTTTGAAACTGAACGTGCTAGCATAATGAACTAAATAGTGGTTAATTAAGCAACGTAAATTTACGATATTTATTACAGTATAACAAAGGTGAAATATCAACAATACCTGGTGAAGAAGTTCATGCAATTTAGCTGTTTACCAGTATGTTTCTATCAAGAAATTAGGGCAACTAATGTGGGTAAAAAGCTGCTTTTAGGTATCGCCCAAAAGCACCTCTCGAATAGCATCAGCATACGATTGTAATTCTACTTCGCGCGTTGCCTTTGTAACACTGGGATCTTTGGTAGTACCATAATCGCCTGAGTTTTTATTGATTCCAGGCTCTACTGTAAATACGCTCATGCCCTTGCCCGGAGCATAGTTTCCTAAGGAAATGGCATCGGTTTTCTTTTTGGCCTTGTTGGCCTTGCGCAACGCATCCACACTTTTCAAATACTCTTTGTGTATTTCAGTCATGGCAGTAACCAACTTAGCATCATAAGTAGTAGTAGGCTTGCCTTTCATCAAATCTTCCATCAACTTTGTTTTTGTAGCCACGCTGTGTTTAGCCAATTCAACCTTGTGCTTTTTTATGGCCAAAGAAGTGTTTTTCCATGCTGGCTCGTTGCGATCGGTACTCCATATATGACTGAGGAAGGTAGGGTTCTCTAACTCATTTCCAGGAGTAGAAGGTGTTTTTTTCTGTGCTTTGCTCAACCCTGCCCTGCCACTCATTTCCTTTTTAAAGTCGGGAGCCTTCATTGGTATAGGCATCATGGCAGCAGCGATGGTATTAAAAAGTTGCTGGAGTTCTACCAATTCTTCTACTTTCTTAGCAGTTGCAATGGCCAATAATCGGTCCGTTTCAGTTTGTTGGTCGGCTCGCTTTTGAGCATCAGCGGTAAGCTGTTTCACCGTGGCATTGAAGGTGGTTTGATAAGTACTCATAAAACTCAATGGATTCATTGCTGCAGCAAGCCCTGCTATTATGGCACTTTGTTGCCGAATTTCTATGTCGCGCTGTTTACTGATGTAGGTAGGATCGCTAAACACTCCAGCAGCATTTGCCCTCCAGGTACCATGAACGCTAATTATTCTTGCAGGATTGAACTTGTCCATCAACTGAATCAACAGTTTATTTTCTTCCAGCTTCACCTGCTTTAAATCCGAAGTGCCCCCGGCAGGGAAATCTCTATTGGTAGGATTGCGCCCCTCGCGCTTGCGTGCATCTGCATTGTGTGGGAATAAGGTAGGCACAATAACCGTTGTATAATGGGGCTGGTTGGCCTGTAAATCATTCACCAACCGTTGCGCCACTTCAATGCCTTGAACCTCGCTGCCATGCACCCCTGCAATGACCATTGCCTTTTTCGAAGATTTTCCCTTAATCAAAAAAACCTTGATGGGCTTTTTCTTAGCAGTAGGGCCACTTCCTTTTACTGAATCGCCTAACTTTCCTGCCAATATTCGCTCGGCCACCCACAAATCATCAGGCGATAAATTGGCTTTCAAATGGTCTTCAAAAGTAACTCCAGTAGCTGGAGCCTTCAATCCAAAATGTGCTAATATATTGCGTTCCCGGTCTTTTCGACTGGGTTCTTTCATGGTAAAACGCTGTATGGTATTAGCTGGGGCTTGATGAATGGGTGGCGAAGCCTCTTTAGACAAAGGTTTCTTCGCCGTAACCGTTGATGCCTCCTCTTCAGGCATTAACTGTATGCCGGGAGGTGATGGCTGCAAGTGAAAAGCTGGTGGTTGGGGTTGCAACTGTACCTCAGGAGCTTGATGGACAGGCATTAACGCACCCGTTGCAACTTCTATCGCATTCGAATTAGACGGTATCCGTCGGTGTTCCTGCTCTGGGGTTGGGGGTGCTTTCTCCATCAATTAACTAAAGAGGATAAGGTACAAAATGCCCTACAGTATTACAAAGGTAAAACAGACTATTGCCATTAAATATTTACCTGGAAAGCACCTTGCTCTAATACATTGTAAATGGGCGCTTTATACACCATAGCCTCCTTCATCCATCGTTGGTAACGATAGCTCGAGTTTGAAGAGTCGATAATAATCAATTGAAAGTTAAACTGGCGCATCAATTCAGGAATGCGTACGGCCGCATTTTGGGTTAATACAATATAGTCTACCTCCATCTTTTTAGTGTTTTCGAAAGGCACGTAATTATCATCAACCACAAATACCCGTTTCTGATAAAACTGAATGAAATGGCCTTTAAGAAATAAACGCTGATTGGAAAGAATGGCCATGTTGGTTAGCATGTACTTCCTCTCCATGTGTTCGATAGGGATAAATTTTTCGTTGGTTACCCCCAATTGAAACCAATTGTTTTGCATGTGGAACTTTATCTTTTCCTCTTTTTCAACAGGACTGATATCGGAAAACAACATGTTATCATTGCCATCAATAAAATTAATGGCCGACTGGTGGGGGATGCTATAAACAATGAATTTACGCTGTTGCAATTGTGCATCGCTTTCCATCAATTGAAACACCAACACTACCAACACCAATGCCAATGTTAATTGCAAACGCCAACCCACGCGCTGCGTCAGGTACCACAACAGCATAACTATGGCTCCATAAATGAGTATACATTCAATCCAATGAATGGAAATTCCATGACTAATGGCATGAGGCAACCCTTCTACCCATTGAATACAATAATTAAGCGCCATCACTACTTTTTCGAGTAACCAGGCCACCACATCTCCCACCACCGGAATGGAAGCAGTAACAAACAACAATATGCCCAGGTAAAGAATAAGTGCTGCTGCTGGAATAACAATGAAGTTGGTGAGTAAAAAGTAATTGGGAAACTGATGAAAATAATACAAGGTGACTGGAAATGTGGCAATTTGCGCTGCAACAGATACCGTGGTAAGTGCCCACAACTTATCCAACCACTTGTTTTTTACATAAAGCATTCGGTACATTTTGGGCTGTAAATACACAATCCCGATGACTGCCAGGTAAGACAGTTGAAAGCCTACTTCCATCAGCAAATAAGGGTTCAACACCAACAATACAAATGCCGATGCTGCAATAGAGTTATATACATTTACCGGCCTACTTAATGCTGTTCCAACAACAATGAACGAAAACATTAAGGTAGCCCTCATTACTGAAGGAGATAAACCAGTAAGTAATGCATAACACCAAAGGATTAACAAAAGCATGATGGCTTTAACAACCCTGCCATAACGCCATCGTTTTAGAAAAAACAGCAGTTGATTTAACACCAAAAACAAAATGCCTACATGTAAGCCAGATACTGCCAGTACATGCATACCTCCCGCCTTGGAGTACGACCGCACCAACGATTCGTCAAGCTTATCCCGGTAACCCAGCACTAAAGCAGCAGCTACCGACAACTCATCGCCAGTAAGGCCACAACGCTGAAACAATTGGTATAAAGATTCGCGCCACCGATAAGCATACTGCAACAGCGTATTGCCACGTTGAGACAGTATTTCCCAACTGCCTGAGCGCAAGTAGGTTTGCTGGTGAATAAGGTGAAAAGCAAGGTATTGTTGATAATCAAACTGCCCTGGATTAGCTGGCCCATCAACTTCTTCAAACCTGGGCTGGATCAACAAACGATCGCCCGGCTGCACAGCTGAAATGGCGCTATCTTTTTCGAAATACACCATTGCCTTTCCTTTAGTACCATACCACTGAGCATTGCTTTGTATGGCCACCACCTCAACCACTGCTTTGTACGAACGTGCTTTTTCTTCTAATGGTTCCAGCACCTCTCCCACCATTATGCCTTGCGTATTTTTACTAAAATAAAGTGGATGTGGTTCATCCGAATGATTGGTGGTTAACTGAAACCCAGCCAGTAAAAGAACAAGGTTGATCCATAGTCCCGCTACCCACCGCCACCGATACTGCCCTCCCCAACGAAACATTACCATCAATGCCAATACCGCATAAAAAGCCCATAATAAGTATACACTGCTTGCAACCGTAGTGTTAGTAGCAATGGCCAAAACAATGCCTATTACAAAGGGAAGCAGAAAACGAAAAAAAGGAACTTGCGATAAAAAATTCAAGCATTGAAAGTTTAGTCAATTAAAACTAACCTCACCAATACCAATTTATGTGGACAAATTCATATGGTTTAAGACGTTTGTAGCACCTTTATTAGCTAAAACGACAGGCCAAACACCTGTTAAATACGGGGAAAAACATTAAAAAGAGGAGACAACTAAAACCGTATTAATCCAGTGTAGCAAATAACGATTCGCGCTCTTCTTTATCCAACGCTTCAAATTCACTCTGGTCTACAATTACGATTTCTTGAGGGAACCCTTTGAGCTGGGTAGCCACAACACGCATGTACCTGTTTTCTTCCAGTACCTTAAGTGGTATAGGTACTCGTGCTGAAGCAATAAAGCCCAGTCCTTTGCAGTAGCTTTCCAGCCTGCTGGCCAGGTTAATGCAATAGCCGATGTATTCGTGGGTTTTTGAGTTGTTATAGGTAAGTCGGTAAACAGTACCGGCAGCCAATCCAAACCGAATGTTTTTAGGCAAATCGAGCACAGGCACTTCCTCCATCGCACGCTGTACCACACGCTTAAAGTTGTTCTTCAAGTTCCAAAGGCCATTGAATAACGAAATGATTTTTTCTTCCGAAAACTCATTCATTTGCCACACATACAAACCTCCATCGCCCAGGTATTTCCAATGGGTAGGAGTAACAATGGGCACAAATTCCTCGTCGGTACCATCCCAAAACACTTCCCCACCAGTAATGATGGTGTTCATGGCATTCAGCACATGATTAACATACATAGGAACATAACGATTTACATCTGGCTGACTGTAAAATCGTGAAAACCCTTCAAGATCGAAAATCAATGCTACAGCCTGCTGTGCTGTAGATGCAGTAGGCTCAAACAATTTGGCATGTAACTTATCGTGCATGGAGATTTTCCAAAAAAATTTGGATAAAGGTAGTTAAAGTTCAATTATGTACGACAACACTTTTCTAAAGATGAAGCAATCTATTCGGTCTCTTTAAAGAAGTGGTTTCGTTGCCTTTACCAGGTGGTATGATGTTCTATCCAATCGTCGAGGTGCGCTACTAAAGTAGCCTTATTGGTCTTGAAGTAGTTGAGATCGAGTGTTTTCATAGCATCGTTTACCTTGATGTTTGCCAAATCGCATAGCATGAGGTAAGCGGCATAATCTTGCTCATCGTCTTCACGAAGGTGATTCACAATGGCTTCTAAAGGATCGTCTTCTAGCATTTTTAATGCTGCCTTAGGGCCGGTAATACGAATGGATTCGTAATTGAATCGAGGATGATTTGGGTTCAACAGTTTTACCTCAAAAGAGATGTTGTTGTTATCGACTTTAGTGAACAGTTGCTTTTGCTGTTCAACACGTTTTTGATGTTCTTCTAACAAATCTTCAGTAGTTTCTTGAGCCATTACAGGTACCTGTAATAACATGAGTAGTATGATGCAATGAATTGTTTTAATCATATTAGTGTCTTACCACATTTCTAGGGCAAAAACCATTCCTAATCTGCAAAATAATAGTTTTTTTGTACTGTTTCTCCCCTACTTTTCACCTCTGCTTCTTGTCGTGCTTGCATAATCTGAATGATTTCCTCCATGGTTTTCATCTCCATCAAGCCTTTAATAATGGGCATAGGGTCGGGGTATACCAATTGTTTGGTACCAAATACCCGCAGGTCGGTTTTGGGTTTCTTATTGCCCGCCTTATCGGTTACCAAACCGCCCCTAATTTCATCGAGGTAGTTAATGGCCTTACAGGTATCGAAGAACCATACCTGGTATAAGTTTGGATCAAATTTTCCGGCCTTACTCAACCGCTCCAGATCGTTGGCCTTGCCTTTCAAAATTTTGCGCATGCCAGCATCATACCCTTTGGTAAGTTTTCCCGCTCTATGCAGAGCAGAATTCACTCCTATTACAAAGTTTTGAGCCACACTTTTCTTCGGATCAAAGTCAGGGCCGGTGCCATATCGAGCATGGCCGGAATAAAGCATGATTTCTTTCTTAGTAATGAATTCCTCAAAGGTTTTCTTCGGGTCGGTACTCTTTTCATGAATAAGATCAATAATAACCTGTATCGGAACCGGAGCAGCAGTATTATCGCCTTGTACCTTGAAGTTTTTGGTAAGCGTATAGGTTTCTTTTTTTGCGGTTACTACCCGATTAAATTTTTGGCCTATTAAGTATTTCTTCAAATCCTGGTAACCAAACCTATAGTACTCTTCGCCAATGCCTACTCCTATTTCCAGCTTTTTATCTTTCAATAACCGACCGTAATCAATGCCTTTTTTACCTCCCGTTTTCCACTTGTCCCAGGCGGTAATGGTATTGGTGCCTATTTTACCATCCACATCATCGCCTGTAAACCCAAGAATAGCTTGTGCTTTACATACCAATGCAATAAAACTGGCATCAATTGCACCCGATTTTAATGCACTATCGTACAGTGCTTTGTTGGAAGTTCCTACTACTTTATACAACTCCGCTACTAATCCTGATGTCCATTTAATCTTTCTCCCACTCTTCGTATTCTTATACCACCAAATGGCACTTTTAACATCACATTTTCGCTGTATCTTAGGGTTAACCTTACCCGCTGCTCCTTGCTGAATGGTATGTGTTAATTCGTGTGCCAATAAATGTTTGCCCGAATTGGTGCCAGGACTGTACTCTCCCTTGTTGAAATAAATGTCGTTTCCATGAGTAAAAGCTTTGGCTCCGATTTCGCGATTCATTTGCACCGCCTTGCTATCGGTATGAATTTTAACCCCATTGAATTCCGCTCCCATTTTTTGTCCCATTTCGCGCTGCACAGTGGTAGGAAGCGATTGCCCTCCACCTTTCGAGCTACTCAACTGTTGTGCTAATCCATCTGAAGTACTACTTTCTTCATCAACATACCTTGAAATGGGCTTACGCTGCATCTTTTCCTCACAATCTTCACACTTGGCTTGTAGTTTATCTTTCTTTTCATCCATGGCGCTTTCAATGTCAGCCACCTCTTCATCCAATTCTTCAGCTCGTTGAATGAGCGGTGCTGTCGCAAGCGGCTTCATTTGCATCTTTTCCTCCTCATCCGTCATCATTTGTACTTTCCCCTCTTCTTCATCCGGCATAAGCTGAAGGTTGTTTTGACCTTGATGTGGCACCATGTGATTCGAAGAAGGCATTTGCATTACCCTATCGGCCATAGCATCAGCTTCTTGTTCATATTTATCGTTGGGTTCGCCTACTTCTAATTTTGGTTGTACAGCTGCCAATGCAGGCTGCTGAATTGGCGTTCTTTCTGGTGTTGCATACGTGCTCATGATCATGCCATTAGGTATTTAGGGAAAATACGGTTATTGTAGCTTTAAAACAAGGACAGTTTAAGTTGGATTCTTGCTCTAAAAAGCACCAACCACAACACATAACACACTCAAATATAGGCGCTTAATTAAAATTCAATGTTGTAAAATTGACAGGATTACTCTGCTCGAAAGAAATCAATCACCGATAAGTCGATGAGGTGTACATCGGTATAGTAATAATGTAAAATATCGGAAAAGGTAAATCCAACACGAGCCATTTTCATTGATCCTTCCTGGCAAAGCCCTACACCATGACCAAAACCTTTTCCTTTCAACACTACTTTCCCATCGCGTGGTTCCAGGCTAAAGTAAGTGGATTTCAAGCGCCAATCTGTACGCAACTCTTTTAGCGGAATGCCATACACCTCGCCAGAAAAAAAACGTTCACGCTCATAGGGTATATAGTGTACTGCACATTCGTAGTGTGCGGTGTCGCTTATCGGGAAGTTGTACTTATTACCGAGGTAGTCGATCCACTTATTTTTGGCTATTTCCTGCTCCCAGCGAGCATTGCGTTCGTGTATACAAAACGTATCGCGCACACTTTTTAAATAAGGAACCGGTTTGGTCCATACATCTTCTGCATTATTGGTTTGCCCTCCACAATTAGAGCTAAACGAAGCGGTAATTAGGTTAATCTCACTATCCACCAGCACAATGTCGCGTGTGGCATAGGTGGCAGTAACAATGTCTTTTACCGATCTGCTTTTTCCCTTATACGCCTGACAATGTACTTGATCGCACAAATTAAAGCCATCGCCCTGGTGTTTGCCTAAGTGTTTTAACGCGTATGTACGGCTAATAATGGCATGCGCCTTATAAAACTCTAAATCTTGTTTGGCGTACGTTTCGGCCTCTACCACTCCAGCTACATAATGTTCGAGGTACACATTGTTGATCAGCCGTAAGTAGCTTCCTCTCGACTTTATGGTTAAATTATCGGGATATGCCCTTTCCTTTCGTTTAGGACTGGTAGGCAGCAATTTAAAAGAGCATCCCCATTTTGTACGTACCAGTTTTACCTGGCTGTACTTGCCAATGGTTTTATTGAGCGAAGAAACACTTACTTTCCCCCCCTTTACTGTAATGCGCAATGCATTCGTCGACTTCAGATCATATACCTTAGTACCATCACCATACACTTCATATCCGGCATCTACAGGTGCTATAAGCACCGACGATATGTTGGAACCATCCAACAATCCGATATCCACCACACTTGCAAATCCATTAAGGGACAAGACGAGACAGAAAAATACAATATGTATTTTCCAATAATTCATGAACGCTGCAAAAATAATTTTTTTGAAATATGGTTCTAAAGTACCTCTCTAAGAGTTTTCAACATCGAAGTAGCTGTTGTTGTAGAAGCACCTTTTCCTCCCAACTTCTCTTTTAACTGTAAATAATCCGATTTTAACCGTTCCAAATGTTTTGGATCATTCACCAGTTTATTTAACTCGAAAATGAGGTTTTTAGTATGAAGTTCGTCCTGAATCAACTCTTTCACCACCTCCCGTTCCATGATGAGGTTAACCAGCGAGATGTAGTCTACTTTAACCAATTTTCTGGCAATAAGATAAGATATCTTTCCCCCTTTGTAACACACCACTTCGGGCACTTGAAACAATGCTGTTTCCAGGGTAGCGGTACCTGAGGTAACCATAGCAGCCGTAGCTTGTTGTAAGAGCTCATACGTTTTGCCTTGCACCATTTTTACCGGTTGTTGCCCTATAATGTTTTGATAGAACTCGTGCGAAATAGAGGGAGCACCACCTATTACAAACTGGTGGTCAGGGAAAGCACTAACTACGGATAGCATGATGGGTAGCTTGACGGCAATTTCTTGCTTCCTGCTTCCGGGCAATACGGCAATAATTGGCTTGTTTTCAAGTTGGTTTTCGGTGGTGAAAGTTTCGAAAGAAGGTTTGTTTTGTTGGTAATCGCTTATGGCATCTAGCAACGGATGTCCCACAAACTCTACTTCGTAATCAAACCGTTCATAAAAAGCTTTCTCGAATGGTAATATCACATACATGCGATCTACCACTCGCTTTATTTTATGCACCCTCGATTGTTTCCATGCCCAAACTTGAGGCGAGATGTAGTAAAATACTTTAATGCCCTGCTCGTGCAAAAATTCGGCAATGCGCAAATTAAACCCGGGGTAATCAATCAATATCACTACATCGGGTTTATACTCAAGAATGTCTTGCTTACAATGCTTGATGTTTTTTAGGATGGTGCGCAAGTTCATCAACACCTCTACAAATCCCATAAAAGCAAGGTCGCGGTAGTGTTTTACCAGGGTGCCTCCTTGTGCTTCCATCAGGTCGCCACCCCAACAACGGAATTCAGCAGATTCATCTTGCTCTCCCAGTGCTTTCATGAGGTTAGACCCATGCAAATCGCCAGAAGCTTCGCCAGCTATGAGGTAATACTTCATTTCCGCAAAAATAAGAATACGCCAATAGCAGCGTATATAAAAAATGAAGCCAATACTCCTCGAGTGGCTCTATAGCGGCTTGTTCTTAGAAAAATAAAAAAAGGAATAATATTAATGATCAAGCTTAAAGACACGATGGGCGATTGAAACTCCCTGGTACTTAAAAACATTTTATTGATGAAATACTCCAGGTTGCGTGCATTGGTAATGGCCCAAATCCACCCATATACAAAAAAGCCTAAAAGAGGGCCTGCCAACCCTATCAATAATCCAGTTACAAACGTATCGAGCTTCTTTTTCATCTCCAAATATGGTTATATAAGTATGCAAGGGCCAAAAACAACCCTATAAAAGTAGCCAGCAAAATACCCATACCAATTTTTTCTTGCTTTCGGTTCACGAAAAAATAACGCATCAATAGTGCATTAATTCCTAGCACAATGTAGGTGAATTTTTCCTCAAACTCGGGCATGGCTTCTTTGTATACAATGCGCAAGATGAAAAAAGTAACTGCATACAACACAGCTACCAGTATAAATGTGAACGCAACTCCTATGTAAACCTTATCTTGCTTAAACATAATCAACCCAAATCCCAGTCGTTGATGCCTTGTATAGCATGATGTGCCGTCATATCAAATTGTGTAGGTACAACCGAAACATAATGGTTGTTAAGTGCCCATACATCGGTGTCTTCTCCCTTGTCAAAGTTTTTAAACTCCCCTTTCAGCCAGTAATACTCCCCACCAAACGGATCCAGTCGTACCTCAAACTCATCTTCCCAATGCGCCTTGCCCTGCCTACACACTTTAATCCCTTTCATTGCTTCTGCACTCACGTCAGGAATATTTACATTCAAGCAAATATCGTTGGGCATGCCATTCTTTAATGCATTTTCTACAATGGTGTGCACCACTTTTTTCGACGGTTCAAAATCAGCATCCTTATTGTGGTTGAGCAAAGAAAATCCAATCGATGGTATTCCTTCAATGGCTCCTTCAACAGCTGCCGACATGGTACCAGAATACAACACATTAATCGAGCAATTTGCGCCATGATTAACGCCCGAAACCAATAAGTCGGGTTTGCCGTGTAAAATATTATAGATGGCCAACTTTACACAATCTACCGGTGTACCATTACAAGCATAAGCTTCAACCCCCGGGTAGTCGTCGCTTTTCTTCATCCGCAACGGATCGTGTACTGTTATGGCATGCCCCATTCCCGATTGCGGGCTATCAGGAGCTACTACCAACACCTCTCCAAAAGATTGTACCACCTCCACTAAAGCAGCAATGCCCGGAGCTGTAATGCCATCATCGTTGGTAACAAGTATTAAGGGTTTTTTCTTGCTCATGGTATAAGAATAAGCTGCAAAATTAACCATTTTATGGTTATGGAAAACAGGCGGTTTTTGAGTCTTTTACTAGTTAAATACTAAAATTCAGATATTTTTGTTCATTACTAAGGTTTAATCGCGAAAGAAGATGAAAATAACACCCTTGTTCTGCTCCTTCCTACTGCTTCCATTGATATTGTTTGCAGGAACCGAGCAAAAAGTACCGTCGAAAATAAAAAGTGTAACCGTTTTTTTAAGTGGTGCCCAGGTTAATCGAGAAGCTGAGGTTATCCTATCGGCCGGTGTCAATGAAATTGTATTCGAAGGGCTTTCCCCATACATCGATCCCAATAGCATTCAAGTAAAGGGAAGCAAACAGTTCACCATCCTTTCTGTTAACCATAGAACCAATTACCTCGATAAGCTAGAAAAATCAACAGAAGCTAAAAAAGTAGAGGAAAAGCTAAAAGCCGAAAAGCTCAACCTCGAGTTAAAAAATAGCGAGCAATTCATCTACGAGGAAGAGAAGGCCATGATTTTAACCAATAAATCGGCCAGGGATGAAAAGGAAGGCTTGTTTGTGGAAGACCTGGATGCCCTAGCTACATTTTATCGCGAACGATTGAAAGACATCCAATTCAAACTACTGGAAGTAAAACAAGACCAAAAAACCATAAGCAAAGAAATCTCCAGGTTAGAACGACAGTTGCGCGAGTTAAACGGTCAAAAAAAGGTGAATACCGGTGAAGTTATTGTAAGCATATCTTCAAACAGTCGTGTAAAAAGCAACATTGCCATAAGCTTTTTTGTTTACAATGCCGGGTGGATTCCCAACTACGATGTTCGATCACAAGATGTAAACTCGCCAGTAAAGCTAACCTATAAAGGAAAAGTATATCAAAACTCTGGCAACGACTGGAACAATGTAAAGATGGTGCTTTCTACAGGCAATCCAAAGCAAAACAATACCAAACCAACAGTTCGTGCTCATGTATTGGAATACTATGAAAATGACCGCATCAAAATGAACCTGGTAGGTGCTATTGGCAATAAGGAACGGAGCAACTCAACAGGATGGGCTTACAATGGCGACTATAAATTGGAAGAGGGAGCTGTAGCATCCGACTCAAGTTTAATTACAGGGTCGCAGTCATTGTTTGGCATAAAAAACACCACCAGTGCCGATTATACTACGGTGGGTGCAAGCAATGTAAACGCCGAATTTGAAATTAACCTCCCCTACTCTATTCCTAGCGATGGTAAGCAGTACGATGTAGAAATTAAAAAACATAACATCACCGCTTCGTACCAATACTATGCAGCGCCCAAATTCGATAAAGATGCCTTTTTGATTGCCGCAGTTACCAACTGGGACCAACTTAGTCTGCTTTCAGGAGAAGCCAACATCTATTATCAAGGAACATTTGTGGGGCGTTCTTACATCAATACCCAGGTAACAGAAGATACCCTCGATGTTTCGTTAGGGCGTGATAAAGGCATTGTAGTACAGCGAAAAAAGATTAAAGATTTCAGCAAAACCGCTGTAATTGGTTCAAGTAAAAAAGTAACATTGGGCATTGAAATAAGCTTGCGCAATAACAAAAGCGTGCCTGTAACCATCGATCTGGAAGATCAAATTCCTATTTCAAAAGACAAAGAAATCGTAGTAGAAGCCATTGACCTTGCCAATGCCAGCCACAACAAGTCTACCGGAAAACTGAGTTGGAAAGTGGAGTTAGCGCCAGGGGCATCTGCTTCCTATCGCATTCAGTATTCGGTAAAGTATCCCAAAAACAAAACCATTCCTAATTTCTAGCATAAAGGTACCGTCATGAAAAAGATCATCACAACCGCACTTCACCTCGTCATCGCGCTATCGCTTTTTGCTCAAGAAAAGGAAACCGATGTACACTCTGAAATTAAAGCTGCTACCGTTTTTCTTAACGGAGCGCAAGTTACCCGTGAAGCTACCGTTACACTTGAACAAGGGAACAATACCCTTTCCTTTAAAGACCTGAGCTATCAGATCAATGCCAGTAGCGTTCAAATTCAAGGCAATAAGCAATTCACCATCCTTTCGGTAAACCATAAAGTCAACTACCTCAGTCAATTGGAAGTGCCTAAAGAAGTTACTGAGTTAGAAGAACGTATTAGAGGCGAAGAGTTTAAACTGGAGGTGCGTAAAAACCTTAGGGAAGTATACGAAGAAGAACAAAAAATGATTTTGGCCAATAAAAGCATCAAGGGCAATCAATCGTCGATGGATGTAGAAGACCTGGAAGCATTGGCCGATTTTTATCGTGAAAAGCTTAAAGAAATTCAATACAAACTCATTGATGTTAAGCGCGATGAAGACAACATCAGCCAAAAAAGAAATGAATTGGTACAGCAACTTCAAATACTTCGTGCCTCCCGAAATAAGCCTTCCAGTGAAGTAGTGGTTAAAGTTACTGCTGATCAACGCGTTAATGTAACCATGCGCATCAGTTACATGGTACATGATGCTGGCTGGGAACCCAATTACGACATTCGCTCTGAAGACATCACGGGGCCTATTGAACTTACGTATAAAGGCAAGGTGTATCAAAATACCGGACACGATTGGAAAGACATTAACATCACCTTATCTACCGGAAACCCCACTTTAAGTGGCGTTAAACCTGAAGTAATCGCATGGGAATTATCGTTTAACAGCATTTACGATTACAAGCTTGATAACCGCAGGCTCTCTATGTTTAAGACCAAACAATTAAATTCATCCAACCGACTTTATGACATGGATGAAGCCATGGAAAAAGCACCCGCTGGTAAGTTTGAGAAAGATCAACTGTACAGGGATGAAAGTAAATCAATCGCTAATTTCACCAACGTTAGCCAAGGCAGTGTGAATACCGAATTCAAAATTAAAGTTCCCTACTCTATTCCTTCGGATGGCAACTTGTACGACGTAGAAATTCAAAAGCACGACTTGCCAGTTAATTACACCTATTTTGCCGCTCCAAAATTCGATAAGGACGCTTTTTTAGTAGCACAAGTATCGGGATGGGACGAGTATAATTTGCTTTCAGGGTTTTCCAATACCTACTACCAGGGTACCTATGTAGGCAAGTCGTTTCTCAACACCAACACTACTAACGATACATTAGAGTTATCGTTGGGGCGTGATAAAGGGTTGGTAGTGGACCGCAAAAAAACGAGAGACTTTACCAAAAATGCCGGATCGAGCAAAAAGGTAACCATGGGATTGGAAATCAACTTGCGCAACAACAAAAAGAAAACGGTGATTGTAAATTTAGAAGATCAAATTCCCATTTCAGATACAAAAGATATTGTTGTTGAATTGGTAGAATCTTCTGGTGCAGAACACAACGAGGAAACAGGCAAACTAAAATGGAAAGTCATTTTAGGTCCGGGAGAAGCACGAACCTATAAATTCAGCTATACCGTTAAATATCCTAAAGACAAAACACTGACCAACCTTTGATGGCTGACTACAATAAACAATCTACCAGTCGTTTTTCTGATCGGGTAGACAATTACATTAAATACCGACCGGGATACCCCGATGCTGTTATTCCTTACTTTATTGAACAACACTGGCTTACTTCCAATGCAGTGGTCATCGATGTTGGTTCGGGTACCGGAATTTCTACCGAATTGTTCTTAGCAAATGGCAATACAACATATGGCGTTGAGCCCAATGATGCCATGCGCCTGGGAGCAGAACAACAATTAAACCATTACGATAAATTCATTAGCATTGCAGGTACCGCTGAACAAACAACACTTGAAACCGACCTTGCCGATATAGTAATTGCAGGGCAAGCCTTTCATTGGTTTGATCAACATGCAACAAAAGAAGAGTTCAAGCGCATTTTAAAACCGGGAGGAATTGCTTCCATTATGTGGAATGTTCGTAAAACCGAAACACCTTTTTTGCATGCCTATGAACAGTGGTTGCATCAATATGCTTCCGACTACGCACAGGTAGATCACCGCAACGTTGATGCCCAAAAAATTCAACAGTTCTTTGCTCCTAACAAAGTAGTAGAGATCACATTCCCCAACCAACAGGTATTTGACTTTGAAGGATTTAAAGGTAGAGTGCTTTCTTCCTCCTATGTTCCTAACCAGGAACACCCCAATTTTGAAGTAATGATGCACACACTAAGAGACTTGTTTGAAGCACATCAAAAATCAAACACTGTAGTTTTTGAATACGATACTGTGCTGTTTACCGGCACACTGCATTAACCCTTCAACGATATTCATAAATGGTTAACTTAGCTAAAAATTAGTTTCATGCCTCGAATCATATCCGGACTTCTATTGTTGTGCATTGCCTTTACCCTTACCCAATGTAAAAGCGAAGATGAAATTCAATTGGAAAAAGAGCGGGAAGAAATGGCCAAGCTCATTGCAGAAAGCAAAAGTGTTAGTGTATACAAAGGGCTAAAAATTCTGATTCGATCCATGCCCGTATCCAACGGACAGGAAAACATCGACATCAAAGCCTTGAAAGAAGCACATGCCGACGACAACGTAATAAAAGCTGCCAAGGTGAAAAAGATATCGTATGGTATTGTAGGCAGGCTATTTGGACTCGACACCGGGCAGGAATCCATGTCGATATTAGAAGGGGCAGTGCTTACCAAAGAAGTGTATGATTTACGCAATGAAATCAAAAACTTGAATGAAGATGACTTTCCAACCGTCCTGGAAGTATTTTCTTCTTATGCAGGCATTACAGGAGGAAATGCTGCCGACCTTCCAGAAAAGCTAAAGTGGAACAGCACCAAAGAGCACATGGTAATTGCATTGGTGTTAGACGGAGCCAAATCGTTGCCCAATAAGGTAAAGGTATACGAGCTATCGATGATTGACACCGACCATTTAGACAACAATGAATTCAAACCATTGGCACAAATTTTCCAGGGCTTGCTATTGATGGAAGAAGAATGGTATTACCTCTCTGAAGAGGCATTGAGCAAAGCAATTAACGAACTCGACAACAATCAAATTGTGCTTTCCAACCCTGAGGCATTGCCCGTAATCCCTACCAGTAAACTTCCTAACGAAGAAGCTCAACTCAAGCAATTGCATGCCATTGCTGCTATGTTGCGTGGCTATGCACGCCACCACATGGAAAGTGAAGATAAAAATGAGTTGGCGTATACCGACTTCGAACAATTTGTAAATGATGCTGACCAACTAGGCATCAATAATGAATTGAGCTGGCTCATTGGAGCGATCGTATACATTAAAAATGAGGATACCGAAAAAGCAAAACACTTTCTCGACCAGCTTAAAAAAAGTGATATGCTTGCCGAAGACGAAATTGAAGCTATTGACGAAATCAAAGCACTGATCGACAAGAACAAATCTGACAAAGCACTTTCTACCCTCTCCGAGAAAATTCGCATTACCAAAATCCTGTCTTCGCACTTACTAAAATATGCTGCCAATACAGAATTCTTTAAAGGCATTGCCAAAACTGCTGCCGGAAAAAAACTAATAGAACTACCTGTGCTCATCGATAAAGAATACAGCAAATATGGCAGTTATATTGAAGCTGCTGAAAAGGGAAGTAACTTGCTCGACAAAGTATTGAACTAATGTCTCAATGCTTTAACATACTTTAACAATTTCATTGTAATTATTGGTATGGAAGTTGCGTTGTTCAATTGCAAAACGCAACCATGAGCAACGTAGATCGTAGAAACTTCATTAAACAAGCTGGCATATTTGCCGCAGCAGTAACCGTATTTGGTTGTGCCAGTTTTAAACCTGAAGAAGAACGTTTTGTAGGAGATTGTAAAACCACAGACGATATTCTAGGACCATTTTACCGCCCTAATGCCCCTATACGAAAAGACCTTACTTACGAAGGACAGGAAGGCACGCAGGTAATTGTTCATGGCAAAGTGTACGGTGAAGATTGTACTACTCCTTTAAAAAATGCATTGGTAGAACTATGGCATGCAGATCATGAAGGTGATTACGACAATCAAAGCAAAGCATTTTTACAACGGGCTCGTTGGTATACCAAAGAAAACGGAACGTATTCGTTTAAAACCATTGTTCCTGGAAGGTACTTAAATGGTGGGCAATACCGGCCGGCACATTTCCACTTTCGGGTAACCAACAACAATAACAAAGAGCTCATTTCTCAAGTGTATTTTAAAGGAGACCCCTACATTGAAGTAGATCCGTGGGCTTCAGAAGAAAAAGCAAAGTTGAGAATACTTCCTATGGAGGAAGTAGGTGGTGCACAAAAAGTACACTTCAATATTTATTTGGCAAATTCCTAAGTTAGCAGCAATATATCTTTTATTACCTACCTTTAAAAACGGCCTCGATTACTCGAGGCCGTTCCTTTTATCGCTT
Source organism: Flavobacteriales bacterium (assembly GCA_963669295.1). Lineage (GTDB taxonomy): Bacteria > Bacteroidota > Bacteroidia > Flavobacteriales_D > CALLUQ01. The sequence continues at coordinate 156,609 of OY769938.1, forward strand.
CAAAACTTTTCATTCTTTTTTGCAACTCTGTTGCATTAACAAACTTTTTACTTACATTTGCGACAGTATTGCAAAAGCAATAACATGTATATCACCTCCATAGATTAGTACCAATGTCGAATTCAAGGCATGTCACCATGCCAACAAAATACTTCCTATGGGGGTGATTTCACCCTTAATTTTTGCTAACACTCCTACTATCTACTCCATAAGCTCCTAATGAATTGTAGTAGACAGGTAACACCTCAAAAAATGCAGCTGTATTGGAATTGCTTACTCGTGGTCAAACAACCATCAATGTTGGTGTAGTGAAACAATTTGAAACAAACAATGAGTGAACCGATTTTGACAATACCAAAGATAGGTGTTAACTTTAAGGCTTCTTTAAGTTAACATGTTGAATCCAAATAAAATACTTTCCGACTATCAATTGCGTAAAACCAATTGCCGTGTTGCTGTGTTAAATATTTTTATCCAAAACCAACACATTGGATTGTCGGAAACCTATTTAGAACATCATACAGATGGTGCCTTTGATCGGGCCACTATTTATCGTACTCTAAATACTTTTCAAGAAAAAGGGGTGATTCACCGTATTTTAGATGAAGACAATGTAGTAAAGTATGCCCTTTGCATCGACACTTGTTCACCTGACCACCATCATCACGAACACATTCATTTTAAATGTACCACATGCAATACCACTACCTGTTTAGATGAGGTATCGGCAGTAGAAATACAATTGCCAGGAGGGTACACCAAAAAGGAAGCAAATTATTTAATTGTTGGTGTTTGCAATAAATGCAACGCTGCCTAGGAAAATTAAGAACCAAATTATGAAAAAAGTTATCGCTCTTACCCTGTGCACACTTGTTGCTGGAGTTTCCTTCGGACAAAAACAAGAAAAAGACAAAGGGGTTTACAAAGAATACGACCGCAATTCAAGCTATTATGTGAATAGCATTTTGAAAGGCATCAATGATTATGAAAAACCAGCGAAGAAAAAGAAGATCTCCCGACGTTTACGAATAGACTTCTCGGGTAGAAACCTACCTACCGATCCTTCTGCTTACAAGCAGTCGTGGCATAACAATCCGGTTTCTCAAGGCAATACAGGTACTTGCTGGTGTTTTTCTACCACTTCATTTTACGAAAGTGAAGTAAAGCGAATTGCAGGAAAAGAAGTGAAATTGGCAGAAATGTATACCGTGTATTGGGAATACATCGAACGCGCTAAGTACTTTGTAGAAAAGAGAGGGAAAATGCACCTTGGAGAAGGTTCTGAAACCAATGCTGTGGCAAGAATGATGAGCATGTATGGCATCGTTCCTCATAGTGAATACACCGGACTTAAGGCTGGACAAAAATTTCACTCGCATGCAAAAATGTTTGATGAATTAGATGCCTACCTCAAGTCGGTAAAAGAACAAAATGCCTGGAATGAGGCAGAGGTGGTAGCTACCACCAAGGCCATTCTAAATCATTACATCGGTACTCCTCCAGGCGAATTCACAGTGGATGGTAAAACATATACCCCTAAGAGCTATATGAGTGACTATCTTCAATTAAAGACAGGAGACTACGTAAATTTAATGTCGTTAAAGAAAAGCCCTTACTACGAAGATGCAGAATACAAAGTGCCTGATAACTGGTGGCACAGTAGCAACTACAAAAACATCCCACTTAACGATTTCGTAAATACCATCAAGCAAAGCATTAAAGATGGTTATACCATAAGTATTGGTGGCGATGTTTCGGAAGTAGGGTTTGACTCGCAAGAACAGGTAGCTGTGGTTCCAACCTTCGACATTCCTTCGGAATACATTGATGAAAATGCACGCCAGATGCGTTTCAATAACAAAAGTACTACCGACGATCATGCCATGCATATGGTAGGCTATCAAGACCGTGAAGATGGCACCTGGTTTTTAATTAAAGATTCAGGGTCAGGGTCAAGAAACTGTGGAGAAGGATGCAAAAAGTTTGGCTATTACTTCTTTCATGAAGACTATGTGAAGCTAAAAATGATGACAGTAACACTGCATAAAGATGCGGTCAAGAAACTGCAAAAGAAATTTAAGGAAACCAATCCTTAAATGAAGAAACGCCTCTCCGGAGGCGTTTTTTTATTTCTTATATTTATCTCTTCATCAAAACTGTGTAGTATGAAACAATTTATTGTTATTGGTGCGCTTTCTCTGTTCTGCGTTAATGGTATAGCCCAGGTAAAAACTTCACTTTACCCCAGTGGCAACATTCAATGCGAGCGTTCCATCAAAAACAATATGCTGAACGGAAAGTATACGTCTTATTATGAAAACGGTACTAAAAAAGCCGAAGGGCATTTTTCCAATAACTTACGCAAGGGCAAATGGACGCTATGGGCAGAAACAGGTCAGAAAATACTGGTGCGCGATTATAGCGATGGGTACAACTACACCATCAAAGGCATGTGGGGCATGGATGGTAAAGCCAAAGACTATCAGCAACCTACTTATCAAAACTACATCATAGCTCCCCGACTGGGGTTCCAGCCTTATTTCAAAATAACGGAAGAAAATGTGTTGGCAAGTAAAAGAGTATGGCGGCACATTTCCATCCACGATGCAGTGAATGTCCCTTTATTTGAACCCTATGTATATCAAGCAATGTATAGCGCCTATGTAAATGGTGAAATTAAAGCTTACAGTACCTCTTCAGATGAATTTAAAGAAACATTCTCGGCACAAAAATTTGATGAAGAATATGGAACAAAGGTTTATAAAACTGCTTTAAACGAAATTAAGGTGGTGGGCTATAACATCAAAGAAGATTGGTTTTACGATAAAGCCCGTGGTATTAGTGAAACACGCCTCATTGGTATTTGCCCGGTAGTAGAGGTTAAGGTAAAGAAACAAGGAGTAAAACAAGTCCCATTATGCTGGTTTTATTACCCGGAGGTACGCTCAATACTTGCCACCATTAAGGCAAAAGGAGAAAGTGGTTATTCGAGCCGGGTATTGAACGTTGAAAACTTGATTTTCTATCGCAATTTCTATGGCAAAATTTACAAAGAGAATAATGTCGACGATCGAACCATTGCAAAGGAAAAGAAAACCCCTGAAGCCATCGCAAAAGAAATCGATCGTATTGAGTTGGAAATCATTGAACTTGAACACAAAATCTGGTTGGGTGAAACATTATAACCTATGAACGATTACCACTATTTACATGGCGACAAAAAATATGGTCCTTTTTCACTAAAGGAAATGCAACAAAAAGGGTTAACCATTGACACTACCGTTTGGAAACCAGGGTTACCTACATGGGTACCCATTACTTCGCTAAATGAATTAAAGGATCACATCAAAGTGGTTCCTCCATCGCCTGCTGTAAGTCCTATGCCAGGTAACAAAAGAGCAAGTTTCTTAGACACTTCCAACGATGAAAAGAGTTTACGGTTAATGGGTATACTGGCCATCGTTTATTTTGGCCTGCCTTTAATCACAAGTTTCCTTTGGGGGCTTTTTTACAGCCCTATTTTTCGCCTTTTATTTGGGCTAATTTACCTGGGTGTTCCTGTAATGCTCGCCATTCACTCGAAAAACAACAACATAAAAGTGGCAGTTTTTATACTCACTGGTTTACTTCTTTTAAAACGTATTTATTACATGTTTTTCGACTACGGGAGCGATTTCACTTATTTTCAGTTTTAACCTATGAAACAATACTATTACACCAAAGGCCCTAAACGGTACGGCCCGGCTACCAGGGAAGAATTGAATGTACTTTCGCTCGATACAACTACCATGATTTGGTTGGAAGGCATGGACTACTGGAGGCCCATTGCTGAGTTTCCTGAGTTAAATACAGTTTCCTCTACTCCAGGCAATCCTTACCAAAAAACCGCACCTTCTACCAATACTTTTGAAAAGAATTTTAAGGTAATGGCACTGGTGGCCATTTTAATTCCGGCTATGTCGGTACTCAACTACTTGTTAAACCTTGTTTTAGGGTGGGAAATTGCTGATTACTTTAGTCCTTTAATTACTTTGGGAAGCACTGCTTGTGGCATACTCATGGCGTTGTTTTGCAACAAGCAAAACCTTAAAATAATTGGGCTTGTAGTAGTGGGCATTGGGTTTCTTTACGACATTTATCTCTTCTTTAATTATACACTCTACTACTAGTTATGGCTTACTTCTATATCATAAACAATCAACAGTATGGGCCATGTAAGGCAGAAGAGTTGCTTCAAAATGGTGTAACTACCGATACCTTTGTATGGGCTGAAGGCATGGCAGATTGGCAAAAAGCTGGTTCAGTTAGTGCCCTACAACATTTATTTCCACAAGCTTCTACCCCACCACCGCCTCCTATTCCAAATCAGCCACCACATCAAGGAGCACCGCATGTACAACAACAATACTTCAGCAATATTCCTCCAACTGCAGAAGAAGAAGATTTAATTGCTCACCCAAGAACACCTGAAGGGCAACAAATCAAACACAAGTACAAGCAGTTTTCAATTTTTTACTGGGTTGGTTGGGGCTTTTTATTGATTGGTTCTCTTGCCTTTCCCCTATTGGTAGAACTTGACATTCTGCGATGGCGCTATGATGAAGAGTATTTTACCATCATCATCATTATGAGTATTCTATTGCAAGTACCTGCCATTGTGTTTAGCATGCAAATTCTTTATCGAACCTGGGCCAATATTGAACAAGGATATGCTCGCACCAGCCCTGGTAATGCTGTTGGTTTCTTGTTTATCCCATTTTTTAATTTGTACTGGGTATTTCAGGCTTATTGGGGGCTTGCCATCGACCTTAACAGGTATATGATCGATCGGGGCCTTTCGAAACGAAAGTGGCTGGACGAAACATTTGCATTGGCTTATGCTATTGTTGTTGCAGCACAAATACTACCTATCATTGGATACCTGGCTATTTTAGGAAACCTCGTCCTTACCTTCATCATGTTTAACAAGCTACATAAAGCATCTATTTTGCTGATGGAAAGAAGGTACGGTAGTATGGGGAGCAACTAAAACTTAGGGCACTTTTTACAAGCAGTGCCTTTGCGTTTATACTTTTTGCAACATTTCTTTTTCTTGCATTCAAACTCCGCCATTTGTGCTTCCTCTACTAAAGGAGTGCAGTATGAAATTAATGATCCGTTGAATGCTAACTTTTGCATAATTGTTGTGCTAAACATTACAAAACTACTTTTAGTACTTCAAAGACGCAATACCATAAAGAAGGTATATTGCGTTTTTATAAGTACTTTAATGCAATGATGCGCGCTATTTTCTTCATAACATGTTACTTTATTGCTACTGTGGCTGTTGCCCAAACCGATGCACAAGAAGTAAAACACCCTATTAAGTGTCCTGTGCATTACCACGAAGGGGAGCACTTTTGTACTATGGGCAATAGCTATGCGCAAATTCAAACGTATGGAAGTCGCCAATACCTGCACCCAGGTATTGACATTTTGACTGAAGATTACACCCCTGTTTACAATGTAAAACGAGGTATTGTAAAAGCCATCATTACCATTGGAAGCGATGCCATGTGGCGAATCGCTATTTCAGACGGCATAGAACCAGGGGCAACCGAAGGTTATTTATATGCTCACCTGGTACGTGACTCCATTCGTTTTGTGGTGGGCGATACGGTAGAAGCAGGCGAAGAACTTGGGGTTTTATATCCATGGCCTGTAAGCAACTATTCAACACATTTGCATTTTAGTCGTATAATCACCGATGGCGAACACTGGAATGGCAATTGGCGCCCCACCCATAATACATTGCTTGACATTAGTACCTACAAAGACACCGCTGCACCAATATTTGATACAATCAATAATGCTATTTTCACCTTCAGAAGTGAATTTGGGCATTACCTTTCACCCGAATCTGTAACAGGAAAAGTTCAATTGATTTTCAACTGTTACGATGTAGGAAATACTCGTTTTAAAACTGGCATCTACGCTTACGAGTGCACTATAGCACCTGCTTCAAAACCAGCAAACGCATTGGTTTCCACCAAATTTAAGTTCAACATGAACCTGGATCGGTATGTGCATAATGAACAAACCAATGCGGTGGTACCTATCATATATTCGATGGATAAGGTGTATACCTCTGAAAGCGATTATGTAACCCGGAACTTCTTCTATAAAGTATTGCAAAATGGCACCTGGACTCCTTTTTCTATCAATTACGCAGATACATACATTGACATGGAAAGTTGGGAAGAAGGAAATTATACCGTAACCATCACGGCTTTCGATGCTGGTGGCAATAGTACTTCAGCAACCATGCCGTTTACAGTAAGTCACCCTAAAAAGAACAAGAAAAGCATTACAGATTAGGTTTACTTCAAGCGTTCCTTGAGTTGCATAATACGTTGATACGACTGATCGATGCGTTCTTCTTTTATGACTTCTTCTTTCACCAGCTTCACAATAATGTCAATGGCTTTGGCAGCTATATCATCATCGTAATCGATGTTGTTCCCAAACAATAAAATGTCGACCCCACTGTTTAACGACATCGTAATGGCCTCCTCCAATCCATAAAAAGAGGTGATGGCTTTCATTTGCATATCATCTGACACCACCACTCCTTGAAATCCAAGGCTATCTCTCAACAACCCGTTGATGGCATTACTGGAAAGTGTAGCTGGTACTACCGAGTCGATATGGGCATTAAAAATATGGGCTGTCATCACCATGTCACATCGCCCAGAATCAATGATTGTTTGAAATGGAATCAACTCGCTGGTTGTCCATGTTTCTGTAACATCAGCCATCCCATGATGTGAATCGTTCCATGCGCTACCATGGCCTGGGAAATGCTTGATTGCAGTTAGTACATTACTATGGTGATGTGCATCGATGGTAGCAATGGCATGTGTGGCTACTTTATCCGGATCGCTTGAAAAGCTACGCTCTATCTTTCCTATAACCGGATTGGCAGGGTTCACATTTACATCCACTACAGGCGCAAAATTAAGGTTGATGCCTAACAATTGAAGTGTGTTTGCAGTTATGCTACCATAATGATAAGTACTGTCTATATTGTCTTTGTTGCCGATCTCCTGGGCTGAAATGCTTTCTGGAAATCCATACTTACTTTTGAGTCGATTTACCAAACCACCTTCCTGATCAATGGCAATGAATAAAGGCACATCGGATGCATTTTGCAATTGGGTGCACAATGTGGCTAATTGCTGCTGAGAAGCTATATTGCGTTCAGCTTTACCGGTTAGCACATCGCGCTCAAACAGGATGATTCCCCCCAGGTGTTGCTCCTTGATAGCACGTACAATTTTGCTGGTAGAATCTACCTCCATTCCTCGAAAGCCCACCAGCAACATTTGCCCTACCTTTTGCCGAAGTTGTTGTTCTTTTAGCAGCGTAGAGTCTACGATCGATGCTTCTTGAATGTCTACGGTATCATGCGATTCCCCTGCTGCGCAGGCACATAACAGAAATGCTAAAAAAACAACAGTTATTCTTAAAAAACGACGACTAAACAAGCAATTCATAGCTTCAATATTGTTTTTAGGATTTCAAATATACATGCTATTGTTGGATATGTACATTTGACTTTCGCTTCAAAATTCGTTATATTTGATATGCTAGTAATTAACTCAAAATCTGGAATTATGAATTACATTTTTGTTGTTTCATGGTAAACACCATGTTTGTAATCTACTTCTATCCGTCCTGATTTCGTTACTCTCTCATAAGAAATACAAATAAGCAATACAGTGGAAATTCCACTGTATTGCTTATTTATCATTATCAAATACCTTTCCTGGGTTCATGATTCCTGTAGGGTCAAACACTTGTTTAATGTGCTTCATCAGTGTTAACTGTGTGTTATTGAACGCAATGTCCATATACCCCTTTTGCACGTAACCAATGCCATGTTCTCCCGATAAAGTTCCCTTAAGGCTTACCACCAATTCGAATATCTCTCGTATGCCCTTAGGCAACTGTTCTTCCCAAACCTCATCGCTCAAATCACCTTTTATGATGTTTACATGTAAATTACCATCTCCTGCATGCCCATAGCATACTGACTTGAACCCGTATCGATTGCCTATATCTTTCACTCCCTTGAGCAATCGAGGCAGCTCATAACGTGGCACTACTGTATCTTCTTCTTTGTAGATGGAATTTGCTTTTACAGCCTCTGCTACCCTCCTGCGCATTTTCCACAGTGTAGCTTTTTGTTCCGCTGAATCCGCAAATAAAATCTCATCGCAACTGTGCGCTTCCATCACTTCTGCAATTTGTTCACATTCTTTTAACAGTACTTCCATGTCGTTGCCATCTACCTCAATCAACAAATGTGCTTGCACCTCTTCCTTGATAGAGATGTTGATTCCATCAACAAACTGCAATGTCCAATCAATGGCGTCGCGTTCCATAAACTCCATTGCCGAAGGGGTAATGCCTGCTCTAAACACAGCTGATACTGCCTCACACGCTTTTTCAGCAGAAAAGAACGGCACCAACATCAATAAATTGTTTTTAGGGTAAGGAATCAAACGAAAGACTGCCTTCGTAATTACACCAAGAGTACCTTCACTTCCTACCATCAGTTGGGTAAGGTTATAACCCGTAGAGTTTTTCAATACATTGGCACCGGTCCAAATAATTTCTCCATGAGGCAAAACCACCTCCAGGTTTAACACATAATCTCTTGTTACCCCATATTTAACTGCTTTTGGGCCTCCGGCACACTCTGCCAGGTTTCCTCCAATAAAACAACTGCCACGGCTGGAAGGATCGGGCGGGTAAAACAATCCCTTTTCTATAACTGCTTCTTGAAATACTTGTGTAATTACCCCGGGCTCAATGGTAGCTTGCAGGTTCAGTTCATCGATATCAAGTATACGGTTAAAGCGTTCCATCGACAGCCCCACACCACCATAAACCGATAAAGCGCCTCCACTCAACCCTGTTCTTCCCCCTATGGGCGTTACCGGAACATTTGTTGCATAACATATTTTCATAATGGCTGCCACCTCTTCTGTATTACCGGGTTTTACCACTACTTCAGGAGGGAAGCTTAAATCTTCCGTTTCATCGTGTCCATATTGATTGAGGTACTCCTGGTCGAAGAATACATACCTCTCTCCAATTGCGCTTGCCAATTGCGTTGCAACTTCAGGTGTTACTCGATTAAACTTCATTTTGTTTGCAATTTAAGGTACTATTTTACCGCCTACCATTACTATACAACCCCTCATCCGCTATTCACTTTTATCTTTTTTCGGTTTTAATTACCTTCGGGCAAATTTATAGCAGGGAACTACAAAGAAAGAATAATTGATGCATTAACGTGAAATTTGCGCGATTTTTGCATGAAGTTTCCGAAACAAACGTACACTGCACATGAAACAATTGATCTCCATTACTTTAACTGCTGGTTTGTTGGTTGGTTTTACTACCTCTGGCACCACACAACGCGATAGTAAGTACCCTAATTCCAATAGCCTATCTGCAGGGAAAGGCTCGTTTACAAAGCAAGCGGAAAAATTCCTGACCAATGAAGACATTTGGTACAGCAGTGACTTTGCACCTGAATACGTTAGTGGCGTTCGTTCTATGTCGGATGGAGAACACTTTACCACCCTGGAACGTGGCGAAACAGGCATGGAAATCAATAAATATGCTTACAAGAGTTACAAAAAGGTAGCCACCATCGTAAAGTCAGGTGACTTGTTGGGTGCTGATGAAAAACCTATAAGTATTGAAGATTATCATTTCAATTCGTTAGAAGATCAAATCTTAATTGCCACCAACATTACGCCCATTTACCGCCACTCTTCTAAGGCGTACTATTACATTTACGACATTAAGTCGAAACAACTTACCCCACTTTCTTCGATGGAAGGCAGTCAGCAAAGCCTGGCTACTTTCTCGCCCGATGGAAGTAAAGTAGGTTTTATTCGCGACAATAACATTTGGATCAAGAACCTGGATTCAGGCAAAGAATACGCCATCACATTTGATGGGAAATATAACCACATCATTAACGGAACCACCGATTGGGTATACGAAGAAGAGTTTGCCTTCATTGAAGGATTTCACTGGTCGCCCAAAAGCGATAAAGTAGCTTACTACAAGATCAATGAATCGAATGTTAAGGAGTTTCAGATGGCCATGTATGGCGAATTGTATCCTGATCAATATCGGTTTAAATATCCCAAAGCCGGAGAAGAAAATTCGTTGGTAAGCATCCACATTTACGATCTTGCTTCAAAGAAAACCCGCATTTGTGATGTGGGGCAGGAAACGGATCAATACATTCCTCGCATAAAGTGGACACAAGACAACAACAAGCTTTGCATCTTACGGATGAACCGATTGCAAAACAAGCTCGATTTCTTAATCACTACCTATTCAGATGGGGAAGAAAGCGTGCCATTGCCCCACCAGGTAATGTATACCGAAACCGATAAGCGTTACGTAGAAATTACCGACAACCTCAACTTTTTGGCCGACAACAGTTTTTTGTGGACCAGCGAGCAAGATGGCTACAATCACATTTATCAAATTAGCATGAATGGCACTGCACAACAGGTTACCAGTGGTAAATGGGATGTGATAGCATTAAAAGGCATTGATGAAAGAAGTGGTACCATTTACTTTACCTCAGCCGAAGAATCGCCTACGCAACGTCATGTATACTCCATTAAATTGAATGGCAAGAGCAAAACAAAGCTCTCGTCTAAGAAGGGACAGAATGATGCTGATTTCAGCAGTAGTTTTAAATACTACATCAACTACCATTCTGATGCCAATACGCCCTATTACATTACGATGCATCAAAATTCCGGCAAGGAAATCAAAGTATTAAAAGACAACCAGAAGTTGAAAGATGCACTGGGTGAATACAGCCTGGGGCGCAAAGAATTTTTCAAGTTTAAAACGTCTGAAGGGGTGCAGCTTAATGGTTGGTGGATTAAGCCTCCCAATTACGTAGCTGGTAAAAAATACCCGGTTTTCATGACCGTATACGGGGGGCCTGGCGCCAATACTGTGAATGATTCATGGGGAGGGTATAATTTCTTATGGCATCAACTCATTGCCCAACAAGGATATGTAGTGGTATCGGTGGATGGTAGAGGAACCGGCCATCGTGGGGCAGAATTTAAGAAGTGTACCTATCAACAACTTGGCAAGTATGAAACCATCGATCAGATTGAAGCAGCCATTTGGTTGGGCAAGCAATCGTTTGTAGATAAAACCCGCATCGGCATACAGGGATGGAGCTACGGTGGTTATATGTCTTCTCTTTGTTTAACGAAGGGAGCCGACTTTTTTAAGATGGCCATTGCTGTAGCACCAGTAACCAACTGGCGCTACTACGATACGATATATACCGAGCGGTATATGCGTACCCCACAAGAAAACGCTGATGGCTATGACGACAACTCTCCCATCAACCATGTGGATAAAATGAGAGGTTCTTATTTGTTGGTACACGGATCGGCTGACGACAATGTACATTATCAAAACACCATGGAAATGATCAATGCCATGGTAAAGGCCAACAAGCAATTCGACCTTTTTATCTACCCTGATAAAAACCACGGAATTTACGGGGGAACTACCCGATTGCACCTGTTTACCAAGATGACAGACTTCATTAAAGCCAATTTATAGCAACATTTTGCTAAATTCGTGACTTCAAACTTTTACAACACACACCATGGAAAATAAACAAGACTCGATTTTTGGTCACCCCCCATCGCTGTTTGTACTCTTTTTTACTGAGATGTGGGAGCGCTTTAGTTACTACGGAATGCGTGCCTTATTGGTACTCTTCCTTGTAAGTGAAGCTGCTACTGGAGGATGGGAATGGACCTCTGCCGAAGCTCTTACGTTGTATGGCACTTACACCATGTGGGTATACATTACCCCAATTTTAGGTGGTATGATGGCAGATCGATACCTTGGTTATCGATGGGCCGTAATACTTGGAGCCTTATTGATGACGCTTGGTCATGCCTCCATGGCCCTGGAAACGAGTTTCTTTTTCTACCTTGGTTTGTTCTTACTCGTAGCTGGAAATGGGTTCTTCAAGCCCAATATTTCCTCTATGGTAGGCCAATTATATGGCCCTAATGAAGCCGCTAAGAAAGATGGTGGCTACACGATTTTCTATATGGGAATCAACGCTGGTGCTTTTCTTGGTATTTTACTTTGTGGCTATATCGGTGAGAAAGTAGGTTGGAGTTATGGCTTTGGATTGGCTGGTATCTTCATGTTCTTTGGCATGGTGATGTTTTGGTTTGGCCAGGGCATTTTCGGAAAAATTGGTTTAAAACCTAACAAAAGCTCCGACTCTATTACTGCAGCTATTGAAGATGTAAAAGCCGAACAAGAAGAACACGAAGAAAGTTTAGCTGAGTTTGATGAAGCTGCTTTGGATGCACGCATTCAACAAGAAGCACCTGATCTTGATGCCACAACCTTGCAACGACTGAAAAGTTATATGCGCGATAAGTTTGCCAAGAAAGTAACGGCAGATCGTTTGGTGGTTATCTTCTTCTTTGCCTTATTTTCTGTGTTCTTTTGGATGTGCTTTGAGCAGGCCGGTGGAACCATGAACTTGTTTGCAAAGAACTTCACGCAACGGGTGCTTACCGGTACCGGTGCAGTGGCCTTCCGGTGGATTGATGCCATCTTAACCATTGTTCCCATGCTATTGGTAACATACGTGTTGCTCAAGCTGTTTTCCAAAACCTTCAAGAGGTTTGCTCTATCCAATGTGTTCCTGGGACTCAGTTTTCTTATTATTTGGGGCCTGTGTATTTGGAAGGTTAACCGTGAGTTCAACACCAATGCTTACGATGTAACTTATACCCATGAGGTTACTGAGAATATTCAAGACACGTTATTGGTTAACAACGCTACTACTATTGATGTAAAGTCGTTGGCCATTATGAGCAAAGGGTATTTGGCAGATAAATATTCGGGAGCTATTCCTACTTTCAATGCATATACCAATTTGTCTATTGTTCCTGAAAAGGACAGTGGAAGGGTAGTCATTTCTGGTGCTTACACCATGGATAAAACGGAACAAGGCACCTTGCGTGTTAATGAGGTATTGGCCGATGGTTCTGCTTTCAACGCCATTATTTCAGATAGTAAGTTGAGGTATATTCAGGAAGAAGAAGTAGCTAAATACAAATCCGCTTTTAGCGGTACTATTACCCGTCAGTTAAAAGATGAAACGGAAGTCACTGCCTCGTGGTTCCAAATTCTGAACTCTTTGTTTATTGTACTGTTTGCTCCGGTGTTCTCTAAAGTATGGGAACGCAAGTGGAACCCTTCAGGCCCTGTAAAGTTTGCTTTGGGCATGGTACTGCTCGGACTTGGATTTGGTTTCCTTGCTATGGGCAGTATGAGCATTCCATTGGGTGCAGAAAGCGCTTCTGTAAGCATGATTTGGTTGGTGTTTGCCTTCCTTTTCCACACCTGGGGTGAATTATGCATTTCGCCAGTAGGATTGTCGTTTGTAAGTAAGCTATCGCCTAAAAAGTTGGTAGGATTGATGTTTGGTGTTTGGTTCTTCGCTTCCGCCATGGGTAACAAGTTGGCCGGTTCAACTGGTGCCATGATGGATGAAGTATCGGAGAAACTCTCTATGACATCCTTCTTCTTACTATATGTAGGCATTCCATTTACCATTGCACTGGTTATCTTCTTGATGAGAAAGTGGTTGGTGAAGAAAATGCACGGCATCAACTAGGCATATAACCTGTGGCATAATATTTGAAACCTGAGCATTTTTAATTTGCGTATATTTATATAGAAAATAATCAGGCATTCGAATGAAACAGCTATTGTACATCACCTTTTTACTGCTTCCTTTTGTTGCATTTTCGCAAGACAAAGCAGCTAAAATTCAATGGGTAACCATTGAAGAGGCTCAAGAATTAGTTAAAAAGAAACCCAAGAAAATCTTAGTTGATGTTTACACCAAGTGGTGTGGGCCATGTAAGATGATGATGCGTAACACCTTTACCAACCCTACCATCATTGACTACATCAACAAGCACTACTATGCTGTAAAGTTCAATGCCGAAGGCAACGATACTGTTACGTTTAAAGGGCATACATTTACCAATCCAAAGTATGATCCGGCAAAGGCTCATACACGCAATGCCACCCACCAATTTACGCAAGCCATTGCCGCAGTAAATGGCCGCATTGCCTACCCTACTCTTTTGTGGTTGGATGAGGATTTGAACTTACTTACACCAGTACAAGGCTATTTAAAGCCCCCTCAAATTGAGCCCATTTTAAATTGGTTTGGCAGCAATACCTACCTTACTGTAAAGTACGATGAGTATGTGAAAACCTTTAAGTCGGCCCTGCCAACAACTGGTTCGAACCCTTAGTGATTTCGCATGGGGTTCTTTCATCAAAAGTTCAAGCTTTTTGGAAATAATCCTCCTCAAAAGGAAAACGAGATTATTTTCTTCATCATCATTGCCATTCTCATTTCAGTAGGCTTGTATATTCTGTCATTTTATTTCTGATATGCCAAAACTCATCAGTGGAATATTGCTTTTTGTTTTCTTTACCGGTTGCTCCAATACGAAGTCTACCGACAGCAACAATAAAGGCACCACCATTGATCTCAATAACATAGGCCTAAAAGAGGTTACTGTTAAAGTAGGTGATCAACTTACTTATTCTTTTGAAGTGCATGGATCGGTGGGGTACAGTGGTGCCTATAAAATTGACCATGAAGAGGTAGTCATGTTTGCCGACGAAAAAATAAAGTACCATCACCCTGAAAGAATGAAGGAAGGCATGACTGGGGGAGATGCCGCTACAGGCACTTATGTTTTTAAAGCAAAGGCTCCGGGCACTGCTACTATCACTGTTGATCAGCTATTTCGAGGCGAAGTAGAAGCAAGTTCCGCATTCAACATTACTGTACAATGAATAAGCAGAAAGCAAAAATCATCTACTGGACTGTAATCGTCATTACGGGTATTGTAATGACTATACTAACGCTTACCGGAGTAATTTAATGGATTAATATACTACCTGAACTCCTTTCCAAAAAGCTACCCTGCCCTTGATGTTTTTGGCCAATTCCGATACTTCTGGATAATACCATGCTGCATCTTGATTGGTCGCCCCATCAACTTCCAAACTGTAATAGGAAGCGGTTCCTTTCCAGGGGCATACGGTACGGGTATCGCTTTCTTTAAAAAATGCTTTGTTAATCGATTCTGGTGGGAAGTAATGATTCCCTTCAATGATTACGGTATCATCGCTTTCTGCGATCACCTGGTTGTTCCAAATGGCTTTCATATAATTAAGGATTTGTACCGGCATAGGCAATGCCTGTAAGGCGGTGTATGTCTATGCTAAATGTTGATAAATCGTTTGAATTGAATTGATTGATGTGGCTATGTCCGCAAGACCGTGCTACCACTTTCACTAACTCATTAGAGGCGTGGAAAAAGTTGTGCAATTGTTTTGCCGACGCTGCAATTTGCATGCGCGATCGCAGGTTTTCTTTTTGAGTAGCAATGCCCACCGGACAGTTGTTAGTATTGCATGCACGCATGCCCAGACAACCAATAGCCTGTAATGCTGAATTGGATACAGCAATGGCATCTGCCCCCATCATCAGGGCCTTGGCAAAATCTTCGGCTACTCTTAGCCCTCCTGTAATGATAAGGCTCACTCCTTCAGCACCTACCTTATCGAGGTGTTTTCTTGCCCGTGCAAGCGCAGGTATAGTGGGTACATTGATGTTGTTTCTCAAAATAGTGGGTGCAGCTCCTGTGCCTCCTCCCCTACCATCCAATATGATGTAGTCGGCTCCTGCTTCCAGGGCAAAGTCGATGTCTTCTTCTATCCTGCTGGCAGCTATTTTAAAGCCTACAGGGATGCCTCCAGTATGTTCGCGCACCTGGGCTGTAAATGCTTTAAAATCTTCTACTCCATGAAAGTCAGGAAAGGTAGCCGGGCTGATGGCCGATTCTCCTTCTTGCAGTCCTCTTACCGAAGCTATTTCTTTGGTTACTTTATGCCCGGGCAAGTGTCCACCAGTACCAGTTTTGGCACCTTGCCCTCCCTTAAAGTGGAAGGCTTGCGATTGTTTTACCTTCTCCCAACTAAATCCAAATTTACCCGAAGCCAACTCGTAAAAGTAGCGGCTGTTTGATGCTTGCTCTTCTGGCAACATTCCTCCTTCTCCAGAGCATATTCCAGTGCCTGCCATTTCCGCTCCTTTCGACAACGCAATTTTGGCTTCGCGCGACAATGCCCCGAAAGACATGTCGGAAACAAAAATGGGCATATCTAACTGTAATGGTTTGTTGGCATTAGGGCCTATCACCACCGAAGTGTTTACTTCTTCTTCATCCAGTAGCGGGCGCTTCGAAAGTTGAGCCGGAAGAAATTGAATGTCTTCCCATTTGGGTAACGTGTTACGGTCTACCCCCATTGCAGCTGTAGGGCCATGATGCCCCAGGCGCTTTAACCCATATTGCGCCAATTCTTTAATGTATAGAGAATAAGGTTCCGTATCTTCTGGATGAGTATCAGCATATTCTCCCAGGTATTCTTCTTCATTGAAAGGCGAAGGGTGTTCTACCTCAAATGCAGCTACATCGGCTTCATCTACATACAACACATCGTCTTTTACTGCGGCTTTAAA
The DNA here is from genome assembly GCA_963669295.1 of Flavobacteriales bacterium. GTDB lineage: Bacteria > Bacteroidota > Bacteroidia > Flavobacteriales_D > CALLUQ01. Next base: position 173,311 of record OY769938.1, read on the forward strand.
CTTGTAAAGCACTTCATTGTTATTGTATTCACTTACTCCGGTATCGTAACGGTAGTCCCAATTGTGTAACCCACAAATTAGGTTATGTCCTTCTACGGTGCCATCGCTTAGCAATGCCCCACGGTGTAGACAGCGTCCATACAATACTGATACTTCGTTGCCATACCGGATAACAACGAGGTCGGTTTTTTTTACTTTAGCGTGAGTGGGCTGCTTTTCTTCCAGCTCGCTCATTTTGGCAATTGCAACTGGAGATTGGAGTGTTTCGTAATTCATGGTAGGTGGTTTATTATCATCATTAATCTTATTACAATGATAACCAGTATTTATTGATTAAATAGTCGGTTTCCCGATATTTTTGTTGAACATCGAATGATGGAAAAAGTTCTTTTAGTTGGCTGGATTGCTTAACTTTAAGGCATAAAAAAAGTGGTTCCATTTAAAGAACCACTTTCTCTACAAGATTTTTGGAACAAAACCTCATGAAAGCTCTCTACAGCTTCAATACAAAGATTCATTTTATTTAAACCGGGTCAAAACAAAGTTTTGTACTTTCACTGAAAGTCTAAGAAGGTGTTATCCCTTGTTTTTTTTCATTAACACCAAGGCTATCAGATTATTACAACAATCGTCATATGAAAAAGTCCGATCATCTTTTTCACCTTATAAAATCGCTGTCAAGATCAGAAAAGCGCTGTTTTAAAATCTTTGCATCGCGCCATACTATTGGCGATGAGAACCAATATGTTAAACTCTTCGATGCCATCGACAAGCAATCTGCTTACGATGAAAAACTCATTATCAAGAAGTTTAAGGGCACCAAGCTGGCCAACAACCTATCGTCGGTAAAGGTGCAACTCGACAATCTTATTTTAAAGAGTTTAAGGCAATTTAAGGGCACTACAAAAAAGATGTATGATGTGCGGGAGTTGATGGATTATGCTGATATTCTTTACGAAAAAGGATTGCTAGAGCACAGCTTGAAGAAGTTAGAGAAGGCCAAGAAAATTGCTCTTGAATATGAGTTTTATATAGCATTAGACGAAATCTCCATTCTTGAACGAGAGATTGCCCATAAGTCGTCGAATTTTGATGCGTTGCAGAAGTTTGATCACGAAACATTTTACCAGGCGCGTCATTACCGAAAAGTGAACAATGATTTGGCCGAGTACGAACTACTGGCCACCCGGCTACACATGTTGTTGTTGCGTCATAATCGCACCCGTTCTAAGGTAGGAAAAGAGCGGTACGATGAAATTATGCAACACCCTTTGCTGCAAGGCAATCCTGCTGAACAGGAGTTTGCTTGCCAGGTAGAGTACCATGCCCTTTGGGGAACCTATTATTTTTTATTGGGCAATGGCAAGCAGTGCAAAGAACATCGCGAAAAAGTAGTTACACTCTTAGAGTCGAGGCCCCACATCATACACGACAATCCGAAGCTGTACATCAGCCACATGCGTTCGCTCATGATTTTTCTTGGCAGCAATCGATTGTACGAAGAATTTGATGCACAGGTACAAAAAATCAAGCAGTTCATCGATGCCATTCCCGAGGGGAAAAAGTCGACCAACTTACAAACAGAAATCTATACAACCATATACAATGCAAAGCTCGACATTGATTTGGATAGAGGGCTGTTTGAAAGTGCCCATGAGTTTGCTGAAGAGGTGAAAGAGGGCATGAAGCATTTCGATTACCTGATCAATACTGATGGGCAAGCGGTGCTTTATTACAATTTGTTTTATGTATCGTTTGGCAATGGCAATTTTCATGAAGCACTTGCGTGGATGAACACCTTACTTAACCAATCGTTTGGTGAGGTACGTATCGACATTCAGTGCTTTGCAAGGTTGGTAAATATTGTATTGCACCATGAGCTGGGCAATTACGATTTGATCGACTATCTGGTAAAATCAACCGCACGTTTCTTAACTAAGAAGGAGCGTAAGTTCCGCTTCGAAGAGTTGTTTTTAAAGTTTGCTCGTACTTCGCTAAACCACGAGTTAAGCAAACCTGAACAGGAAGTTGTATTCAATGCATTTACGGATGAGTTGCGCGTATTGTTTAGCGATCGGTTCGAAGAGAAGGCACTGCAATACTTTGATTTTATTAGTTGGGCAGAGAGTAAAGTATCGAATAAATCTTTTTCTGCACTGATGAAAGAAAAGTCGAAAAAGACTACCTCTTAATTCCCTGTTAGAGTTGGGAAAAAATACTATTTTTACGTACCATCAAACGTTGTGCTATGAGTAAGATTTATTTAATTCCCCACGATTTTTCGGCTGCAGCAGATTCGGCCGTACAACACGCCCTCAACCTCGCCCGTGAAACAGGCGCTGATTTACGATTATTGCATGTAGTAAAAAAAGAAAGTGAAGTAACTGCTGCCGAACATCAATTGAATGAAGTAGCTAAAACACTTGCACTTGGCGATGATGATCCTGCGCTAGATACCAAAGTAATTGTTGGGAACATTTTTGAAGATATTGGCAAAATGGCCAACTACTCTGATACGCAATTGATTGTAATGGGAACACACGGTGCTAAAGGCATGCAACGTTTGTTTGGCAGTTATGCATTGCGTGTAATTACCAGCTCTCACATTCCATTCTTGGTGGTGCAAGAAGAAAAAACTTCTACGCCTGGCTGCGATAGAATTGTGATGCCTCTTAACCTGAATCGCGAAAGTACTCAGGTGCTCAAGTTTGCCGAAGATCTTGCTACACAATTTAACTCCGAGATTCATATTGTGGTAGAGCATCAAACCGACGAATGGCTCATCAATAAAATTCGAAACAGCATTTTGATGGCTAAAAAGCACATGAGCGAGCGTGGCATTTCGTGTACTGCCGAAATCATGCCCGGCAAAAAGGCATTTAACAAAGAAGTGGTAGAATATGCCGTTGAAAATAAGGCCGACTTATTGGCAGTTGGGTATTTCACAGAAAGCCTGTTGCCCCAATTCGATACGTTTGCTCAATCGTTGTTACAGAATGAAGCCAATATTCCGGTATTGATTGTAAATGCAGAAGCTGTAGGCAAGGTGGCCGGACAATATTCCTTTATCAGCGTTTAAGTTACTTGAACTTATTGCACCCTATTTTTATTTGACTGCCCACCCCATTGAAGCGTACGGTACTTGAATAGTTAGCACCATCGTATTGTTGGTAGAAGCTAAACGTTTGGTATGTACAATGCCCATCGGGCCAGGTGGCACAAAGTGCTGCAGATCTTTTGCGCCCTAATATCACTCCTGTTAAGCTGTTGCGTTCAATGCTCCAATCGCGGCTGGTAATGATGCACTTTACAAACGTTTCTTTCCACCCTTCTGCCTTGGCATGAGCTTGCGTGCACGCCAAAAATTTGGCTTCCAATCCAGCATCGTTCGCTGCAGCTTTGGGCAGTTTTACTTGATCCAATTTCGCTTCGTTCAATTTGTTGGCTGTGGCCTGAAATTTCGCGATGTTATCGCCATCCAGTTCAAACTGACCATACCAACCCAAATCAGCTTTGGTGCTTTGCCCTCCTCCAGTCCACCCTACGGTAATGGTGTGCTTGCCAGGTGTTAGCTGTGTCAATACATTGTTTAAAAAGTTAAGCGACAATTGGTCTTTATAGTTTGCTGCATCTGGAAATATCTGGATGCGCAAATGGTCTTCTTGCGAGTAAAGTAATTCATGAAACGGAAGCAGTGCTACTACCTCATCGTCTACCCATATTACAAAGGTGGGAATGGTGCCACCAAATACGGTCATAATAGGCCCTCCAAACTTAGTGATAGATTCAATGTAGGCACCATCTGCAAAAGAAGTGGTGGTAGCACTGTTTATCGTTATGTTACTGGAGCTCGTGAAAATTACTGTTTCCTCAGCGTTATCAGGAATTTCGTTGCCACCAGCTTCTGCCTGTGCTTTTTTTAGCATGGCCTGGTAGGCTTCTATCGCATTTTGTGGTAGAGCAGTTGTACTCATCAGTGCAGCAAGCGCAATAAAAACGACTTCTTTCATGGTAATCTTGTTTGAAATTGTTGTTCAAAGTACCACGAATTTGGCATTATTTATTCTTGTTCGAAGGGAGGATTAGTAACCGTAGTTGTTGAATAGGTAAGTGGCAGGGTTTTATTCATAATTGTAAAAAAACTCCCCTTCCATTTCAGGAGGGGAGTTTACATAACAGGACACCATTTGAGTACTCAATCGAGTAGATTATAGCTCGTCGACCTCAAGGTACAGGGTATCGCTATTGAATCCTGTAAAAATGCCCCAACCGTTTTCAATGTTTGTAAGTGGGCTGGTAAGGTTTTGTGAGTTTTGACTGATGCTTTCAAACATGTTTGCATATTCCTGGTTGATACGAAACAGTACGATTCGGTAGGTACCAAAAAATACGATATTGCGCTGATCGTAACTGTAGGCATTGCCTATGAATGGATCGGATACCAGCGTATTTTCAAACTCACGCCCCGTGTCTTCCATGTTGCCATTGATATAGTCTTGAGTAGCTTCCAGGTATTCTAACTTCATAAAGTAATAACCGTTATCAGGGTTATCCCACGTTAGTTCTACCGGATCAAAACTATCGAACGAAAAGCCGAACGATCCTGATGCTATACGCTCTACAGAAAGCGTGGTAGTGGAACTGTTATAATTCGTAGGTTTTGAAGGTACTGTTGTTGTTGCTTTAATCGGTTTTCCTTTGTAATCAAACTCCAACAAATAACTTCCTGTATCTACTCTAAATCCTGGCGATTGATATCGGTATACCCCCGTAGTGTCTTCATATAACAAGTAGTTGTTATTGTGGTGTCTTACCCAAACCTCCAGCCCTTGCAATGGTTGCTGAGTATCATTGCCATCTTCTGTAAAAGGGAGCAATTGATCTGCTTTCACCTCCAATAAACTTGTTCCCTGTGCTAAATAGGATTCAACTACCGGAACATCGGCATTTAGATCTTGTTCCATCAATTCTTTTTCGCATGCTGTTAAGCTAAGTAACAACAAGAGTATGTATAGAGTTGGTGCTTTCATTATTTTAGTTTTAACGATAAAGTAATGTTGGGGGTAATTCCCAATAGATTCACATCGGTTTCCGTAAGTCCGGTTTCATCGATCTCAAATTCTTTATACCATATATTGGTGCGATTGTACACATTGAACAAGGAAAAGCTTAAGCTCCCTTTTCCTTTGCCCATATTAAACCCGTATTTAGCCGAAAGATCCATGCGATGATAGTCGGGGTATCGCGATCCATTTTTTGCGCCTGTTACGATGTAGTCGGCGGTAGTGCCATCAAGTAATGTTAATGTGTACCCCCCCAGTGGTTCGGTATAAGGCTTGCCGGTAGCATAAATCCATGTTCCTGAAAAAGTCCAGTGTTTGTTTGCCTTGTAAGTGGCTACCAGTTTGGTTTCATGCGTTACATCATGACTCGCGGCAAAGTACCCTTCGCCATACACCGGAAAGTTGTGGTGCACCTGCCCCCAGGTATATCCTATCCACCCGGTGAGTTTGCCAAACTTCTTTTGGGCCAACACTTCAACGCCACGCGCATAACCTGTGCCTTCGTAGAAAAGAGAGGAATAGTCTATTTCACCGAAAGAGGGCGTAAATCGTAGGGTATATTCCGACAGGCCTTTCAGGTCTTTGTAATACGCTTCTACATCGAATAAAAAGTTTTGCGTTTCGTAGCTGGCTCCAGCAATATAGTGCATGGCTTCTCCCACGGGTACTTCGTTTCCATCAGACAGTACCCAAAAGTCGCGACTACCGGCCAATATGTCTTCGCGCACTACCCTGTTGGCAAATTGGTAGTATTGCCCCCATGCTGTTTTCAATTTCACTTTGTTGGTGAGTTGATAATCTACCTGTAGCCTGGGCGCATGGTACAATTGTTCTGTAACAGTAAAGTATGATGTTCTAATGCCCGGTAATATGGTAAGCTTTCCGCCTGGGGTCCAACGGTTTTGCAAGTATACCGACATTAAGTTGCCACTGTCGTGCAACGATAATATCTCAGTAGTATCGTTTTGAGTAAAATCGTAATCGATGTTGTAATTGGTAAGCTGAGCCCCAAACTCTACCTGGTTGTTTTTTCCCGTTTTATACTCACTGTCTACTTTATAGGTAAAGTCTTTCAGGTCGTTGTCTTCCATTGTTCCACGGTTGCGGCTTGTGTTTTCTCCGTTGATGCTCACATTTGCTTCGATGGAGCGATCTCTGATGCTGTAATAGTTGGAATACGAAAGCTGGCTGTTGGTATATAGTTTTTCGTTCCACCTTCTCGACCATTTAAGGGAGCTGCCCCAGTTTCCCCATTTGGTGAGATCGGTAACACCCCCTGAAATAGATACATCTCCAAACGATCGATCAAAAGTGCGTGAATTATCGAGGTCGTCCTGTCCGTTGAAAAAGCTAAGCGAGACAATGTCTTTTTCTGTGGGACGATAAGTTACCTTTCCATTGAGGTCGTAAAAGAACGAGGTAGGTTCCGATGCTTCTCGTGCTCTTCCTCCTGAGCCTCCTTTACCTGATCTTTGTGCTATATCGTTACTGCTGTTGTCTTCATTGAATGCATCAAAAAACTTGTTGTAAAGTGCTCCTTTATACGATTTTCTTCCAGCAATAAATACCGAGCCTTTGCCTCCCAATGGGATTTCTGTAAAGGCATTATAGCTGAGCAAGCTAATATCGCCTCCCAAATTAAATTCTTTCTCGTTTCCTGTTTTTCCGGTAATTTCCATCACACTGGATAACCGTCCTCCATATTTAGACTCAAAGCCCCCTTTGTACAACTGTACGTCTTTGATGGCGTTGGTATTGAAAGCACTGTACATGCCAAAGAGATGTTCCTGATGGTATACTGTAAATCCATCGTACAGGATGAGGTTTTGATCGGGGGTACCACCACGTACATACAACCCTGCCGACGATTCGTTACTGCCACTAATGCCTGGCAACAATTGAAACGATCGAAAAATATCTTTCTCGCCTAAGCTGGGAAGATCGGCCACTTGTTGCGGGGTCATTTTTACCATGCTTATTCCTTCCGATGCTTTCATGCCTTCTTCTTCTCGTCTGGCTACAATTTGTACTTCACTCAATTGATTAACTGTTGGACTAAGCTCAATGATTAGAGGAGCCTTCACATTGGTGGGGCTGAGGTAAAACAAAAGAGGTTGATAACCGATGTAGCTGATTTCGATGGGCACGGTATCGGAAGCTACTTTAAAGAGGGTGAAGTAGCCATCGATATTGGTAGTTGTACCATGTGTAGTTCCTTTTACCTGCACGGTAGCAAATGGCAATGTTTCGCCCGTTGCTTTATCTTTCACCGTACCTGAAATTGTTATGTTATGCTGCTGTGCCGAACCGTGATAAGCGTTATTTGCCATTTTGGCCGATGGTATTGCTGTGGTTCTGTTTGCTGACTCAAAATGAATTACTCCAGCGCTGTCTACGTAATAAGTAAATGAGGTAAGTTTTCTACAAATAAGATCAAAGGCTGTATTGACAGGAGTATTGGAAAACAGCTGATCCAACTTGTAGTCTTTTACCAAAGTTGGGTCGTATTCTACCTTGATGTTGTACTTTTCTTGAAAGTCTTCGAATACCTTTTGAAGTGAGGTACCCCAATAGTATTCGTTGATGGTAGTTTGTTGGCTGTATGCCGAAGTGACCGGTAGCACTAATGCCAGGGTCAACATGCATTGATAAATTCTTTGCATTGTTGCGAGTTTTAGTAATACATAATTCCGAAGCGTGCGTGATTAGTGTATACTGTTACTGCATGAACCTCCTTTCTTCATAAAATTTGATGGTGTAAAGATGTTGGGATTGGCAAGAGCTATGAAAGGTTTTCAACCAACGACCAAAACATTTCAATGAACGAACGCTTGCCATTGCACTTTCTTGAAGCATTTTGCCTACAGCAAAAAAAACTCCCCTTCTAGTTGGAAAGGGAGTTTGATGATAAGCATGGTGTTTTATCGGATGAATAGTTTTTGGTGTACGGTTCCGGCAGGTGTTGTTACTGCAACGATGTAAAATGTATTGTTGCTCAATCGGCTGAGGTTGGCGACTACTTGATGTGTTCCTTTTGTTTGTGGCGCATCCATTATTGTTTGTACTACGTTGCCTGCTTTGTCCAGTAACTCGATCAAAACCTGTCCTTCTTGTTTTATTTCAAACTCGATGGTAGTACTATTGCTTGCGGGGTTGGGAAATGTTTTCACCTCAAAAGCAGTTGCTGTTGTTGTAGGTTTTTCGTTCGATACATCCATGAGCAAGAAAAATACCTGCATGTGTTTCCCTGCCATTTCTTTGATGGGTAGGTGGTGTTTCATCATCGGCATATCACCATGCATTTCCATGGCTTTTTCGTGAATGGTGTTGAAGCTGGCTTCCAGCGTTTCTTCATGATTTTCTGCAATAACATGCAGTGGCTCTAGCGCTTCTTTTAACTCCTGGTGCATGGCCATTCTTTCTTCCAGGTGTGCGCGTTTCTCTACCTTCTCCTCTTCACTTAGTCCTCGCATTTCCATGTGGTGCTCCATCATTTCCTTTTTCAAAGCCATCCATTCCTCTTCCGAAGCATTCTTTTCTTTCATCGCTTTCATTTTTGCACGCATCTCTTCGCGCATATTTTCTTGCGATTCATTTGCTGCGTGCCCATGGTGGCGTTGCTTATGATGCATGCCCTTCTTGCTTTCATGCATGCCTCGCTTCATCATGTTTTCAGGCGCAAAAGGATGCTCTACTTCCGGATCCAATGCTTCTTTTTTTATCTCCAGTACTTTTTCACGCATTTCAACGATAATGGCCTTTTCTTCCTCACTTAATTGGTTTTCTAATGCTTCACGCTGCGCTACGATTTCAGGCAATAACTGCTCCTTCATTGCTTCTATCTTGCTGTGCATACCACGTCTTCCATGTTTTTTGCCATGGTGGCCGCGCTTCATTTGATGCAATTGCTCCAACTGTTCGGGCGTAAGTATTGCTTCCATTGCTGTTCTTTTCTCGGCCTTTAAAGCTTTCATGGTTTCCCGCATTTGCTCGCGGTCACCATTTGCTGCTGCTTTGGCCGCTTTCATTTGCTCTGCTTGCTGCATCAGCATTGTTTTTAATGCTGTTTGCTGTTCAGCAGTTAGTGAAAGTTTTTTTGTCAACATTTCAATGTGATGTTTGGCTTTCGTTTCGGGGTCGCCATGACTGTGAATGGCTGCCGACATTTTAAAGGCACTGAAGGAAAGCAAACCAGCTACCCCCAGGATGATAATTACTTTTGTTTTCATAATACGATTCATTATAGATGATTAAACAATTTGTTCGCTTTCAACGGTTTATTGATGTTATGATTCAAAAGTGAAGCATTCCATTTAATCCTTAAAATATTTTCAATGAAGGCGCATTAATTTTCAACGTACGGTTATAATTGGTTAAATGATTCTCATCATGCCCTTAAAAAGCACGGTTTCTTTTCCTTAGCTTTGTGGTATGAAATGGTGGATGTTTTTAGTACCTTTTTTAATGGTGGCTTGCGCTGCTGAACCAGAAGAAATGGAGACTGCTCAACCGGAAGTGCCACTCAATCCTAATGGTGATAGTGAGTTAGCGTTGTTGATGCGAGCGATGTATGATGATGCTATGTTGGTAAAAGAACAAGTAGAGGCAGGAGAAACGCCTACCATTTCCGTAAATCCGCAACCTATTTTAACAGCTACACCAAGCGATCCTGAAAGTACTGCATCGCCACAATACAAGTCGTTTGCCCGTGCTTATATTCATTCGGTGAATCAATTGGGAGGCGCTACCGAAGATGTAGAGGCTTTATATACTGGAATGGTGAATACGTGTATGAGTTGCCATACAGCAGTATGCCCTGGACCGAGGGTAAGAATTAAAAAGCTGTACCTGGATTAACGCCTAGCGCACTACTATCCGTCGGGTAATGATGGTATTTTGCTGTTCTAATCGCAACAAGAATACTCCTTTACGTGCTACTTGAATGTTGAAACGATGGGTGCCAGTGCCCGATGCTACTTCCCGCCCTACAGCGTCGTACAATCGCCACCGTTGAATGCCTTTGCCTTCTACCCAGCAGTTTCCTGTATTGGGGTTGGGGTAAATGCTGATGGCATCGTTATTTCCCTGCTCTTCTATCCCCACCGAACAATCAACCACTTCTACCAAAATAGAATCGTACACCATGCAGTCGTTGGCTACATTAATGCGGTAATAAATGGTGTGAGTTCCCAGCCCGGCATAAGAAGGTTCAAACCTTGCGTTAGGTCCATTTACCGCTCCGGGGCCGCTGAAGTAGCCCGATCCTGGAGTAACCACAAATGGCACTGCACTGTCGGTTAAACAAACTGTACCGATGGGTTGAAATACGATGGGTGGTGGCAATGGGAAAAAAGCCACAGTAGTTTCAATCACGCTATCGCAACCCGATGTGGTAGGATAGGTATCTATGTATACCCCATCTGTTTTTTGCCATGCTCCTTGTACAAAAAGGCTATCGCCTTCACACAGTTCATAGTTAAAGGGATAAACAATACTATCTCCTCCCATAATTTTGATGTCGTCGATGGCCCAAAAATAGTGGCTGATGATGCTGTCGCCAAAGGTGAACTTTAGCTGCACATTGGGTTCGTTGGCTGCAATGCTGGAAAGGGTAATGCGCTCATAAGTAGGGTTAATGTCTTGACACCCGGCTGGTAAAGGAAAGTCGTGCCAGGTGTTACCATCGGTGGTCACCGACACTGTAAACCCTTCGGTGGCATTCCAACAACATTGCCTGAAGTACGATTGAAATTGCAATTCTACACAGCTGGTTCCGCTTAGGTTGATGGGAGGCGATATTAACTCCCCCATCGGGGTAATGTAATTGGGAGATAACGGGAAGTTAATGGAATCGGCATCGAACAGCATAAACCCGTTGGGAGTAGTGGTAAAAGCAGGCAATGGCGTTCCTGTCGACCACTCGCCACTAGTGCCATAAAAAGAGTGCTTCCAATCGGGCTGTGGACCTGCTACGGTCCAGGTGCCATTGGTGCTGTTGAGTCCGTTCGAGAAATCTTCTTCCCAAACAACTTGTGCCCATGCAAAATGGGGCAATAGTAACAATACGGTAAGCCAATGTTTCATGGTACTCAAAGATAGCCGAAAAAGCTGGAATAGTAACAAATACTATTGCTATTCTATCCTCCGATTTCCTTGTCGCACTGTGCCTCAGGCTGATATCACCATGTGTTTTTTTTTTATTTTCACGGCATGAAAACAGGCGGTGCTTCTTTTTCCTTGATGTTGGTGTTGTGGTTGCTTTGCACACCATCTGTAGCGCAGCAAGACAGCAGCAAATCGTTTACAATATCGCTAGAGTTTCGTCCGCGTATGGAGTACCGCGACGGTTGGAAAACTTTGCCGAATGATACGACTGCAGCTGCTTATTTTGGCACGCACCGCAGCCGACTTAATTTTACGTACCAACAACCGGGGTTTAAGTTTCATACATCGTTGCAAGATATTCGTGTTTGGGGGCAATACGGACAAACCTCTACCAACGGTTCGTTCAATGTATTTGAAACGTATGTGGAGCCTTCGCTGAGCGAAAAGTGGCGATTGCGCATTGGACGGCAGGCGGTGCAATTGGACAATGGTCGGTTGTTTTCAGCAGCCAATTGGAGCCAGGCTTCCAGGGCGCATGATGGACTGAATCTTATTTACCAACAAAAGCATTTATTGTCGGAAGCGCTATTGTTTTTCAATCAAACTTCGGAACGTGTTTTTGGCACTGATTTTTCGTTGAACAATTACAAGCTGCTTGGTGTGCATCACCTTCGTGCCAGGCTGGGCGATTACCTCACCCTCACCACCATCAATGCTGTAGATGGCTATCAAAGTGCTACTACCCCCCGGGTGATGTATGCACGCGGCACCTCTGGTGGGCGACTAGCGTTTGAGAAAAACCGATGGTACTTTACGGTAAGTGGGTATGGGCAATATGGGCAATTGGCCTCTGGACAGGAGGTGCGAGCCTACTACCTACAGCCCGAAATTCGCTATAGCGCTGGCAAGTGGATCAGCCGTTTGGGCATGGAGTATTTGAGTGGCGATGATATGATGAACCCCGATGCCATATCGAACTCTTTTGAAACGTTATACGGGGTGGCCTTTAAGTTTATGGGTAACCTCAACTACTTCACTTCATTTCCCGATAACACTAATGGCGGTGGGTTGATTGACCCTTATTTGTTTGTTTCCTACCAACTGAGCGATCGTGTTCAATTGCGTGCCGATGGACATGTATTCTTATTGCAAAACGATGTGCCTGGCTATAATGGAGAGGTACTCGACGCTTACCTGGGGTGGGAGAACGACCTATCGATGAAGTATGTTATTAACGACTATACTCGTTTGAAATGGGGAGTATCGTATATGGTGGCCGAGCAAAGCATGGAAGTGTTAAAAGGAGGTGATAGCAACCTCATTCCTGTTTGGAGCTATGTGATGGTAACCTTTAAACCCGACCTTTTTAGCTTCAAAGGCAGCAGTCGGTCGGTGCCGCAGCGCAAGCACGATGGCAGTGGCAATGGGCAAGGCAGAAACGCCTCTACACCTCGATAATTCTTTGATTCTCTTGTCTTTTTCTTGTTGCTTTTTATCTCGTTTCCTTCCTTTTTGGTCTAATTAAACGCCCTCTTTTCTTCCTACCATGGTTTAAAAGTCTACTTTTGCGCCTTCTTTAAAATTGAGTAGGGCATGAAAAAACTGATACGCAACTTTACCCACAACGCGAAGAACGATGTATTATCGGGACTTACAGTAGCACTTGCATTGGTGCCTGAGGCGGTGGCTTTTGCTTTTGTGGCTGGTATCGATCCGTTGGTAGGATTGTATGGTGCTTTTATGATGGGCATTGTTACTTCCTTATTTGGAGGAAGACCGGGTATGATTTCGGGTGCTACTGGTGCCATGGCAGTGGTAATGGTGCACATGATTCAGCAAGGAAATGAAGTGGGCATGGGGTTGGATGTACCTATTGAAAACCTGGGGCTGCAATGGTTGTTCATTACGCTGTTGATTGTTGGGGTTATTCAGGTGGCTGCCGGGGTACTAAAGCTGGGAAAGTTTGTACGCCTTATTCCTCATCCGGTAATGATGGGTTTTGTGAATGGACTGGCCATCGTCATCTTTTTATCGCAGCTTGAATTTTTTAAAACCTCTGTTGGGGATAGTACAGAGTGGTTGCAAGGGCAAGCCTTATGGCTGATGCTCGGATTGGTAGCCCTGGTAATGCTCATTATGTTTGTACTGCCCAAAATCACCAAGAAAGTACCGGCAGCACTTACTGCCATTATTGTGGTGGCCTGCATTACCATTTTTGGTCATTTGGAGGTAAGCACTGTAGGCTCTTTTATTCGCGAAGGTGGTGGCGAAGGGCTCAAAGGGTCGCTTCCTACTTTTCAGTCGCAATTATCAGGATTGGTTTATACCCTTGAAGGGCACTGGGGGCTTATTATTTCCACGGCTTTTTTAATGGCTGCCGTAGGGTTAATTGAATCGTTAATGACCTTGAACCTGGTGGATGAGATTACGGGTACCCGTGGTAGTGGCAACCGGGAGTGTGTAGCACAAGGTGGCGCCAACTTGCTTAACGGATTGTTTGGTGGTATGGGGGGCTGTGCCATGATTGGTCAATCCATTATTAATGTGAACTCTGGCGGACGCGGGCGTTTATCGGGCATTACTGCAGCCATTGCTTTGTTGTGTTTTGTATTGTTTGGTGCACCACTTATCGAGCAAATTCCTATTGCTGCCCTGGTGGGGGTAATGTTTATGGTGGTCATTGGCACTTTTGCATGGAGCAGCTTCCGCATTTTAAATAAGATTCCGGTGGCTGATGCGGTGGTGCTTATTGCTGTATCTGCCATTACTGTTTGGCAAGATTTAGCCATTGCCGTTATTGCAGGGGTAATTATTTCTGCCCTGGTGTTTGCCTGGAAAAATGCCACCATGATTCGAGCGCGAAAGCGCATGAAAGAAGATGGTACTAAGGTGTATGAAATATGGGGTCCTTTGTTTTTTGGGTCGGTACAAACGTTCAACTCCAAGTTTGATGCGAAGAATGATCCCGAAAGAATAGAGATTGATTTCATTGAATCGAAAGTCACCGATCATTCGGGCATTGAAGCCATACGTACTGTAGCCAACAGGTACCTCGATTTGGGGAAAGAAATTAAGCTTACCCACCTCAGCCCCGAGTGCAAGACCTTATTGCTGAAAGCCAATAAGAAGTTTGAGCAAGTGATTGAAACCTCGATCGACGATCCGAGGTATTATGTGGTTACCAACCAGCTCGACCCGGAAGTATAACCATATTATCATCCTCGTTGTGTGCTTTGGGGCTTATGTTTATTTTAGCTGCTCCAATATTGTTTGTTATGACCACCACCGAATTGGCTGCCGAGTTTGAGGCATTTAGGCCCATATTGAAATCATACATCTTACGCATGACCACCAGCGTAAGTGATGCTGAAGACATTGTACAAGAAACGTATGTAAAAGCCCACACCAACCTCAGCAGTTTCAAAGGGGAATCTTCCATAAAAACATGGGTGTTTGCCATTGCTTCCAACCTGGCCAAAGATCATTTGAAAGCCAAAAAACGCTGGCCCGAACATGTAACCGATATCTGCAAGGAGGCTGCAATGAGTAACCCCACCTTTTTTGGGGAAGCGATGGCATTGCGCCAAACATCGCCACAGGGGCATTTTGAAATCAAGGAGCACATTACATTTTGTTTCACCTGTGTATCGAAGTCGTTGCCCCTGGAACAGCAATTGGTGCTGTTGCTGAAAGAAGTGTATGCTTTTAAGATTAAAGAGGTGGCTACCATCATTCAGCAAACCGAGGCCATGGTAAAGTATTACTTGCACACAGCACGTGGCAAGATGACGGAAGTGTTTGATCACCGCTGCTCCCTTATCAATAAAGAAGGAGTATGCCACCAGTGTACAGAGTTGAATGGTATTTTTAATCCGCAGCAAGATGCCCAGGAGGAATTGGCAAAAATTGACCTGGTAAAGGCCGCACAAGGTGGAGAAAAAGAGCACTTACTCGACTTGCGGTTGCAGTTATTGCAAGAAATCGACCCTTTTGAGTCGGCAGCAGCGGCACTGCAACTCCATCATTTAGAGCACAATAGAAAGGTAATGGAAGATTACCTGAAAAAAAGTTAGCTCCTTCCCTATCGTTTTTTTCTTGCCAGTCGTCAAAAGGGGTAAATCAACATATGAAGTATTTACCTTTAATTCTAGTAATTATGGCAAGCACCATGGCAAAGGCCCAAGATGGCAAGGCAACCAGCGAAAGAAAAACATTTAGTTTAACCACCCAGGTGAGCACTCGCATTGAAGCGGCTCCCGAAATTGTTTGGAAGTTGTTAACTACCGCTCCCGATTTTACCCGATGGAACTCTACCGTTACATCGCTCGAAGGCACCATTGGTGTTGGAGAAAAGATCAAGCTCAAGTCGTACCTCGATGCGAAGCGCACCTTTAAAATTACGGTAAAGGTGATGGAGCCGCATACCAAAATGATATGGGGCGATGGCGGTGGCACTCGAACATTTACCTTAAAACAAGAGGGCAATGAGGTGGTGTTTCACATGCACGAAAAAATGGGGGGATTGATGTTTCCTTTATACGCTGGGCAGCTCCCTCCTTTTGAAGAATCGTTTGAGCGATTTGCTGCCGATTTAAAAAAGGAGGCTGAATTAATTCAGCGCACTAACCATTAAGTTTTATTGAATCTTTGGTTTAGAAGTAGGCTTGCGGAAATGCCGTGGGCCTATTTCTCTTCCACAAAGTACATATCGATTTGCCCTTTGTTTTTGGCTTCAATCTTGCCCCTGTATTCGGTAGAGAAGTGATGTTCTACCAGCTTAAAGGTGGTGCCCGAAATGTTGACCTTGCCAATGGCTCCACTGCTTTCCATGCGTGAGGCTACATTTACGGCATCGCCCCAAATGTCGTAAGCAAACTTTTTAATGCCTACTACTCCGGCTACTACAGCACCTGAATTTACTCCAATGCGCACATTCCAATGGGGCTTCCCTTCACTCAATCCGCTGTTAAAGGTGCGGATGTAATCGCGCATTTCTATGGCTGCGCTTACTGCCTTTACTGCATGTTCTCCGTTGGGTTCTGGCAGTCCACTGGCACACATGTATGCATCGCCAATGGTTTTAATGCGATTGAGTCCATATTTTTCGGTAATGAGGTCGAACTCGTGAAATATTTTATCGAGGGTATTTACTAATTCCGAGGGCGACATTTCTTCTGAAATGGTGGTAAAGCCTGAGAAATCGGTAAATACAATACTTACATCTTCGTACTGACGGGGAGTAGTTTGTCCTTTTTCCTTCAGTTCTTCTGCTACGGTTGGTGGTAGAATGTTAAGCAATAACTTGTCTGACTTTTCCTTTTCCTCTGCAATTTCCAGCACTTGTTTTTGGATGGTTTTAAACGAGTCGCTCAATGCCAACATCGATTGTAACCGTGCACGCAACTCAATGCGGTCTACCGGTTTTCGGATGTAATCTACTGCCCCTGCTTCCAGGGCTGTTTTTAAGTTTTCCGACGAGGTCATGATGCCGGTACACATAATGATAGGAATCTCTTTCAACCGGTCGTCGGCCTTCAGCGTTTTTATGAACTCAATGCCATCCATCACGGGCATTTCCCAGTCGGTAATGACCAAATCCGGTACTTCTTCTTCGGCAATCATACAAGCGGTTTTACCGTTCAGGGCTTGCAACACCTCAAAGTTCTGACCGAGATGTTCTACAATGTTTACAATCACCTCCAGGTTTTCGGGTTGATCGTCTACAATCAATATTTTATAGTCATTCATCGAGTACTTTTTTGATGAGTGCTTTGAATTCGTCGTCGTCGCCAATGTTTACTGCCAGTTGCATGCTTGATTTCCACCGGCGGATATTGTCGTTTTTGGTTTCATCGATAGACCCCAGTAATTCCCGCAATACAGTTACTTTATAAATTCGCACCTCGCTAATGGGCTGTACCAATGGTGTAAGGTACGCAATATCTTCGTCAGTTAATGCCATTGTTGCTTCTTGCATGGCCATTGTACCCTCAGTGTCCCCGTGTTCTATTTCTTTGGCCTGATGCAAACTTTCCGAGCGTTGCTTTGCTCCCTGCGCCAGGGTAAACCAAAAGGCAGCTCCTTTTCCCCATTCGCTCTCTACTCCAATTTCTCCTCCATGTGCTTCCACAGCCATTTTACAAAAGGTAAGTCCTAAACCGGTAGAACGTACCGAGCCTGATTTTTTGGCATCCAACTGACCGAATTTCGCAAATACCTTATGGATGTCTTCGGCTTTAATGCCCTGACCCGAATCTTTTACCTCTATTCGTATCATATCGTTTTCATCGATGATAGCCGATACGGTAAGGATACTTTTTAGGGGCGAATACTTAATGGCATTGGTCAGTAAGTTTACAATCACCCGTTCAATAATTTCACGGTCGGTATAGGCACTTAACCCCGGAGCCACCTTGTTTACCACCGAAAGGCCTTTCCCTTCAATAAGCACAGCTACCTGGTTCAATGAGTTTTGCACCAATTCATCTACCGATCGAGGTGCCAGTGAAAGGGTCATGCGTGTGTCTTCATACTTATGCACATCAAGGATGTTGAGCACCATGTTGAGCATTTGTTGTCCCGATTGTCGCATGGTATTGAATTGCTGTTCGATGGGCAATGAGGCGTTGGTATTGAGGATGGAATTGAGCGGGTTTTTAAGGTCGTGCACAATCATAGAAGTCATGCCTTCTTTAAATTGATCGAGCTCCAACAGTTTTTCGTTTTTCTCTTGTAGTTCGGTGGCCTGTCCTTCTATCTCTTCTTTTTGCCGGGCAATTTGACTGTTCTTTTTGCGTACCTGTCGGTAGGCAAAAACTGCTGTGATGAGGAGCAGCAACAGCACCCCCCCAATGATGAAGAGGTTACGGGTAAATGTTTTTCCTGCCTCAATTTCTAACCCCAGGTTTTTGTTTTTCTCCTCTTCCAATTCTTTCAAGCGTTCCATCTCAAACCGCTTTTTGCTTTCTTCCAGAATTTCCAGATTTTTAGCGGCCTTAATAGAGTCCTGTCGTGCTTTAAGGATTAACCGTTGTTGTTCACGTTTGGCCTTTTCCTGGTTAAGTTTGCGCTCTTGTTCTGCCTGCCGCAACTCGGCCAATGCTTTTCGTGCTTCTGCTTCTTTAAGTGCTTTTTCCTTTTCCAGCACTTTGTTGCGTTCTGCTTGTGTAGCTGCTTCAGCAGTAATGCGTGCCAACTCCAGGTCTTTCATTTGGTCGCGTGCCCTACGCAGCTTCAGCTTTTTATCGAGCTCTTCCATAAACAATTGCCGCTGCAATACTTCATTGGCTTTTTCGCGCTCCAGGGTTTTTAGCGAATCGTTGATGATGAGGTGTTTTTCAAAAGCATGCAGTGCATCTTCGTACTCGTACAGTCCTTCGTGGATGATGGACTTGGTACGGTAGGCATCGGATAGGACACGTGGCAGGTTGTGTTTTTCTGCCAAATCAATGGCCTTTTGCACGTATTGTAGTGCATTGTAAGAGTCGTTGTTTTGGTAGTGCGACAAAGCCAGGAAGTCGTACACAAACCCTTCATCTTCTCGATCGTCGAGGCGTTTTAAGGTTTGTGCGGCTATTGAAAAATGAGCAATGGCCGAATCGTACTCTTGCATGTTTTGGTAAAAGATGCCCAGGTTTTGGTGGATAACGGCCTTCGAGTCGTCGCTTTGTTGTCCTGTTGTTAGTACTTTCTTGAATTCTGCCACAGCGGCATCAAACTGCTTTAAGAAGAGGTAGGCATACCCCAGGTTGTTGATGGCCTTTTGTTTCTCTTGCCCACTCATGTTTTCGGCCAGGGTCAGTATGTTTTTATTGATGTTGACCTCGGTTTGATAAGCACCTTTCCGGTGGGCAATCCTGGCTTGTTGTTGCAGTGCCCACAATTGGTCTTCAATTTTTCCTTTACCCTTTGCAAAGTCTGCCACCTGATTAAACATGGCAACAGCCTCGGTATCTTTCTTTCGCAAAAAAAGTGTGGTCGCCTGCCGCTTTAAGGTTTCGTAATACAACGCTGTTTTTTCATAACCTTTCAACAGCACCAGTGTGGTATCGAATGTTTGCTCTGCCTTTTGCAACAACTGACTTTCCAACAAAATTACCCCTACTCGATACCGCCTCCTTGCCACGTTGGTAAGCTTCACAACTTCTTTACCGGTGGTAGATTGTTTGTCGAGGTAGCTGATGTACTGCAGCAGGTATTGCAATTCCAACAACACGTTATTGCTTCGCTCTTGAAATTCAATCATGGTTTCGTAGCCCAATACTACGGCCTCATGGTAGGGCATTTCTTCCGCAATATAAATGGCTTCATCCAGGCGTTGCAGCTGAACGCTATCGGGTTTTTTGCTGTTAGCAAGCACCCGAATTACCTGCATGGTAGAAGCCGAGTCGACCGGTTGCTGGTTGAAGGTTAATTGCTGCGCACCTGCCGATACGCTTAACAACAATAGCCATATGTATGCCAGGTACTTCAACAGCTAACGGAGCGTATAGGTGAGGCCAACAGAAAATGTGCGGTTAAACTGGGGGACATAGGGCAATTCATAGCCCGTTTTCCAGGTGGTAAATATCCCTTTATTGATGTTATTCAATACGTTGTACATCCTACCCTGAATGAGGAAATTGCGATTGACTACTTTGGTAAATACCATATCGAGGTTGAAGAAACCTGCCGTTTCCTGCACAAACAATTGACCGTTCGACAAGGCAATTCCTCCCACAAAATTGCCTACATATTTGTTGTAAAGCGATAGGCGGTTGGTTTTGGCGATGGTAAAGTGCAGGTTGAGTTGCCCCATAAACTCAGGCATGGAGCGATAGCTGTCTACATCGGTAATGGTATCTAAAAATTCTTCTCCAATGTTGTATTGCAAACTAAAATCAACATCCACAATTTTCGACTTATAGTTCGCAAAAGCTTGAAATGCTTGCAATACCGACCGTGAAGAGGTATTGGTGGAGCCTACAAAAAACTCCTGTCCGGGGGGAACCATGCTTGCTGTATCGGGAGGGAAGTCTGCCCGATTAAAAATACTGTTGCTCAACTCGTGCCAGTAGTAATGCAGTTCTACCCGTAGGTTTTCATTGATGTCGCGAAACGTACCAAATTCGATGCTGGTCATGTTTTCGGGGCTCAACCGTTGCCTACGTTGCTTAAAGAAAGCTGCTTGTGGGGGTTGACCAGGTGGAGAGCCTTGCATCCAATAGTTATCGTTGATGAAGTAAGGGGTAGGCCTACGAAAAGATTGGGAATAAAAGCAACGCACCCGCCAATCGTCGGTCAATTTATACAACGCTCCAAACTTCGGGCTCACTACACCTTCATCGTCGCGTTGCGAAACGTCGTAACGCAAGCCGCCAATGAGGTTAAATTTTTCGGCCTTATAATACACTTGTGTAAAACCGGCGATATCGGTGAGGTTAAACTCATCAAAAACAGCCAACGAATCAATCCAGCTCCACTGATCAAATGAGTTGAGCAAGTAGTCCTGTCCGGTAGAGTCGGTGCGTATCTGATCATCGTCGAAGGGATGGCCAAGATAGCCGTGAAACAAGGGGCCGGAAGAATTGAAGTAAGACCCTCCCACCAATACATTGAACCGCTTATTGGTGTAGTTCACCAATTGCTCTACCAGCAAGTCATTAGAGGCGCCATACATAAAATTACGGTCGTTAGAAATGGGGTGATCAATGCCTACATAGGAGGAGTTGTTGTCCATGGCATAATTGAGGTAAGAAGCGTTGGTATTGCTCGACCAGTGCTTGCCCCAATTGGCATTGTATTGTAAGTTGTAGTTGTAAATGAACTCTGCTGTATAGGTAGAAGGATCGCTATACGACACTACCCCCGGGTGGGCACCAAGTGCGCTGTGGTCTCTTCGATACAATGCTTGTACACCAGCCATCAACCCTCTGAAGTTAACTTGTGCTCCTACAATCCTACTTTCGTGCGATAAATCACGAATTTCGGGCAGGGAAATGTCTTCCTCTTCGGCCAAATAAAATGGACTTTGATAGGTCAATGTATCGTCTACCACAAACTGGCTGATGTCGATGTCGAGGTTGTCGGTACGTTTGCTGGAGCCATAAAACATGTATTTAAATACGTTGCGGTCTTTGCCCAATTTTCCTCCTAATGATAAATGCACTTCATCCGATAGTCCTGAGTTGAGGACTACACTTCCGGTTACTTCCATGGGGCGATCCACTTCTGGCAGTACAATGTTTACGATACCTCCCATAGCATCGGAGCCATACAACGAAGAGGCAGGCCCTAACACAATTTCAATGCGTTCGGCCTGTCGGATAGGCAACTGCGCCCCCAATGGCATGCCTGGGGCACCAAAGGGTTTTACCGGACTACCGTTGATTAAGATTTTGGTATATACATTGCCAAACAGTCCACGCATGGTAAATGTTTCGCCATACAAGGCCGAGCTGGGTTGTGAAGTTCTGAAGCCAGGAAGGGTTTTTAGCACATCTACTAAGGTGGTGTACCCATTCAGGTTAATCTCTTCGTTGGTAATGATGTAAGTACGTACAGGCAATTCGTCGGAATGCTCCGGAATACGGTTTGCCGCGTAAATTTTTTGATTTTCTTTCGGTGGATGTTGAATCAGGTCTTTGTTGCCCAATTGGTTCCAGCGAAAGGTAGAATCTTCTAGCGGTGATTGCGCCATTGCCCATAATGGAAATAGCCATACCATCAGTACGCCAAGCCTAACCTTCCCCATGTACCTGTAATTTAATTTGCATTTGCCGATCCAATAGCTTCCATACAAATATAATAGGAATACGACAGTAATGGGGTTGGGATTCGTAAAGTTGATGAATCAGGTAGTTTGGGGTGGCGGGGAGCGCAATTAGGAGGCCGAAAACAAGCGGGGGGGACATAAGGGGGGCAAAAAAATGCTCCCTTATACAATAGCTTCGTTTTACCTTCGTTTGGTTGAATGAACAATTTTCGAGCAATGTTGTTCTATTTTTAGATTTGGTGAAAAAGGTGTATTTTCGCATCTGTTACAAGGTAACTTATGATTCAATCTAGCATCCATAAAGGATTATCTCTTTATGTACGAATATTTTTTTTCGTACTGGCTGCGGTATTTGTATCGAATACCCTTGTTCCTGAGTACCTTGCTTGTGTAGATGCCGAAGTGTTGGAGTTGGTAGAAAGTGATAAAGAGGCCGAAGAGGAAAAGAAAGAAAGCCAGGAAGAAAACGAAAAAGACGAATATTTACATACCAACTTATCGTCGAGTGATTGGAACTTAACCCAACATTTTCGACACAACCACTGTCTTGCTAACTGGGCATCTCCTGCTCTTAGTATTGCTACCCCCCCGCCTGAACAGGTTTAATTTTCAATGGAAACTTCAATGCATTGCATTGTTGAATTGTGAATTAATAACGTGCTTTTACTAGCATTAATGATGCCTTACAGGCTTAACTAACTATAACATGAGTGATTCGAATAAACAAGGTTTGTTCTCAAACCTAAAACATGATTTACCCGCAGGTATTGTAGTATTTCTTGTGGCCATGCCCCTTTGTTTGGGGATTGCCCTTGCTTCTGGCGCACCTCTATTTTCTGGCATCATTGCTGGTATTGTAGGGGGTATCCTGGTTGCTGCTATCAGTGGTTCTCCTCTCGGAGTGAGTGGCCCGGCAGCCGGGTTGGCCGTAATTGTTTATGGCGCCATCGAGGAAATGGAAACCTTTGAAACATTTTTATTGGCGGTAATGATTGCCGGTGCAGTTCAATTGATACTTGGTTTGGCAAGGGCCGGAGTTGTGGCCAAATTCTTTCCTGGATCTGTTATTACAGGGATGCTTTCCGGTATTGGTATTATCATTTTCCTCAAACAAATTCCGCATGCCTTTGGTTACGACAAAGACCCGGAAGGTGACTTTGCTTTTGCACAAGTAGACGGACACAATACTTTCAGTGAATTGGGGTATATGATGGATGCCGTTAATCCCGGTGCTTTAATCATTGCAGCAGTATCGTTGTTCATCCTTATTTTGTGGGAACAAAAATTCATGAAGAAAGTGCCGGCCTTTAAAATTATACAAGGCCCACTAGTAGCTGTTGCTGCTGGTATTGGGTTGCACCTCTTATGGGTGAAAACGGGCATGTATACGTTAGAAAGCGACCAGGTAGTAAACCTACCAGTAGCCGAATCGGTGGATGGATTTATCAACCAATTCTCCATGCCCGACTTCAACCAGTTTGGCAATGTTCAGGTATGGAAATATGCTGGTATTATTGCATTGGTAGCCAGTCTGGAAACCTTATTGTGTGTTGATGCCACAGATAAGCTCGACCCCATGAAAAGGATTACTCCTACCAACCGCGAGTTGATTGCACAAGGAGCAGGTAACATGGTATCAGGGCTCATTGGTGGGCTGCCCATTACCCAGGTAATTGTGCGTAGTTCTGCCAACATTCAATCGGGAGGTCGCACCAAGATCAGTGCTATCTTTCATGGTTTCTTGCTCGTTATTTGTGTAGCATTTATACCAAATGTGTTGAACCTTATTCCACTAGCCAGTCTTGCTGCTATTTTATTTGTAGTAGGCTATAAGTTGGCAAAACCTTCGCTTTTCATTGCCAAATTCAAAGAAGGATGGGATCAATTCATTCCTTTTATAGTTACCATTGCAGGCATTGTATTTACCGACCTGCTTACGGGTATTGCCATTGGATTTGTAGTAGCAATGCTCTTCAAATTCTTGATTAAAAAAGATACTCCTTCATCTAACGATACTACTTCTGAAGAGGAGGAAAATAAAACTGTAGCTGCAAACAATATAGTAGAAGCTGAAGCGACTACAGTAGCAGAGTAACTGATTGAACCAACATTATTAGTGTATACATAAAACTATAAACATGGAAACGACTATCGATAATTCAAAAACTCAAACTAAAGATACACAAGCAGCCATTACCCCTGCTGCTGCACTCGACCTATTGAAAGCGGGTAACGAACGTTTTGTAAACAGCACTCCAGTAGCGCGCAACTTGAATCAGCAGGTAAGCGATACCTCAACCGGTCAGGCACCCTTTGCAGTGGTACTGGGCTGCATCGATTCGCGTGTGCCGGGCGAAATGGTATTCGACCAGGGCATTGGCGACATCTTCAACATCCGTATTGCTGGTAACTTCATTAACGACGATATATTGGGCAGCATGGAGTTTAGCTGTAAAGTAGCAGGGTCGAAACTCATTGTAGTAATGGGGCACGTAAGTTGTGGCGCAGTAAAAGGTGCTTGCGACAGTGTTGAATTGGGTAACCTTACCGGCATGTTGAACAAAATACAGCCCGCTATTGATGCGGTAACCGACATTACTGAAAACCGCAATTCTTCCAATGCTGAGTTTGTACAAAAAGTATCGGATGCCAATGTAGCCTTAAGTGTTGCTGCTATTCGCGAGCGCAGTGCTGTATTGCGCGAAATGCACGACAATGGCGAAATCGATATTGTAGGTGCCATGTACGACATCCATACCGGAAAGGTGTCTTTTAGCTAATCCGTATGAAACATATCGTTTTAAGCCTGCTGTTGCTACAGTGGGCATTTGCTGCATGGTCGCAAGATGAAGTGGGCAACTGGTTGATGTACTTCGGCCAAAATAAAATTGCCGATCAGTGGAGTATCCACAGTGAAGTGCAATACCGTAATCATACCCTTGCCCCAGGTAATGTAGAGCAATTGCTTATACGCGGTGGGTTCAATTATCACTTTGCACCCAATGCCATGGTTACAGCGGGGTATGGGCACATCACTTCGCACGTATACGAAAGTGAGCAAAAAGCCCCTGAAAGCACCGAGCATCGCATTTGGCAACAATTCATCAGCACCAGCAAAATTGGCAGGGTAAAGCTAGAACACCGCTACCGTGTGGAACAGCGTTGGGTAAACAACGATTACCGCAACCGACTGCGCTACCGTTTGATGCTGTTTGTGCCATTGAACAAAAAGAAAATTGAACCAGGCACTGTTTTCGTTGGCCTGTACGACGAAATCTTCATGAACACCGAAGAAACGTTTTTCGACCGCAACCGTTTGTACGGGGCAGTAGGCTACCAGGTAAACAGCACTACGGGTGTGCAACTGGGGTGGTTGCAACAACAGGTAGGCAACTTTGGCAAGCAATACTTGCAAATGGCCCTGGTATTTAACCCCGATTTTAGGAAGAAGGCAGCAGAATAGTAACACCCCCTACAATAAAAACATACGTGCCCTTTATGCCTGGGTACCAATAGCGGCTACCAGGTCGTCAACGGTATCGTATTGTGCTACCCATTGCAGCAATAAGGGGGCATGTTGTTGCACCGCAGCAGCGAATTGCTCGCTGCCATGCTGTACAAAAAGGTCGGCCATGTTGTTAATCATGGTAGCCATGGAGATGCCCTCAATGGTTTTCTCCAACCGGTAGGGTTCGTCCTGTTTCAGCTTCCTGCTCAACGAAATGAATTGCGGCCCTTTATGGCGTTGCCAGGCCACCATGCATTCGCGGTGGTCGTTCACCAAATCGATGCCTTCGTTTACATGCTGTATAAGTGCCTGTACCAGTTGCCGCCCTTGCTCCGATTGGTTGAGCAATTCGCGGTACCGCTCCAGCCGTTTGGTATCGGCAAAAATTTGTACTAACTCCAATTTGTCTTGCGGAACAGGAATGATAAAGTCGGCTTCATCGTGCCAAATGGTTTGTATGTTGTTGGCCAGGGTATGATATGGTGGTTCACTGCCCTCTTTGCTCCCATTAAATACCATGCCGATGACTTTATTTTCATTGGTTACCACAACCGCTCCTGAATCGCCATTACTCGCAAACTTTTCATTTTCTTTTCTTCCTGGGTGCCCGGCCACGATGGTGATGCCAATGCAGGTCATGTCAGCCTCTCGAAAAGTTAAACGGGTGACCTGCCCAATGGTAAACCCAGTGCGCATTCCATACTTGCGTACCCTCGACCCTACATAATAACCACCATCGCCATCTGCCACACGCGGAAAAGCGACTCCTGTTAGTTCGCCTATTCTTATCACTTTGTTGCTGGTTTCTACCCCTTCTTCTATGCGGGCAATGGCAGCATCTATACAAGGTTCTTCCACCCCTTTCCAATTGGTGGCAATGATGGCATCATCGCTGCCATCGGTGGCTGGCTGGTAAATTTCCGTTCCATCAGCCCCTCCATCGGCATACAACACGTGGTTGCAACTCAACAGGCCTACAAACGATTTTTTATTTTTTCGCCCCAACTCTACATATACCAATGCCCCCAATGTACCAACGGCTGGTTGTTCTGCCTTTAAATTGGAAATGGAACAACCACCTTGCAATGGGCGGTAACTGATGTTGTTCGGTAACCCCGGGTCGCCTTCAAACAATGGCTTCCGAAGTATTAAAGGTTCCGTATCGGGTTGTTCAACTACATCCAAATAAAACCCTTCCAGGGCATTGGGAATCACCTGATCGGGATGAAGTTGATCGACGGGTCGTTTTTTTTCTACCTCTACAAAAAGGCAAAACTCGTCCAGTAATTCCCCCTCCTTTTGGCGCAACCCTACGCCAAACCCAGTAGCTCCTTCAAAGCCCAGCAGATAATCTGCATGTGCTTTCAAGGCAGCCATGGCCTTCACTTGCTGCTTTCCATAATCGGGTTTATGCTCCATGATATGTTTGGTTTTAGTGGTTAGTAATGCATTGAATATACCGTAATTTTATCAATTGGGTGTTATGCAATGCATTCCCTTCCTGCTCAACAAATGGATGAAACCCAAAAGAAGGAGTACGAAGCACCATTTCGAGGATGTGCACTCCTTTTTTACAAGGATTAAAGGGGCACAATAATCGATTTCATTCTTTCCGAAATCCTTATCTTGCTACTGAAAAACTCAAAACCGGTATAGCACCATGAACATTCGACTTTCGCTTTCTCCATTAAAAGGATGGGGCTGCTCATTTTTACTGGCAGCACTGCTACTATCAAGCATTGGTTACGCCCAGCTTTTCCCCAACCCCATGCATGTACCCGATACCATTATGGGCACCACATTTAACCTGGTGGTAGATGAATCGAAAAAACTTTTCATTGCTGGCGATAGCAGCGATACCTATGGCATCAATGGCGATTATTTGGGACCTACTTTAATTATGAATGAGGGTGATTTTGTGCAGATGAATGTGACCAACAACCTCGCCAATACCACCACCATGCACTGGCATGGTATGCATGTAGCGCCCGAAGATGATGGAGGGCCACATACGCCCATTGCACCTGGAGAAACGTGGTCGCCCGACTTTACCGTATTGGATGAGGCCACCACCTTTTGGTACCACCCACACTTGCATCATTATACGGCAGAACAAGTATACTTTGGCGCTGCGGGTATGATTTTGATCCGCGATAACAACCCCATTGCTAATCAGCTGCCCCACACCTACGGTGTAGACGAATTTCCATTGATTATACAAGACAAATCGTTCGATACCCTCAACCAATTTATTTACACCGAAATGGCCGACACCATGATGGTGAATGGCACACTAGGTCCCTATTTGGAGGTACCCGGACAAATGGTGCGTTTCCACATCTTAAACGCTTCCAACCAACGGGTATACAACCTGGGGTTCCCCTTTCAATTCGACATGTGGCAAATTGGTTCCGATGGTGGACTGCTGGAGCAACCATTGCCTACCAACCGGTTGTACATTGCCCCGGGCGAACGCGCTGAGGTGGTCATCGACTTTAGCTCACAAATCGGCTGGAACGGGCCTATGGTATCGTTCAACTCAGAAATGGGTGATGGTGTATCAGGAGCCCCTAATGGTCCTGGTGGCGGCCCCAACAATCCATTGGATGGGGTAGATTTTCAGGTGTTGGAATTCAGGGTACAACCCCCTACCGCCAACCCCATTACCAGCATTCCCAATAACCTCAACACGTTAAGCCCACCACAAGAAATCAATACCGACCGTTACCGCACCAAAACCTTTACAGTTGACAGTACCGGATTTCCATTTTACATCAATGGCGAATTGATGGACATGGCGGTATTTAACGATACGGTACTGCTCGACGACATTGAAGTGTGGACGCTCATCAACGAAACCGATATCGCGCACCCGTGGCACATTCACGACATTCAGTTTTTTGTACTCGACATCAATGGCAACCAACCTCCTCCCCACTTGCGTGGACGAAAGGATGTGGTACTGGTAGAACCGTTTGACACGATCAGGTACATCACCCAGTTTACTGATTTCACCAACGATACGGTTCCCTACATGTTCCATTGCCACAACCTCTTTCATGAAGATGCAGGCATGATGGGACAGTTTATTGTAACCACTGGTGTGGGGGTGGAAGAATTGGAAGAAGGCACCGCCTTTTACGCCTACCCTAACCCAACGCTCAACCGCTTTAACATTGTGGCACACGAGGGCAACTTTTCCGACATCAATACCATTGAGGTGTGGGATACCCGTGGCCGACGGCTTGTTACCAGGGTTCCTGCGCCTGGGGTCAATCAACTCGAAATTGACCTTTCGCCCTACCCTACTGGTTTGTACTTGATACGGGTAAATTATGCCGATCAGTTTCAAACATTGAAGGTGATGAAGGCAAAGTAAGGTGGTATAAAAACGGTTAGCTCATCGGTTGTCAAAAAAGCAAAAAACGCTTTTCGAAACATCGCTCTGTATTCCCCTAAGCCAAGGCACAAGCGAGCTTTTGGCCAAAAATAAATGCCGTATAAAACGGGAGAGCTCAGAGGTTCGGCTCCGAGCCAAAAAGCCTCGAATTAGAGCGTAAAGCGCTCGGAATCGAGCTAAAAACGCTTTATCGAGAGCGCATCACCCTCCTATTCGAGCGTTGAAGCATGGAGGGCATGGCAAAAAGGAACGGATGCCATGCTTTTACGCCCACTGTTGATGCAAGAAGAATCGTTGGCGAGCCTTAAAGCAACACGACCAAGCTTACTGGCAACGAGGGGCATGCTGCCTACCATTGCATTCATAGCTCGAAGCATTAAGCGCAAAGCTTCGAGCTTCGAACGAGAAGCAACAACGCTCGTGGGCGAGCAAAAAACGCTCAACGGTGATCCTGGAACGTTCGGCCTCGAACCTTTACAAATTTCATAAGCTCATGCAACCATTGCCCCCCTTTTTACGTCATTAAGAAAAGTAACGTTATGATGAACGATGTACATATGGGGCAAGCCATTCGAGCAATCATGAACGAACAAGGGCTGGATAATGTTTGGTTAGCTAAACAACTGGGGCTGCATTACAGTACTGCACGTCGCATGCTCAACAATGCCTACCTAAAAATGGAGTGGGTAATTGCCATTTCCAAACTGCTGAATGTGAATTTGTTGAAACTGTATTTACAGGAAGACATTAAGGCCAAAGACAATTACGAGCAATTAAAATTGGAATTGAACGAACGCTTCCAGGAGCGCATCAAAGTGTTGGATGCCGCTAATGCTACTAAAGCACACGCCCTTGAAGATGAAAACAAAAAGTTAGCAAGGGAATTAGAGCTCACCCGGTTGCGGGTAACGCATTTGGAGGAAATGGTGGAAGTGTTGAAGAGCAGGTAGGGAGTTACTGCACCATTAAGGCCAGCACCTCTTCTTTGCTGGTGAGTTGGTTGAACCAAAACAGGTTGGCCATTAATTTCCTGCTCAACAAAAACTCAAATTGCTTGTGTTGTTTCAATTGCTCTACGCGTATGGAAGTATACACCAACGCTTCATTGGTAGGGTCGTTGCGGTGCGATAACGCAAAGAAATAACGGTAAGGGGCTACTCCAGTATTTTCGAAAGGCCGGTGTTCCAGTATTCTTTTTAGTCGGCTATAATCGCCCGTTTCAATGCCAAAGCGCAATACCAACAACTCGCCTGCAATAGTGTGTTGGATGGTAGCTGCATAAATGTTGTTCTCTTTTGAAACTTCCAGCAATTCGATCATGTGATGATCTCCCATAGCACAAAGGTATGTATAAGGCGTTAACTTTTTCTTGCTGTACTAAATTGCAATGATGAAGTTGATTGTTATTGATAACATTGAGCATAATAGAATTTCCAACCCTCCTCCAGCGCAGTATTTTTTGAAGTCGCAAATTGCGACTTCAAGTGGTTGTAACTGGATGATGGGCAATGCTCTGCGTAAAAATTGATGGAGGCTATTTGGTGATAAAATGCTGGAAAGGCATGAGCAATGGGAGTGACACACTGGCATCACCTTGATGGCTTACGAAAGCTCCTTACTGCACCTGGTTCCTGTCTCGAATCAAGTTTGGGATAACACCAGAAGCTGGACTGGGAAAATCCGGTTTCCCGAATGAACTGTCCCAACAAGTTATTATTTTAAACAACCAGGCATACAAATTCAATCCGTGGCTCATTCTTTTGCATACCGATTCAGCAGTTGGATGAACGATTGCAGCTGCTTTTCTTCCACTACTTCCCCCTGGAACAATAAGGTTTGCGCCTCCAGTACCAGTTTAAGTTTTCGTGTCATTACAAAAAATTCCAACTGCTCGGTTTCAGCATTTACTTTACGCGCCTCTGCCCTTTCGCGTGCTGCTTCTGCCAACAGCTTTGTAATGCGGGCAGCAATCTCTTCATTCTCCAAACCGGCTTTCTTTAGCCTACTCTTCAAATGATCGATCGACTCGCTGATAATGTCTTGCACTTCTTCCGCAATGGTTGTCCCTTTTTTAGCATCAATTACCGTGTCCATTACCTGCTCCATGGCCTGTGCCAGCCTGGGGCCTATTTCCTGCATAAATTTGCTCAACTTAGTGGTTGATGCAATGGTTTTTACGGCAGCCTTTCTAGCCGCTATATTGCGCTGAATACCCATAATGGAACGCATTTCAATGAATGCCCTAATGACAAATACGCTGATGGCATCTGCTACGGAAGAAGAAGTAACATTGGCCACTTGCAATACCCCATGTTCGGTATAAGCGTAAGGTAATTTTCTTGTTCCTCCCCAACTTGAAGTCTCATTTTGCGACTTCAAATCGTTGAACTCTTCTACGGTAAGTTGAAACCTAAAATCTTCCGGAAATTTATTGGGGTTGCGTTTGGCTTGTTCATTAATGCGTTTGGTGGCGACTTCAAACAATGCTGCCAAATCGGCATCAATGATCACATGCTGTCCACGAATGGTACGGATCGCTCCCCTGGTTCTACTGATAATTTCCTCCTCTTTCATCGGCACGGTGTTTTTTTGAAGTCGCAATTTGCGACTTCAAGTAGTTATACATGAATGATGGGCAATTCCCACCTGTGTAAAGTAGCGCAGCAGGTGTAACTATTCAAAAATTGTTGATGAAACTGTGGAATAAGGGGATGGATGATGGTGGGGATAGCATGGCATCAAGATGAATTCAAACATCCTCCAACGCATCGTTATCCTGTTCGCCTCAGGCGGATCAGGATCTGGGTAACGGGAGGAAAATTAACAAGACAACCCAAGTGCTTTAAACTCAAGGTAAGTTTGCTTCAACTCCTTATAGCTCTTCACCATCGAAACGAGCAGTTTGGCCCACCCAACAAAGCCTGTAGCAAGGTGCTTAAAGATGTTGAGCAACCAACCAATCATGTGGCACCCCAATTTAAATGCCCTGGTGTGTAGTGCCAATGCATCGAAAGATTGTTGCTGTTCCACAGGAGTTATTTGCTTCGAAAAATAGGCTGTTGTATCCATATCGGCCGAAAACAAGAAAGCACTTTTGGGAGTGGCCATGCCCCCTTTAATGTAAACCCCTATTGCACGCACTACGTTGGTAATGCCACATTTCACAACCTTGTACACCTTTGAAGCATACCTAAAAAACGCTTTAAACACATTTTCCTCCAGGAAGGAAATTACCTTTTTTCCAATTTTTTTCATCCATCGCCAAAGTCTTTTCAACCCATCCCAAAGTCGTATCCCTCTTTCTTTTATATACGACCATGCTTTTTCCACCTTGCTGGTAGATACCATTTCTTTGGCGATGGCCTCACTGGCCTCGTCTTCATCAAATGCGTTGTCGTTTTCTTCGTGGGCAATGCTAATGCTTTGAAAAAATGCGGGCGTAATTTTTCGAGCCAGGCGATTGGCTGTGGTATTATCGTGCCCTTGAAACTGCTGGTAGTACTCCGACATCTTTTTATAGACCGGACTATCGGTACTAATGGCAAAATCATTTTTCCCATCGATGGGTACGTCATAGCCCAATAACCATAGCTCTATTTTGGCACAATTCACCAAAAAGCGTTCGGCCAGTTGTTGTTGTTTTGCTTTGCCTTTGCTCGCAAACCGGAGTAAAAATCGCTTTTTATCTGCCGATGCCCTGCGTGCAATGGCATGAGTAAGCAAGTCCTGGTTGAATAAAAGGCTAAGGGTTTCGGCATTGAGGTCGGCAGTATAACCAGTGTCTTTCACTAAAAAGATAAAGAGCACCTTGCCAAATTTTTCCAGGTCTTTTGCTTCGAGTAAATCGAAGTTTTTTTTAGGCTTATACCGGTGCAATCCTAAGCTCCATAAACGCAACTGCACCGCTCGCTGCACCGCCTTGTTGGCTTCCGGCCTGATGGTGCCATTCACAAACCATTGCTCCATGGTGAGCTCCGATTCAAAGCTCACCAGCTCATCGAGCGCATACCAGGTTTTGTTGCCCACCCAATTGTCTTGTTTGAGGTTGGCTTCTCGCTGAAATTGTGCCACTGCATCTTTAATGGCATCCAGCTGCTGGTGGATTTTTTTAGGAGGAATTTTGCGAGGCAGGTACCCCAATAGCCAAAGTCGGGTGGCAATGGTTTGTATCCTCACCTGCTGACTGGTAACATCGTAGGTTTCCGCTTCATTTTCAGGAGTAACAGAAATGATGCCTTTTCGGCCAGCTTCATCCAGGATATGTTCGAACTGCCCTAACTGGTTTATGGGAGTACCCGATAAATCAGCCAACGCATACTCGGGTAAATTCGACATTGAATTACTTCAACAATCCCTTGAATAAATCGAGTAAGCCTAAGCGCGTTTCGATGCCTGCTTTGATGGCATTTTTATGCGTTTCCAATGCCAACTCAGGAACATCGTCTAAATTTTGCTTCACAAAATTGTAAGAATCGCCATCGAATTGAGCCAGTGTTTCGGCCACCAGGGTAATTTTTCCCGATTCTTCCGAAGCTTTCACCAACTCTCTCAAGTCTTTGAAACTTTCTGTACCATCCAATTCCAGGTTCACTTCTCCGGTGTAGGTTTGTACGTGCAATGAGGTTAAATCTTGTACTGCATTGTTTAAGTTTTCTAATGCATCTTTTAGTGCCATAATGCTCGTTTTTTGTGGTTTAAAAACTTCAATATAGTTAAAAATTACGGTGGCGTAAACCCGGTTTTGGAAGTGGGTGGGAATGAGGGGGTAAGGTTAAAACTACTGTTTCACAATGCGCTTTACAAGCGTACCATCTCCAAAATGTACTTTAACAAAGTACAATCCATTTTCCTGATCTTTAATATCTATATCCGTTCGGTAAGAGCGTGAGCGCTGTGAAAAAACCTTTTTGCCAAGCACATCAAACACCTCAATACCAGTTGGCTCAGAATTCTTTAGTTCTTCAACATGTAAAGCGAATACTCCACTGGTGGGGTTTGGATAGATGCTGATAAGATCGCTATTTAGCGATTGTTCTGAAATTCCCACCAGGGAATCACAACGAACCACACGAACATCATCAATGTAATAGTAGGCACCATCAATGCCTCCAGTATTATCGATGGTATCAACAATTTGAACATCTTGATGCAACTTAAAGTTACCAATTGTCAAAAACTTTTCTCCACCAACAGCTGTATGTTGTCCAGATACCAGGTTCCATGAAACTATATCATTCAGAATATTTCCCGAAGGATTTTCTATTTGAGGTATAACAGTGAAAGGGGCATTAGTTGCACCCACTAAACTATCATTAGACAAATGAGCTCCAATAGAACTGATAGCATATCTAGCCTCTTCTGCTAATGAGACATAAAATTCAACACAATACTGCTCACCGGCTACCAATGAATCCGTTAACGCTATGGAAACATATTCGTAGTTATAATTATTGTTATTGTTATAAAGGTATGGGATAATGCCCGCATAGGCCTCACCTGTTCTCGCATTTTGATTGCCTGCAACATTGGTAGGAACATTGGACGATGAGACATTACCATTACAGGAATTAAAATAATCTGGTGAGGTGAGGCACGGGTTAAACCAATTCATGCAGGACGCTACCTCGTCAACGCCATTCGGACAAGCAAGTGTATCCTCAAAACTCCAATTTGGCACAAGGTTTTGAGAGTGCCCTAATAAGGAAGAAAGCACAAGAGTTAATATTAAAATTGTATGTTTCACTGGCTGTTAAACGAAATAAGGCCGGAAATGGTTGCTTCCGGCCTTATTACATATTGTGCTATTTTTGAATTACAAACTTACCGGATTGCATTTCAGTGTCATTTATCATGACTTTATAAAGATACAACCCATTGCTTAATTCTTGTTCATTGAGCTTTAATACTTGTGTTTCAGAAGCAAGTGCATAACGACTTAACTGCCTGCCTGCGAGGTCAAGAATTATAAGCTCTCCTGATTGTCCATCACCAAGTTCATATTTTAGACGCATTTGCCCATTGTTTGGGTTGGGATAGAGAGAGTATGCCGTTGATGAAGAAACTTCCTGTTCAACTACAAATTCTCGCAGTTGGTCGGTTGCACAGGAGTTAAACCAACCAAGTAAAGCTCGTGCTGAGTATACAGCCTGCCCACCTATCAATCCTTCCTGGCATGCAATAAATTCCAAATCAGCTTGTTGCTGCGCGGAAAATTCATAGATTCCCACTGCATATGTATTTAGATGGATGTTATAAACCGTTTTCATATTAATCTCATGCAGGTGGTTACCATTGATGCTATTAGTAACCAGGTTAGCATTGGAAATATCTCCAACCTTCACCAACTCTTGAACCTGGCAAATAGCACCAACATCAGCTTGCTCGCAAGTAGAATAGAAATTTTGGTAATCAATGTCATCTTGCGTTCCCTGATTTAACCAGGCAGGGTTGTCTACAAATGCTCGAAATGCCGTAATTTGGTCATAAAAGGTAAACTCAGCATTATTCG
Source organism: Flavobacteriales bacterium (assembly GCA_963669295.1). Taxonomy (GTDB): domain Bacteria; phylum Bacteroidota; class Bacteroidia; order Flavobacteriales_D; family CALLUQ01. The sequence goes on from OY769938.1 coordinate 208,648, forward strand.
CATTAAAGCTCCTTTCGTTGCGAACTATCGGACCAAAAAGCTGCTCGCGCAATTGTGGGCCTGGGCCATTAGGTCCAGGAGTTACTGCGCAAGGACTTGGCCCATTGGTTAAAATAGGGTTAAAATTACTCAGCACTAACGTTGGAGAGGGGGCAGGGTTAAAGTTTGTACCACTATTATGATACCAATCTACTGGATCCATACCAAGATCCCCATCTGAATTGTAAATGTCAATATTGTTAACCCAACGATTGTCAGTGGGAGCATTGCTTGAACCTTGATGTCCAACATCAGCAAAATCAAGAAAAAGGCCATGAAAGTTTTGCAACATACTGTTACATTCAATCGTACTATTGTTGTTAGCATGTTTAAACTCCAACCCCTTACCAACACGCCTCGTTTCATTTTTAAACACTGTGGTTAAAGCACTGTTTTCAACATGAATGCCCGTAAGAAATTCATTGTTATCTGGAACATCTCCACCTCGCTGCACACGATTGGCCTCAACAGTTGAATTGGGGCACATTTCAAGCCATATGCCGTTGCGCTGAATCATGGCAGTGCCCAGATTTGCGTTAGTAAAGTTAAACTGCACACGGTTGTTAAACACCTCTGCACCATCCATGTTTTGCAAAAAGATCCCTGTTTCAGGTTGACGAATAAGGTTATTTTCAACTTTAGTAATATTGCCCAAACCCGGGAGTACATTACTCACGGCAATTCCCGTTTCAATAAATTGAGTGCCGCCTGCATTCGGAAAGTTGATGGCATTGTTTTTAATCAAAATAACACTTTGAGAATTCTCAAAACTGTTAATCCCAATTACTCCGTTTGCGTGTTCTATTTCATTTCGTTCGATGTTAATACCCCCACTCTTATTGAATGCTACAGCAATACTCACCAATTCCATATTTGTAAATGAATTTCGTCGAACATCTACATCTACATTTTGCTGTGCACGAACCCCCCAATAACAATTATCAAAACTATTACTGGCTTGCTGGTTACCACCTCCAACCTGTAGGCCATAGTGCGTATTCTGATCGCCTGTTAACCGAATAGCAGTTCCAACACCTGGGTCGGCATTTGGGTTAGGGTTGGTGATGTTTAAAAAGCTATTTCCCTGTATTACTAGATTAGATCGAAAACCTTGAATACCATAATCAAGGTTATCAAAGGTATTGTCTCGATTAATATTCAATAAGTCCACATCGTTAACTTCCATACCTTCAAACCCACGCATTCCGCTATAAGGGGGGAGTAAAGTGCCTGATGTTCGAAATATACTGGCATCCACAACACCCAAATGATTGCCCGCAAATGATTCTACTACTATTCCCTTATAGTTATTTTGAAAGAGGCATTGTTCCATCTTGTAACTCCCTCCATTTACACTCACGACTGCATTTTCTGCATTGAAAAAGGCATTCGAATTGGCACCAAAGGAAGCAGTCATATCGCTGATATAGATGCCATCCCACATTTTACCACAACCCGCTTGAATGGAACCATCATTCAAATCAAAAGTGATTCCAGGTTCAATGGTAATCTTTGCATTAGGTGCCATATAAATAAAGCAACCATTACATGTGAAATTTTGATCGATGATCAGTTCACCATTGATAATGATTGGGTTTGGATTCGTTAAAACTGTCGGCTGCCCTAAACTTGAAAGAGTTGTTGGAACACAAGGTGGAGTGGAAAACGTTATAGGTGCTCCTCCTAAAAGTTCATTTTGAATATCGCAACACCCCTCCACCGGATATTGAACGGTATTGGCACAACCATCAGCATTGGTTACGGTTAATTCAATAGTTGCGTCAGCACCGCCTAATGCGGTCCAATCCACAGTTATGCTGTTTGTTCCATCGCCTGTGAAGGCCGTAGTTGGTATGATTTCCCAATCGTAAGTAGCATAAATATCATCAACAAAATAAGTGTTAGCGCCTGAACAACAAGAGCAAAACTCTCCGGCTACAACAGGAGGAGTTGGTTGATCAAAAATAGTAATCGTTTGCGTCAATGCTGTAAGCGGGTCGTTGTTAACCGTTAATGTTACATTATACGTTCCAGCTGCATTATAGATATGTGTTGGGTTTTGAAGGTTACTCCCATTACCATCACCAAAATCCCAGTCCCATACTGATGGAGAACAACTTGAATTATCAGTAAACTGAATAGGTTCTCCAACGCAACCATCCTGAACAGTAAAATCGACAACCGTACCTACAATGAATTGTTGAGTGATACTATTTGAACCACATTCATTGGTAGCTATTACCGTTACATCATAAGTTCCCGGAGGAAACCCCAGTCCAAAATTGTTCTGGAAAAATGGGCCAGGAGTACCACCATTAATGCTAACTTCCAGTGTTGTATTACCCGATGTTGTTCCGGTGTAGATGATCTCTGTACTGCTAGAACACATTGGGTTTTCCATAAAACCGAATTGAGGTTGAGGCAAGTCGACAACGGTGATTTCTACCCATGAATCAGGAACATAAGTAAACGGTGGTTGTGTATAACGCCTGTACAATATAATATAGTATGTCCCACTGTTTGGGTAACTAACCTGAAATCCTATTGATGTGTTATTGTATTGAAAAAAAGAAGGAGCAGTTGAACTTCCTGTTACATCCCAAAAGAAATCCCAATTACCATTGGTAAGAAAACTATTATTTGGGGCAGCATGAGCAACATTAATAGTTTCATCAGTACAAGTCGTCAACCAATCGACACATGTATTTTGCCTTCCCCCAAATGCACCAACACAACATAAACCATTTGTGCATATTCCTGGCGATAGTGCCAATTGAGGTGTAATTTCAAAAACACAAAGATCAAAAAAAGCTTCTTCTACTATACACTTTTGATCGCCACACTCGGTTGGAACTCCCCTCGTAAATTCAATAAGATAATTGTCTCCAACAGTGAGGTCGTATACATCAAGGCCGGTCGAAACCAATGAGCTAAATGCCAATAGATCAATTTCCTTAACAACCTGCATGTACTGACAATACGATCCAACACGATATACAGTTATTGTATGTAAATGAGCGTTTGGAGCCGATGAGCTCTCTGCGGTACCAATTAGCACTCCTGATTCTGTAGCCATGAATTCTACCCATAGTGATGTTTGATTTTCTGCAAAACTCATTGTTTGCATGTTGCATGATGCAGCTGTTGGAAAGGATATTGGGTTTCCGCAACTTGTTCCTGTTTGTGCTAAGATAGAATTACTCAGCATCAGGAAAACAGCTATACAATAGACCATTTGTTTAATTGTTTTCATAAGATTTCAGTTTAAAATCGGTTTATACTCACTGTTTATTGGTGGGTGAAACAGTTCCGTATCGATGAAAAACTACTTGACTTTAGGGTATTATTCATCTGTTCGAACCCAATATTGGGTTCGATGATAACCAGGCTTATCACCATGGCATTATTACAATATTGATATCAATAATCAAGGAGGGGTACCAAACTCCTTTATATTAAAGAGGCCTCTATTAGTATAACAGAAAAATACCGTAAAAGTTACAATTATAAGCTAGTAAAATTACGGTATGCAATTGATTTACAGATTTCATTGGTATCTTTTTGATCAAAACAAAAGGTCGGAAGACCATTGAATTACCTTACCTCTCAACCATTATTGTATAACTGCTTGGATGACCGGGTCAATGGAATTAATCTGGCTTGGAGGACATCAAAAGCAACCCCTACGCGTTATCGCTCTTACCCTTTCTCAGAAGTGTTGACCCCTGCCACTGCATGCCGTCACCCCATCCTTTGCGCGTTGTCATCCTGAGCAGCTTGCCCTGAGTATCTGAGTGTTCAGACCGACCAACGGGAGCGGCTGAATGTATCCCTGCCCGACGGCAGGCGGGGAAGATCGAAGGGAAATATGAAGCGAAAGGTATGTGGATGAACTTCGTTGATCCGTCATCATCTTAAACGGTGCTCAAGCTTCAAAACCCCGCTGCTTTGCAGCGATAGTTTTTTTGTGCCCTAACGTTCACTCGAACAAGTTCGGCTCACTTTCGGGCACAAAAAAACCTCGACTTTCGTCGAGGTTTTGAAGTCTTGGGTGGATGATGGGATTCGAACCCACGACCCCCGGCACCACAAACCAGTGCTCTAACCAACTGAGCTACATCCACCGTAATGAGGGCGACAAATATAAAAAACTTTCTCCAATATCTGCAAGCGTATCGCACTCCTTTATTTGTAATTTTGTACCCAAATGAGTAAGTCGAAAAACATTACGCTGAATGTGGAGGGAATGACGTGCAACAATTGCGCGTTAGGAGTGACTAAAAAGTTGGAAAAAATGGGGCTACAACAGGTCAACACCAGCTTTGCTACCGGAGAAGTATCGTTTACTCCCAACACCAAAATTTCGATCGAAAATGTGGCCAATGCCATCAATGGTTTAGGCTTTAAAGTGGTAGACGACCCCGACCAACACCAGGGGCTTTCCGCCATTGAAAAAAAGTTTTACTTCTCCCTCATCTTTACCATTCCGTTGTTTTTACACATGTTCTTCCCCCACTCGGCATGGATCAATCACCCCATCGTACAAGTCGTCCTCTGCACCCCCGTTTTTTTACTCGGGTGCTGGCATTTTGGCCGCAGTGCACTGGGCGGACTTAAAAGTGGCGTGGCCAACATGGATGTACTCATCTTTATTGGCTCCACCGCAGCTTTTGGATACAGCCTTGCCGGCACCATTATGCATTACAACACCGATGCTGCCCACAACTACATGTTCTTCGAAACCACCGCCACCATCATTACCCTCGTACTGCTCGGCAATGTGCTGGAACACCGCTCCGTGAATCAAACCACCACCGCCATCAAAGAGCTTACCCAGCTACAACAAACACACGCCCACCGGGTTACCACCATTGACGGCACCGAAAAAATAGAAGACATTGATGCCGGTGATGTGAAGCTCAATGACACCCTGCTCATCAATACCGGCGACCAGGTGCCCACCGATGGTACTATCATTTCGGGCGAAGCTACATTGGATGAAGCCATGATTTCAGGCGAAAGCATTCCAGTACACAAACAACAAGGCGATGAAGTTATTGGCGGCACCATCTTGCTCGAAGGATCGATACGCATACAAGTTACCCGCATAGGCAGCGATACCGTATTGGCAAAAATCATTGCATTGGTAAAAACAGCCCAACAAGACAAGCCCCCTATTCAACAATTGGGCGACAAGGTGAGCAGCATTTTTGTGCCCACCGTACTTGGGTTATCGGCCCTTACATTTGCCCTCTCCTACTGGGTATTCGACCTTGCCCTGCAAAACGCATTGATGCACAGCATTGCCGTATTGGTCATCTCCTGTCCGTGTGCCATGGGACTGGCTACACCTACTGCTGTGATTGCCGGCATAGGGCGTGCTGCCAAAAAAGGCATCCTTATTAAAGGGGGCAGCACCCTCGAAGAATTTGCCAACGTACAAACAGTAGTGTTCGACAAAACAGGTACCCTTACCACCGGGCAGTTTCAATTGCAGCAACTGGAAGTACTGGAAGGAAAAGACGAACAATGGGTGCGCCAACTTATATACAGCATCGAACAACATTCGGCACATCCCATTGCCCGATCGTTGGTAAAAGCCCTGGATGGCACTCCACTTATTGCACTGGAAAACATTAGCGAAATAAAGGGCAAAGGACTACAAGCCACCAGCGATGGCAATACCTATTTGCTGGGTTCGGATAAACTGGCTACTACCAACGTGGAAAGCAACCCCAATCAATTACTGCTGTTTGAAAACAATACCCTCATTGCCAAAATAACGGTAGAAGATGAAGTAAAACCAGGGGCTAAAGCCTTAATGGATGCATTGCATCGAGAAGGAAAAACCACCGTGATGCTGAGTGGCGACCGCAAAGAAAAATGTGAAAAGCTGGCACAAGAGCTGGGCATTGCCACCGTGCATGCTGAAAAGCTGCCCGAAGAAAAGCTAGCCATCATTGAGCAACTTAGTGCCAACAGTAAAACCGCTATGATTGGCGATGGCATTAACGATGCCCCCGCACTGGCGAAAGCGCACGTAGGACTATCGTTAGGCGATGCCACCCAGGTAGCCATACACTCGGCACAAATTGTACTGCTCAACGGCAAAGACCTCAACGCTGTTACTGCTGCGCTACTGGTAAGCAAACACACCCTAAAAACCATCAAGCAAAACCTTTTTTGGGCCTTCTTTTACAACGTGGTAGCGATTCCGGTAGCGGCTGTTGGACTGCTTAACCCCATGGTGGCCGCATTGGCCATGGCCTTCTCTGATGTAATCGTGATTGGCAACTCCATTCGTTTAAAAACTAAAAAATTGACCTGATGCTAGTGCTGCGTGCAATGACCCCTGAAGAGCAATCGTTGTTTCAACCCCTATCGTTAGAACACTATGCCCAGGAAATGGCCAGCAACTACAATGCCCCCATCGAAGAAATGCGTATAGAAGCACAAAAAGAAGCAGAAAAGGCGCAAATGCAAAATGCACAATTCCTCTCCATTGTAGCCAACAACCAGGTATTGGGTGGGCTGATGTACCTCATCAACGAATCGCGCCAATCAGCCTTCCTGCTCGAAATATTTGTGTACAAAGAATACAGGGGCAAAGGCTGGGGAAAAAAAGCATTGCAAACCTTCGAGCAGCAGCTTAAAGCAGCAGGAATTAAGCAATTGCGCTTTAACGTATTTAACGACAATTGGACCGCCAAAAACCTGTACACCAGCCTCAACTACGAAATTACCAACATCATGATGCAGAAGGAGTTGTAGCCCTTTCCAACGAAAATTACCATCTTTATCCCCATGAAACTCATTTGGTGCATTGTATTGTTATTCCCCTTCGCCATTTTTGTGCAAGCTGCTCAGGCTCATTTGGAAGAACGCATCGATGCCCAACGTCGCAACGATTTGAAGTTTCAGTTTGCCCAGGAATTGAGCCACAATAAAAAGGTAACGCTCAACATTAGTGGAAAGGAATTACGCAGAAAAGGAAAGGTATATGTGTTGCACTACCTCTACCAACCTTCCACCAACACCAATGCTCAACTTTGCAGCAGCATATTTTTAGCTGAAGATGGAACAATAGTAGTTCCTTGTGCCCTTCCCAACTCACAAAAGTTTACAGAAAAACAAGCCCTCATCGATGTGGGCACAGCACAAACCATAGCCGACTCCGTTGCCTTTGGCAGTACCATTAACCACCACTTGCTCAAATGCATTATGCCCAACAATCAGCAGCGGGGCAGCATCCTGGCCTGGGCCTTTAAGAAAAAACAATTCTCCGACCGGGGCTCGTATTACGACATCATTTACATCAATGCCCACAACGGCACCTACGTAAGAACAGAACAGGAGAAAAAGCAATAACCTACCTTAATCCCCTTACATTTCCCATCATCCCCAGCTCCAATAACTACCAGGGTGCTAAAGCCCATTCCACATTTACCATTCAACATTTGCTATTGTCCATCCATCATTCCCTTTTGCGTTAGGGATTGTAGCGACTATCCGTTATGGCCGGCTGCGAAAAAGCTTGTTATCAGGGTGGGGCGACAGCAGGAGCCACTCCATGGTTTACAAGGTTAGCAATGGCCATAGCGATAACAGCGAAAAGCCCGACCCCAACCTATGTCTGAGTGATTAACTGAGCCTTTTGGCGAAGTTAATTGTATCGAAGACCAGGTGTTGGGGAAACGCCCATATTATTCATTAACAATAAAAAGCATCATTAGCTTGCTTCGTCGTTGCTTTACTCCTCCTCGCAATGATGGTTACCATAATCGAAATGCCGCTTAGCATATCTCTTACCCTCTCTATACATTCCCTTCCCCCTTGTTCTCCATCCACCATTTCACATTTACCATTCCACATTTGCCATTTCACATTGTCCATCTAACATTCCCCTGACCACCATCATTCTTCAAATCATTTAATTTTGTTTCTTTGCACCGCATGAGTAACCCAATTCAAAAAGTACTGTTCCTACCCAAGTGGTATCCTGACAAATACGACAAGCAATTTGGTGTTTTCTTGCAAAAGCATGCCAAAGCGGTTTCGTTGTACGCCAAGGTTGCGGTACTCTATGTAACCCCCGATCCTGAGCTAAAAGACAAAGACTTTGAAGTAGTTGAAACTACTGAAAATGGTATACTGGAAGTTATTGTTTACTACAACAAGAGCAACGCCAGCAGCAACTTTACACGCAAATTCACCAACCTACGTCGTTACCTCAAAGGCAACCGCATAGGAATGAAAATCATCAAAGAGAAATTTGGTACGCCCGACATCAACCACGTTAACATTCTAAGCCGGCCTGGAGCCATCGCCTTAAAAATGAAGTGGTTCAAAGGCATTCCTTATGTCATTACCGAGCAGTGGACAGGTTACGGCTCTAACAAATTTGCCAAAAAAAGCGGGTTAGAAAAGTACATCAGCAGGCTCATTGGTAAAAATGCCAAAGCCATCCTTACTGTTTCCAACAGCTTAAAAGGGCACATGGAACGCCATGGCTTTCGCAACCGCTTCGTCATTATTCGCAACATCATCGAATCGATTGACACCAAAGGGTTGGAAAAGCCCAATGATGGGAAGGTACGCATGCTCAACATTTCTGACCTCGACGACGAAAAAAAGAACGTGAGTGGCATCATTAACACCTTTACCAAAGTTGCCGCAAACAATAAAAACATTGAATTGCACATTATAGGAGGAGGTGACGACGAACCCATGTTGCGCGAATTGGCCAAAAGCACAGGATTGAACGACACACAAATCTTTATGTATGGCCGAAAGTTCAACGACTTTGTGTACGAACTCATGCCCAAAATGGACTTCTACATCACCAACAGTAATTTTGAAACGTTTTCGGTAGCTACGGCAGAAGCGTTGGTGAATGGCAAGCCGGTGATTGTAACACGCTGTGGTGGCCCCGAAGAATTTGTGGAGGAAGAAGTAGGGCTGGTGATTGATAAAAGCAACGATGAGCAACTGGAAGAGGCCATGCGCTACATGATTGAAAACTATGGCAATTATGCGCCAGAAGCATTATCGGAGTACGCCAAAAACCGTTTCAGCTACGAAAAGGTAGGACAACACTTTATGGAGATATACGCCTCCTAACCCATGAATCATGCTTCGGCAGATTTTGCATAAACTCATCGGAAAATCCGACGACAACTCTTCCAAAGGAATTGCTGTAAAGTCGCTTACCTCATTCAGCATGACGGTAGCCTCTACTGGATTGGCCTTTGTGATTGGGCTGGTACTCACCCACCTGCTGGGCGACCCTAAGCTTTATGGCGATTACGTATGGGCCTTTTCGTGGGTTAACCTGCTGGTACTGCTTTCCTTGCTTGGTTTCGACAAACTGGTGGTGCGCGAGTTTCCTAAATTGCGCAAAGAAGAAAAGTGGGGTGCCTTAAAAGGAGTATACCGTTGGTCGGGCAGCATTGTGTTTTTGTTCGCGGTATTGCTTGCCCTTGCTGCTTATGGCGTTTCGCTGTTGCCGCTAAAAGCATTTGCCGATACCAACACCCGCACCGCCTTTCAACTGGCCATCATTGCCATTCCCATTTATGCCCTATCGCAACACCGCATGGCTGCCCTTGTTGGCATTAAACAAGTAGTATTGGGGCAATTTCCCGAAAAAATTGTGCGCCCCGGAACCATGCTATTGGCCACCACTATACTTTACCTGGTAGCCAAACAATTGAACATCTCCTCTGCGGTATTGTTAAACCTCGGTGCCATTGGCATCACCTTTGTTTTTGGACAATGGCTACTATCACGCTACCTTAAAAAGCACCAGTCGGAGCCTACCAGTAAAGCCACCCGCAACATGCTACTAATGGCTACCATTCCGCTATGGATGTTCAACATCTCTGGTGCCATTCACTCTAAAGCCGACATCTTAATGTTAGGGTCGTTGATGGACACCACACGCGAGGCGGGCATTTACCACATTGCCTTTACCCTCACTACCATGGTGAACTTTATTCTCATTGCCTTCAACACCGTATTGGCACCCTCCATTTCCGAACTATCGTCGAAAGAAAAATACAAAGAGCTGCAAACCGTATTGGTAAAATCAGCCCGCATCATATTGCTGCTTTCCATTCCTATTAGTTTAACCCTCATCTTTGGGCGTAATTTTTTCCTGGGTTTATTTGGAACCGACTATACCGAGGGAGGCACTGCCCTTATCATTCTTTGTGTGGCACAACTGGTAAATGTGCTTACCGCTTCGGTAGGCAATGTGCTCATTATGACCAGGCATGTAAAATGGGCATTGGCAGGGCTGTGGATAGGGCTAACTGCCAACCTCATTCTCAATGCTGTATTGATTCCTAAATACGGTATGGAAGGTGCAGCATGGGCTACTGGCATAGGCATAGTGTGTAACAATGTATCCATGCTTATCTTTGTATTGGTGAAACTGAAGATCAACCCCACAGCCTTTGGAAAAACCTACAAATAACACCCTCGGCTTTTACATTGTTGGCGCTCCCAAATGCGGCACCACTGCCATGAACGAATACCTGGGGCGCCACCCCGAAATACACATGCTGCCCAAAGAACTGCATTACTGGGGCAGCGACTTGCAATACATGTACCCAAGGATTACGAAAAACGACTACCAACAACACTTGCAAGAAGCACCGGCAGGGCAACTGATAGGCGAAGGAGCAGTATGGTACCTTTACTCTGAAAAAGCGGCCAGCGAATTGAAAGCCTACACCCCCAATGCTAAAATCATCATCATGCTACGGCACCCTGTAGCTGCCATCCACGCCCTGCACAGCCAAATGGTATACACCGGTAACGAGCCTGAAGAAACGTTGAGCAATGCATTAGAACTGGAAGTTGCACGTAAAAATGGCAAACACATTCCCGAACACTACTACTGTCCGCTACAAGGATTGTGGTACCAATCGGTATATCAATACACACCACAAGTGCAACGGTACCTCGAGGTATTCGGACGCGAGCAAGTGCACTTCATCTTCCACCACCAAATGAAAGCCAATATGGCCGAAGTATACCGCAATGCTTTAACATTCTTAGGAGTGAACCCAGAGTTCACCACCGAATTCAACACCATTAACCCCAACCAAAGCACCAAAAACAAAACGTTGCGCAACTTTACCCTTACCCCCTCTAAAACCGCTAAATCAATTGTAAAAGCTGTGATCCCTTCCAAAAAAATGCGTGAAAAGATTAAGGGGAAAGTATGGGACATCAACACCAAAGCGGAAGAACGCACTCCGATGGATGAAGCATTGCAACAACAATTGGAAGCCGCTTGTACCAACGACATTCAGCAACTGGAAGCCTTGCTTGATATGGATTTGGGATGGACTACTTCAGCGTAGTCAGGTCATCTACTCCCAGGGTACGTTCTACCGTATACCCTTCGCCATAAGGGGCATTAATTAACCGTCCGTACTGACTACTTCGTCCTTTAATGAACTCCAAAAACTCGGGGCTTGAAATGGGCGTATGTGGCTCACTGCTCTTAGGATCGTAAAATTGCGACTTGTACGCCAAAATCACTTCCATCTTTTTGCCAAAATACTCGGTGATGTCAACAATAAGATCGGGCTTACAATAGCGGTCCTGGATGTAATGATAAATAGCTTTAGGACGCCAGTGCTCTTGTGCCTGCCCTTCCCACTCAGTTTCGATGCGTACCAGCCCTGAAAGAAAACAAGCATCAGCAACCAACTTCGATCCCTTGCCATGATCGGGGTGTCGGTCGGCCACAGCATTGCACAACACTATATCGGGTTTAAACCGACGTACCTGCTGAATAATCTCTAACTGATTGGCCTTGTTGTACTCGAAAAAGCCATCGGCCATTTCAAGGTTCACCCGCACTTTTAACCCCATCAACTTGGCCGCCATTTGTGCCTCTTGCAATCGAATTTCAGCACTCCCTCGCGAACCCAATTCACCGCGGGTTAAATCAACTATCCCTACCGCTTTGCCTTGTGCTACATGCTTTACAATAGTACCCGCACACGACAACTCTACATCATCGGGGTGTGCTCCAAAAGCCAATATATCCAATTTTACTTCACTCATAACGTGTCATTATTGATCCAGTTGATAATACTTTCATCGATGGGCAGTACATCGGGCGAAACGCTACGCACTACCTGCCCGGCTTCATCCACCAAAAATTTTTGGAAGTTCCACACCACCTCCACTCCGGTGGCAGTGGTAAGCCATTGATACAATGGATGTGCTTCCTCCCCTTTTACTGCGATCTTTTCCATCATGGGAAACGTTACCCCATAATTGCGCTGGCAAAAGGCAGCCACCTCATGGTTCGTACCCGGCTCCTGTGCTCCAAAATCATTGCAAGGAAAACCGATGATTTCCAACTGCTCATGGTAGGCATCATACAATTCTTGTAAGTGTTGGTATTGTGGGGTAAAACCACATTCAGATGCCGTATTCACCACCATCACTTTTTTTCCTTTTAATGTCGATAAATCAAGGGGTGTTCCATCAATAGAACGAACGGTAAAGTCGTGCAGTGCCATGCGTTAAAGTTAATGATTTCAAAAAAAAACTAGGCCGGCTTTTGTTTCAATCGACGGTTATTCCATGCTGCCACTATAGCTACCAATCCAATCACAGCTAACGTATAGTACACAAAAGTGGGAATAGGCATAGGATCGCCAGCTGCATAAGAATGCAATCCTGAAAGGTAATAGTTCACCCCAAAATAGGTCATGATAATAGCACCATACCCCAATACCGATGCGAGGTTAAACGTATAGTTGCTTTTGAACACTCCAGGTAAGAAGCGCATGTGCAATACAAAAGCATACACCAATACCGAAGTCAATGCCCATGTTTCTTTGGGGTCCCAACCCCAGTAGCGTCCCCACGATTCGTTGGCCCATACCCCACCGAGGAAGGTACCAATGGTAAGCATAAACAACCCAATGGTCATGGTCATTTCATTAATGTGGGTCAGCTCTCGAATGGTTAAATTCAATCGCTTTGCATTTTTCTTCGATTTCAATAACATGGTAACCAGGTTGAGGAAACCCAACAAAGCACCCAATCCTAAAAACCCATAACTGGCTGTAATAATGGCCACGTGAATCATCAACCAATACGACTTCAACACCGGCACCAAATTGGTCACCTCTGGATCGAGCCAGTTGAGGTTCGCCACCATTAAAATCAATGAAGCAAGAATAGCAGTTATCGAAAGGGTAATGGGCGACTTTCGCGCAAAAACAAAACCCGCAAGCATGGTAGCCCAGGCAATGTACAACATCGACTCGTAGGCATTGCTCCAGGGCGCATGCCCCGAAATGTACCAACGGCCAATAAGGCCCAGGGTATGACCAACAAAGCCCAACAACAGCACCCCTATCACAATGCGAATAATGAGTTTAGGAATGCGGTTGGCTTTAAAAACATTGAGAAACAGTAAAATCAACAACACAAATCCCACCAACGAGTAATAGCTAAATAACCGCTTGAAAATTTTCCAATCGTTGTACTTAATTTCCATGCTTAGCTTGCGCTCCGAAGGAATGACTGCTGCACCATACTTGTGCTGGTATTCGCTAAGGTGCTCCAACAATTTATTGGCCTGGGTCCAATCGCCCGACTGTTTGGCTTCATGCACTTCCAGAAAATACATCTTCGACAACCCTTGAATGAGCAACGAATCATCGCCCGTTAAATCCGCTACCGGCTCAAAAGAAGAAGTCCACCGGTTGGCCTCATCGTTGGGTATGGGGAATATTTTGAGCAACGTGCCTGCATAGATGAGGTAACAAATGTTTACCCGCTCATCTACAGCAATCACATCCTTATCGTATTGACTGCGCTCGAAAGGTTTCTTTTGGTGTGCTTCTTCTGCCGGCCCCGACAAGATGTAGTTCAAATCTTCATCAAAAAAATCGAAGAATGCCCAGTAAGCTTTTCCTTCTTCTCCCAACTCCTTTTGCAGTTTTGGGTGGCGCACTTTAATGATGTCTTTAACTTGCCATTCCAGGGGATTCATTGTCATCTCCAAAAACACCTGATCGGCATGCATCCCTTCATACTCATCTTTGCGGTATACCTTGCGCAGTACTTCACTGGCCAGGGTATTGATAGGCTTTAAACGGCCTCCATTGTCTTGCACCACCAATGCCCCAAACTTACGGGCATGCTCGTAGTCTACCATTTGGTTTTTAGCGCTGGTAGTATCGGTAAACTGATCGAGCTGTCCAAAAGCCAAAGAAGGCACCATCACTGCACCCAATAGCAATACATTCAATGCAGTTTTGGCCTTGCGCACATCTTTAATCTTTTTGTTCAATACCCCAAACCGGCTGTTCTTATTGAAGATGGATAAGATCATGGCCAGCGCCATCAACAAGTAACCAATGTAGGTTACCATGGTACCGTAGTAGTCGTGATTCACCGATAAAATGGTTCCCTGCTCATCCTGATCGTACGACGATTGGAAAAACCGGTATCCCTGGTAATCCAATACATTGTTCATAAAGATCTTATGAGGCTCATTCACATTGTTGTTCGGATCGATTAAGGTGACTTCGCTCTCGAAAGAAGAAGGGCTCATAGAACCCGGGTAACGCTCCAACTTAAACTTGTCGAGTTTCAAGGCAAAAGGCAATACAATGGGCTTGGCTCCATAAGCCAGGTCAAAATTCACCCCGTTAAACGTAAACTGCTGATGCTCGCCCCATACTCCTTTTTGTCCAAACAGTACCACCTCTTTATGCTTGCCATTCACTGCAATATCCACCTTCAATGCGTCTTTATTATACTGTTCTTCCTCCTTCGGCATGCTCTCCAATTCCAGGCGGGCATTCGCATAATAATCTTGAAACACTACACTTATGCCAGCAATATTATAAAGGGTGCGGTGCTCAAAGGGGAGCAAAGTATCAGCTGGCAACAGCCCCTGGCTCTGATCCAACATTTTCATGTATTGCACATCAAAGGGCGACTCAAAGTAAAACTGATCTCCTTGAGATGTGATGCGCACTGCATTGGTATCTGTAGCATCGTTCCAACTTACTTTCAAAAAACCAACATCCTTTGTTTCGCCTTCTTTCACATACACATTTTCGCGCCCATTACCGGTAGTAGTTACCAACGACAACATCGCCTCTCCCTCCCCTTCTTTTACCACATAATTGGCACGTGGCACAAAATCAACGTAATCGATAGAAATGTCGTGCTGCTCAAATTTCACCTTCTCATTAAAACTATTGTCACTCAACACCGAAAACAATACTTGCTTATCGTACGTGTACTGCATTTTTAAATCGTTGGCCTTGATTTGCAAGTAGGTATTATCAGACACAATAATGTTAGACTGCTGCCCCATGCGAATGTGCATCACCCCTTCGTAACTGATATAACGGGTAATGCCGGCACCAACAATGATGACCAAAAAGGCCAGGTGAAAAATGAAAATGGTGAGTTTGCCCTTGGTGAAATACTTCTTCTTAAAAAGGTTGCCAATCAGGTTAATAGACAACAATATCAACAACACCTCAAACCAGGTGGCGTTGTATACCACTGCTTTTGCAGCAGTGGTACCGTAATCGTTTTCAATAAAAGTAGCGGTACCAATGGAAACGGCAAAGATGAAGATAAGTGCACCCATTAAGCGCATTGAGAACAAAAAACTCAAGATTTTCTTATCCATGTGTTTGCCATTAAAGATAGCGCGGCAAAAGTAAGCATTTACTCCCAGTTTACCCCGCCAGTTTTTTTATTTTTCGATGCATTCAATGAATCTGTCTTCGAAAATGACGGTGGTGTTTTATCTTTTTTCTAATTTCGAAAAAAAAGAGCAAGGAAAAAGGGACCTCCCCGACAAGAAAAAGTATGGAATCAACCACTATCAACAATGTTGTCATCATTGGTGCAGGAAATGTAGCTACCCACCTTGGAATGGCCCTGCAAAATGTAGGTGTACATACGTTGCAGGTAGTAGGAAAAACGGTTCATCATGCCGCTGAGTTGGCTCAACAACTTGGCACCACATATACCACCAACTGGGAAGGGCTTCGTGCCGATGCTGATTTATACCTTATTGCGGTAAACGATGATGCGGTACAAGAGGTAGCCAGGCAATTGCACACCTCTGCTATGGTGGCACATACTTCGGGCAGTGTGCCCATGAGTGCACTGGAACACCATCCGCAACATGGCATCTTTTACCCTTTGCAAACATTTTCTAAAAACAAGCCGGTAAGTAATACCAACATTCCTTTTTGCATTGAAGGAAACAACAGCACTACCGAAGCGGCCTTGATGGCACTTGCACAACGACTGTCCAACAATGTACAGTCCATCAGCTCTACCCAGCGAAAGCACTTGCACCTGGCTGCCGTATTTGCTTGCAACTTCAGCAACCACATGTATGCCATTGCCGATGAACTGTTAAAAGAACAACAGTTGGATGTAAGTATACTACAACCATTGATTGAAGAAACAGCAAAGAAAATTAAGGGCAACGCTCCGGCAAGCATGCAAACGGGGCCAGCACAACGAAAAGATCATGCTGTAATGGAGCAACAAATCGCATTATTGCAACAACATCCAGATTATCAAAAATTGTATAAATTGTTGAGCGAAAGCATTACCAAACACCATGGAGAAGAATTATAAGCAATTACTGGGAGCAATTACCACCTGTATTTTTGATGTGGATGGTGTGTTAACCGACAGCTCGGTCATCTTATTGCCATCAGGCGATCAGGCACGCACCATGTCGGTTAGGGATGGTTATGCTTTGCAATTGGCAGTAAAAAAAGGGTTCAATATCTGCATCATTTCTGGAGGCTCTTCTGAAGCAGTACGCGATCGCTTAGAAAAACTTGGCGTGCAAGACGTTTTTTTAGGCGTAGCCAACAAAATAGAAGTGTACGAACAATACATAAACGACCATAATCTCAGTCCTGAGCAAGTGCTATACATGGGCGACGATATTCCCGATTACCATGTGATGCGCAAAGCTGGTTTAGCCGTTTGCCCGGCCAATGCAGCGGAAGAAATTAAAAGCATTGCCCACTACGTTTCGAATGTGCCTGGCGGCAAAGGATGTGTACGTGATGTAATAGAACAAATGCTTAAAGTACAGGGAAAGTGGTTCGATAAGGATTCTTTTGAATGGTAAGATGCTTGGATTTTTTAAACTCATAAGGCCCCTTAACCTCGCCATCATTGCACTTACGATGTACCTCATCCGATGGTTCATCATTTACCCCATTATTTCGGTAGAAACCGTGTTTTATTTCGACTTTGAGCTACAAATGAGCGAGTTCGACTTTTTCTTGCTCGTCATGTCTACCATCTTCATCGCAGCGGCAGGGTATATTATTAACGACTACTTCGACTTACGTGCCGATCGCATTAACAAGCCCCACCGGGTAATTGTAGGGCGGGTGGTAAAGCGTCGGGTAGCCATGGTAACCCATTTTGCATTCAACCTTATTGGCATAGGCCTTGGTGCCTACCTGGCCTACAAGGTCGACTTCTGGAAACTGGGCATCATACATATATTTTCTGCTGCCTCATTGTGGTATTACTCCGTCATCTTTAAGCGCGAGTTTTTGATTGGCAACCTCATCATTGCCCTCATGGCTGGGCTGGTACCTGTTATGGTTGGCGTGTTTGAAATTCCATTGCTCACCAAAGAATACGGTCAAACAGTATTCCATGCCTTTAAAGAATATGGTGTAGAAAGCAGCGCCCTCGACTACTTTAAAATACTGTACTACTGGATAGCAGGCTATGCGGCCTTTGCTTTTGTAGCTACCCTTATTCGGGAAATTCAAAAAGATTTGGCCGACATCGAAGGCGATCGTATTGTAGGTTGTAAAACCGTACCCATAGTGGTGGGCGAAAAAGCTACCAAAGGTATTGTGGTGGCGTTGATGGTAGTACTACTAGCAGCGTTGGTTGGCGTAATGTATCAATTCGAAGATTTTTATGCCACCCTGTACTTTTCCATAGCAGTGGCAGTGCCCTTACTCATTAGCGCAGTGCTTACCCTTAGGGCTCAAACACGCAAGCAACACCTTGCTGCCTGCAACTTCGTAAAAATAGCCATGGCCACAGCCGTATTGTACGGATTGGTATTTGCCTATACGCTACAACTACAAATTACATGATTG
Organism: Flavobacteriales bacterium; assembly: GCA_963669295.1. Lineage (GTDB taxonomy): Bacteria > Bacteroidota > Bacteroidia > Flavobacteriales_D > CALLUQ01. The sequence continues at coordinate 226,860 of OY769938.1, forward strand.
CCGAACACTTAACCATTACCCTCGCCTCAAAATCGCCACGCAGGCAGCAATTGCTAGAAGCCATGGGCGTGCACTTCACGGTGAAGGTAAAGGAGGTGGAAGAGGTATTTCCTGAAGACCTCCCGTGTGAGGAAGTAGCCCTTTACCTGGCTCGATTAAAAGCCAGTGCTTTTGATAACGACCGACAAGAAGGAGAGGTAACCATTACTGCCGACACCACCGTTTGCCTAAACGGTAGAATATTGAACAAGCCTGCCAACCGGGAGGAAGCCATAAAAATGCTGCGCTCCCTTTCGGGCAATCAACACACCGTTGTTACAGGCGTTTGCTTAAAGTCGAATACAAAAACCACCGAATTTTCCTCGGCAACAAAAGTGTATTTCAAACCACTAACCACTGTCGAAATAGAACACTATGTAGATACCTATCAACCCTTCGATAAAGCAGGTTCTTACGGCATCCAGGAATGGATTGGGTACATCGGCATCGAAAAAATAGAAGGTTGCTACTTCAACGTGGTGGGCCTCCCCCTCAACAAAGTTTATGATGCGCTACTACAGTTTTAAATGCCTTGCTTTGATGGCTGCATTGCTGTGCTTTAACACAGCCTGGGCCGACACCACCGCAGTAGCAGACACTACAACGCAAGGAACAACCCAGGAAGGAAGTAATGCCTGGCTCTATTTTGGGTTGATGATTGTAATCGGCGTAATACTGGTGTTTCGCGATTATAAAAATCGTACGACCCAATAGAATATACTATCTTTAAACCCTGCAAAAAGAATTCATCTGTTATGACTGAGACAAAGAAACCATCGTTACTCATTGCTTTTATTCCCGTCATCTTTTTAATTGGCATTTTGATGCTCAATGTAAAGTTGTATGGCGATGCCACCTTAGATGGTTCTAACCAGATGACCTTACTTTTCTCGGGTACGGTAGCTGCTATTTTGGGGCTCACCTATGGCGTGAAGTGGAAAAAAATCATGGATGGGGTTACCAAAAGTATTGGATCGGCACTGAGTGCATTGATCATTCTTTTGCTCATTGGTTCGTTGGCCGGCACCTGGATACTCAGCGGTATTGTACCCGCTATGATATACTATGGGTTAGACATTCTTAGTCCAAGTATTTTCTTGTTTGCTACCTGCATCATTTGCATCATTGTTTCGTTGGCCACTGGTAGCTCATGGACTACGGTAGCTACCGTTGGCATTGCCTTAATAGGCATCGGTAAGTTCTTAGGACTTTCAGAAGCGGTGGTGGCAGGCGCCATCATTTCAGGAGCCTACTTTGGCGATAAGATGTCGCCATTGTCAGACACCACCAACCTGGCACCTGCCATGGCTGGAACCGATTTATTTACCCACATCCGTTACATGATGTGGACCACCATTCCTTCCATCACCATTGCCCTTATCATTTTCCTCATTATGGGGTTTGCAGGTGCTGGCGATGCGGAGGTAACAGGAGTAGCTGAGTTGCAAGAAGCCATTGCTTCGAAATTCTACATCAACCCTGTATTGTTTTTAGTACCGGTAGGGGTCATTTTTATGATTGTAAAGAAAGTACCTGCCATCCCTGCCCTATTAGCAGGAGCGATTTTAGGCGGTGTTTTCGCCATCATTTTTCAACCCGACTTGATTAAAGAGGTAGGTGCCGGAACAGACATTGAAGTGGTCACCAACCAGGAGCATTTGACCTATAGCTGGAGCAACGACTCGGAAGGCAGTGCTGCCAACTTCACCCTGCCTGGCGAACATACCCTTACCGTAACCGATACGGTAACCAATGCCAGTGCTACTGCTAAAGTTATTGTTCCTCCTTATTCGGAAAACGCACAAAATGTAACTACAGAATTAACCATAAATAATGTGCCCACCACCATCGAGCTGAACATGAGTCGAGGATCTTTTGGCGTGGCCGCCTACATGTCGGTCATCAATGCCATGACCATCGATATGGCCTATACTACAGGCAACGATAAGGTAGACGAACTGCTGGGCACCAGCGGCATGTCGGGCATGCTGGGCACCATATGGCTCATTGTATGCGCCATGAGCTTTGGTGGTATCATGGAAGCTACAGGCATGCTGCAACGCATCGCGGCATCCATCCTTTCGATGGCCAAATCGGTAGGGGCATTGGTAGCTACCACCACAGGTACCTGTATCTTCTTTAACGTTACTGCATCCGATCAGTATTTATCGTTAGTAGTGCCCGGCCGAATGTTTGCCAATGAGTATAAAGAACGAGGATTACAACCACAACTGCTCAGTAGAACACTCGAAGACTCGGGAACAGTAACATCGGCACTGGTGCCCTGGAATACGTGTGGAGCATATCATGCTGGTGTATTGGGAGTAGCTACAGGCGAATACTTCATGTATGCCTTCTTCAACCTCATCAGTCCTATAATGACCATGATCTTTGGATTTATGGGTTGGGGCATTGCCAAACCAGGAGAAGCGATAGAAACACCTGCTGAGGTAGAATAATCAAGCTTGCATAAAATCGCTGATCAATTGGTGAAAATGATGCACCCCTTTTTCCATACGAGGTGAAAAACGTCCTTTCTTGTACAAGTAAGACCCCGTGCCGCGCTGTACTTTTTCTACCACTGCCTCATCTTCACGCTCCACACGGTCCAACAGTGCTCCAGCACCCTGATCAATTTTAGTAGGGTCCCATATATACGAGCGAAACGATACCTTGGTTAAATCTGGCGCCAACGGTCGTACAATATTCACCGATAGCCCCCATGGGTAAAAGTTAAACATCATGTTGGGGAACAACCAATAGTAATATGCTGCCACTTTTTTGCCGTAATCGGGAGAGCTTTCGGGCAAATCAAACACCACATCACCTCCCTTAGCTATGCCTAATTGTAAATTGGAGTATCGGTAAATTTCACTGGCATAGCTCGAATAATCCAACGCTGCCGCCAAATCTTTATGAATGAATGGAATGTGAAAGCCCTCCAGGTAATTGTCGCAATACAACGCCCAATTAGCACGTACCAAATAATCTTGCGACCGATTGGGATCGAACTTAAATTCGTTGAATGGCATCCACCCTACCCGTTCGTCCATTTCCTTTACCAGCTCCTCAAAAGGGAAAGCCGGCGACAAAGAAGCAAACAAAAACTTGCCCCATTGCTTGAAAGCCACTTGCGGCAAATCATCATCTTTAGAAGGGAAATCTTGCATGCCTTCACATTCAGGCATCGACTTAAAACAACCATTCAACTCAAAACGCCTGCCATGATAGCCACAACGCAGTCCTCCTTGAATAGGGCCAGCACTTTCTACCAGGATATTTCCACGATGAGTACACACATTCGACATGCAATGCAACTGATCATCTTTATCGCGAGCAAACAACAACGGTTCGTCTACAAACCCTTCCAGGTATTTGAAAGGATAAACAGTAGATGGAATATTGATTTGATCCGTTTCAGTAATGAATTGCCAACTTTTTACAAAAATCGAGTCTTTCGATTGTTCAAAGTATGTTGGCGACTTGTAAAAACTGCCAGGAAGCGTAAATGCTTTGGTAATGTCTTTATCAATATTTATCATCGATTCAGCAGGTTAGGTACACAAACAAAGGTAGAAATTTCATATTTCAAAAATCTGCCTATATTTATAGTTGAGTAAAATCGTGAACCAATACAACCTTTTTGTAACAAATCACGTCGTAGCATCGTAGATATTTAACTGGGGAGCTCTCTAAAACCAATTAAACCAGTGAGGGGAAAAATAGCATTTACAATCTTTAGCTGCTTAACTGCAATTTCCATAGGAATTGCACAACCGGGTAATTCAAGCATCAAGCTTGAAAACCAAATTCCAAAGAAGGTAACTTACGATGAAACCATCATCGATCCAAGATATGGTATTCAATTGTACGAACCGCTCAATTTTCAGTTGGGAGGTGATTCGGTGCGTAACTGTGAAGATGGCTATGCCTGCCAATCGTGGGTAGAAGATTTTTATGCCAATGGCAACCTGCTTCACAAAGGGTATTACATCGACGGGCAATTAAAGTTCTATAAAAACTACTTCCCTACCGGACAGTTAGAACGAGAATTTAAAAACCTCGATAACGTTCGTTGCACCATGGTAAAATACTACTCTAACGGCCAAATGAAGTCGAAAGTAAAGTATGTAGATGGTGGAGCCATCCTTTGGCAAGACTTTTACTCGAACGGCAACCCTGAATTTTACGAAGAATACCACAAGAGTTTTGACTATCACATTGCCCGGAAGTCATACTTTGAAAATGGTAATCCACAATCTACGCTAGAAATGGTGAACAAGAAAAAGTTGGACTTTGTGAAGAAAGAATACTACGAGAATGGTCAGGTAAAGATTGATGGCGCTGTAAAATACGATCGCGCTGGCTTTGATTACTACAGTACCGGAAAATGGACCTATTACGATGAAAATGGCAACCCTACAAAAGAAGAATACTATACCAAAGGTACCGTAACCAAGGAAAAGACCTTTTAGTTGTTTTCCCCTTTCTTTCCGTAAAACAATAGCAACAATACTGGCAACAGCAGTAAATCAGCAATTACCGCAAAAAACAAGGTGAGGCTAATGAGCAATCCGGTATAGAACGTACCGTTAAAATCAGACATGATGAGGGTTAAAAAACCTCCACATAAGATGATAGACGTTACAATGATGGCCTTTCCGGTAGTTAGAAAGGTACGTTTAACTGCATAAACAAAGCTCCTCCCCTTACGCAACTCCAGCTTTAGCTTGCTCACAAAATGGATGGTATCGTCTACAGCAATACCAAAAGCAATGGTGAAGATAATGGAAGTAGTAGCCTTCAGAGGAATACCGCTGAGCCCCATGATGCCTGCTACCATTAGCAAAGGAAAGATGTTTGGAATCAATGAAATCACAATCATTTTTAACGAACGAAACAACAAGCCCACCACCAGGCCTACTACCAAAAATGCAATCATTAATCCCTGCATCATATTGGCCGCCAGGCTCATGTTGTTCTTATCCATCAGTCGTGCCGTACCAGTAATACGGTATTCCAACAAATTGAGGTCGACATGCTCCTCCATAAAAGCTATTAAGCCTTCATCCAGCTGCCGTACTTTATAGCTACCAACATCTGCCATCCTTCCCCCCATACGCGCATACAACTGGTTTTCCGATACAAATGCCTTAATAATGTCTGCCCGCTTAAACTTGCTGATTTGGTCAACAAGGTGACGGCACTCTTCATTGTTATCAGGGATTTTATAATACTTCGACGACCCACCGTTGAACCCTTTATTGGCATATTTAATGATGGTAACTGGCGACAGTAAAAAGCCAACACCATATTCGTCTTTCAAATAGCGTTCAATTTGTTCGAACTCCAGCAATACCTCTCGATCAAATACACTTTTGGTGCTGTCTTTTACAATAAACGACATCTCAAAAGGGCGCACACCAGCAAACTTATCCTCGAAAAAAGTAAAGCTTTCCTTTAACGGATCTCCATCGTTCAAATCTTCCAACAAGTGACTATTTACTCGAATCTCACGAATACCAATAATACTCACTACCAGGATAACTGCAGCTCCCACCAGCACTACTGTTTTATGGCGAATAACCCAAAGGAATAAACGACGCAACATGCGCGTCCAAAATACCTGGTTGTTCTTCTTGTTTCTTACTGTTTTGGGTGGCTTACTCAAAATCATTACTGCCGGTAATAAAGAATAAGCCAGTATATAAGCCAGAAACACTCCTGTAGCCGTATACACGCCAAAGCTTCTAATGGGCAGAATATTGGCCATGAGCAAGGTTAAAAAGCCTGCAGCAGTAGTTAATGAAGTCAAAAAAGTAGCCAGCCCCACTTCTTTAAAAGAAGTTTTCACTGCTGTAATTTTGTCATTCCCCTCCCTTAATTCTTCCAGGTACCGGTTCAATATATGCACCACATCCGACATGCCTACTACAAACATAATCGTAGGCAACATGGTCAACATCAAATCAATGGGCTTGCCAGTAACACTCATCACTCCCAATATCCACACAATGGAAAGGAGTACCACCATAATAGGCACCCATACCCCCCAAAACGTACGAAAAGCGATAACAAGGAAAACCAGTACCAGTATAAAGGAAGCCAATACAAAAATAGACAACTCTTTCTGCATCAGTTCCACATAATAGCTTTGTCCAACACTACGCCCTGCTACATGTACCTCATCAAATTCAAACTGCGCCACCACCCGCTTCATGTTTTCAGCCAATACATCACACTTCTCCTTGCTGATGTATTCCTCTGTTTTAGCAAAAATGGAAACCGACTTCCCGTCTTTAGAAAAATAACTGCCTATCAGTTCTTCATTCTGATAAATTTTTGCTGAATCTTTCGCATAACGACCGGGTTGTTCATACCGTAAAATAGGACGTTCTATCACTGCTCCCATCAATGGGTCGCGAATAAAATCTTTTAGGTTGGTAGGTGCAAGCACCTCTGTAACAGAAGGCAACTGGGCAATAGAATCGGTGAGCGTTTGTACAGTTGCTAAAAATTCCTGGTTAAAGATCCCATCATTATTGGTGATGCCAACCAATACAAAATCGTTATCAGACTCAAATACATGACGATGGGTATTGAAGTATTCCGTGTCTTCATCGGAAGCAGGGAAAAACTCTTCGAAATTGTAATTGAATTCTAGGAGCGAAATACGATAGGAGAAAAATGCAGAAAGCAATACAATAACAATGATTACTCCAATGCTTAGCTTTCTGTACATCTAATTGCGTGCTGCTCTACCACAAAAATACACAGGAAATGAATACGTTGTTTACTTTTTCGAAGAAATGTGTGGAGACCAAATAAAAAGCCCCCGACCAATAAAGGCCGGGGGCTTTCATGTACTTATGTAGCAATTACTTTATCATGAATTTTTTGGTGATAATGCCTTCATCGAAACGTGCCGACATCATGTAGATGCCTTGTGCCATTTCGCTCAACTGAATTTGGTTACTACCATTATTCAATCCTTCACGAGCAATTACCTGACCGGTAGTGTTTACTACAGTCAACTCACCATTGTTCAATCCTTCTGGTACGTTAACGCCCAGGTAAGAATCGAAGAAACGCATTTTAATGCCTGCCAACATTTGCTCTTCAACGCTCACGTTGATGGTACCATTATCACCTGCTTCAATACCTGTTGCAGGAGTAGCTTGATAGGCATAATCTTTAATGGTAAAAGAACTGGCATCGGCAGCCACATTTAAGCGTGCCCAACCATAATGGGTATTGCCACCCACAACAATTTTTAATCCGAGAAATTTATTTTGCTCACCTGCCCAATTTCCTAACTGTACTGGAAAGGTACCTCCGGCCAAACCATCCACGGCAAGAAACATGGTGTCTTCACCAAGTGTATTTCCCATCCATGAACTTTGGTCATCAATCATGGTAGTGGCATCTATTACCAAACCATAAGGGTACAACGAGCCACTTGAGGCAACAGCCTGGTTACTGTCGAACAACTCTAATGCTACACCATCTGCTGTATAAGAAACAGGAATACCAATGGTAATAGTGCCACTCCTAAATGAAGCAGTAATGTTAAAGTCTACAGTAAGGTCATTGTTCAAATCCAAAGCAAAAGCTCCGGGAATACCAATGGTTTGATCTGGGTTAACATCAGTATAAATGATCTGCGCATCGGCAGCACCAGAAGCAGCCAACACAGTACCCGCCATTGCAGAGTACTTCATTAACTTCTCCTTGTTAAGGGTAGATTTTTGATTCATATTACGACGATTTTAAGTGATTTGAGTATCCAATTTTACCATTTTTTTTCCTAAAAATCAACTCTTAACGGCTTTATTTCGGTATAAATCAGGGTCTACCGACAACGCCATTTCTTTTACATTTAAGGCATTCCCAAGAAATGCATTGATATTTTCGGCTTGTTCTTCAGGGTGTGCAATTACCTCTGCATACGGTACAAACAAGGCCTCTACATTCGATTGCCTTTTGATCCAATCTTTGGCTTGTTGCAGCTGCTTTTCAAAAGCAGCTGCAAGCGTTGCTGGGTATGCATTGGCTTCGGCATGGCTTGTTTTTCCCAACATAATTTGTTGCGAACGCAACAACTCACTCATATCGCGCTCCATGAATACAATCTTATATTCATACTCCGCTGGGAGGTTGTACAACAATGGCCCAATAATTTTCACCACCTTGTCTTCCGCTTCGTGTAACCATGAATTGTCTTTGCCCAACCGCTTTACCGGCTCGTATTCATAATAACCTTTCGGATTGTTATTATCGGGTTGTCTCAACTCATCGGTAAGTGCTTCCATGCCTCCACGATGCAACATTTGCATCATCATAGAGGTTCCTGAGCGAGGAAGTCCTGAAACAATGGTAATCACGCCTTTGATCCTTTCGTTAATAATGGTTCTATAATGTGCTGCCTTAGCAGCATCGGGAATTTTTTCTTCGTAGATATTCACCAACCAGCGATAAGCTCGTGTCATACCTGGAGCCATAGAAGCGGCCATTTGAAATGCCTGTGCTGCCTCTTCATAATGCTCCATCAACACCAATGCTTCTCCTAAATGATAGTGGGCAGGAGGAAAAAAGTGCATCAATTCCAATGCATGCAACAGCTCGTTTACGGCTTCTTCATAACGACCTCTACGAAGGTAGGTAATGGCCAGGCCGTGGTGAGCAATTGGGCTATCGTTATCTAACGATAAAGAGGTCTTAAAAGCCTCTGCTGCCTCTTCCCACAATTGGCGCATGTTTAAAGCTTTACCCACTTGTACATGTACTTCTGCAAACTCAGGGGCATTCTTTTGCGCTTTGCGCAGCAATTCCAACGCCATACGGGGGCGATTACTCGATAACAATAAGTTCCCTTCCATGTAGTCGAGGTAGTCTTCACTCACATCCTCATTGTTTCGAAGCTGATCGATGATTTGCTTCCCTTTCTTTCCCATTTTTTTAGCCAGGTAGCTCGAGCAAAGGGTAAGCCCATAACGTGTTTGATCTGGGTCGGTAGCAAACAATGTTTCTAAAATGGGGATGGCATCATCGTGCCGCCCTGCATGAATATGGGTTTTCGCCAGGTAGTATTGCGACTCGTTTACCGTTTTGCGAATGGCCTCTTGCTTATCGTCGTCAGGCGCTTCTACATACCCCAACTCAATGAGTTGCTGCATGGCCTCCTGTGCTGCCCAGGTATCTTCTTGCACATCTTCCGAATGCATACCACAATCACCTTCCACCTCTTCCCAACTAGGAATAGTAGCAGGCACTTTTGCCTCTTCAAAACATTGCAATAAAGGACGCCCTTCCATATCATCGCCCAATGGCAAATCGTAAAGGGTAAGTAAGGTTGGAGTAATATCGAGCAACGAAGCCCCAAATATTTGTTCGTTCTTTTTAATGCCCGGCCCTTTCATCGCAAAAATGCCAAAAGGGCTGTGCTCGTGAGCCGGTGCAGCCGGTTCTTTAGGCAACTTGCGCGGGCGTAAGTGATCGGAATGAAAACCATGATCCGAAATAATCATTACGGTGGCATCATCTCCAGCCAGTTCCAGTAACCGTTCCAACATCATATCGTGATAGATATAACCACTGGTTACTACCTGCTTATAACGCTGAAAAAGATCGTCGGGAACGCCGGGCAATTGTGGCGGATGAAACTTCATAAACCCATGGCAAAAATGATCAATAGCATCGTAATAGATCGCTGTAAAATCCCATGGTTCGTGCTCCATTAAATGAGTTGCCGCAGCATGAATGCTCGTACAATGAGCCAATATTTTTGAAACGGAATATAACCGCTTGTCCTTTTCGTAATCCACCTCCACTGCTGTAGGTACAAAAGGCAATACATGAGCCTCTGTCATCTCCCCTGCATGCACACGAAGATTTTCCATTTCTTCTTCCAACCGTTGGGGATATACTGTTCCCTTTGGTAAAGGCCATGGATCTCCATATTTTCCTTTAAATTGCTGGTAAAAATTAGACACCATCACGCCATTAATGGGTTCGGCAGGATGACTAGGCCACCATCCTACCACATTTGATTGGTAGCCTTGCTGGTGTAAAATATTCCAAATGGCTTTTACTTTACGCGAAGTAGAGTTAACCGGACGAATGGCCTGCCCGTCGGGAGTAGGCTCTAAAAAACCCAGGATACCATGTTTATCGGCACGCTTTCCGGTAGCAATAGAAGTCCACAACATTGGCGACATCGGAGGGTCTAAAGTAGCTAACTTGCCCCACACTCCCTCTTTCAAAAACTTTGCAAGAGTAGGCATGTAACCCGCCTCAATTAACGGAAAGATAATTTTCCAATCCGCAGCATCCCAACCTATAACCACTACTTTTCTTTTCGACTTACTCATCACGCTCCTCCTGCTGTTTTTGCGCTTCTTCATCGCGTTTTTTTCGCCATGCTTTAATGCCTACGGCACCAAGTGCCAATAGCCCCAAAGATCCCATGGCTGTTACTTCATACTGGTTGGATGGTTGGTCTTGCTTTTCTTCCTTTTCGTCCATGTATACGTATTTCAATTGAAGGTTACCAAAGTTAGTATTATTATAAAAATATCGCTCATCCGCCAAAGGTTTAATACCTTTATCCATCAGCATGTTATTGAAAATAAGATATGGCATCTTACTACTCTTTATAGCAGGAATATCCAGTTGTAGTACCTCCTCTTTTTTTTACTACCCCAACAACACCTTACAAGAGCGCCCAGACACAAAGCAATATCGCTACGAAGAAATTACATTTAACAGTGTTAATGGCAAGCAACTGCACGGGTGGTTCATTCAACCCAAATCGCTGCAAAACATTCGAGGTACAATTATCCATTTTCACGGAAACTCAGCCAACATATCACATCAATACCAGGCTATTACGCCTCTGGTCGACAATGGCTTTCAGGCCTTTGTATTCGACTACCAGGGCTATGGAAATTCGGCTGGTACCCCTTCGCAAGAAAACATTTTAGAAGATGGGCTTGCCACCATTGATTATGTGGCTGATTTTGTAAAAGGCACCAACAGCAAAATCATTTTGTTTGGCCAATCATTGGGTGGGCATTTAGCCGTAGTAGTTGCTGCCCAACGCCAGGATAAAATTGATGGCATGGTCATTGAAGGAGCTTTTGATGACCATGAACGAATTGCTGCCAGCATTGGGTTCCGTAAATTCTTCATACCGGGATTAATTACACGACTGTTTGTGCCCACCCGTTATGACGCTATTGATTACGTGGATGCTTTAACGATGCCGAAGCTAATTATTCATAGCACGGAAGATAAAGTGGTGCCTTTTAAAATGGGGCGTAGGTTGTACAAGAAGGCTATTGAGCCCAAGGAATTTTGGGAGATTCAAGGGCCTCATATTCGCGCTAGTAAACTGTACCGAAAGGAATTCGTTGAACGGTTTAACCAATTATTGCATTAATTTTGTAGTATGTACGTTATGAAAAACATTGTTTGTATAGGGCTGGTATTGCTAACCGCAATTACTGTAGTAGCTCAAAAGTTTGATGTACCCGACAGCATCAAGCAAGAACTGGAAATGAAAACCATTAAACTGGAAGATGGCAGCACCATCCAATACAAGGTGCACTACCCTCCTAATTTTGACAGTACCAAAACCTATCCGGCCTACCTTTGCTTATCGGGAGGTGATCAAGGCCCTCTTATCGTTGATTACTGCTATTATGCCTATTTCCGCACACCACAGGTAAACGATTACATTACCATCTTACCTATTGCACAAGCCCTGTTCTCGTCTAAAAAGAACTTTCGCGCTTATACCAACGATGAAGTAAAAAACCTGGTACAACACATTCAAAAGCACGAGCCACTTACAGATACTGGATGGTTATTGGGCGGTTCTTCCAATGGAGGCATTGGTGCATTTGGATTTGCCAATGCCATGCCCGAGCTGTTCAACGGAATGATTGTGATGCCAGGAGCCATTAACGAAACAATGGCCGCCAACGAAAAGTGGAAAGACTATAAAGTACTAATTGCTGTAGGAAGCAAAGACTCTGCTTTTTGGTTACAGGGCACTAAGCGATCTCAAAATACCTTAAAAGGTAACGTAAAAAATGTGCAATGGATGTTACTGAATGGAGAAGAGCACATTTTAACCCCCGAATTCGATATCGAGAAAATATATACACGCTACTTCCAATTACAGTAGTACAAAAAAAGCCCATTGCAGTTGCAATGGGCTTTCATATTGAGAAAAACTACTTAGTTTTTATCCTCTTCTACTTCTTCAAAATCAACGTCAGTTACTTCCGCATCTTCTGTAGCTGCTTCTCCTTCTGCACCTTCTTCTCCGCCTGCATCAGCACCACCTGCTTGCGCTTCTTGTGAAGCTTGATACATTTCTTGAGAAGCTGCCTGGAACACATTGTTCAAGTTTTCCATAGCACCATCAATAGAATCAAGGTCTTTGGCTTCGTGTGCTTTCTTCAACTCAGCCAAAGCATCTTCAATGGGTTGCTTCTTATCATCTGGAATCTTATCGCCAAACTCTTTCAATTGCTTTTCGGTTTGGAAGATCAAGCTGTCGGCAGCATTCATCTTATCTACCATCTCCTTGGCTTTTTGATCAGCCTCAGCATTGGCTTCTGCCTCTTGCTTCATCTTTTCGATTTCAGCATCACTTAATCCAGAAGAAGCTTCAATGCGAATGCTTTGCTCTTTACCAGTAGCTTTATCTTTAGCTCCTACGTTCATGATACCGTTGGCATCAATGTCAAAGGTTACTTCAATTTGAGGTACGCCTCTTGGTGCTGGTGGAATGCCATCAAGATGGAAACGACCAATGGTTCTGTTATCTTTCGCCATAGGACGCTCACCTTGCAACACATGAATTTCTACCGAAGGCTGATTATCTGATGCAGTAGAAAATACTTCCGACTTCTTGGTGGGAATGGTTGTATTCGACTCAATTAATCTGGTGAATACACCACCCATGGTTTCAATACCTAAAGAAAGTGGAGTAACATCTAACAACAACACGTCTTTTACTTCTCCGGTAAGTACACCACCTTGAATAGCGGCACCAACGGCTACCACTTCATCAGGGTTCACTCCTTTAGAAGGCGATTTTCCGAAGAAATCTTCAACTGCTTTTTGAACAGCAGGGATACGTGTTGAGCCACCCACAAGGATAATCTCATCTACATCGCTTACGCTCATGCCTGCATTCTTTAATGCCGACTTACAAGGCTCAATGGTTCGCTTAACCAGGCTATCTGCCAATTGCTCAAATTTAGCACGTGTTAAACTTCTTACCAAGTGCTTAGGAATGCCATCTACTGGCATGATGTATGGCAGGTTAATTTCTGTAGAAGTAGTACTTGAAAGCTCAATTTTGGCCTTCTCAGCAGCTTCTTTCAAACGTTGCAATGCCATTGGATCTTTGGTCAAATCCAATCCACCGTTCTCTCCTTTGAATTCTTCTACCAACCAGTCGATAATTACCTGGTCAAAATCATCACCACCAAGGTGAGTATCTCCATCAGTTGATTTTACTTCAAAAACACCATCACCCAATTCAAGGATGGAAACATCATGTGTTCCACCACCGCAATCGAATACGGCAATGTTCATGTCGTCTAGCTTCTTATCTAAACCATACGCCAACGAAGCAGCAGTAGGCTCATTGATAATTCTTCTCACCTTTAAACCGGCAATCTCACCAGCTTCTTTGGTGGCCTGACGTTGCGCATCATTAAAGTAAGCGGGAACTGTAATTACTGCCTCAGCTACTTCATGCCCCAGGTAATCTTCGGCTGTTTTCTTCATTTTTTGAAGAATCATTGCCGAGATTTCTTGCGGAGAATATTTGCGATCGTCAATTTCTACCCTTGGGGTATTGTTATCGCCCTTCACCACTTTATAAGGTACCCTTCCAACTTCGGTATTCACCTCGCTAAAGGTATTTCCCATAAAACGTTTGATAGAGAAAATGGTCTTTGTTGGGTTGGTAATCGCCTGACGTTTTGCAGGCTCTCCAACTTTTCGCTCTCCGTCGTCCACAAATGCAACAATGGAGGGGGTAGTCCTTTTCCCTTCACTGTTGGGTATTACAACCGGCTCATTCCCTTCCATTACGGAAACGCAAGAGTTGGTTGTCCCCAAATCAATTCCAATAATTTTACTCATATCACTAAGTTTTAAAAATAATTTTTCTGTTCTGATGGAATACAGTCAATTCCTGTGCCATTGGCATAAAAGCACCATTTTGTGCCATATTAGCACAAATAGCTTGAATTAAACTGACAAATCAGATGACAAAAAGGCAGAAATGCCTGACAGGATTATGGGCAATAGAAATTCTCGGCCTGGTGAATGATCGTATCGGTACAAAACAACAAGGATGCTGTATGCTGTCCGTTCGCCAATTCACGAAGTGAGTTACGATCTAACCATTTATTGTCTACCACTTTGGTGTAACGACTTGAGAATAATCCGATGCCATTGCCAATATTAGTAAACTCTGGTTTTTCTTGTACCACACCTGTGGCAGGCTCGTTTACTTCCATGTAAGTGTTCAAGTCTTCAGAAGCAACTGTAAACAAAAAGTCAAGTCCTCTTACACGACGCATAATAACATCGGGATTGTTGCTAATGTTATCGCGTATAAATTTGTAAAAATCTTCACCAAACACTTCGCGTTCAAATCCTTCTCCACCATCAATGCCTGAAGTTTTTTGACTGCCCAGGTTCCACAACAATTCCTTGTGTGTGGTATCATTAGCTGTATATTCAATATAGTTGAAACGAATGCCCGCTTCGTAACGCTTAGCGTTTTCACCCGATTCCCAACGCAATACGAGCGATGGATACACCCCATTTTGTGAACTATTAATACCTGCCAGGCTAATTTCCACTTGTGCTGGAGCACCAGGGATATTTGCGATAGGAAAGCCAACCGAAAAATCATTGACGATATCTGTTTGACCTGTTACCTCTTTTTGCCCTTCGTTAATGTTCGCAATCAAACGATATTCTGCATCCTCGTTCAACGTAGCATTGAAATAGTACATCTTCTGCTCGGGGCCATAGAATACTCCATTTTCATCCTTGTTTTGGATCAACGTATCCAATAAAGTGAATTCGCGAGTTTTATTGTCGTTCAACCATTCTTCTACCCTTGCCTCAACATTGGCATATTCCGATGAATCTTGAATTTGCGCGTAGGTATAAGCATTGCCATCACCCAAAAAGGTTTTGTTAATCTTAACAAAATGTACTGTTTCGCTTTGATTCAACAAGCCGTAGGTTACGGTAATCTCTTCCCATGGAGCGTTTACATCAAAATCGGTAGAACAAGATGATGCAAACAATGCCACAACAGCAGCAACAAGTACACCTACTTTACTAAATAAAGAAACCTTTGTTTTTTGCATTTTTCAAGGATTTTACGGTACAAAAATACCAATTTTACGTTGATCTCATAATTATATAGATGCAGAACTCTTGAAATGCCACAACAATTTTCAAGAAAAATATACATGTCTAACGCACTTTGGCATCATATTGCCTGTATTCACGTACAAAAACACCGGCTACATCCGTTGAAATAAGTGTAAATTGATATTTTTTCTATTTTGTGAAAGTACTATTGTAACACTTTACACGTATTGTATTATACCCCTATAAGGCGAGTGCATGATTAAGATTGGTGGCGTCATAGCATTATTGTTCGTATGGATACTTCAGCTGCAAGCACAGCCCAATACGAATATGGGGAACTCTTCCTTTACCAATATTGATCAAGCATTGAAAGCGCCCCAGGAGTACTCCAGCCTTATGCTCGATTGTACTACAGGCGATTGCGATAAGATTTTTGAAAACATTCAAAAATTCACTCAATTAACCAGGGTATTCATCTCAGGAGTAAACAACAACAATGATTTGCACAGTTACATTGCGCAACTGGTGTTAGATAACCGCGTTACCGACCTTACCATTGCAAACAGCAATTTGAGGAAAACTCCGCAAAGCTTGTCAAACCTCAAAAAATTGGAGCGGCTGACCCTTAGTAATTGTCCTGAAATAAGTTTAAAAACGATGTTTCGTCAATTGGCATCCACTGCATCATTTACAGGTTTAACCATCGACAATTGTCAGGTAGAAGACTTGCCCAAGGAAATTAGAATGCTACTAAACCTAACACGGTTATACATCACTAATAACGAAGGGCTCGACCTCGAAAGAACCATTAACGAAGCCAATAAACTTCCTTCATTACTGGCCCTGGGGCTCCCTATCAATCAAATTACCGACCTGCCTGATAACATTGGTATACTTACCACCTTAGAGTTGTTAGATATTCGCAATAACAACCTCACTGACCTTCCGGGAGCCATGGCTGGTATGGAGCAACTAAGCAAGTTAAAACTGGAAGGGAATATTCTCATCAATCCGGTAAGCTCACTCGAAAAAGTAAAAACGCTCAACCTTAAATACCTTTCGGTAGATGAAGACCTTACTGAAGGAGAACGCAAAAAACTACAAACCCTTTTTCCTGATGCTGAAATAAAAGAAATGGATTACGAGCAATCGATGAACGAACTGGCTGAGGAACAAATGATAACGAACGAAAGTACTCCTAAAGAGAATAACGTACAAGTAGGCTCCTTTACTGTTAAGGGAGATGATTTCAAAGTACTTTCAACCGCCTATTTGCACTATCCCGAACTGTTTGATAGTGAGAAATTTGACTATAAATTTGATTCGCTTCTATTTGAAGAACGTTATCGAGATACTACCTACTGTAACACCTGGAAAATACAGCCCAATACCAACTACGATAAAATTGCACTCCATTTATTTAAGAAAGGCGAGAAAAATGAAATTTGGTTCGACTTTACCAGGTATGCTGGATGGCCTATTCGCAATAATAAATACAATAAGTATTTGAACAACAACCACCGTGAAGTAAATGCTTTCATTCCATTGGTATGGGTATACACCGGCGACCTTTCGAAAAAAGAATTTACGCAACGCTATATAAAAAACAAACAATGGACCGACCTTCGTATATTTTATAACCAAAGTGCTAAGAACTTCACTATTGAATTAAAACACTTGCGCGGATTCGAGCGCTTAATTGCCTACCCACGCTCGGCCAACATTGATGTTGCACTAGAAGAAGCACAAAAAACCTATGAGAAACGTTTTGTACGCTATACCCGAACCCTTGCCAGTAGAGAAAAGAGCTTTCACAAGCAACTGCTAAAAGACAAATACAATTACGACAAGACTATTGCTACTACACACCAAAAAGCATGGGAAGATTTCAGACGCATGTATATGAGTGAAGAAGAGCAAGAAATGACACAAGAAGAATGGTTAATGTATTACGATAAAGTAGTAGCCAACGAAAAGAAAGCACTTTACAATGCAGATGCCTGCATCGATAATTTTGTAAGAAGCTTAACGAAAGATGGTTACAAGCGTAATGATCATAAGTTGCATGAAAGCATTGCCAGAGGAAATGCAAAAAGCATCAACTCCTTCTTTCACGATTTACAATCCAATCAATTGGCGGTAAAAGAAATCATGGTCATCAATTACAACGACCGCTCCTTTCACTTATACAAAGGCTCATTGGGGGTAAAACCTGTACGTTTATTCTTACAAAATTCCCCTCACAAAGCCATTGTAGTTGAAATAAGAAATGGCGACATGGCCATCATCACCAAGAACGACTACGCAAAAATTGACTTTTCAAGCTTGCAAGAAGTCAACTTCGAAATGAAACGGTTTAAACGCTCGCTTTCCACCATAGGATTGCTGCGTGACAAATTAGGTTTATAAATAATGTAACCAAATACCTCAAGGGTATTATAAGGGTGTAACAACCCAAACAAACCAATGATCAGTACCCATAAATACCATGCTACTCGCGAACAAATTCAGGCGGAAGAAGTACAGATCAAAGCAGCCATAAAAGACCCCAAAAGGTTTGCTACCATCTACGAAAAGTATTACCTCCAAATTTTCAAGTATGTATACCAACGGGTAAATAGTGAAGAAGATGCTGCCGACATTACCTCGCAGGTGTTTGTCAAAGCCATGGTAAATCTGAAGAAATACCAGTTTCGAGGATTGCCCTTCTCCTCCTGGTTATACCGAGTAGCACAAAATGAATTGAACCAATTGTTCAGAAAAAACAAGTACAAACGTACCATCAACGCCAAAACCGAACAATTGCACGAACTCATTGAAGAAACAGAAGACGATCGTTACCCAGAGCAAATGCAGCAAGTTACTAAAGCCATGCGAGCTTTGAACCCAAATGACATGGAGCTGATAGAAATGCGATTTTTCGAGCAAAGATCATTTAAGGAAATAGGAGAAATAGCTGATATGACAGAAAATAATGCCAAAGTAAAAACCTTTAGAGCATTACAGAAATTGAAGCGGCTGATTGCTAAAAAATGAACATCATGGAAACACCTAAAATAAATATCGATAGAGAAGAACTTTCGGACGAACAGATGCTGAAGCACAAAGACTTTGATCAAGTGTTTCAAACTTATGGAAAGGTAACCAATCCGTTTTACCAATCCTTTAAATTTTGGGGAGGCCTTGCAGGGATAACAATCATGGCCACCATAGTTACACTTTATTTTTCAAATAAACCTTCAAATGCTGAGGTAACAATAGCAACAAACGACACCAGTGCAGTAAGTACACAAATAGCCTTAACGCCACCTTTTGAAACCTTGGATTTGCCTTATGAAGTATTTGTCATCAATACTTCCGCAGACACGTTGCTGTTTACTGCAGATGGTACACAACTGGAAATTCCAGGGGAAATTTTTGCTTACAACAACGTCCCGGTTACAAACCTTGTACAATTAAAGTATCGTCAGTTTAACACCCCTTTAGATTTCTTTCTATCCAATATTCCTATGACTTATGACTCAGCGGGTACTAACTACACCTTTGAGTCAGCAGGGATGATTGAGCTGTTGGCTTATCAAAATAAAAACAAACTTGAACTTATCTCCAACAAAGCAATTGAAGTACAAATGCCTTCACCCATTGAAGGAACTGACTTTAACCTTTACCAACTTGATGACCAGGGCAATTGGCACTATCATCCCAATGACCATGCAGAGGCAAACAATGATGATGTTCAACAACCTGTTGTGCCACCAGTTGATGCCCCGGTAAAACCGATTAAAGCTTCCGGACACATCTTTAATGTAGAATTCGACAGCCTTCAATTTCCCGAATTAATGGCATATAAAGGGGTGTTTTTTGAAGTAGATGAAACTGAGCAAGCCTTTGATCCTGATTTATATAACATTTCGTGGCACGCCATGGAACTACAGCATGCTGAAACAGCCAAACATTACCTTTTGCTATTAAGCAGGCCTGACACCACTGTTAAATTGCAAGTATACCCAGTATACGAAGGGGCTTCGTACAACAAAGCCATGGAAATTTATAACGAACAATATCGAGCATATGAAGTATATCAACAGCAGGTAGAACAACGCTCCGATGCCATTTCAGCAACGCAACAACATGTACAAGCCGCCTTTGGAAATATGCGTACTTTTTCTTCTACCTCATTAGGCATTTGGAATTTCGATCGCCCTCTGGCTCCTAAAGGACAAAAGCTTGAGGTACAATTTGTCGATAATCATGGCAATACTATTCCTCACACTACGATATACATGGTAGATAAACAACGCAATGCATTATTTACCTTTAATGACAATAAGATACAGTACAAGCCCACCTCAGAAAACGTATTGTGGATCATTACTACCAATGGCGAAATTGCCTTTTGCAGCCCTGAAGCTTTTAAAAGCATTCCTTCTAAAAGTAAACAGCACACCTTCACCATGGTGCTGATGAGTCCTAACATGGCTACCAACAACTTAAAGCACCTCATTGGCGCTTAAGTAACACCCCTACACTCCTCAATAATCAACTTTATTCGTAGCTTTGCCGTCCAAATTGATACGCAATGTCTATCCATAAAGAAATAAAGAGAGTAACTACACATGTGTTACAGGAGATGAAGTTACGCAACGAAAAAATCTCTATGTTAACTGCCTACGATTATTCCATGGCAAAAATTGTAGATGAAGCAGGTGTTGATGTTATTCTTGTAGGTGATTCAGCTTCCAATGTCATGGCAGGGCACGAAACTACACTTCCCATTACCCTTGATCAAATGATTTACCACGCCTCTTCTGTAGTGCGTGCCATCGAGCGAGGATTGGTAGTGGTCGACCTTCCTTTTGGTACTTATCAGGGCAACTCTAAAGAAGCATTGAATTCTGCCATTCGTATCATGAAGGAATCGGGAGCACATTCGGTAAAACTAGAAGGTGGTCGAGAAATTAAAGAATCAATCGATCGTATTCTATCAGCTGGAATTCCTGTAATGGGACACCTGGGGCTAACCCCACAGTCCATTTACAAATTTGGCACCTATGTGGTACGGGCAAAAGAAGAAGAAGAAGCACAGCGACTAATTGAAGATGCACACATGCTAGAAGAAGCCGGATGTTTTGCTATTATTCTAGAAAAAATTCCAGCTGAATTAGCAAAAAAGGTAGCCGAAGAAGTAAAAATTCCAATCATTGGCATTGGTGCTGGTAATGGGGTAGATGGACAGGTATTGGTAATTCATGACATGCTGGGCATTACACATGAATTCAACCCAAGATTTTTGAGGCGCTATCACAACCTGTATGAGGAAATGAAGGGTGCGGTAAAGAATTACATCACTGACGTAAAAGCAGAAGATTTCCCCAACGAGAAAGAGCAGTATTAAACCAACACTGCATTTATGAAGGAAATTTCAACCCCAGATAACCTTCAGGTACTCTTCGAAGATAACCACATCATAGTGGTAAATAAACGCCCATCCGACATTGTTCAAGGCGATAAAACAGGTGACACACCTTTGAGTGAAGTAGTTAAAGTCTTTCTTAAGAAAAAGTACAACAAACCAGGCAATGTATTTTTAGGGGTAGTACATCGATTGGATCGCCCGGTAAGTGGCATCGTTGTATTTGCAAAAACAGGAAAGGCGTTAAGCAGACTCAATAATGCTTTTCGCGATAAACAGGTGCAAAAAACATATTGGGCGGTGGTAAAGCAACCTCCACCCAACAATTCAGGCACCCTAATTGGCTACTTAAAAAAAGACCAAAAAAACAACCGTTCAAAAAGCTACGAAAAGGAAATTCAGGGTGCTAAACGTGCCGAATTGCATTACCGCTTACTGAGTAAAAGTGATCAGTATTGCTTACTGGAAGTCAACCCTATTACAGGCCGGCATCATCAAATCAGAGTGCAACTGGCACACATGGGCTGCCCCATTAAGGGTGACCTTAAATACGGTTTCGATCGATCAAATAAAAATGCTTCCATCCACTTGCATGCCCGCAAAATACAACTCACACACCCCGTTAAAAAGGAACCCCTGGAAATTGTCGCCCAGCCGCCAAATGAGGTACTTTGGAATGCCTTTTTAAAGAACAAGCCAGCAAAATAGACTAACTTTAGGGGTAGTAACGTTATTTCATCATTGTGCATCGTTTAACTTTATCCATAATTGTATGCTTGCTGTCCTTGATTGCTTTTGGTCAGGGACACCATCCTATTTTAGAGAGTTTTAGTGCACGTACTACCAATGATGAGGTAGTATTGGATTGGGTAATTGCTGGCGGAAACACCTGTAATGGTATCAAAATTTTTCATGCACCAGATACTATTAGCTTCCATCAAATTGGGTTTATCGATGGCATTTGTGGTAGCACCAACTCACCGGAACCATACACCTATACACATAACGCCCCACTAGAGAATACTTACAACTACTATCGCCTGGAGTTTGGAGGGCAGGGGATTTCCTTACCGTTAGAGGTGAAATTCATTAAACTGGGAGCTGGCGGCTACCTTATTGCACCTAATCCCGTAAGCAATAGCGCCACTATTTTCTTTAACAATTATTCGGGAGAAGAATACACCTTTAGGTTATTAGACAGTTATGGTAGGGAAGTATTACAAATTACCAACATCAAAGACGAATCATTTCGCTTCAATCGATCAGGATTAAAAAGCGGATATTATGTGTTCTTGTTAGAACGTAAGGGCACTGTTGAAGCTTCAGGGAAAATTGTGGTAATGTAATTACCAATCGGGCTTACGACGCGATTCCTTTTTTTCACCTTTCAATTTTTTATCCTTCAACCGTTTCTCTTTTACCGATCTTGGCATTTTAGTAGGCTTTCGTTTTTTGGGTACTTTCAACGCATCTTCTAACAATTCATAAAAACGAGCAATGGCTTGTTGCTTATTTTTTAATTGAGTACGCTCCGACTCCGACACTACCTGTAAAAATCCATCCTTGTTGATACGGTTAGATAACTTATAAGCGATGCGCACCTTTTGTTCATCGGTTAGGAAAGCAGAACGTGCCACCTCGAAATTTAATTCCACTTTGGTCGATACTTTATTTACGTGCTGTCCACCCTTACCACCACTGCGGCTGGTTTTAAACACCCATTCACTTGAAAAGTCGATATCGTAAATGCTCCCTGACATTGTTCTTTGTGGAAATTATTTTATCCATGCATCGAATTAGTAAACGCTAAAACAAAACGCCATGCAAAAGTCGGGAATTATTTTCATACTGCTCCTTCTCACCTTTCAAACAACCTTCTCACAAGGAGGTTCTATCGGAGGGCATACCATTGATATTGATACTAAAAACCATCTCCCAGGAGTAACGATGTACCTGATGGTGCAAGACACTACTGTAGTTGACAGTACCACCTCAAATGAAAATGGGTATTACAAGTTTTCATCCATTACTCCTGGGCTTTATAACATTAAAGTGGGAAAAGAAAACTACTACGAACGAACCATCTACTACATCGCTGTACAAAACAAACAACTGGCTGCTTTGCGCATTCCATTAAAGCGTGGAAAAGGAGAAGTTAAAACTGCTGTAAGTGATGCCAGCAATGCCAAATCTTCAAGCCAGGGAATTGGTAAAGGCAACAATGGTCGCAATCTAAAACCCCAAAACAATAGCAATCATGTAATCATCAACAACAGCGATCCTTCTTCTCTTTCTACCATCATATCGCCTACTGAAGTGCAAATGGCTGAATTTGAAGTAGTACAATATCAAGTTCCATTGATTGATGCCAGTAATGTGGCCATGCAAAAGTTGAATGTAGATGAAATACGCTCGATGCCTATGCGTTCTGCTACCTCTATTGCCCAAACTGTGGGTGGTGTATATGCTATTGATGGAGGGGAAGAATTGTACATTCGTGGGGCTCGCCCTGATGCCAACATTTATTACATTGATGGTGTTAAAGTGCGTGGATCAACTAACCTCCCCAAAACAGCACTGCGCGACATTAGCGTATATACAGGTGGTATTCCAGCCAATTATGGTGATGTAACTGGTGGTGTGATTGCTGTTAATACGAAAGGCATGCGTGATGGCATTAACTACCACAACTACGATCACCGCAAACCTCGCAAAAAGAAAAAACGAAATAAAAAGGAAAAAACAACTATAGTAGCACAACAAACAACTACAAAACCTACGCCAAAAGCACAAAAACATCAGGAACCTGAACCCTACATTAACCCTTATCAATTCAATACCGAGGCCTATCAGGTAATCTATGAAAATGAATTTCTTAACCCAGTTGACAACCCTCTTTCTACTTTCTCTATTGATGTTGATGTGGCCAGCTATAGTAATACACGTCGTTTTTTAAACCAGGGACAACTACCTCCCCGCAGCGCTGTACGCATTGAAGAATTCATCAATTACTTTGATTACAACTACAATACCCCTAATGCTGAAGAGCCCTTCTCAGTTAATGTAGAAGCCTCAGCATGTCCATGGAATGAAGCCCATCAATTGGTACACATTGGCTTGAAGGGATACGACATTCCTTACAACGATATGCCCCCAAGCAATCTTGTATTTTTAATTGATGTATCAGGGTCAATGCAAAGCACCAATAAACTAGAACTGTTAAAAAGAGGGTTTAAATTGTTGGTCGACAAAATGCGTGATGAAGACCGTGTGGCTATTGTAGTATATGCAGGGGCATCGGGTCTGGCACTTCCCTCTACTCCTGGAAGTGAGAAAAGTACCATTCTAAAAGCCATCAGCAATTTACGAGCGGGAGGGTCAACAAATGGTGCTGAAGGAATTAAACTGGCCTATCAAATTGCACAAGAAAATTTTCAAGAAGAAGGAAACAACCGTGTTATCCTGGCCACCGATGGTGATTTTAACGTTGGAGTATCACACAATGGAGGACTGGAGCACCTTATTGCTCAAAAGCGTAGCTCAGGTGTTTTCTTAACCGTACTTGGTTTTGGCACTGGTAATTACAAAGACGATAAAATGGAATTATTGGCCGATAAAGGCAATGGCAATTACTACTACATCGATAACATTTCTGAAGCAAAAAAAGTGTTGGTCACTGAAATTACTGGCACCTTATATACCATTGCAAAAGATGTGAAACTGCAAATAGAGTTTAATCCAACGAAAGTAAAAGCATACCGATTAATAGGGTATGAAAACAGGTTATTAGCTGCCAAAGATTTTAACGACGATACTAAGGATGCAGGAGAATTAGGATCGGGACATACTGTTACCGCCATGTACGAATTAATTCCGGCCGATTCGGAAGAAGACGTTAGCAGTACCGAAGTAGACCCTTTAAAGTATCAAAATTCCTCCGTCAATGCCTCGGCAAATGCCTCTGGCGAATTGATGACACTTAAACTTCGCTATAAAAAACCGAAAGAAGATACCAGTAAGCTAATTACTATACCTGTAGAAGCCATTGATGCTGAAAATACCAGCGATAATTTTCGCTTCTCAGCTGCTGTAGCATCATTTGGGATGTTACTACGTAGGTCACAATACAAAGGAGAAACGACCTATGCATCGGTGGTCAAAATGGCAAAAAAAGCAAAAGGAAAAGACGATAAAGGGTATCGTGCAGAATTTATTCGCATGGTAGAGTTAGCTGAGTTGCTTGATAATGGTAGTGATATGTAATTGTTCAGCACAGTTTCATTACCTTAGAGTATGCCTATTGTAAAATGGATGCTAACTCTTGCTATGGTTTGTTCAATGATAAATACCATTGGACAATACAAAAAAACCTATGCAGTATCTCGCGACAGCTTTCCCTCAGGTCAACTGCAACGAATTACAGAAGTATGGACAGTACTGTATACCAAAATGGAAATTGATGAACATCACAAAAGTAGAAAAACACAAATCGTAGAATACTTTGAAACCGGTGAACGCAAATCAATTACTAAAAAGCACTATAAAGTATCGACATGGGGAAGACCTTGCAATGAGGTGTTGTATGAGCATAAAGATTATTATAAGAATGGGCACTTAAAGAAATTAACGCTAAAAAAATGCGACAATCACAAAGAGGTGGTCAAAGAATATGATGAACATGGAAGATTGGCTCGAAAAAAGGTGACACGAACCAGGTGGCTGAAGCCAAAAGAAAAATAAGGGGTGAAACAGATACTATTGAACGTTTTTTCAACTTTAGGGTATAAATAATAAACCTAAAGGCCATGAATACAAAATTCTTAATTACACACGGCAATTCTCCGGACGACTTGTTAATGTTACTTATTCTCATTGGTTTCTTTTCCATTGTACTTGCCATCATACTAATTATGCGGTTCACAAAAAATAGATTAAAACGCATACAAGAACAACGAATGCTTGAGGCACCACACACAGATGAAGATGAATTAAGTAGTATGGATTCGTTACTAGCTCAACACCCTGTTTAATGCTTGTTTGACCTCTATTAACGTATATTAGTAAAACACTACCTGATTAGATTTCTGTAAATTAGATCAATACTTGTTTCAGGATAAACGAGTACCAACAACCAATCGTTAACAAACATGACATATATTGATTTTAATTCTCGTAAAAAAGTACAGATTTGGGAAGGCATTGCCGGTCCAATTTATCATTCTGATCAAGCAACATTTGGGCATTTCACCATTGACAAAGGAAGTGACCTTCCTGTGCACCATCACCATCACGAACAATGGACTCATGTAATTGAAGGGCAACTAGAGTTTAACATTAACGGAGAAATTAAGACACTAACTGCTGGCATGACAGCATACATTCCTTCCAATACACCACATGGTGCTAAAGCCATCACCCAGTGTAAAGTCATCGACTGTTTTTTACCTGTTCGAGAAGATTTTGTAACATTGGAGCGCGAGCAATAGTGAGACATAAACTATTCTAGTATGCTTAGTAACCGATTTATGCTATTCATTGGCATCATGGCCTTTGGGCTTAATGCCACAGCACAAAACACTTTTGAACTTGACCAAAAAGACCCTAAAAGTGTAGTGGAAGCCATATTTTATGCAGCTAAAACCAAAGATTTCTCCATACTGAATTGCTTGTGCGACCCAAAAAATGAGAATGATGGTGATACCCAACGTATTTGTGAATTGGGTAAGCTTAGCACAACTACCGAAGAAACTCCTGAAACTACAGCATTGATTAATTCTTTCATCACAGCCTTTAAAGATGGAAAAGTTACAGGCAAGACATTGATAGAAAATCGCAAGAAAAGTGGTACTAGCGCTGAGGTTCCCTTTTGGTTTAATCATCCCACAGGTGAATCACGCAGCAATGAAATCATGACATTAATTCAACGGTATGGCAACTGGTATCTCTTCAACTTTTAAACATGGTAAAACAATACGAAATAAAGCTCCCGGAATTTGAGCGCGGGTTTCACCTTATTACCAATTACATCTTAAACCAAATTGATGCACTACCAGAAAAAGGCATCTTTTTTGCCTTTATTCAACATACCTCTGCTGGGTTAACCATCAATGAAAACGCAGACCCTACTGTACGTACAGATTTTGAGGCTTCTTTTAATCATATGGTAAAAGAAAACGAACCTTTTTACCAACATATCTATGAAGGAAGTGATGACATGCCCGCACACATTAAGGCTACACTAACCGGCTCCTCCGTGACCATTCCGATAACCAATCATCAGCTAAACCTCGGCATCTGGCAGGGCATTTATCTCTGCGAGTTTCGCAACCTTGGAGGTAGCAGGAAAGTGGTGATAACCATCTATTCTTAACCCATGAATGCTGCACTAAAAAGGGCTCTTTTGCAATGTCGTCCTGCTTCAATAGTAGCTCCTGAACTTACCAAGTACAACACCATTGTGCTTGATCTTTCCCAAAGTAACCAGGCATTACAAAACCATAACATCAATTCCACAGAGAAATTTGAACAATACATTCAACAGCAACTTAATACACGCAATGCAATAGCCGGAATTGGAGGATATGGTGAAGACAGAACACTATATCAACGAAGCCCCTTGTTTGGAAATGGCAAGGAAACACGTACCATTCACCTGGCCATTGATATCTGGCTACCTGCAGGCTTTGCCGTGATGGCACCATTGAATAGTAAAGTACACAGCTTCAAAGACAATCATTCGTTTGGAAACTACGGACCTACTGTTATTCTCGAACATGAATTGGAAGGCATTCGTTTTTACTCACTGTATGGGCATTTGAGCAAAACATCTCTACATGGCTTAACGGAAGGCCAACACATTAAAAGAGGGACACAATTTGCTACCATTGGCACCCCCGAGGAGAATGTAGGATGGCCAACACATGTACACTTTCAGTTAATTACAGATATGCAGGGAAATTATGGTGATTTTATAGGAGTATGTCATCACTCAGAAGCAAAACACTATCTGCAACTATGTCCAAATCCAAACTGGATATTGCAATACAACTGGTTATAGACTATAGCAACGCCTGATAATCGCGTATTAAAATGCGCTTTCGATCGTAGAGGATGATGTTATCCTTCTCCAGATCGTTAAGTACGGTGGTAACAGTTTGTCGAGAGGTAGCAGTAAGGTTTGCAATATCTTGATGTGTTAAATTCAACTTCACCTCTTTTTCATGCCCTACTTCTCTTCCATATTCATCTACTAAATCGCGAATGAATGCTTTGATACGATCTGGAGCAGTTTTAAACACCATTGATTCTAAGCGTGTTTCAATCTTTTTAAGGCGTATTCCAATAAGCTTTATCACTCTTAAATTGAACGCTGAGTTCTTTTGCAACATCTCAGCCAACTCTTCAATACTAATGCTACAAATTATAGCATCCTCTGTAGCCATAGCTGTATGATCTCTTTTTGTTTGCCCTGCCAAAGCCAACTCTCCAAAAACCTCACCCGGCCCTAGAATCGATAAAATCATCTCCTTACCTTCCTCCGAAAAAGTAGATACTTTAACTTTTCCTTGTTTCAAGAAATAAATATTGCTGGAAGGATCCTCAGCGAAATAAATTACTTCATGCTTGTTGGCATTGCGCATTGCAGCTCGATCGCTCAAGCGCATTTTTTCCTTCATTGAAAGTGCATCCAACAGATTGAAATTCTCAAAATACCACAATTTAGTATTCGGCTCCATAGTAGAATAATAACCTTACTAAGGTAACTATTATTAAGACGATTGAAGGGAGAGATATTTTGTAAATTTGAACACAATGCAATTCTTAAAATACTCCTGTTTGATGTTTAAATATCTCTTTGTAGCTTTTACCCTTCTAGCCACTTGGAATGCCAACGCTCAGGTATATCAAACTTTAGAGTACCAATACCTATCTTATGGCAAAGTACCTACGTGGTCGGCAATAGCCGCCCAATGGGAAACTGCTCAGCCCAGTATCCACTTATACGACTATGTAAAGTATAAAGGGCATGCAGCCTTTGTTTCCAAAGGGTTAAAAACAGGCATCACCTTCAAGCAATTCAAAGCGCAGGTAAAATTTCCCGCTACACGTAAATACGTCCCTTTCTTTTTATTCGACTTACGTACCTGCCCCATAACAATAGGTAACACTACGTATCACTGGGCTATAAGGCTTGAAGATTATAGCTATACAGACAGTAAAGCGCAAATGGCACAAACAGTACTGCGTTTGCTAGAACTTGTAAATGCTCATGTCAATAAACATAGTACCATTTCGCAGAATGGCATGGTGATATTGGCAACTAACAAAAAAGCACAACCCAATATTGGCATTGCTCCTATGGTGCAACAAAAAGGTTACCCGAACCGAACATTAGGACAATTATTGAAACTTGTAGGAGGCAAACGTGTTGAGGTATTAAATGAAGGAACTGCAGTGGGCAAATTGCGCTATGTACAAGAAGGTGAAACACCTTATCACAACTTCAAAGATATTGTTGTTTTTGAAAAGTTGCCTAAGCGAGTCCCACCTGTAAATGGTATTGTTACTTTAACACCTCAAACGCCCTTATCGCATGTTAATCTATTGGCCAAAAATCGCGGTACAGTAAACATCTATGCCACTGAAATGCAAGATATCCCTGGATTGAAAAGGCATATGGGTAAACTAGTGAAATTAGAATGCAAGGGGGATAAAGTAAGCATCAGTGCTATTAATCAAGCAGATGCCGAGCAGTTTTGGTCTACTCAACAAAAACCTGCTCTTACACTACCTCCTCCTAATGTCGATGAAAAAGAACTCATTCTATTCGATACAAAAGGAGTTCCTGCAGTAGTAAATGTTATTGGTGCCAAGGCATCGAATTACGCCCTACTGCAAAAGCACTGCAAAGGTTATGTAAAGCCAGGTGCTGCCATTCCTTTCTACTACTATTTTGAGGCCATTGAACAGTGTGGAGCAGCAGCTATGATTGACACTCTCTATAAAAGAAAAAAACTGCTTACTCCTGAACAAATAGCGGATCGGTTAAGCGAAATACGTACTGCAATTAAAGCACACTCACTCAATGAAACATTAATAACCAAACTGCTTCAATATTTCCAAAACGCTCCCCAAAGCAATCGTTTTCGACTACGTAGCTCCACCAATTGTGAAGACCTCCCCGAATTTAATGGTGCCGGCCTCTACTTATCGAAAGGTTACAATGTTAGTGACAGCAAAGACAAACTTATAAAGAAGATCTTGCAAGTATATGCTTCTCTTTGGACCCTTACAGCTTTTGAGGAACGGGAGTTTTATCAAATTGATCACACCAGGGCTGGTATGGCAATATTGATACATGAAGCTTTTCCAAACGAGTACGCTAATGGTGTTGCCCTAACCATACCCGATAATAATTCAGTGGCATTGTACATCAACAGTCAGTATGGTAATGCGTTAGTGACCAATCCTGAAAATGGTCAAGTACCTGAATCTATTTTGTTTCCATCACTCACTAACAGCAGCTACGAAGTGTCATCGAAATCAAATATTGCCCCTGTTTTCACGCAGGAAGACATGCAACCATTACTCCTGGAACTTCAAAGCATAAGTGCTAAAATTCACCAGTTACTTACTGATAGAGTAATAGGTACCGACGTTTCTTTTGGAGTAGACATTGAATTTAAAGTAATGGAAGTGGCCAAAAAACGACATTTGTATATCAAACAAGCACGTTTATTAGGCATTCCTGTTCCTGACCATTAAAATTCCTAAATAATTGTAATTTAGACTCCAAGCAATTCATACAACATGTCAAAAGAATACCGCAAACGAAAAGATAGTCAATACCGCAGTAAGGGCGAGCGAAAAAGAAGTAGTAAGGATCGGGGTAGAAGGCAAAAAAACGAACCTAAATCTGGCAAAGGTTTTATTGTATTTGTGGTATTGGCAGTGCTTGGTCTTGGTATTTATTCCTTTTTTGCCCTTTCTCCACAACAGGCCAATGCGCTTGAAGACAAACAAAAGGAATTGGCCTATCAGCTAAAAGATCTGGGACTTACCGATGAACAAATTGATATGTTAGGCCTTGACGAAGCCAGTTTAAGCGATTTAGAAAATTTAGACATGGGCGAGGTTGCCCAAATGATTAAAATGCTTGATGACATTGAGGATTTAGCAATTGATGAAAAACCCACTACAGAGGTAGAAAGTACTTATAGTCATCCTCTTGGCAATGCTGCTCGTTTAATTGGCATTCAAGGCGATTACATCAATACCATTGCCTGGACTTATGAAAACGGGATGATTTACTCAATTGAGGGCAACGGAGTAATGTATCAAACCGACCCGAAAACTGGTGAGTGGGAAAAAATTGGGAAACAAGAATATAAAAACACCGATTTTTTATTTGCTGATGATGGTCTTTTGTATACCATCGAAGAAGACGGAGGCTTTTATGTAACTAAGCCAAAAGGTTTATACGGTAAAACGTCAAAAAGTGGTAGTAAAGTATGGTGGGGTACCAGCACATGTGCAGTTTTAAACAATTTCATGTATACGGTGGAAGCTGATGGTGGATTGTATGCAACTGAATTAAATGATGCCAATTGGAAACGACTGGGTAAAGCCAATTTCGCTGCAACTCTATTGATGTTTGCTTATGATAACAAACTATACAGTGTTGAAGACAATGGTGGCCTTTTTGTGGTGAACCCTACTGATGGAAGTTGGAGGGAGTACAACAGTAGCTACTATTGGCAAGATGCAAGAGTCGGAGCTTGTATCGATAACAATCTCTATATCATCAATAAAGCAGGACATTTATTGCTAACAGATCTCAGTAATGAAGGGGAACAACCTAAGGTGATTTCCTATGATATGAAAAATACAATGCATCTGCTGAATGTTGACGGAGCCTTGTATGCAATTGATGGTTCAGGATCGCTGATTGAAGTAGACATCAATGCCCTATCAGAAGTTTTCAATCACTAACATGAGAATCAACAAAACCCTAAAAACAAGCAAAAAAAAGAGTGTTTTTTAACATTCCTAACTCACATCACATTGGATCAACGTCCAATTGAATACGAATTGCCTTGAACTCATTCAGCTGCTGAAATTCGTCCAGTTCTTCTAACAAAATCTGTTTTGCTTTACTCACGGAAGCGGTACGCTCAACCTTCAACAAAATATTTTTGTGGTATAAGTTTTTAATTCGAGCTACAATTGGGAACTCAGGCCCCAATACTCGCTTTCCGAACTTTTGTCGTAACCTTTTTACCAACGCATCCGAACCCACGTGTACCATATCTCGATCCCTATGCTTCAAAGTAAGCAATACCAACCTGAAAAATGGGGGGTATTGAAAATTACGCCGCTCCACGACCTCTTGCTGATACATCGCTTTGTAATTATTTGCCATAACTTGCTGTATAATCCAATGATTAGGGTTCCATGATTGGATAATGACCTTACCCCGCTTTTTCTTGCGTCCTGCCCTGCCCGATACTTGCACCATCAACTGAAAAGAGCGCTCAAAAGCTCTAAAATCAGGGAAATTCAACATTGAGTCAGCATTCAAAATACCAACCAATCCAACATTATCGAAGTCCAACCCTTTTGTAACCATTTGTGTTCCCACCAAAATGTCTATGCCTCGTTCTTCGAAATCATTAATGATACGTTGATAAGCATGTTTAGAGCGAGTGGTATCTAAATCCATACGCCCTACTTTGATGTCAGGGAAATGAGTTGTAAGCTCCTCTTCAATTTTCTCAGTACCAAAGCCTAACATCTTCAATTTACTACTACCACAAGCTTGACAACGCTTGGGTGGTTGATGATTGTACCCACAGTAATGGCACCGCAATTGATGGCTAAACTTATGATAGGTCATGCTTACATCACAATTCTTACAATATGGTACCCACCCACAAACCTCGCACGACCATTGTGGCGCATAGCCTCGCCTGTTCTGAAATAAAATAATTTGCTCATTGGCCGCCAATGCGGTATTCATATGCTCCAACAAAAAGGAAGAAAAGTGCGCTTGCATGGTCTTTTTTCGGGTCTCCTCTTTCACATCCACACATACCACTTCAGGCAAAAGTACCCCACCAAAACGTTTGGTGAGTTCTACATAGCCAAAACGACCTTCTTGTGCATTCCAGTAGCTTTCAATAGCAGGAGTAGCCGATCCCATTAATGTTTTTGCACCATGCAAATGTGCTAATATCGTCGCTGTATCACGTGCATTATACCTTGGCGCAGGGCTAAACTGCTTGTACGAATTTTCATGCTCTTCATCAACAATTATAAGTCCTAAGTTGCGAAAAGGAAGAAAAATAGATGAACGCGCTCCCAACACAATATCATACCCCCCAGCACTTCCTTGCAGCACTTTTTTCCATACTTCAACCCGCTCGTTTTGATTAAATTTAGAGTGATAAATACCTACCTTATCTCCAAAATAAGCCCTTAGTCGATTAATGATTTGTGCTGTTAAAGCTATTTCTGGTAGTAAATACAATACTTGTTGCCCCTTCGCAATCACTTCCTCAATAAGCTTTGCATATACCTCTGTTTTACCAGATGAGGTAACACCGTAAAGTAATACTGTATTTTTATCTTCCCATTGTTTCTTGATGCTTGCATAAGCCAGCTGTTGTTCTTCAGACAAGGTTTTGATGGCATTCACCTCTTCCTTGTAATCAGCTAATCGGCCGATCTCCTTCGCATATACTTCAAACACTTCTTTTTTCACCAATTCGTTAACTACTGAAGAGGTAACCCCTGCCATTTTTTGCAACTCTACCTTCTTTACCTCCAACGGTTCTCCTGCAAACTGCCTACTTAGCTGAATGTAACACATAAGTGTTTCTAATTGCTTTGGCGCACGCTCTAAGCGGTCAAACATGCCCTGTAATCGCTCTTCTACCTCCATTCCGGGGGTCAGCCTCACGTAATCCACTTTTCGCGGCTTATAGCGTTCCTTTAGCTCTTCTTCAACCAGTACTGCCTTTTTCTCTATCAATGCTTTGATAATAGGGTAAACGGTTTTTTGCTCCAGAATTTCAGCTACTTCCTTTAGCGACAGTATATTTTGCAGTTCTAATGCTTCAACAATGAGGTATTCTTTATCGTTGAGTTTTTCATAATTACGATCAAAATCAGGATTGATTACGATACGGGTTTCACTTGCCAGCTTTAAGCTCCCGGGAAGAGCAGCACTCATAACATCTCCAATATGACAGAGGTAGTAGTCGCGCATCCACTCCCATAACCTGAATTGATTTTCATTTACAATGGGGGTATCATCTAGAATGGACTCAAGGTATTTGGCAGTATAGGCCTTTGGAGCCGTTTCATGCACACTGCGTACCAACGCTGTATAAAGCTTACTTTTACCAAACTGCACCACTACTCGCTGTCCAACAGCAATTTTATCGTTCAATTCGAACGGTACACGATAGGTATACAAATTCGGGATAGATAAGGGCAAGATAACATCTACAAACCAGGTAATTCTACTCATTCACTCCCCTTTTATATCGATAATACTTCTGCCAAATTCAACAAGTTACGGTTCACGCTTTTATGATGTTTAATTGCCTTCTCAAATGGAGTATAGGTGATTTTACCATTGATTACGCCTACCATTTCATTTTTCCTCCCATTCAACAAACCAGCTACTGCTGCATGCCCCAACCTACTTGCCAATATGCGATCCATAGCACTTGGGCTTCCTCCTCGTTGCATGTGTCCTAATATCGACACTCGCACGTCGTAGTGCTTGAATTGCTGCTTTACTTTTTCTGCCACCTTGTACGCTCCTCCCGCATCATCTCCTTCAGCAACAATTACTATCCCACTGGTTTTATTCTCCCGTCTTCCCCGCTCCAGTTTTTCAATCAATGCATCGATATAGGTGGTTGTTTCGGGTATCAATATGGCTTCAGCTCCTGTGGCAATGCCACTACGCAATGCTATAAATCCCGCATCACGCCCCATTACCTCAATAAAAAACAAACGATTGTGTGAGCTAGCCGTATCTCTAATTTTGTCTACTACCTCTACCACAGTATTCACAGCTGTATCGTAACCAATGGTCAAATCAGTACCATACATATCGTTATCAATGGTTCCCGGAATTCCTATGAAGTTCATATCAAACTCTTCACTAAACTGTCCTGCCCCCCTAAATGTACCATCTCCACCAATAGCCACAACACCATCAATGTTATGTTCTTTCAAATGCTCGTATGCCCTTTTACGCCACTCCTTCTCCATAAATCGCTGGCTTCTTGCGCTTTTTAAAAACGTTCCTCCACGTTGCAGCACATTGGCCACTGAATGTGATTCTAATGGTAATAAGTCACCTTCTATTAATCCTTCATAACCACGTTTAATTCCTACCACTTCCAATTGGTGATAAATGCCTGTTCGCACCACAGCACGAATACAAGCATTCATTCCTGGAGCATCCCCTCCGGAAGTGAATACCGCTATTTTTTTCATGGTGTTCATTTCAATTTTTTAAAGATATAACACTCTGTTTAAAGTATTGAAAGAACCGGCAACAAAAAGAGCATTTGGTAAAAAAACACGCTTCCTGAAAGAAAGCCCGAAGCATTTACACTACTTATATATCATGCGAAAAATCAAACAAAAATAAATCCATAATCTACTATAAACCAAATACATAAATAATTTTAATTAAATTAAAAATTAACAATCAATAAAATGCATTACTTTACACTTTTACACAGCCTAATTGTTAACATTAATCTTTGCAGGAGAGTCGATTTTTAAACACCTTTGTCTCACACCAATTCACACTTACATGCAACTGGCCACTGTTGATTGGATCATTATCATTGCCTTTCTGGTTATTTCACTGGTTATTGGACTCAGCCTAAAAAATAAAGCTGGTAAGAACCTCTCCAGCTTTTTCCTGGGGGGAAGAAACCTTCCCTGGTACATTGCTGGCATTTCGATGGTAGCTACCACCTTTGCTGCCGATACCCCACTTTGGGTAACAGAAGTTATTGCACAAAAAGGAATTTCAGGCAACTGGTTGTGGTGGAATATGCTTATCGGTGGTATGCTCACCACCTTTTTCTTTGCCAAGTTATGGCGACGTGCCAATATCCTTACCGAGTTGGAGCTTATAGAGTTGCGTTATAGTGGTAAACCTGCAGCCTTTTTAAGAGGGTTCAAATCGGTGTACATGGGCATTTTTCTTAATGCTGTTATCATTGGTTGGGTAAACTATGCCCTCATGAAAATTCTGGAAGTATTCTTTGATATTCCAGCTGATGATACCATTTGGTATATTGCTGGTGCTATGGGGCTGGTTGCTATTTACAGTAGCATCTCAGGGTTGCTAGGAGTAGCCATTACCGACACTATTCAATTCATTATTGCAATGATTGGATGTATAATATTGGCATTCATTGTTTTAAACACTGAAAAAGTAGGTGGGATTTCTGGATTAAAAGCACAACTTCCTGCCTGGCGTTTCGACTTTTTCCCATCACTTGCAAAGGGCGATAATTCCAGTGAAGCCATCCCCACATTAAGCCTTACTATTGGTGCATTTTTATCGTTTGGCCTGGTGCAGTGGTGGGCCAGCTGGTACCCAGGCGCAGAGCCTGGTGGTGGTGGCTATGTATCGCAACGTATGATGAGTGCCAAAAATGAAAAACACGCAGTATGGGCCACTCTCTTTTTTCAAATAGCGCATTATTGCTTAAGGCCATGGCCATGGATTATTGTTGGGCTGTGTGCACTCATTCTCTTCCCTAATCTTCCTGTAGAAGAAGCAGGTAAGGGGTTTGTTTACGCTATGCGAGATTACCTGCCAGCAGGATTAAAAGGGCTGCTACTAGTAGCTTTCCTCGGGGCATACATGAGTACCATTTCTACACAACTGAATTGGGGTGCCAGCTATTTAACGAATGATTTGTACAAGCGTTTTATGAAACCCCAACACCAATTTGAGGATGAGGAACAAGCGCAAAAGCACTACGTATTAATGGCACGAGTGTTTACAGTCGTAATCATGCTCATCGCTTTATTTGCCACTACACAAATCAATACCATTGATAGTGCAGCTAAGTTTTTAATTAGCTGTGGTGCTGGATTGGGAATGGTACTCATATTGCGGTGGTATTGGTGGCGCATTAATGCGTGGAGCGAAATTACCGCAACCATTGCTCCATTTGCAGCCTATGGCGCTTTAAAATGGGTAGAGCATGTAAAACTAACTGCTTTGAACTCATTGCATGATGGCACCGTACCAGCAGAGGTAATGCAACAGTTTTACCTCGATCACCCCTACCTCGATCATACCGGAACATTTTTGATTACGGTGGGCTTTACTACCTTATGTTGGATTACTCTAACCTTTGCAACTGCTCCCACAAAACGTGCTACCTTGCTCCATTTTTACCAACGTGTTAAACCCGATGGTGCATGGAAGCCAATCCACGCTGAAGCCAAAATTGATAAACGCCCTTCTGATCTATTGAAGCTTACCATTTGTTGGGTCAGTTCCATTGTAATGGTTTACGCGGTACTTTTCTTGATTGGAAAGTTAATCTTTATGGAGTGGAATCATGCCCTTTATTGGGGAATAACAGCTGCAATTAGTTTTGTTGTTCTGAGGTACTTTTTAAAACGCACAAATATTCTTAGTGAATAAAGCATTAATCGAAAAAGCTGCTATCTTTGTGGAGCAAAATCGGGCATTCGTTTTGAGAATTAACTAATTTTTCATTACTTGCAAACTTGAAAAAAACCAGAAAAATCATGCCGCAAACATCTCGTTCAAACTTCAAAATATTTGCTGCTTTTTTCGCGATGGTCACCCTTACATTTTTTGGTTGTAATGGTGACGATCCTGTTGATGAAGATCCGGTAGATATTGATGTAGTGGATACCAGCAATACTGAAGACATTATCCGTGTTGGCGGTGAGCTGTTCAGCATCCCCTCCCCTGTTCAAACTGCTTTTTTAATTAAGAACACTGGGGCTGCATACGACAACAGCTTATTGAATTCGCACGAAAATGCACCCAACTACTCCACCAAGTTTCAAAAAGCACTGAACCTTGGGGTATATGGTGCCGATTTAGCATATGTTACCATTTACGATGAAACACAAAATGCGGTATCTTACCTTACCTCTGTGCAATATCTTGCTGATGAGTTAGGAGTTACCGGAGCTTTCGATAAAGAAATCTTAGAGCGCTTTCGAAATAACCTGGGAAAAAAGGATTCGATGCTAGTATTGGTATCAGATGCTTATAGAGCCGGGGATGCTTACTTGAAAAACAACGATCGAACTGAAGTAGCCAGTTTAATACTAGCTGGTGGCTGGATTGAAGCATTGCATTTTGCAACAAAGGTAGCTGCAACCGATAAAAATGAATCGGTAATCACTCGTATAGGTGAACAAAAAACTTCGCTTGATAATTTGATCAAGCTGCTTTCTCAGTATTACAACGATGAGGAAATCAGTGAGTTTGTGGATGAACTAACCGATTTGTATCACCTTTTTGATGAGGTAACGTATACTTACACTTTCGAAAAGCCTGATACTGATCCGGAAAACAAAGTAACCACTATCAATAGCAAAACGGTAGTAAGTATTACCGACGAGCAATTGACTGCTATTACTGAAAGAATTCAAGAAATTAGAAATCAAATTGTCAAATAAAGGATGAGAAGCAAAGTACTTTTAACGTTAGCTCTTGCAATTTTCGGATTCGTATTTTCGAGCAATAATAGCTTTGCACAGTGCGATACCATTGCTTCAATTTGCGAGAAAAACATTTCATCGGAATACATTTCTGACGGTCAATTGTACAGGGCTCTTTTGTACGATGACAATATTGCAGAGTTTCATACCACTTTCTTTGGCGGTAGTACATACAGAATTGCAGCATGCAGTGGGCTTACCGATGGTAATTTGATTTTTAACGTTCTCGACCAGGACCGCAACCTGTTATTTACCAACGGAGAGTTTAACAATGCCCCTTATTGGGATTTTAAAGTTACCTCTACCATTGATTGTATTATTGAAGCACAACTTGACCTTACCAAGAGTGAATCAGGGTGTGCAGTGCTACTGATTGGATTTAAGGAATAACGCATTCTATCATAAAATCAGGCAAAGGCATTATTCACCAAGGATAATGCTTTTGTTGTCTAAAAGGA
Organism: Flavobacteriales bacterium; assembly: GCA_963669295.1. Taxonomy (GTDB): domain Bacteria; phylum Bacteroidota; class Bacteroidia; order Flavobacteriales_D; family CALLUQ01. The sequence continues at coordinate 265,956 of OY769938.1, forward strand.
ATAAGGAACCAGTTAAATGAGTGAACGGATACTCAAAGCTTTAATGCAGCTTTTTGCAATCATTGCAAGGGTTGAAGAAGACATTGAAGAAGGCAGTACTGTTGCTGATGGGGGTGTTCGCATTGTTGAACTCTTTCTTAAACAACAGCTCAACCAGGAACTGGTAGATGAATACATCACCCTTTATCAAGAATTTCTTGAAGCCCACCACAGCAAGTCGAAACGCAAAGACGGATCGCGCAAAAGAACTTCTGTAAACTCTGTTAAAGTACTCCGTATCTGTACTCAGATTAACGAAGAGCTTACCCAAAAGCAAAAAATCATTGTATTGCTTCGATTGATTGAGTTTATTAATGCTAACGGTGCTGTAAGAGACCAGGAAGAAGAGTTTGTGGTAACGGTGGCTGAAACATTTAACATTAGTGATGATGAATTTAAACGAACTCGCGCTTTTGTTGAATCGAAAGAAGAAGATGTAGTAGACTCTCCTTATCAGTTAGTCATTGACAATAAGCCCGAATCTGGTTTGGGTGAAACCAAGTATATCTTTTCTGATGGATTGGATCAACAAATACGCATCTTTAGAGTAACCAGTGTAGGCATATACTTACTGCGATACTTTGGTGTAAGTGATTTGTACCTCAATGGGCAAATTATGAGCAATGATCGTATTTACGTGCTCACCAATGGTTCTTCTATAAGAAGCTCGAGGGTGCAGCCCATTTACTATAGCGATATCATTAGTAGCTTCATGAGCGACAAGGACGCTACCAGGCTTGCTTTCAAAGTAGAAAATATTCAGTATCGCTTTAAGGGAGGGAAAATTGGCTTACACAACATTAATTTTGCGGAAGAATCGGGCAAGCTTATTGGAATCATGGGAGGTAGTGGCGCTGGTAAGTCTACCCTACTCAATGTGCTGAATGGCAATTACAAACCTTCAGTAGGTTCTGTTACCATTAACGGACTCGACATTCATAATAGCGATGATGAGATTGAAGGGGTAATTGGATTCATTTCGCAAGATGACCTGTTGATCGAAGAATTAACGGTATTCCAAAACCTATTCTACAATGCCAAATTGTGTTTCGATCGTTTGAGTGATCCTCAAATTGCCAAATTGGTATTGAGGTTATTGAACAGTCTTGGACTTTATGAAACAAAAGACTTAAAGGTTGGTAGTCCTTTAGACAAGACCATTAGTGGTGGGCAACGAAAGCGATTGAACATTGCCCTGGAATTGATTCGTGAGCCCTCTGTGTTGTTTGTAGATGAACCTACCTCGGGTTTATCATCGCGCGACTCTGAAAACATCATGGACTTGTTGAAGGAGTTGGCATTGAAAGGCAAACTTCTTTTTGTTGTTATACATCAACCATCTTCCGACATCTTCAAGATGTTTGATCGTTTAATGATTCTCGATCAGGGTGGCTACCCTATTTATTATGGTAACCCAGTAGATGCTGTCATTTACTTTAAAAAGCAGATTAACCACGCCAACAGTGATGAAAGCGAGTGTGTTACTTGCGGTAATGTGAATCCAGAGCAAATTTTCAACATCATTGAATCGAAGGTAGTAGATGAATACGGTAACCTTACACAAAACCGTAAGATATCGCCAAAAGAATGGAATAAATACTACCTGGAACAAGTTGCCAGTAATGCCGAAGAAGTAAAAGACGAACAAGAGATTCCTGAAAGTACTTTTAGGGTACCCAATAAAATTAAGCAATTTAAAGTGTTTATGACGCGCGATATACTGTCGAAGCTTACCAATCGTCAGTATATGATTATAAACCTTATAGAGGCGCCTGTACTAGCCGCAATCCTATCGTTCTTTGTAAAGTTTTACAATGCAGACATTGCCAACGAAGCTGGGTATGTTTTTAGGGAGAATGAAAACATTCCTCAATACCTCTTCATGTCGGTAGTAGTGGCGTTGTTTATTGGACTTACTGTAAGTGCAGAGGAGATCATACGTGATCAGCGGATTTTAAAGCGTGAGTCGTTTCTTAACTTAAGTAAGAGTAGTTACCTGCTTTCCAAGATATGCATCATGTTTACCATCTCGGCTATACAGTCGTTGCTTTTCATTTTAGTAGGTAACCTTATCCTGGAAATTAAAGGCATGTGGCTGGAGTATTGGCTTATTCTGTTCTCTGCCTCGTGTTTTGCCAATATGCTTGGGCTCAACATCTCCGCTAGCTTTAATTCAGCCAAGGTAATTTACATCCTCATTCCTTTCCTCATTATTCCACAGTTACTTTTTAGTGGAGTTATTGTAAAGTTCGATAAGTTAATCCCTACGTTTGCTTCACAATCGTCGGTACCACTTATTGGAAACATCATGGCTTCGCGTTGGGCTTATGAAGCCCTGGCTGTCACCCAGTTTACAGACAATGAATATGAGAAGAATTTCTACCTATTCGATCAGCAGATGAAGTCGGCCAATTGGAAAAAAGATTACTGGTTAAAGGAACTGAGAAAAAAGGTGAGTGCTGTTAAAAAAGGAGTAACCGAAGAAGTAACTGCTCAAGATCTTGCCAATGATTACACCGTACTCCAAACAGAAATAGCAAAGGAGAAAGACATCATTCCTATTCTTAAGAAGGAGTTAAATCGCACATACAAAGGGCTAAAGAAAGAGTTAGAAGGGCTTAACCCCAATAAAACAGGAGATGTTCCACTCATTAAAAAATTAGAGAAACAGAAAGCTGATGTTGGCAAGCAGTTGGGTTATATTAAAAAAATGAAGTTGGATTATGCCGAGCAGGTGAAACCCGATAACAATGCTCAATTTGTAGCAGTTCTGGAACAAGACCTGGATTTGCTACACGAATTTTATAAGATTCGCTACAAGGCTGGAGAGTGGATGCGTGAAAACAAGTACAAAGAAATGACGCGTGATTCTTCAGAAACAGCGGCAGCCTTAAAGCAAGAAGAATACAAAATGTTGATGAACAACTACAAGAATGAGAATCTTGAAGAGTTTGTCACCAACAAAAACGATTTTAACATCATTGTTGAGCACGATGGTGAACTCATTCAAAAAAGCAACCCGATATACCTTATGCCTTACAATGCTTCCTTGTTTAGCGCTCATTTTTATGCGCCTAAGAAGAGTGTATTTGGCGCCTATGTAGATACTTTCTGGGCTAACATCATTGTATTATGGTTGATGTCGATACTACTTTGTGTTACACTATATTTTGATGTATTAAAGCGCGGTATAGAAGGATTAGGAAAATTAGGAGGGTTATTTAAGAAATGACAACAAAACAACGTTATTACATAAAAAAAGAGTCCTGAATATCAGGACTCTTTTTGTTTAAGGATATATGTGGTTTTACACTTCTTCTACTTCTACCATTTTGAAAGGAATGTTGATGATGGCTTCATAATCTTCACCGGCTTCCAACATATCTTCATCATCCTCTTCGTAATACCAGTTAATGGTAATTTCTTTTCCTACATTCTTAATTACTTCTAATTTCTTGAATACATCGAGAATACACTTGGAAGAACTAGTATTAAAATACTCCAATTGGATGTTCACAGTAGTTGCGTTAGTTACTCCATCAGCATATTCGCCAATCCAGTCGATGAGTGGCTTGTAAAATTCAATTGAATTTTCAGGAATTGACCGTCCTTTCAATTCGAGCAAACCCTGTGCTGCATCGAAATTAACAGTAGGTGTTTTTGGGGTTCCTTCAATCGTTATATTTTCCATATCCAAAAATTATTAACTAACAGTATTGTTTTGACTTTGAACTATCTTAACATTTAAACTAAAAAACGAATTTTCATCATCGATGGGCATAAAACTGTACTCCAGTTTTTCTCCAGATTTACGAGCGATATCTATCATACCAAGACCGCCCCCACCTTTATCAGACATTTGTCCGTTATTCAACACCGATTTATAATATGCTTTCAGTTCTTCTTTCGACATGGAGTTGATTTCATCTAACATGTCTTTAAGTCTGGCTACATTTTCAGTGAGGATAAAGTTACCAGTAAGAATAGAGTAATGATTATCTACTTTACCTACCATGAAGATGGCAGAACCTGAACGATCGGGTTTAGCCTCTTCGGCTCCAGGTTTATCGTCGATGTGATGGTAAAGGTTTTGTAAACATTCTACCAATACGTTAAATACTTTACGCTTGGTTTTTGGAGGTTCGTCGAGATACTCCAACTTCGACTCCATGATTTGCAATACGGAGGTTAATAAATCAGAGGTGATTTCGCCCTTGAACGAAAGCATAATCTGATTACGCTCCATCTTATCATAAAAGTCGTAGATGTCTAGCATTCTAAATCAACTCCGTTTTCAAAATTTCCTATAAATATAGCATTTTGGGAATTACCCGCACTAGTTCATATTGAATGTAAATCGATTGCCATTGATATCCACAATAGCCGTAGCATCGCATGTACCACTACCAAAGTCAAACGAACGTGTGTTTAAACCAGTTGGTGTAACATCTACCTGACCACTGGTGATCCATTTACAACTTACCTTTTTTACAATAGGTGTTTGTGTAGTTACAGTAAATGTTCTTCCATCCCTGTTGGTACAGGTAAGGTCTTCGGTAATGCTAAATACATCATCGCTTAACGTAGAAGGAGTATTGAATCCACTTGTTTGTGTGATGGTGCTTTCTCCATCGTAAAGAATGGTCCAGCTATCGGTATAGCAAGTTCCATTATCTAGTCGGAATGACATAGATTGTAAGCCAGTGCGTGTAGCTACTGCTGTTCCATCGTATCGGATTCCATCTACATAAAAGTTTTCTAATGTGGCGGTAATCTTACCTCCAGGAACTGTCCAAACTGTATCGGTAAAAGTCAATAAAATCCTTCCTGATTTTGTTCTTCCATCTGTATCAACACAACCTGTACCATAATCTACAGCAATTCCAATTACATCAGTTGCCCAATCCATTACCGTATCGGCAGTGGTATAGTATACATTGGCACAGATATCGAATCCTGTTTTATTTACACCTTCATCATCAATTCCAATTTGGTTGATAACCGGTAAAATGGTAGAATAACCCAACTTAGCGGTTCCCAAATCGACTGAAGACTGCGTATCGTTATCTACTTCTTTTTTCTTGCAGGAATTAAGAGAGAGCCCCATGCTAAGCATTAAGGCAAGACTGGCAGCGATTTTAAGTGTTTTCATTTCAATTGTTTTTGGACAATATAGTTAGTTGATTGTAACAAATCTAACGATTTAATATCAGATATTAAAGTGTTGGTTTCTCAATACTTGACTCCAATTACCAAAATGTCATCTACCTGCTCAATGTTCTTGCTCCATTGATCGATGGTGTCGTATAATCGATCCTTTTGTTGCTGCATATCAATGTTTTGTACCGACAACAGTAATTCTTGAAAACGTTTGGCCATAAATTTCTTTCCTCGATCTCCTCCAAACTGATCAACATATCCATCGGAGAACAGGTAGAACGAATCCCCTTTCTTTAGAGAACGGGTTTTGGTGGTAAACGCTCTGTCTAACTGTAAGTGCGCTCCTCCAATGGGGTATTTATCGCCATCTATTTTTTCGAGGTTACCATCGCTAATGAGGTATAACGGGCGATAGGCGCCAGAAAAATGCAATTCGTTGGTGGTTACATCAATGGTACACAAGGCTACATCCATTCCATCGTTTGTGTCGGCTGTTTGCGACGATTGGTAGCCTTGTTTCAATGCTTTCCGTACTCCTTTATGCAGTTCATCCAATATTTTATCGGGCTCCGTAATGCCTTTTTCTATCACAATTTGGTTGAGCAGGTCATTACCAATCATACTCATAAACGCTCCCGGTACCCCATGCCCTGTACAATCTACTGCGGCAATAATTTTCTTATTGCCTTTATTTACAAACCAGTAAAAGTCGCCACTTACAATGTCTTTCGGCAGGTATAAAATAAATGCTTCGGGGAAGCTTTCGAAGACGTGCTGTCGTTCTGGCAATATGGCTTCCTGAATACGTTTAGCATATTCAATACTGCTGGTAATGTCTTTGTTTTTCTGCGCCAATTCTTGCGTACGCAATGCCACTTTGTCTTCCAGTACTTTTTTCTCTTTCTTGATGTTTGCCTCACGTACCCGAATAAACAAGAAGATGACCAGGATGCCTAGAAAAATGCACACCGAATAGAAGAGGTTGGTTTTATAGAATGGCGGGATGATTCGAATAAATATTTCCACTCCTTCTTCGTTCCATACCCCATCGTTGTTCGACCCTCGTACCTTAAATACATAATCGCCTCCCTCCAAATCGGTGTAACTGGCATAGGCTCGTGTGGTGGGTACCGACCAGTTCTCATCTAATCCTTCCATTTTATAGGAATACAGGTTTTTCTCAGAAAGCATATAGTTAAGCGCAGCAAACTCGAATGAGAAGAAGTTTTTTCGGTACGATAACTCAATGTATTTGCGGTGTGTAATCAATGAATCTCCATCACTGGATTCCTTACCATATACCTTAAAAGAAGTAATAACAATGGGTGGCACATGGGGGTTGTCAGTAATGTTTTCCGGATAAAAATGATTGTATCCTTTTATGCCTCCAAAAAACAACTCCCCTGATTTGCTACGGTAATAAGCATTTTGATTGAATTCGTCGTATTGCAATCCATCAATGGCAAAATAGTTTTTGAAAGCCGTGGGATCCATGCTTTCTGTATCTGGATTAAATTTTGACAGCCCATTGTTGGTACTCATCCATAAATTGCCTTGTTTATCGCCAAGGATGCCATAGATATAATCGCCTTGAAGTCCATCTTTTTGGAAGTAGCGCGTAAATGTTTGTGCTGCTTTATTGAACTTATTGAGTCCTACTTTAGTGCCAAACCACAGGTTACCTTTACCATCGTCGTAAATGCAATTCACACTATTATCGCTAATGGAGTTGCTCTCACCTTTAGTGTAATAAGTAAATTCATTGGTGTTTACATTGTAGGCACATACTCCACCGCCATTGGTAGCAACCCACAATAAATTGTTGTCGAGGTAAAGGTCGTATACATTTCGTGCAGGCAACCCCTGCCCTTCTTTAATTACTGTAAATGTGTTGTTGCTACGGTCGAAGTAGTTCAACCCATTGAGGGTGCCAATCCACAAGTTGCCTTTGCTGTCTTCTTCAAAACAAAGGATATTGTTGTTGCTTAAATCGTAGTCTTCTATGGTATATGCTTCACCAAATTTTTCGGTGGAAGGATTGAAATAGTTAAACCCACCACCCCAGCTACCAAACCATATTAAATTGTCAGACGATTCGTGGATGGTAAGTACGCTTTCGTGCGTACGATTTAAGTCTTTAGGATAATGATAGGCTACTTTATTTTTACGATCGAAAGCCGATAATCCACCTTCTCCGGTACCCACCCACAAATAGCCACGACGGTCTTCTGCAAAAGCAAATACAGTATTCGATTTGAGGGTGTATTCTGTGTTCTTTTCTTTTTTGGTGTGGTTGAACTTACCTAACCCACGGTGATGTGCGCTTACCCCTGCCTTGCTCATGCCGGTCCAAACTGTGGCAGCACGGTCTTCATACACATATCGCACATAATCTTCGTTCAATGAAAAGGGATCGTCTTCATCTGCCACACTTAGCTTAAATTCATCGGTATCGTAATGATAGCTGTATAATCCTGCTTGTGAACTGAACCACACCACCCCATCGCTATCCTCGATGATGGAAGCAATGCGTTTACGCACTCCTTCTGTAAGTAGGTATTCAAAGGTACCGTTAGTACGATCAAATTTACTTAACGACCCCTCGTTGCCCACCCAAAAGGTGCCCCTACTATCTTCAAAGATCGATCGTATGCGGTTGCCATACTTCACTACGCTTGTGCCATCTTCCAGGTCGTTGTACTGCTCAAACCGATGATTTTCAATGTCGAAAGCAATGAGCCCACTGGTCGATGTTCCGATCCATAATACTCCCGATTTATCTTTATACAAGCAGCGCACATTGTCGTTAGGAATGGCATTGCCCGTACCTGCATCTACATCATCCTGGTACCGTTTAAATTCAAAGGTATTGGTATTGAGCAAGTTTAATCCGTTGGCTGTTCCTATCCAAAGGCTTTCATCGTCGTTTCTTATAATGGCATAAACATCATTACTACTTATGCCGTTGGCATTGTCTTCTTCGGATACAAAACGACGGAATGTATCTGAATATTTATCGTATACATTTAATCCACCACCGCGTGTACCAATCCATAAACGGCCTTTATCGTCTTCATGCAAACACCAAACGTTATTGCCTGAAATAGAGGCAGAATCATCAGGGTTATTCTTGTATACAGTAAAGCTTTGTCCGTCGTATTTATTTAAACCATCTTCGGTGCCAAACCACATGAATCCATCTTGGTCTTGTAGAATGGCTTTTACCGTGCTTTGTGAAAGTCCTTGATTTTTGGTGAGGTGAACAAATTTCAGGTCTTGTGCCGAACTCGCAGGGCACCAGAACATTACAGCCATTGCAACGGCAATGCTGAACCATATGTTTCCGGTCGTTAACCGCTTCAAACACCTCATTTTGTAAAAGTAAGAAATTGGGATAACCTACGATAATTCTCTACTGCTATTTTCGTAGAATGCTTTTCTTATTTTTGCCTGAAAATCAATTCACCGCGAATGAGTGAGATCGAAAAAAAAGATTGGTTTGCCAGTTGGTTTGATTCGCCTTATTACCATTTGTTGTACCGCAATCGAAATGATGCGGAAGCGCAAATGTTTATCGACCACCTGTTAACACAATTACAAATTCCTGCAGGTGCTACCGCATTAGACCTGGCTTGTGGAAAAGGGCGACATTCTATTTACCTCAACCAACAAGGGTTGCATGTAACAGGAGTAGATTTATCGCCACAAAGCATTGCCCATGCTAATCAATCGGCTAACCCCCACCTTTCTTTTTTTGTACACGACATGCGAAAGGTGTTTAAGCCCAATGCGTTTCAGTACATTTTTAACTTGTTTACCAGCTTTGGCTATTTCGATCATACAAACGACAATCTTGAAGTAATGCACGCTATTGAACAAGGGTTAACCACTAATGGCACACTTGTTCTTGATTTTATGAATGCTCAAAAGGCCATCAATACCCTGGTGCCTAAAGAAGAAAAGGTGGTAGGGAATATAACCTTCCGCATTCAACGAAAAGTGGTAAACAATTGTATAGTAAAACAAATTGATTTTACTGACAATGGTAAGGATTATCAGTTTGAAGAACGGGTACAAGCCTTGCAATTGAAAGATTTTCAGAAACTCATTAATGCAACAGAGTTGCAAATAATTCATACCTTTGGCAGCTACCGCCTGGAGCCGTTTCATTCTGAAACTTCTGACAGGCTAATATTGATTGCAAAAAAGCAATAAAATGGCCGATTGGATTGTATATGTTTCGTTGCTTTGTACTGTACTGGCAGGTGGAGGCATTGTGTTGTTACTGCGCCCTAGTTTAAACAAGAACTTAAAATTATTGCTTTCATTCAGTGGGGCTTACTTATTGGCTATTTCGGTGCTGCACCTTATTCCAGAAGTGTACGACTCGCCTGCCGCACACATTGGTGTATATGTATTGGTAGGTTTCTTGTTGCAACTGTTGCTTGAATTTTTCTCGGAGGGCATTGAGCATGGACATGTGCATGTACACGAGAAGGTAAGCAATTCGTTTCCCATTACCATTATGCTGAGCTTATGCATTCACTCTTTTCTAGAAGGAATGCCACTGGAGCGAGAAATTCATCACATCCATCATGCTACCCACGAGCACCCTAATCACTCGTTGTTGTTGGGTATTTTGTTTCACAAGCTGCCCGTTTCTATTGCATTGATGACCATGCTGCTAAAATCGAAAGTTAGTAAGGTTCGTGCTTTTATTTGGCTGATGGTTTTTGCCATTATGGCACCATTGGGCACCTTTGTGAGTCATCACTTTGGAAGTGTTTTTAATGAAGTTACAACCGATTTTCTAGACAAGGTACTGGCAATAGTAGTAGGCATGTTTTTACACATTTCTACCACCATTCTTTTCGAATCGTCGGAAGGTCATCGATTCAATTTCTTAAAACTCATCACCATCTTAGCAGGGGCTGCCATTGCGATGTTAAGCTTATAATCACTCTTTCAAGTCTCTTCCAGAGAGTCCTGTTTCGTGTAAAAAAATACCTTGTGTGCTCTTGTACTTTTTAGCTACTGATAATTTCAGCATTACAATGAGCCACCAAAAGCAAAGGAAGAATGCGAGTGTGATAAAAACACCTAAGTACTCGCCAAGTAAGTTGCTGGCTTTCATAGCCTGATTGTTTATGGTTAGGTCAATAAGTAATTCCCAATTAAGGGATGGTTGTAGAAGCGCGTATTGCAATAACGAAAGTAATGCTATTTTATTGGAGGTCAGCACTTAAAAAAGATCAAGATTTATCTCATTATTAAAAAGGCACCCACAAAAAACCCGGCAATCATTTGAGTTTACTCAAAATCTTACCGGGCTATTTTTTCTAAAATGTAGTTATTATCTGCTCACAATTACTTTTTGACTTGTTTGTAATGTTCCTTCTTTCATCCAATTTAGCATGTATATGCCATTGGGGTAATTTGCAACATCTATTTGCATTGTTTGTGCGCCAGAGGTCATTGGAATCCTATCTACCAATTTTCCCTGGGCATTGATCACATGAAGCGCTCCTTCGAGATCGGGAGCAGATACCTTAAACTGACTGCTTGTCGGATTAGGATATACTTCCATGTTACTTGCATTGAGGTGATGCTCAATACCGGTTGCACCAACACAACCAACCCCTCCGGGCAACAGTGAATAATCAAAAGCTACATTGTTGCAACTGTTGAATATTCCTTGATAAAGCCCAGCAGTGTCCAACAAAGTGCTGGTTGCTTCATAATAAATCGCAATAATAGATGGAGCACTAGCCCCAAGGGAAGCACCCGCATCGAGTGTGGCTCCACCTTTGAGATAAACCAGGGGATAATGATAGGCTTTCAGTAATACCGTGCCCCCCGATTCAACAAAGTAGCGATTGTCGACACTCTCATTGCCCTGATAGGTTAAGGTAGCACCAGAGCACACCAGGAAATCTTGTGCATAGGTGTTGGGATCAATGTTAATTACCGTGTCGTGTTCAACAATAAGCAATGGCACATTACTCTGGTTAGAGGCAGGAATTGTAATGTTACATTGCGCATGAATTAAGTGGGTTATGAATAGGCATAGCAGCGTTAGTGTTTGCTTTGCTTTCATAATTATAAGAGTTAATTCAAAGTATAGACGTAGCTTATTTGCTAAGGATGCCTTAAAAAGAAAATTATCATGAATTTTTTGAGCTGTAGTGTCGTTGCAACCAGCTACTCAATCCGTCCAGCCCGGGAAACATTACTCTTTCAGTAATGTTAGCCATGTCGAGTTTATCGCGGATTTCCCATTTTAGTGCTGCAGGGATGATGATGCGTTTATACAATTCGGGGTGTTCTTCCAACCAATCGTCAAGCACCATGCTGTTGTTCGACATCATGGAGAAAAGGGCAAATTGGTTTACAATACGGTCGCCCAATGATGGTGGTTCCAAAAATAGCGCAAACTGCTCTTTAAACCTTCCTACATCAGCCACAGTGGGGCACTCTCTCTCTAACATTTCGGTGGTAAAAGAATGCGATCCTTCTTTGTCCAATATCCCTTTTAACGAAGTGGGCAAATGCTCGCTGGAGTCGTGAAGTTTCACGCACCAAATTACGCCATCTATGTCGTAGCGCAGGTGGTTAGCCGTAGCAAAATGCAGTGCCACATAAGGCGAATAAGTCCAATCGAGCAAACGGGTGGGCAGGCCATGGTGTTGAGCCAAAGCCATCAATTCCCAAACCGAGGTTTGATGGGTAACATCGGTATGTGCAAATTTCTTGAAGTTGCGCAACAGGTGCCCTTCCAGTTGTGCATAAGCTCCTTCTAATCGAATAAGGGTAGTAAGCAATTTGTAAGAGGCATCTTGCAACCCTCTAAATACATAGGTACCCCTATAACGGTCAATTTGATTGTTGTACGAATCTTTGAACAGCTCTTCTTGCAGCTGTGTCCAATTTTCGATGTAGATGTCGTTTTGTGTGTTTATAGCACTCATGGGGTTCCTGCTTGGAGGAACAAAAATAGCAGAATAGTTAGGATATTAGCGGGTGCCCTTCATTATTTTGCTGTAGTAAGTGGATTCACCAACTACTAGCGACAGATAGTATACACCACTGCGCAAGTGTGAAAGGTCGAGTGCAAGTGCTGAGGTGTAGTTGCTAAAAGTTTGGACGTATACTTTTGCTCCCATAGCGTTGTGTACTTCTATCAAGCATTCGCCATCAATACCCTCTAACGTAAGGTTAAGTACGTCTACTACCGGGTTAGGGTATGCTTTTATTGTTGGAAGTGTTGCTGTTTCATTCACTCCAACACCCAGTCCACATACTTTCCAAAGGAAGATTTCTTTTTGTGTACTGGCTGATAAGCTACTGTTATCGAATTGCACACTGCCTGCAAAGCATCCGGTAGCGTAAATGTTGTTAAAGCCATCGGAGGTCAATGCTGCTCCTTGTTCGTTGTTGGTACCTCCACCCGATTTCGCAAAGTTGAACTGACCATTTTTGTCGTACATGGCAACAAATACTTCTTCTCCCTGCCCTATTATCGTATTGCCATCGAAGTCGATGTTATCGGTATAATATCCAGTCGTGTATACTTCACTGCCATCTACAGCCAATGTAATGCTACTGGCATAATCGGCACTGTTGCCACCTGCACCACGCACCCAAATGTTGCTACCATTATCATCGTACTTGGCCAAAAAGGCATCAAACGAACCGTTAGATACTACGCTGTTATTTCCAAAAAATGCAGTTTGTGTAAATGAACCACTCAAATAGATATTGTCGTCATCAATTTCAAGCGCGCTACTCATGTCGGCAGAAATTCCTCCTGCTCGTTTAGCCCAAATCAGATTACCACTATCTGAATATTTGGCCAAAAAGATGTCGGAGCTTCCTTCACTCACCAGGCTATCGCCAGCTCCGAAGTGCATTACACCCATAAACTTTCCGGTCACATATATGTCGCCACTATTATCAATAATCACATCACTACCACTATCAAACATGGCTCCTCCCATAGAACGTACCCAAACTACATTGCCATCGGTATCATAATGTGCTAAAAAGGCATCTGATTCTCCTTCGCTGGTTACCAGCTCTGTTCCAAATTCTGCTACATCACGAAACGACCCGGTAAGGTATAAATGACCGCTGCGTACTGCCATGCCCATACAATAGTCGTCTTGACTACCTCCTGCACTACGTGCCCATTGTATTTGTCCGTTGGTATTGTACCTGGTTACAAATACATCAGTAGAACCATTGTTAATGCTATTGGAAAGGGATAAAGAATCGAAATCGGCATTTAGCCTAAAATAACCCGCCATGTAGGCATTGTTGTCATCATCAACGGCTACACATTCGGCCTGGTCTTCGTTGTTGCCACCACCATTGCGCACCCATAAAGCAGTACCAGTATTGGTGTATTTGGCAATAAAAGCATCATCAAGTCCATTGGAATTGGCTGAGAGTAGTCCGAAAGTAGCATTGTTGCGGAATCTTCCGGTTACGTATATGTTTCCCTGGCTATCACTTGCTAATCCAACACCTTCATCTCCATTATTGCCACCTGCCTGAACGGCCCATTCTCCGTTACATTGTCCTTGCGTTTCGTTTCCTATTAGCAATATTACAAAAGCCAGAAGTAGAGTTAAAGCGCGTAACATGCTGTTCTGTTTGTATAAACCTACTACGGTTAGGTTATTATTTATACGAAAGAAACATCAAAAGGTTACAACTCTATCTCACTCTTTTTCAGCAATTTCCACACAACTAAATCCTTTTTCTTTTTTTGGTAATAAGTTCTGCTTTTCTACTTCAATAAGCCGGGCAATTTTATTAATTTTGCACTTCGATTAATTCAATGATTATTAATTCTTAAAAACAAACATAATGTCTATTGTAGGTAAAAAAGCACCTCATTTTAGCGCTACTGCGATTACAAACGGAGGTACCACCACAGCAAATTTTTCGTTGGACCAATACCTGGGTCAAAAGCATGTAGTTTTCTTTTTCTACCCAAAGGATTTCACCTTTGTATGTCCTACCGAGTTGCACGCTTTTCAAGAGCGTTTGGCCGATTTTGAAGATCGTGGCTGTGCCATTGTTGGCTGTTCGACCGATACTGCTGAAACCCACTGGGGTTGGTTGCAAATGAGCAAAGAAGCTGGTGGTATTAAAGGCATTACTTATCCGTTGATAGCTGATACTGATAAAACCATTTCGGATGCTTACGGTGTTTTGTCGGGCGAGTACGAATACGACGAAAACGGAGTGTTAAGAGCAACCGGACCGATGATTGCTTTCCGTGGTTTATTCTTGATCGATAAGGAAGGTACTGTACACCATGCTACCATCAACAACTTCCCATTAGGAAGAAGCGTTGATGAAACATTGCGTATGGTTGATGCATTGCAATTCTTTGAAGAAAACGGTGAAGTTTGTCCTGCCAACTGGCACAAAGGTGAAGATGGATTGAAGGATACTCACGAAGGTGTAGCTGATTATTTAGCAGCACATTAAGTAGGTTAAACTTTATTGAACCCCGACCAGGTTCTGATCCGTTTGAGGCGGACAGGATGATGGTCGGGGTTTCTTTTTATGCTTCATAATCGTATGCACCAATACCTCCACCATTGTTTGCACGAAAACGCATTTAAGTTTATATTTTGAGTTGGTATGAAATCGATTGTTTCCTTTTTTCTGATGCTTGCTGCATTTCCGTCATTTGCTCAAAGTTGGGTGGAAGTGCAAAAGGTGGTAGCTCCTGATCGAGATGCTTACGACCACCTGGGTAATGCGGTAGCTATCAATAATAACTACGCCATTGTGGGAGCTTATCAAGATGGTGAAGATGTACAAGGCAACAATCCAATTGCTGCTTCGGGCTCGGCCTATATTTATGAAAAAGATGGCAATGGTGTTTGGAACCAGGTGCAAAAAATTACTGCGTCTGATCGGGATTTTACTGCCTTGTTTGGCTACTCCGTAGCCATTGATGGTGATTTTATTGTAGTAGGAGCTTACAAAGAAGCAGAGGATGTATTGGATCAAAATACAATGAGTAGGGCTGGCGCTGCCTATGTTTTTAAACGGGATGCTGGTGGCACATGGAATCAGGTGCAAAAAATTGTTGCTTCTGACAGGGCGATGAACAACGAGTTTGGTTGGTCGGTAGCCATTGCTGGCGATTATATTGCTGTGGGTGCCCACCTTGATGAACGCGATTTGCAAGGAAACAATCTTTTACAATACTCGGGCTCCATTTACATTTACGAACAAGACGGCAATGGTCAGTGGAACGAAGTACAAAAGATGGTGGCTTCGGATCGTAGTTTTCGAGGTTGGTATGGCAATGCTTTGGCCATGAGTGGAACGAGAATTCTTGTGGGTGCTCCGGGAGAAAGTAATGATGCATCAGGCATCAATTATGTAGAACATGCTGGTGCGGCTTATGTTATTGAACGAGACTCGCTCGGCACCTGGGTAGAAGTTGAAAAAGTAGTTGCTTCGAACAGGGTTCAACTCGATTGGTTTGGAAATGCTGTTGCACTTAGTGGCGACTATGCCATGATGGGCGAGCTTTCGCAAAATGATTCCTCTTACATTTTTGAGCGCGACCTTATGGGCAATTGGCAAGAGGTGAAGAAATGCCCTGGAATTGCAGTCGCCATTCATGGCACCAACGCCATTACTGGCGAATACGCTGAAGACCTTGATGCCAATGGTGGCGACCCCATGACTTTTGCCGGTGCCGCTTATTTGTATGAACGTGATCCTTTTTCCAACGCCTGGGTACAAACACAAAAGATTGTAGCTTCCGATCGTACCAATGCCGATCGGTTTGGTGAATCGGTAGCCATCACAAACGGTGCTGTGTTGGTAGGTGCTCCCTTTGAAGATCATGACCTTATGGGAGGAGCACCACTGAATAACTCGGGAGCAGCTTACTTTTTTCACCAATCGCCTGTAAGTATCGTAGAAGATGAGCTTGCAGCAGCATTGCAACTGTATCCCAACCCTACCCGCGGTGAGGTAACATTGGAGATTGCTGATCAATACTTCAATGAACCGGTAAGCATATCGGTTTACAACAGTACGGGGCAATTGGTGTTGCAAAAGGCTTATGCTCCAGGAATGCCCATTCGTTTTGAATTAACCAATGTGGGATTATTTTTGGTGCAGGTGCAAAGCGGTAAAATCATTACTGCCTTGTCTGTCATCAAGCAATAAAATCAATTGCTGGTGGTTAAACCCCTGAAATACCTTGATGACTATGGGGTTGGGTAACGGTGGCACTTGCATTGCTCATCTGATTGAGATTACCTAACTTTCCTCCTCCAAACTTTAGCTATGATTGTTGCCGCTGCACAAACCACTTCCAATGGCCTGGAGGCCAATTTGCAACAGCATAGGCATTGCATTGAATTGGCTGCCCAACACGAGGTCGATTTTCTGGTATTTCCCGAAATGTCGATGACCAATTACGACCGTGCCGGAGCAGCTGCCATGGCTTTTGTACCTAATGATGAACGACTCGCCCCGCTGTTACAATTGGCAGTGGCCCATCGAATGACCATTGTAGCTGGTGCCCCAATACAAATTGATGCTTCCTTGCATATAGGAGCATTTGTTTTGCACCCTGATGGTAGTACTACTATTTACACCAAACAGCATTTGCATGGTGGAGAAGAAGAGTATTTTGTTGCTTCCTCTGGCCACAACCCTCAGCTTCGCATAAACAACGAGCAGATATCGCTGGCCATTTGTGCCGACATCGATCATGCTGAGCATGCCCGGGCAGCCAGGGCTGCCGGAAGCACAATGTATGCCGCTGGCATTTTCTTTACTCCTAATGGCATTGACGAAGCTCATGGTATGCTTAGCGGCTATGCCCGGCAGCACAATATGTGTGTACTCATGGCCAACTATTGTGGGCCGGCATGGGAATTGGAGGGCGGTGGCAAAAGTGGTTTTTGGAACAACAAAGGCAAATGCATTGTTGCTCTTGATGCTGCTCCGGGGCTGGTTATTGCTGCACAACACCATGATGATTGGACCGGAAAAAAAATAACATTATGACGGAAGAAGAACTGAAAGGCCTGGCACAGCTGTTGCGCAAACCCGAAGGCGAATATGCTGTAACAATGGGGGAAAAGATGAATGAAGGCAATGCATTGCTTCATGAACGCACCTTTGAAGTATTGAATGTTCAAGCCAACGATAGCTTGCTGGAAATTGGCATGGGAAACGGTCATTTTGTACCTGCCCTCCTTGCCGAACCTTCTGTTACCTATCACGGGTGCGATTATTCGGAGGCGATGGTAGAAGAAGCTCGCAATAATAATGTTGCTCTTGCTGACCGTGCTACTTTTCAGGTAGCAGATGTACACCAATTGCCCCTCGACGATGGTGCCTTTACCAAAGCGTTTACCATCAACACCATTTACTTTTGGGAGCATCCGCAGCAGGTATTGCAAGAGCTGTACCGGGTGCTAGCACCTGGTGGCATGCTGGTAGTGGCTCTGCGTCCAAAGGATGAGATGGACCACTACCCTTTTGTGCAATACGGATTTACCTCTTACAGCGAAGAGCGACTTACGGATCTATTGACCACACAAGGGTTTGAACACATACAGTTTACCCGAGCGGCAGAGCCCAGCCAGGAATTTAATGGTGTGCATTTAACCCTATCATCCTTAGTAGTTAACGCTCAAAAAGCAATGGTGTGAAACGGCTGGAACGACTTACTGCCCTACTTTCGTTACTGCAATCGCGCAGGCATACCCCCATTGGTAGTATTGTTGAACGGTTTCAAGTGAGTGAACGCACCATTTATCGCGATATTAAAGCGCTAGACGAGGCGGGCGTACCCATTTCGTTTGAGGAGGGCAAGGGGTATTTCATTCTCGATGGGCATTTTATTCCTCCCTTATCTTTTACATTGGAAGAAGCAAAGTCGTTTATTTTTGTAGAGCAGTTGGCCCGCAAGTATACCGACCCTCCTACCTTCAACCACTTTTCCAGTGCGTTAGAAAAAATAAAGAACAAGTTGAAAGATCATCAACTGGAGGGCATGGAGCAATTGGAATCGAGCGTTCGTGCTTATATTGATGATGATTATACGCCCCAATACCTTTCGGTGATTGAGCAAGCCTGCTCGGAGCAACGGGTAATACGCATTCAATACAAAGACTTACGTGGCATCACCACCGAGCGTACCATTGAACCTATTGGCATTACCTTTTACAGTCAAACATGGCATGTGATTGCTTTTTGCCGATTGCGCAACGACTATCGCGATTTTGTGCTGTTGCGCATTGAATCGTTGCACCTTACGCCCGATGTTATTACCGAACCACGGCTTACCTTGTCGGAATACGTTCAAAAATTACAGGCTGAAGAAAATCACTGACATAGGGTTGTCAGTAGCCCCCACTAGTTTTGTGCGAGAGAATTCCTAAACTTGAACGATGGAAGCAATGAATGTATTAGACCGTTTAGCTTCGGCCATGGATCGAAGAGATGAAGTGCCCAACCAGGAGTTGGCTAAAGAAATAGTAGCCACTGGTAACCAGGCCGCCATTGATGTGTTGGTAGAGCACCTACAACACAAAAGCAAAGCCATACAAAACGATTGCATCAAGGTGTTGTACGAAGTGGGCGAACAAGCCCCTGCCATGATTGCACCACATTGGGAAGTATTTATGGCATTGTTAAGCAGCAAGAACAACCGGTTGCAATGGGGAGGAATGACTGCATTGGGCTGCATTGCTCCTATTGAGCCTGATCTTATTTACCAGCACCTTGGAACCATATTGGCTGCAGCCGACAAAGGTTCGGTGATTACCAAAGATCATGCGGTGCATATTTTAATTGCTTTGGCAGCAATGCCTGCACATGCCGAAAGCGCCAGTAGCTTACTGGTAGAGCAACTGCTGAAAAGCGCCCCCAACCAATTGCCCATGTATGCCGAACGTATTTTGCCCATAGTAACCGATCGCAATAAAGCGGCTTTCGCTAAAGCATTGGAAACACGGCTGCCGGATGTAGCAAAAGAGAGCAAGCGCAAACGCATTGAAAAGGTCTTGAAAAAACTGTTGAAGTAACTGGCGGTTCCTTATCTTCGTGTAAAACAGGAACCATGCGTACATTACTTATTGCCACCGCTTTCATCATTACTTTTGGGTTGGGATATGCTGCCCATCAAATGGTGCAACCATCGGCCACCGAAACGCCACATGTTACTGGCATTGGAGGCATTTTCTTTAAAAGTAAAGATCCTGCTCAATTGCGTGATTGGTATCGTACCCATCTTGGAATAGCTACCGACCAGTACGGTACTAATTTCGAATGGCGACAAGGTGCCGACACCACCAAAAAAGGGTTTACCCAGTGGAGCCCTTTTCATGAAAAAATCACCTACTTTGGCGATTCCGGGCAAGATTACATGATCAACTACCGGGTAACCGATTTAGAAGGGCTGGTAGAAAACCTGAAAGCTAAAGGGGTAACCGTGGTGGATAAGATGATGGTGGAAAAGTATGGCAAATTCATCCACATTTTGGATGGCGAGGGCCATAAGGTGGAACTGTGGGAACCCAACGATGAGGAATACGATAAGATTGTAGAAGGGCGAACTAAGTAATGAAGCTCCTGATTGTGCCAACAAGCAACGTTAGTGCAGTATAGCTGGCTACAGTTCTTTGGCTTTGTTCCAGTACACGTCCATTTCTTCCAACGTCATCTCTCCCAGCTCCTTGCCATCTTTCTTGCTCTCCGATTCGAGGTATTGAAACCGTTTGATGAACTTCTTGTTGGTGCGTTCCAACGCATTTTCGGGGTTGATGCCAATGAAACGGGCGTAGTTGATCATAGAAAACAACACATCGCCAAATTCTTCTTCAATTTTATCGCTGCTGGTATCCACTTCCGTTTTTAGCTCTTGTAGTTCTTCCTGCACTTTGTCCCATACCTGCTCGCGGTCGTCCCAATCAAACCCTACTCCCCTGGCCTTTTCTTGTATGCGCGATGCTTTTACCATGGCGGGCAACGAGCGGGGTACTCCTTGCAACACCGATTTCTTGCCCGATTTCAGCTTAATTTTTTCCCAATTGGCTTTTACCTCTTCTTCGCTGGCTGCTTCTACATCGCCATAGATGTGGGGGTGGCGCTCTACCAATTTATCGCATACTGTGTGCAGCACATCGGCAATGTCGAACGTATTGGTTTCGGAAGCAATTTTGGCATAAAACACCATGTGCAACATCAAATCGCCCAGCTCTCCTTTAACCTCCTCCATGTCGTTATCTAAAATGGCATCGGCCAGCTCGTATACTTCTTCAATGCTGAGGTGACGCAAGCTTTCCATGGTTTGCTTTTTGTCCCACGGGCATTGGGCACGCAGTTCATCCATAATGGTTAACAGGCGTTCAAAGGCGGCCAATTTTTCTTCGGTGCTGTGCATAAGTGTTGTTTTATGGTGCAAAGTTATTTGAATATAGCAGTGTTGCTGCCCCTGCCACTCATTTTTTTAATAATTTTAATGCTTCTTGAAAAAATGGTGGTTCATATTATTGGCTGGTTTGTTTTCGCTCCCCGGCATGGCGCAGGAAGGCACAACGGCACCTGCTCCTTTTAACATTGGTGTGCGTGGTGCGTATGGTTTTGTTATTCCACACCGCCCCACTATGAAGCACCTTATTAAAGGGCACACTTCTGCTTTCGAGGTGTATTACGAAAAGCCTGCCTCTGGCAAAAAGCAATTTCACCACCTGTACAACCTCCCCACACGAGGGGTGTTTTTTTGGTACGGCTCGTTGGGCAATCCGCAGGAGTTGGGCAATGCCTATGCTATAATGCCATACGCCTACCTGCCCTTTGTGCGCAAAAATAACTTTAGCTTTAACATTCGATTGGCAGCTGGCATTGGCTGGGTAGGTGGTCGTTTCGATCAGTACGAGAATCGTAAAAACATTGCCATTGGATCGCACATTAATCTGCCCATGGCCATTTTGATGGAGCCGCGTTGGCAGCTGTCGGAATCGTTGTCGTTCTCATCGGGCATTGGCATTTGGCACTTTTCCAACGGTGCGTTTAAAAACCCCAATTTGGGCATTAATATTCCGGGCTTACAAACATCGCTCACCTACCACTTTCATAACACCGGATTGCCAGAGCGAGAAGAAATTCCAAAGCTCACCAGGGAAGAAAAAGGCATGGAGTATTCTTTTATTGCCGCATTTGGTTTGCGCGAAGTAGCGCCTCCCGGCCAACAGAAGTTTGGAGTGGTGAGCTTGAACTCGGTAGCCAACAAGGTTATTTCGCACAAAAGTAGAGTTGGAGTGGGCTTGGATTTAATTTACAACTCGTCGGTAGCGCACCGCATGGAGCAAGATTCTATTGCCTTTAGCAGTAAGCTTTCTACCGCACAAGCCGGAGTTAATGTTGGCTATACCCTAAACATTGGTAATGTGGATGTGCTCATTAACCAGGGCGCCTATTTGTATAGCAAGTACGTAAAAGATGGTTCGTTGTACCACCGCATAGGCATTCACTATGTGCAAAACGATAAAATGATTTACAACATCGCCTTAAAAACCCATTGGTTTGTGGCCGATTACATTGAGTTTGGTATTGGTTACCGCATTGTACGATGAAACGAATAGCACATATCGTCCTTGTTGCGTTGGCCCTAACGGGTTGCAAGAAAGACAAGTGCCTTAAGTCGTTGGGTGATGTGGTGACCAAAGAGCGTGTATTGATCAACTTTACCGAAGTGGAAGTGAACGACAACATTAACCTTGTTTTAACCCAAGACACGGTGAACAAGGTAATGGTAGAGGCTGGTGAAAACTTACACGACTGGATTGAAACAGAAGTAAAAGACGGGCGCCTGATAGTTACCGACTACAACCGCTGCAACTGGCTGCGCAGCTTTAAGAAAGAAATTACAATTCATGTGCATTTGCAACAACTCGATCGGTTGGAGTTTAACTCAACCGGTGATGTTAGTTGCACCAACACGTTGCTGGTCGACTTCTTTAAGTTCCGATCGCTTACTGCTACGGGCAACATCCAGTTGCAACTGCAAGCCGACTCTACTGATTTTAGGGTAGAAACCGGGCCGGTAGACTTGTTGCTCAGCGGTACCGCCAACTACAATTACCTCTACCATTCGGGCACTGGCTTTGTATGGGCCGAAGACTACATTACCAACAAAACCCATTTCAACCATACCAGCAGTGGCGAGTTTCATGTGCGAGCCACTCAACAACTGGTGGCTGAAATAAGAAGCGTGGGCGATGCTTATTACTATGGCAACCCTACCACCCTTGAAAGCACCATTACGGGCGCTGGCGATTTGATTGCCCAATAAAATATTTTGCGAACGGTGTGACTTTTCCGAAGTTGGTGCGAATAATAGGGTAAGAAACAACCGATGCAACCCAACGAAACACAATTCACCGATCTGTTAGCTGCCCATGCTGGTATCATCCACAAGGTAGCCAATGCCTACTGTCGGCACCTGGACGACCGCAATGACCTGATACAGGAAATTACTTTGCAGCTTTGGAAGTCGTGGGGAAATTACCGGCATGATTATAAAGTATCGACATGGATGTATCGAATTGCCTTGAATGTGGCCATCTCGTTTTACCGCAAGCACCATCGGCACAAAACGTTACACTACCCATTGAACGACGATTTTTTTGCTGCTGAAGATCATCCAGCTCATGTAGAAGAAAACATTCAGCAATTGTATCATTTCATTTCCAAAATGAATGCCTTGAACAAGGCATTGATCCTGCTGTACCTCGATCAGTACAGCTATGAAGACATGGCCGCTACGTTGGGCATCTCCAAAACCAATGTGGCCACCAGAATTGGGCGCATCAAACAACAACTAAAAAAAGAGTTTAACCTATTGAAGTAAATGTGATGAACTTTCAAGACCTACAACAAAACTGGCAAGCCCAAAATCATTCCACACAAATGGTGGTGGCACTGTTCAAAGAATCGCGACAAAACAAGGTCGATCATTCGCTGAAACGCATGGTATTCTTCAGCATCTTATTCATGGCATTTCAATTGGTGGTTACCGCATACACCTGGTTATGGCTGGTGCCCAACATGGCCAACCCGGTACCATTGTTTAGCGCTATTGCTTTATTGGTATTGAGTTACATTGTGTTCTTTAAGAACGTATGGCAATTGAATACCATTGCTAAAATCGACCATTCGAAACCAGTGGTAGAAGCCCAACGGTTAATGCAACGATTAAAGGTACAACGCATTCGTCATAACCGGTTTATTTTTATTTTTTCGAACCTCTACTTTTGGCTGCTGGTGGCGCTGATATTCGACATCGACTACAGTGTATTGGTGCCTATTGTTTGGGAAAATGCCGCTGTGGTAGTGGTAGTCCATGCAGGCTTTGCCATACTGTGGTTTCCGCTTTCCTTTTGGCTTCTTCGCAGGTACGATAAGGCGGGCAGTCTCTCTAACTTTTGGAAAAAAATGGAACGAGATTCGTACCTTACTGATGCCTCCGTAAATTCATCGATGAACCGTGCTTTGGCACACCTCGATGAGTTGAAGGCATTTGAAGAAGAAAACGAATGAAACACTGTTTAGTAGTACTGTTGCTTTTGATGGTGTGTAGTGCAAGCGCCCAAAGCGATAGTGCTTATTACAACTACGCCTACCTTGGCTTTGGCCGACATGCTGCGCTGTATGCCAAGTACGAGCGAGTGGTGGTACAAACAACAGCCTTCAAAACTTCTGTTAACCTTGGCATCGGACGTGTGCCCGGTGACCTGGAATACGGTGATCCCAGCACTACCATATTGCTGCCCTCGTTGGTACAAGGCTACTACATAGGAGCAGTAGGTGCTTTTATTGGCATAGAACCTGCCATAAACTTCGAGGGCAACTTGTGGTACACCGAATTGAATGCACCTGTAGGATTGCGCTTTGCACCGGGCAGGCACATCGACCCGCAACTGTTTGTGGAGTTGGGCTACTACCCTACCCTGTATCGAAGTCACGAACACAACCGGGACGTTCCCCTTTTCTTCGCGCTAGGCCTTTGCTTTTAACCGGTTGGTTATTCGTATGTTTGTACTATGCGAACGTTAATGCTATCAATCATACTACTGCTGCTTGTAGGGCACGGGCATGGGCAATCGGTAGATACATTAACGCTAAAGGCTTTGATGAAGCGTGCCAACATTCCGGGGCTGGCTTTTGCTGAGTTGGATGGCAATGGTGTAGCACACAGTGCCTACCTGGGATTATGTTCGGCCAACGATACCGCAGTGGTGAATGAGGGTACCATATTTGAAGTGGCCTCTTTGTCGAAGCCCGTATTTGCAGCCATGGTATGGCAGCAGGCACAACAAGGGGTCATCGACCTGAACCAACCTTTAAAGAACTACCTCGATTTTAAGGAAGTTACCGACCCACGTGCCGATAGCATTACCGCCATGCATGTATTGACCCATACCAGCGGGTTGCCCAATTGGCGCAAGCAACCCAATGAAGTGCCATTGAAATTTACTCCTGGCAGTAAGTTTGGCTACTCGGGCGAGGGCTACCAATACCTGCAACGGGTGATGAAGCACGTTACGGGCAAATCGTTGGATGTGTTGATGGTGACTTCGATTTTCGATCAATTTAACATGCGCATCAGTGCCTATACGTTCAATACTACGGAAGGGAACTTTGCCTCACCACACGACAAGAAAGGAAGGGCACACGAAAAAAAACGTACGGGCAGAAACACCAGTGCCGCATCGTCGTTGCACAGCACGGTTGATAACTATGGCCATTTCATTGTTGGGTTTGCACGTGGGCAGGCGAAGGAACATTTGCAACATTGGGTAACGGTAGATGAAAAACTACAGTTGTATTGGAGTGCCGGTGTTGGTGTGGAGGTAAACAATGGCGATACCCTGTTGTGGCATTGGGGCAACAACTGGGACATGTTTCGCTCGGTGTTTGTGTATTCGATGCAAGAGCAAAAAGGTTATGTGCTCTTTACCAATTCTGCCAACGGGCACCGCATCATGCAAATCCTCAACGAAAAGGTATTGGGCCGTTCGTTAAACTTTCCAAAATGGTTGGGGATAAAGCAATTGAAGGGGTAATTTCTGGTATATTTCTTGCTATCTTCATCGCATGAAACTAACACCATTTGCCATTATCCTGTTTGTGTTATGCACCACTGCGCTGCATGCACAAACCACCACCAAAACCATTACGGTAGCACCTTACAAACGGGTGACCAACGGTGCCTTTTTCTCGCACCTGTGCTTGAAGTCGAAAGAAAGCCATGCCGAGTACATCGACGGTTTTGAGTTTGAGTGGGGCTACCAGTACCAATTGAAGATCAACGAAATTAAGCTCGAAAATCCACCAGAAGATGCTGGCGATACCGATTACAAATTGGTGAAGCTGATCAAGAAAGAAAAGGTGGCCGACGACTATACCTTTGAATTAGCGTTGGTGCGTGACCTTTACCTCAGTCCAGGCGATGACCAGGTGAGCAACTTTAACCCCATCAACGACAGCACCTACCTGTACTACGAGGAGATCAATATTATTGTGCCTCCCTCATTGCAAGCCGAGTTCGATAAAGTGCGTTTAGAAGGTAAGTATAGAAGGGGTAGGTTTGAGTTTGCAGGCGACAAAACCATTCGATTGATTGGCTTTAAATGATGCGGTATGCGCTCATAGGGATATTGCTATTGGTTGGGATGGCATTGCACGCACAATCCAACACCAAAATTGTCGACTCTACCCTGCTGTTTGGATGCGTGGCTCCTAAAGCCATCGACCAACAAACGCTAGCGCAACATTTTCCCGATATACGATTACTCCCTACTCCTTTGCATGGTGCCAATTCCAGTGAAGCCAACTTTTGGATCACACTTTTCGATACCACTGCGCGCGCAGAGTTTAATTTCATGGGTCAATTGTGCAACAACTATGGTTTTGTAATACGCGGGTTGTCGAAAAAGAAGGCCAATGCCATTTATGCCGATGTGCTTCAACGCTATTCGAGCCTACTGGGCGAGCACGATAAACGTGAGGAAACTGAAACAGTTGAAAGCCACTTTGTGCTGGAGGAAAAAATCACCTACTGGGAAACGGTACATTGTACGTACAGCGTATCGTTTGCAAAGATTTACGACGGCTACTGTGTGAATTGGGGCGTGCAAGGGAAGTGAGAGTGGAGTGAACGGGCGTGTTAGGGATAAAGGTAATGTAAAATGGCAAAGGGATAAGAGACGTAGAAGACGTGTTAAGGAAATAGGGTGCCTGGCGGCAAAAGGAATAAAGGGGTTTCGACAAGCTCAGGACAGCAAAGGAGTAGGGAGTGTGAGAAGTGAGATGCTTTACGAGCTGCTGATCATAGCAACCGTCATTACGAGAAGTACCGCTGTAAGCGGGACGACGAAGTAAGCTCCCGAGGCTATTTGGTGTGAATGAAGGGAAGCAGAGGGAATGGAATGGAGTGATGCGTTTCTGTGCATTTTAAGTCGCTTTTCCCACATCTTATTTCCCAATATTTACGTACCTTTGTACCATGAAACTAGCCTTACTTACTGTTGGATTATTGGCCCTTGCATTTGTAGGCATTGCCATTAAGATTTTAGTAAAGAAAAACGGTGAGTTTGCCGGCACCTGCGCCAGCAACAACCCCATGCTAAAAGAAGATGGTGTTACCTGCGGTGTTTGTGGTGCACGTCCGGAAGAGCAGTGCAAAAAAGAGGAGGTAGCTGTTTAAGCCCTTCCCTTTACATTCCCCATGAATTTTATTGAAGTGATGGCCTGTTGGTGGATGACCAGCAAAGGTGGCATGATGCAATTAAAGCATCGTGAAAATGGGTGAAGTACTGGCACTGTTTTGCAAGGCACCACAAGCCTGTTGAAAATGGTTGGAAAATAGCTTTGCCTGCTTTAAATCCTACTTTGGTAGGTATACAACTCGTAGTACCTGCCTTGTTGAGCAATCAACTCATCGTGCTTGCCCCGCTCTACAATGTTGCCTTCTTCAATCACCAATATTTGATCGGCTTGTTGAATGGTGCTGAGCCGGTGGGCAATTACAAACGTAGTTCTGTTTTGCATCAACACGTTCAAGCTTTTTTGAATGAACGATTCGCTTTCGGTATCGAGGTTGGAGGTGGCCTCGTCTAAAATAATAATCTTAGGATCAGCCAACAAGGCACGGGCAATGGAAATGCGTTGCCGCTGCCCCCCTGATAGTTTTACTCCTCGCTCGCCAATTACTGTGTCCAACCCTTCTTCAAACCGATCGGTAAACTCGTTTACATAGGCTCCCTTTACTGCTGCCAACAATTGTTCTTCGGTAGCATTAGGGCGTGGAAACAGAATGTTTTCGCGAATGGTTCCTTCATACAAAAAGTCGTCTTGCAGCACCACCCCTAAGTGTTGGCGGTAGCTGCCCAGGTTTACAGACGCCAAATCGGTACCGTCTAACAGCACTTTCCCATCGGTAGGGTTTAAAAAGGTAGCCGCCAATCCGGCAATGGTTGATTTTCCTGAGCCCGACGAGCCCACCAGTGCCGTTACACTGCCTGCCGGTGCTTCGAACGAAATGTGGTGCAATACCTCCTTGCTTTCTTCATAGCTAAAAGCCACTTTATCGAACACCATGTTACCGGTAATGTCGCTAATTTGTATCGTGCGCACTTCGGGGTTGTCTTCCTCTTCCATCTGCATCAACTCTTGTGTACGATCTAACCCTGCCAGTGCTTCGGTAAGCTGACTGCCAATGTTACTCATTTGTACAATGGGAGCAATCATGAACCCAAGAAACAGGGTAAACGATACAAACTCGCCATAGGTCATGCTATCGTTCATGATGAAGTAACCACCAATGCCCATAATTCCTGCCGAAGCCAGTCCGAGCAAAAAGGCCGAAGAGCTGGTGACCAGTGCGGTGGCTGTTAAGCTCTTTTTTACGTTGAGAAAGAGCCGGTGCACCCCTTCTTCAAATACTTTATTTTCTTGTGCCTCCGCATTAAACCCTTTAATCACCCGCACTCCGTTCAATGTTTCGGTAAGCCGGCCGGTTACTTCAGCATTAATTTTTCCCCTTGCCCTAAAAATAGGGCGAATGTAGCCGAATGCTTTGAGTGCAATAATAGCAAAGATGGCCACTGGTGCCAATACAAACAGGGTCATGGTGGCATTGATCTTTATTAAAATCACCAACGAAAGGATGGAAGTAAACGTACCTCCTATCAACTGCACCAGGCCCGTACCTACCAGGTTGCGCACCCCTTCTACATCGGTCATTACCCGCGATACCAATGCGCCCGATTTGTTGTTGTCGAAAAAGTTGATGGGCAACGTCAACAGTTTCTTTTGCACTTTGGCACGCAGCAGCGAAATAAGCCGTTGTGCTTCTACACTCAATAACCGAGTAAGCGAAAATGAAATGATGGCTTGCACCAGGATGGCCGCTCCCACAATCATCAACAAGGTGGTGAGCGCATCCATGTTCTCCGACGGAATCACTTCATCAATCAGGTTCTTGCTAGCATAAGGCAGTACCAACCCTGCCAAACTTCGAATCATGATGAGCAGTAACCCTACGAGAATAATGCCGCGTCTGGGCCAAATGAATTCTTTGAACGCCCAAAAAAAGGACACTTTCTTTTTTGCCATAGACCATAGTAGACGAATGAGCGTTTCTTATATTGCAAACGAAACTTGATTTGTGGCAAACACATGAAATGGAAGGTTGTTTTAATGCTGGTGGGTTGGTGCTTTACCACAAGCGTAATGGCACAAGAAGACACCATTCCCGATCGGAAAACATCCATTAAAGTATCGCCCTTTAATTTAATCAACCCCTGGGATGGTACCTTGCTGGCCGGTGGGGTAGAGTTTAAGGTAAAGGGCAACATTGCCTCATATACCGAGCTGGGGCTTTACCTGCCTGAAGTAAACATCAACCCCGCCCTGGAAAACAACCGTGGTTTTTTAATCAAGCAAGAGGTGAAACGGTATATGAATGCACAAGGACAAACCACCGGCCCTTATTGGTCGGTTGAGCTATCGTACTCGCAACAGCGCTACAGCCGTACCGATACCATTAATATTCCCGGGTATCCTGCCATCGATAAGTACAGTAAAAAGTATGACCTGGAACGCAGTTTTTATGGCGTGGCCGGGCAGTTGGGTAATTCTTTTTCGATGGGACGCTTTTTTGCAGAAGGGTATGCCGGGCTGGTGGTGCGCTTCAATACAGTAAAGTGCAACGGCCTTACCAACCGAGAAGCTAAGTACCGTGAAATGGGCGATTGGAACAACCCCAACAATTGGATTCATCGCTGCGGTTTCACAGTGTTTCCAAAGGTTTTATTAGGGTTTAAAATCGGTTACACTTTACTTCAATAAGCATTTTTAAAAGTCCGTATTTTAAAATTGTTGGCATGGATATTCATTGCCTCCCCCCTACTTTAGCACCATGGAAACAACGAAAAAAACAAAAACTGCCAAAGCCATTCGAAGCATTGCTTTTTTTCTCTTGTTAATCGCAGGACTACTGGTATTTGTATTCGCTTTGCTTTCCGGATCAGAAACTTATGGCGGAGGACTAACGGGCATTATCAAAAACAGTCCGAATGCTTTGCCCTGGGCATTGCTCTTATTGTTTACGTTGGTTGCTCGCAAAAAACCAATTATTGGAAGTACGTTGGTAGTGGCTTTTGGGGTTACTACCACATGGCTTTTTAATTTTAGTGGTCCCAACTTCTTTTGGTTCACCTTTGGGCTTACCAGCAGCATTACCCTGTTGGGATTTGTAATGATGATTGCCACCTTCGTGGCGCAGGGGCATTTGAAGCCGGGGAAAGCAGCCAATAGTTCCTTTAAGTAAGCCTCAAAAGCTAAGAGCTACTACCTGGCACTTTGAAAGTGGTGCATTAAATGACTAAGCCAGTACTCTATGTTTATACAATTCCCTACTTTAGCTCAATATGATTGGAGGAGTAATAAAGGGAGGAGTTAAAAAAAAGTCAACGGAACTAACTTGCCAAAACTGTCAGAAAAAGGGAAGCATAGAACTGGTTAGTTACAATGAGTTTTTTCATTTGATATTCATTCCATTTTTATCAGTAGGAAAAACAGTTTGTTCGCAGTGTCAAAGCTGTAAAGAGGTGTTACTTCATCATGAAATGCCACACAAACTAAAATTAGAAGCAACAGCATTAAAAAGACAAACAAAGATGCCTTTTTGGCACTTTACCGGGGTAATTTTATTATTGTTATTCCCCCTCTACTTCATGTTTGAGTCAAAGTCTGATGTTAAAGAAAATATACTGGCTCAAAGAGAATTGGAACAATCCTATATTGCTTCTCCGTTTATTGGCGACGTTTACAAGTATAGAATAGATAAAAATACCTATACAACATTCAGAGTAAATGCAATAAGTAATGACTCCATTTTTATGGTTAAAAACATTTACACGGCTTACAATATTAATGGATTGCGAGAAATTAAAAAGATAGGAATCTATGAAAATACTCCTACTTCAATGCCGTTAAAAGAATTATCCCAATTATATGAAGAGCGTATCATCTTCGACATCATTCGATCTAAAAGCAACGCTCTAAAATAGTTACTCCAACTCTTCCAGCACTTCCACCATGCCTGGTGAAGCGAAGGTTTCCCATTCGCCTGCTGCATTGGCATAAATAAGGTAAACCTCCAACTCTGGATGGGTGGTTAAAAAGGCTTGAGTAGCTTCTACTCCCATTACCATAAAAGCAGTGGCATAGGCATCGGCTGTACCGCAATCGTTGGCCATTACTGTAGCACTGAGCAACGAGTGATTGACCGGATAGCCCGTTTTAGGGTTGATGGTGTGCGAATACTTGATCCCATTTTTTTCGTAAAACTTGCGGTAGCTGCCCGAAGTAGCCAATGCCTTATCTTGCAGCGAAACAATGGCTTGTAGCTCACGCTCTACAGCATCTTCTACCGGTTTGTCTACTCCAATGCGCCAGGCCAGGCCTTCGGCATTCACCCCTTTTGCACGTACTTCGCCTCCCAGCTCTACCATGTAGTTGCTGCACCCATTGCTTTCGAGGTAGTTGGCCAACACATCTACCGAGTAACCCTGGGCCACTGCATTGAAATCGAGCTTCACCCGTGCATCGTCTTTCACTACTCCTGTAGGGGTGGTGGGTGCCGTGTTGGTAACTAAGGTATCGTAATAGTACACAAAGGTAATTTCACCTTGTGTTACCAATTGCAAAATCGAATCTACTGCTGCCGAATCTACCACATCGTTGGTCCACTTCTCTTCGCCAAATCCCCAGTAGTTCACCAACGGCTTGATGCGCACATCAAATGCTCCTTCGGTTTGTGCTGCCACTTCTAACGATAGATTGTATACCGCTTCAAAAAAGGGCACCCCTGCATATAAAATCGGTTGGTTTAAGGTATTGAACATCGAAATATGCGACTCCAATTGGTAGGTCGACAACGATTGATCGAACACGGTTAAGATGGAATCGATGTCTGTTTTTGTTACGGCTTTTTCCTTGCCTTCTGCTGTTAAAAAAGTAATGGAGTAAGTAGTGCCTTGTGCTTCGCCTTGCAACGTAATGGCAGTGGCTGGCTGCTCATCAGCTGGTGTTTGTTCTCCACCACAGGCCATGAGCACTAACAAGCATGGAAGGTATAGCAATTTATTCATCGTAGTAGGTTTTCGGCAGAAATGTACGAAGTATTGTTGAAATGTACGCTACTTTATGCACGTGGTGGAAGTAGTGGTGTTTCGAAAATCACTGTTAGTACAATGGTTACCCTTTGCAAAGAATGCTCAAGTCCTTACAAAGAATCACCGAAACCCTATAAAGAATGCTCAAATCCTTATAAAGAATTACCAAAACCCTATAAAGAATACTCAAATCTTTATAAAGAATTACCAAAACCCTATAAAGAATGCCCAAATCCTTATAAAGAATTACCGAAACCCTATGAAGAATGCCCAAAACTTTATAAAGAAAACGCATTAATGAGTAATGATTGGCAGCTTATTTATAAAAATAAAAAAACTTAAATCATTAATTATCAATGAATTAAATCCGGTCAAAAAAAAGAGATCCAATTTTTTTAAAAACCCATGCAACCTTTCCTCTTCTTTTTTCGTCTTTGTTATGCAATTGCACGTTTCGGTGCTCTATTGAAACCACGTTCTCGCACCACGAAACACTTCTCTCAGGTATTTATTTAGCGTTCGCGCTAACAATTAATTTTTTTATGAACCCGGTGTGCGTAGCATTCCTTGCCGGTTATGTGCGCCACAATACCAAATGTTATGAACAGAATAGCATTAAAACTGGGAGATAAAAAACATGACGATCTCCTGGAATTTGCAAGAGACATTGCAAAAGCGTTAAGAAACAATCCGAATTTTTCGGATGGTGATCAATGGGCCGACGATTTGGAGGCTTTAATTGATGATGTAACCAACAACGACGACCAGTTGGAGGCATTACTCCGCAATACGGAAGTGCTGCGATTAAATCGTAAAACGTTGGTAAAATCACTGAAAGAAGGGTTAAAACAAACCGCTTCGGCAGTGCAAACGGCCAGTGCTGGCAATCAGTTAATGATTAAAAGTGCCGGTATGGAATTACACTCATTGCCTTCGCCCATAGGCAAAATGCCTAAAGTACGAGGGTTATTGGCCAACAACCTCAAAGAGGGAGAGTTGGTACTCGATTGGAATACCATTAAAGGTGCCCGCAGCTACAACATCCAGGTAAAAAACCTGTCGGATGCTGCCGCACAGTACTTGCCTGCCGTTTCAACAACGGCTTCCAGCTACACGTTTCCCATTAGCATTGATGAAGAAGGCCTTGGTTACAAGGCCATTGGCATTGATGATGAAGGGGTGCGTTTGCAACGCGGTGTTGCCTACAGTTTCCGGGTAGCAGCCCTTGGTGCTGCCGGGCAAGGCCCATGGAGCGATCCTGTGGAACGGATTGCTATCTAACTTCCGGAACAGTTGAGTGGGTCTTTTTTAAAAGGAATACCCAACATTGACTGAGCTGGTAGATGTTTCCCCGCCCCTGTTTCAATAGCTTCGAAACGGGGGCGGTTATTTTATGCTTAATCGTTATGGTCGTAATCCATGTGCTTGCGTAGGGTGAGTCCGTCGAGCACAGCACTGAGGCGGTAACCCGCAGCAGCTGCACGCGCAGCCGATAGCGTTTCCATGTTGCTGATATAATCTGCTGGAATTCCTGGAGCATCGCTGGCTTGTAGCGAACCGGGCAGTTTACCTTTGAGGTGCACATCGTTAAGGCAGTGGCGGAAACTCTCCATGCTCCATTCTTTGGGCAAGAAGTTAAGCACTACCTTGTTTTTGGGGGTTGTGCCCATAATTTCATTGGCTTGATCCATCGCTGCTTTTAAGTCGCTACTACGCCCTAACGAGCCATCCCATAGCGAGTGCAAGCGCACCCCACCAGTGCCGGGGTTCACATAAAAGAGGTTGCCTCCAGCATCGCCCTTAGGCACCAATTCGTTAAACAACGAACCGCAATGCAACGGTTGGTGCACATCGCCAATCAGGTGAATTACCCAGGCCATGTACATGGCACGCACCTCGTTGGTAAGTGTTGGGTCGTTGGCCCTTTCCGAGCAATGTTCAATGGCCCATACCACGCTGGGCTCTTCCTTGGGCAAGCCCGTTTCGTGGTTGCGCGGAAATTGAATTTTATAGGTAATGTAATGCCACTCGGGGCGGTGAAATTTATGATTGGGGTTCTCTTCTCCACGAATTTCATCGGGCCACACACTGGCTTTCAGCATCAAAAAAGCGCCCAGTTCCATTGGTTCAGACAAGGCTTCATATTCGGCCTTCCAGTTGGCGAGGTATTCGGGGTGGTAGGTGAGCAAGTCGGTCATTCCGGCTTTTTGATCATCGTTCAATTGTGCGTAAGCTATGGCAGCAACAATTCGATGACCATGCGCATTCCATGCTTGTACAGAGGAGGCCAACAATACCAGGGCCAGTAAGGTCAAAATTTTGGTTTTCATAAGAAGCAGTTTAGCAGATTTTCTTTTGATTGCGCCATGAAGATAGTAGATTTTTGGGAAAAGTGGTAGCATCTGAAATCAAAAAAACCGGTATAACAAAGTATACCGGCTTTTGAATTTACTCAGGGCAAAAAGCCCTTATTCATTCCCCTATTCCGCAGGATCATCTACATCAGGAGCATTCATATCAGCTCCATGATTTTCTGCTTCCGGAGGAGCAGTAGGGGGATTATCCAGCCCAGCTTTAATAGCAGCATCTATTTCTTCTTGTGTCATGTTCACATCTGGCATTTCAACCACATGCGATTTAGCATCGTTATACATGTCTTCTGTAACGTGCTCAGGCTCTTGTGCCTGTGCTACTAAATCTGCCTCAGCTACAGGAGCTGGGTCTTCCATGGTATCTAGTTCTTTTAAAAAAGCGTCTTTTAATTCTTGAGAAGGGAGACTTTCCAGGATTTGATCTTTATTGTCGATCAAGCTTTGTTTCATGCTCATGTTATCGATTTTTAGTGGTTAATTAATTCAATGGTACCTAAAAATAGTAAAAATGAATGGATTTTGGGAATGGGGAGGGTATTATTTGGTGAAGGAAGTGGGAAAGGGTTGATAGTGAGCGTGGAGCGGGAGTAAGTAGCATGCAGTAGATAGAAGATAGTATATAGGAAATGGTTAATGGAAAATGTAGGGAATGCAGGTAGGATTGATGGGTAAGGAGGAACGTGAGGGGTGTGTTCCCTTCGACATCCCGATAGCTATCGGACAGCTAGACTCCTGCCTGCGCAGGAGTGGGTGATGAGGGGAGAGGTGATGGACGTGTTAAAGACTGGGAAATGAAGATTGCGGGTGTCGTCATTACAAGAAGTGCCCGCTTATAGCGGGACGACGAAGTAAGCTCCCAAGGCATGTATGGCTTTGATGAGGGAATTAGAGGGGGTGCCTCCGCAGGAGTGAAAAGGGAGTGGATGAATGCTGATCTGCCTGAGGCGACGGCAAGGCAAGTTATATTCCACCAAAAAAGCCCCTTGCAATGCAAGAGGCTTTCAATATCGTGTTGGTAGTTATCGCTACTAGATTCCAAAACAAGTTCGGAACGACAGCAGCAATTACCCACCAAAATCGTCAAAGGCTACATTCTCTGGCGGAATGCCCCAGTCGTCACACATTTTTAGTACCGCCTGGTTCATGAGCGGAGGGCCACAGAAGTATACCTCAATGTCTTCAGGTGCTTCGTGGTGTGCCAACTGGTGATCCATTACTGCCTGGTGTACAAATCCTAAAAAGCCATCGCCTTCAGGATCGTCCATGCTTTTCTTTTCTACCCAATTATCACTTTCTAATGGTTCCGACAATACCATGTAGAACTTAAAGTTGGGAAAGTCTTTTTCCAAATCGCGGAAGTAGTGGATGTAAAACAGCTCAGCCCGCGAACGGCCACCATACCAATAGGTTACTTTTCTACCGGTTTTCAAGGT
Source organism: Flavobacteriales bacterium (assembly GCA_963669295.1). Lineage (GTDB taxonomy): Bacteria > Bacteroidota > Bacteroidia > Flavobacteriales_D > CALLUQ01. The sequence goes on from OY769938.1 coordinate 301,707, forward strand.
CTTGAACAACTCGTACAAGTGCGAACGCATCGGTGCCATACCTGCACCACCACCAATGTACAACATCTCTGCATCGGTTTCTTTAATGAAGAATTCTCCATAAGGGCCCGATACCATCACTTTATCACCTTCTTTACAGTTAAAAATATACGAAGAAGCTACACCAGGATTTACTTTCATCCAATCGTTGCGCTTGCGGTCCCATGGTGGGGTAGCTACACGAACGTTCAGCATGATGTTTCTTCCCTCAGCAGGGTAAGAAGCCATCGAATAAGCACGAACCACTTCTTCATCGTTCTTCATCACCAATGGCCACAAGCCAAACTTGTCCCAATCGGCTTTAAACTTATCGGGCTCACCCGGATGATCGGTAGGGTGGGCAGTAATATCCATTTCAGAGTAAGGCACAGTGCAAGCAGGTATCTTAATTTGAATGTATCCTCCTGCTTTGTAGTCCATGTCTTCAGGAATTTCTACGATAAACTCCTTAATAAACGTGGCCACATTGTAGTTCGAAGTTACTGTTGCTTCCCACTCTTTAATGCCCATGATTTCCTCTTCGAGGTGGATCTCCATGTTTTCTTTCACCTTCACCTGGCAGCCTAAGCGCCAGTTATCGGCAATTTCTTTCCTGGAAAAGTGAGGCTTTTCGGTAGGCAAAATTTCGCCACCACCTGAAATCACCTGGCAGGTACATTGTACACAAGTACCACCGCCACCACAAGCAGAAGGCAAGAAAATGCCTTTGTCGCCCAAAGTAGCCAACAGTGTTCCACCACCGTCTACTTCCAGCTCCTCATCGCCGTTAATGGTGATGGTAATCTTTCCGCTAGGCGTTAGCTTGGCCTTGGCAAATAAGAGCAGTCCTACCAATAGTAGTACTACTATTAAGAAAACAATAATGGTAATGATGATCGTAGTTCCCATTGATCTTTGTTTTTATTCTTGTTGTTCCCACCTACTCTTCGACAAGCTCAGACTAACGGTGGGTAAATTTTCTTTTTGCTTTGCTACTGTCATCCCGTCCGCCTCAGGCGGATCAAGATCTTAGCAAACGATTCAAACTATAATTTAACTCCCATAAAGCTCATGAAGGCAATCCCCATCAAACCAGTGATGATGAAGGTAATGCCCAACCCACGCAGTGGAGCCGGTACGTGCGAGTACCTAATTTTTTCGCGGATGGCAGCAATGGCCACAATGGCCAACAACCAACCCACACCCGATCCAAGGCCAAACATACTGGCTTCGCCAATGTTGGCATACTGACGTTCTTGCATGAACAAGGCACCCCCCAAAATAGAGCAGTTTACCGCAATCAGTGGCAAGAAAATTCCGAGTGCACCATACAGTGCCGGGGCAAATTTCTCTACCACCATTTCTACCAACTGTACCATCGATGCAATAACAGCGATGAACATGATAAAGCTCAAGAAGCTCAAATCGATGTTGGCATACTCAGCGCCTAACCACGAAAGGGCACCTTCTTTCAATACATAGTTTTCTAACAGGTAGTTGATCGGAACGGTAATGCCCAATACAAAGATTACGGCAAACCCCAACCCTACGGCTGTTTTTACGGTTTTAGAAACCGCCAGGTAAGAACACATGCCTAAGAAGTAGGCAAAAATCATGTTCTCAATAAAAATTCCTTTAACGAATATATTTACGTATTCCATGCTGGTAATTTTCTAGTGTTCTTCGATCAACTCTTTGTTTCTACTACGCTGTATCCATATAATGATGCCTACAATCACCAAAGCCATTGGAGGCAAAATCATCATGTTGTTATGCATGTACCAACCACCGTTGGCTACCATCCACGAATCGGGAATGATTTGAATGCCCCAAATGGCACCCGAGCCAAAGAACTCGCGGAAGAAGGCTACTACTAACAAAATCCATGCGTATCCCATGGCGTTGCCAATAGCATCTAAAAACGAAGGCCAAAGCTTGTTGCCCAGGGCAAACGCTTCTAAACGTCCCATAATAATACAGTTGGTAATGATCAACCCTACGAATACCGATAGCTGTTTACTTACGTCGTATACATAGGCTTTCAGCACCTGATCTACCAAAATTACCAACGCTGCTACTACCACCAACTGCACAATAATTCTTACCCTACCAGGAATCATGTTGCGCAACGCTGAAATAATAAGGTTACCACCAATCATTACCGCCAATACCGACAACGACATGATAAAGGCATTCTCCACCTTTACGGTAATGGCCAGGGCCGAGCAAATTCCCAATACCTGAATGGTAATGGGGTTCGAGTCCGTTAACGGATCGGTAATGAGTCGTTTGTTCTTTTTCGAGAATAAAGGCTCCTTAGGAGCTTTTTGCTTTACCTCGGTAGTTGCTTCAGTACTCATAGTTTATTGTTTGTTAAAGTACTTGTAGTACGTTTCTAAAGATCGGTTCAACATCTCTCCTACTCCATCGCTGGTAATGGTTCCACCAGTAATGGCATCTACACCGTGTTTGTTGTCGGGGCCAGCGCCACCTTTAACTACACCAATGGAAACATAGTTACCGCCTTCGTCTAAGATCATTTTACCTGGAAACTGATCTTCGAACATGGGCTCCTTAATTTCAGCACCCAAACCAGGGGTTTCTGTTTTATGATCGAATGTGGCACCAAATACAGTGTTGTAATCGTCTTGCAACGAAACAAACCCCCAAATAGGCCCCCATAATCCGGTGCCTACCATGGGTGCTACATAATATTGCTTGCCCTCTTTTTCGCAAACAAACAGCGGGTAGTTTCTTTCTTCTTTATCGATCGATTTGTATTCTTTCTTTACATCGATGTTGAAAGCATCTTCTAAATTCTTAGGGTCGATGTCGCCATCGGTAGCACTAATTTGATTGCCTTCGTAATCGATGATGATGCGTTGCTTCACATACTTGCCAAACTCGTCGGGAGCTTTTTCGCGCTCTACCGCTACATTGATGGCGGCCAGAATGTTTTGCATCTTTTCCTGCTTTTCGTTTTCCTGTTGCAGGGGTTTCAACGTTTGGCTGGTAAATGCCAATGCCACACCTACTACTGCCACCATAACGATGGAGAACATAAAAGTGTAACCGTTACCGTCTTTATTAATTGCCATTTTATTGAGTATTAAGACGCGGCAGCTGCTGCTGCTTTTAAGCGTTTTTGTCGTCGTTTAACATTGGCTTGAATCACATAGTGATCGATCAATGGAGCCATTACATTCATGAACAATATGGCCAGCATAATGCCTTCGGGATAGGCCGGGTTAAACACCCGTATCATGATGCCGAAGAATCCGCAGAAAAAGCCATAAATAATTTTACCCGTATTGGTTTGTGCTGCGGTTACCGGATCAGTAGCCATGAACACCATACCAAACATAAAGCCTCCAATCATTAATTGGTGCAACGGATCGAGTGCCATAAATTCGTTGACTGCAAAAGCGTTGAAGATGGCTGCCATGGCAAAGCCACCAGCAAACATCGACACCATCACCCTCCAGCTGGCTACGCCAACCCATAAGAGGAATACAGCACCCAACAGGATGGCAATTACCGAGGTTTCTCCAATCGAACCAGGAATGGTTCCGAGAATGGAGTTATGTAAATCGAAAATGCCTCCTTCGGCAAAGTTGCTTTGAATCATTTCACTGGTGCTGGGGTCGCCTACAGGCTTTCCAACCGCAGTGGCCAACTTGCCCAATGCTGTTTCACCGGTGTAACCATCAACAGTAGCCATGCCTTCTGTAGGAATCCATACTGCATTACCCGACATCTTAGTAGGATAAGCAAAGAATAAAAAGGCACGCGATGTTAATGCTACGTTCAAAATATTCATGCCCGTTCCACCAAATACTTCCTTGCCAATTAGTACCGCAAAAATGGTAGATACTGCTACCATCCATAAGGGCACATCTACTGGCATAATTAATGGAATCAACATTCCCGATACCAGGAATCCTTCTTGAATGGAGTGCCCGTTTTTAATACAGAACACAAACTCAATGGCCAATCCTGAAGCATACGATACAATTACCAATGGCAGTACCCGAATGGCTCCATAAAGGAATTTACCCATGAATTCATCCATCAAAGGAGCATCCATTCCTACCTGCCCGGTAGCAATGTAATGCTGATGGCCTACGTTCCACATACCGAAAAGCAAACAAGGTACCAATGCCATAATCACCATCATCATGGTTCTCTTCAAATCAACACCATCGCGAATGTGCGATCCTAATTTGGTGGTGTGATTAGGCGTAAAGGCAAAAGTATCTACCGCGTCGATCAAAGGATAAAACTTTTTATCGCCGTGCTTTTCCTTTAGGTTGTCAAATATTTTTCTTAAAAACTTCATCGCAGTTTTTTGTTACATACATTCTTCCTTAATGACATCCAGGCCGTCGCGAACTACTTTCTGCACATTGATTTTAGAGGTGCATACATATTCGCAAAGGGCAAAATCTTCGGGTGCCACTTCGTAAATTCCAAGGTTTTCCATTTCCTCAATATCGTTTATCATGATCGATTTGATCAATTGAACTGGGTAGATATCAAAAGGAAAAACCTTGTCGTATTGTCCGGTCATTACAAAAGCGCGCTCTTCACCGTTGGTATTGGTATCTAACCGCCACTTTTTGCTTTTCGGCATCATCCATGTAGGGAAGGTGCGCGACGCAGAAAACTTATCGAATCCTGGTCCCATCCATCCTTTGGTGGCTACAAACTTGTACTCATCGCCTTCAGGCAATACGGTAGCTTGTGTGTCGTAAAAGCCAATGTACCCTTCAGCATCAATGCTAGTACCTGTTAATGGCGAACCACTAATGTAGCGCAAGTTGCCGTCTTCCACATTGCCTGCTACCAGGTTCTTAATGCTGGCTCCAACCACTGTTTTGTAGTACTTAGGGTGCTTTACCTCCGAACCGGTTAATGCTATTACCCTCGAAAGGTCGAGCTTACCTTGTTGGAAGAAACGTCCGATGGCCAACACATCTTGCGGATACAGGTACCATACCACTTCGCCCTTGTTAATAGGGTCGGCATGGTGGATTTGCACACCTACATTACCTGCGGGGTGTGGTCCGGCAAAAGAATTGACTTGAACATTCTTCGAGTTGGTAAACACCTTCGAGCTGCCCTGCCCGGCACGTACATTCAAATGTACCTTACCAGTGGTCAACTTCGCAACAGCATCCAATCCAGCTTGAAACTCTTCCCCATGGCCATGCAACACAAAATCGTTGTCAGGAGCCAGTGGCGACGAATCGAATGCCGAAATAAAAATCGACTTAGGCATCTCTTCAGGGTTGGCTACCACTGCCAACGGCCGCTGGCGAATGAAAGGCCACAACCCCGACTGCAACAAAGCATCGATGATGTCTTCGCGACTTAAATCGGTCGGATTGGCTTGTTTAAATGTTTCGTATTGAGTTTCCTTATCGGCTAAAATTTTAACCTCAAGGATTCTTCTTTTTTCACCTCGCTTGATCTCAACCACCTCTCCACTTACTGGAGCAGTATAAATAATCTTGGGGTTGTACTTGTCATGGAAAATAGGAGAGCCGGCTTTCACCTCTTCGCCTACTTTAACCATCATCTTGGGTACTAATCCATGAAAATCCGGTGGCTTGATCGCATAAGTTTCGGAAGGGTCGGCAGTAGCATAAACTTTGTCTGCTTCTCCCTGTAACCTGATGTTGAGCCCCTTCCTAATTTTGAAAGACTTAGACGACATAATAGAATAGGAAAAACGTTAGTTTTTAGAAGGGCAAAGTTATCATTTTGTTTCAGCTTGCAAATGTTTTTTACCCATTTTTTAGATAAACCAGTTATTTTTGCCCCTCAATCCAATTTAAATGTTTTCAAACCGTTTGATAATCAACGAAATTGGATGATTTGAAATGAAAAAAATATCCTACATTATTCTTTTGTTGTGCATCACCATTTGGGGATGTTCGCCAAAATCGCAAGTACCAGCGTCGCGTTTTGCCGATGAAGGCGTAGCTGAAAAGCCCACTGAAAAGGGCGATGATTACTTCGAAGACCAGTATTTACGGTACGAAGATCATATCTATAAAGACAACATTAAAACAGCATTGCTGCACAAAACCGGCTGGGAATTGGCTCCTCCCCTCTTTCGCTTAAACAGCGAGGAGAGCATAAAATTGAGCTTCGACGATATGGATGGCGATGTAAAAACCTACTACTATACGATAGAACATTGCACAGCCGATTGGAAATCGTCGGATTTAATAGAACCCGAAGTAATTGATGGATACTATACCGACATCATCAACGAATTCGACAATTCCTTCAACACCCTCAACGGTTATACCCACTACTCCATAATACTGCCCAACAACAACTTCAAACTAAAAAAAACAGGCAACTACCTGCTCAAAGTATTTTTAGACAACGACCCCGAAAACCTGGTGATTACCAAAAGGTTTATGGTATACGAAAACAAAGTGGGCATCGAACCACAGGTGCGAAGGGCTACCATTGTAGAAGACCGCGAATCGAGGCAGGAAATCGACTTTACCATTCGCCACAGCACCTTCCCCATTCCCAACCCATTCAAAGAGCTCAAGGTAATTTTAATGCAAAACAACCGCTGGGACAATGCCAAGTATGGGTTGCAGCCTTTGTTTGTAAAAGACAAAGAACTGGTGTACGATTACGACGAAGACAACGTGTTTGATGGCAGTAATGAATTTCGTCATTTCGACATCAAAAGCCTCCGTTACCAAACCGAACGCATTAATAACATTCAGTACTATAAAGATTCTACCGAGTTTCATATTCACCTGGTCACCGACGAAAACAGGGCTTACCAGCAATACTACTCCAAGCCCGATATTAATGGTAAATACCTCATCAAAAACTCCGACGGATTTAACAGCGAGTTAGAAGCCGAATACGTCTATGTACACTTCACATTTCCGTATGAAGCACCACTAATGGGAGGCAACTTATATGTGTTTGGAGGTTTTTCCGACTGGCAGTTTAAAGACGATTTTCAATTGAAATACAACTACAAGCGAAAAGCGTATGAAGCGGTAATTTACTTAAAACAAGGTTATTACAACTATGAATATGTGTTTTTGAAAGACAACAGTACTGTGGGCGACAACACCTTTATTGAAGGCAATCATTTTGAAACACAAAACGACTACTCCATTCTCGTTTATTATCGAGACATTACCAATAACTACGATCGATTGATTGGCGTGAAATCGTTTAAAGCCAATTAAGCAAGTATGTGTTGGGCTGCAATACATAAATGTCGAAACCTGAAAGAAAGGCCGCTTATCCTACTACCCCAACCCCTGCATTGTTAATTAATTACATCATCCTGCCTTGATTTCTTAATTCCAAATTGTTATTATTGCATAAACAGGCTCTTTATGGTAACCGCTGTAACAGAAGGCATAAAAATCACCGTTGAAACCAAGTACAGGGAACAATACTCTAACCCCTTAAAATCACAGTACCTATTTTCTTACGCTGTACAAATTGAAAACCAGGGCGATCATGCTGTGCAATTGCTTCGCAGACACTGGTACATTAACGATTCTTCTGGCGAGTACAGGGAAGTGGAAGGCGAAGGGGTAATTGGCCAGCAACCTATCCTTGAACCAGGTGATGTATACGAATACGAATCGGCCTGCAACTTGATGACCGATGTAGGAAAAATGTGTGGCACCTACTTGATGGAACGCACATTGGATCGCCTTCAATTTAAAGTTACCATTCCTGAATTTAAGATGATTGTGCCTTTTAGGCTCAACTAATACCCCTTCTTTTTCTGTTCACCCAGCTGGCTTAATGCCCTGCAAAGCGCAAATGGCAAGCTCAACAACACCCCGTTGATTGCCGGTACAAGTTCCTTTCTCGCTAAAAGAAAGGGAGTGGATTTATTTACTATATTTAGACTCACCACTAAAAACCAGGTTGTACTGCATGCAAAATGCCGATTACGACATATCCGAACGTACCAAAGAAATCCAAAAACTCATCATGATCAATGAAATGGATGGCGCATTGAGCCGTTTGTTCGATTTTGTGAATGACTTCGATGAAATGGGCAAATGGATGGATGAGGTGATCATCATTTTCAACAACCACACCGACCTGGAGGATACCTTCATTGAAGGAACCATTACCCGTGAGGAAAGGATGGTTTCGCGCAATCGCATCATTAAACGCATACTGGGGATTCTCAGTAAGCTAAAACGCATGCAAAACCTCGGCATGGCCGCATAACTCCACTTCAATGGCCGATATCCAACAAAAAAGAGATAAGATTGTGCAACTGGCAACGACCGACATTTACCGGTCGGCCATGAGCTTGTTTGAGTTGGCCAACAAGCATGCCATTGATGAAGCATTGAAAGAAGAAGCCATTATGTTGGGCATGGAGATTAATGTACTCACCAACGAAAAAGACGAAGCGAGTATAAAAGCAGCCTTTCAGCAAAAAATTACCACACTTGCCGATAAGATTGTGCACGACGCCAACACCAACCCCGAGAAACAACAAGTGGTACAAACCGAGCAAAAGGTGCGCGACTACTTCATTCAAAAGCGGTTGCAAAACGATATCATTTTTCAAAGCGTTGGCATGACCAAAAGTTACCGCAAGAAAAAAGCGGTTGCTTTTACCCTTGCCCCCATCGACCTTACCTTAAGACTGGGCGAAATTATGGGGCTGGTAGGAGAAAATGGCAATGGAAAAACCACGCTGCTAAAAATTATTGCAGGCATCCATAAAGCAGATGGCGGCAACATTCAATACCCGTTTTTTGGCCCACAATTAAACTGGGGGCGCATCAAGCAAAAGGTGGCTTACATCCCCCAGCGTATTGAACCATGGCACGGTAAGGTGGAAGAAAACTTGCACTTCGCTGCTGCAGCTAAGGGCATCATGGGCAAGGAAAATGATAAAAGGCTGGAATACATCATTCACCGCCTGGGGCTTCAAAAACACCGCGATAAAAAATGGAAAGAGCTGTCGGGCGGATACCAAATGCGCTTTGAATTGGCAAAAATGCTCATTTGGCAACCCAACCTCCTCATTCTTGATGAGCCGTTGGCCAACCTCGACATTAAAGCACAACAGCAATTCTTAAACGACTTGCGCAACCTTACCCACTCCATCAAGCATCCGCTGTCGGTCATTATCAGCTCTCAGCACCTGCACAAGGTAGAATCGGTATCCGATCACATTGTTTTTTTAAGCCATGGCAAAGCCTTGTTCAATGGCCCTATGACTCAGCTTGGCGAAGACAGAACTGCCAACTGCTTTGAGTTGTCGTGCAACGTTTCCAGCTATCGGCTAAAAGCCATGCTTAAAAACGACCTCACCATTTTAAAAATTCAAGACGATGGGCCATCCATACTGATTTATACCCCGCTCAGTGTTTCGCAACGCGAAGTATTGTCGGTACTTATCAAACACCCCATCGACATTCAAAACTTTAGAGACATCAGTAAATCTACCCGATTGCTGTTTGAAAAGCAATGAAACGCCTCGACAAATACCTACTCACGCACCACCCTACCCTTTGGGCACTTCGGTTGCATTACTTGCTGCTTTATGCGCTGGGGTTAAACGCGTTGGTGCTGGGCGTTACTTCCATCATTCCATTCAACAATGAGTTAATGTCCGATCCCATCCTGGTATTTTATGGCATTTGTTTCTTGTGCCTAATGGTGCTGATGTTATGGTTGAGAGGCATGGCCAAATTCGACACCAATAAATTGTTTGGAGTGAAACACCGAAAGCGGGAATTTATTGAAAACGCCTTCATTCTCTTTTGTGTAGGAGCATTAATGTTGCCCCTTTACCTGGGCATGAACACCATGCAGCAACGCATCCACAATTTCTTTCAAGAACGAACTGAACAGTTTTCGGTCAATCCCGAAAAATTTAATCAGTACGTCGAAATCGTTTATGCCTTTCCTTACGATTACCGCGATAGCGAAGCAGCGTTGCGCAACGTGCTGGGGTACATCAAGGGTAACAAGCATGACGTTTATGATTACAGTTTCTTTGAGGAAGAGCAAAAAAAACTCCCCCCGCTCATGCCAGATGAAGAGTTGTTGATTGCGAAAACATTGGCCAAAATCAATTTGATTTATGGCAATGCCGCATTCAATGCTACCAGCCAGGAAATTGAAGAATGGTTCCCCTCTGAAGACAATGACGAAGACTACGCTTACAGTTTTTACGACATGGATTACCTCATCATTTCCGACAGTTGGGGCATGCTTAACAGCGACACTGAGTTTGTATTGTACAATATGGTTAACAACCTGTACCAACGCTTTCACCTGCTCGGTGGCGTATCCGAATACAATGAAATGCAGCAACAGGGTTCCCAGCCTTTTACCTTCGCCTTGCTGATCTTGTGCATTGCCTATGTAGCCTCTATGTCCATAAAATTTGTGCAATATTTTGGCATCAAGTTTCTTACTACTGGAATTATTACAGCAGCACCTTACATGGCCACATTGATTTTTATATGCTTACTCATGTCAACTCCAGGCGGTTCTATAGAAGACGAAATACTGCTACTTCCTGCTGTTATATTCATTGTTCATGTGGTATTCATACACTTTCGGTTGCCCCATTTTAAGCATCAAAAAGCCTTGCTTTCGTTTCACCTGGTAATCCTGGCACTGGCAATTCCTACCAGCTTTGGGTTGATTTATATTGCCTGTATTGCATTGTCTCACCACAATTACGAGTTCAATTATGCATTGGGCATGCTGCTGCTTACCCTATCTCTCTATGGCTGGTACTTCTTCTATGTTCCACTGGTAAAAAGTGCCCTGTATAAGGTGCATACCCTGCCCAAATAATTTGCCATGCAGCACATCAAAACATTAATTCTTGAAAACGAAGCCGGGCTTGCTGCCAAAAAATTGTTGGAGCACCTGGAAAGCACTAACATGGAGTCGCCCAAAATAAAAACACAACTCATGCTTCAAATGCAGCGGCTTAATGCACTGGAAGAGGATGAAAGCATGGGAATGCTTACCCGTGAGCAGGCCAGGGCAGAAAAAAACAGCATTTTGAAAGGGCTATTGGCCATTGTCAACAAGTTAGATGACAACACAAGTACAGCACCTCCTGCTCGTACCCCAACGCCTAAACCTGCAACCGGGTCTGCTGCTCCACCCGCAGCTACCACACCAGTTGCACCAGCAGCTCCCCAAAAACCTTTAAATGTGTTTACGGCCTATGCTCATAACGATGAAGCATTAAGAGACGAATTACACAAACAGCTCATCGCATTAGAACAGGTAGGGTTAATTAAAGTTTGGTACGATCGGGAAATACTGCCCGGTCAGGAATGGGATCATGTGATCCATAACAACCTCGCTACGGCCGATGTCATCCTCTTGCTTATCAGTGCCGACTTTATTGCTTCCGATTATTGTACCAACATTGAAATGAAAACAGCACTGGCCCGACATGCCAATGGCGAAGCCACGGTAATCCCTATTATTTTAAGGAAATGCATGTGGCACCTTGGCCCATTGGGCAACCTGCAGGCATTGCCAAAAAATGCCGAGCCGGTTACCAGCGATAAATGGGATACCATAGACGATGCCTTCAACAATGTAGCTGAAGGAATTGCAAAGCTTTGCCAACAATAAAACGATCTTCCTACCCCTTGTAAAACATTGTATCATCCTACCTGTATGAAGCTTGGATAGTGCTGCCATTTTCCTAACTTTGTTCCCCTAAAATTGTTGAACAAACTGAATAAAAACATTGAACCGTCATGCCAAAAGGAGTATATACAGTGCCCTTTCCCACCAATGAGCCGGTAAAAGGCTACGCACCGGGAAGCCCTGAGCGAGAAGAATTACTTGCTACCTACCAATCGATGTACCAGCAACAAATTGATGTACCCATGTACATTGGAGGTGAGGAAGTGCGCACCGACAACAAAAAAACCATGAGTCCACCTCATGAGCACCAACATGTATTGGGACATTTCAATTATGGCGATAAAACCCATGTTCAAAAGGCTATTGATGCTGCGTTGGATGCCAAAGAAGCCTGGGCCAATTTATCGTGGGAGCACCGTGCTGCTATTTTCTTGAAAGCTGCCGACTTATTGGCCGGTCCTTTCAGAGCACGTATGAATGCCGCTACCATGTTAGCGCAATCAAAAAATTGTTTTCAAGCAGAAATTGATGCCGCATGCGAATTGATCGACTTCTTTAAGTTCAACGTGTACTACATGCAGAAGATTTACCAAAGTCAGCCATGGTCGAATGCTGGCATGTGGAATCGATTAGAGCACCGTCCGCTAGAAGGGTTTGTGTTTGCCATTTCTCCCTTTAACTTCACCTCTATTGCTGCCAACCTTCCTGCTGCTGCTGCCATGATGGGCAATACGGTAGTATGGAAACCAGCCGACAGCCAGGTATATTCAGCACAAATAATTATGGAGCTATTCCAGGCCGCTGGCTTGCCCGATGGTGTTATCAATATGATTACCGTAGATGGGCCTGATGCAGGAGATGTAATTTTTAGTCATAAAGATTTTGCTGGCTTGCACTTTACCGGATCTACAGGCGTATTTAAGCACTTGTGGAAAGAAATAGGCAACAACATTGATGTGTACCGCACCTACCCTCGCATTGTAGGCGAAACTGGTGGAAAAGATTTCATCGTAGCCCACAAATCGGCCAATGCCAATGAAGTAGCTACCGCTATTTCAAGAGGAGCCTTCGAATTCCAGGGGCAAAAATGCTCTGCCGCATCACGTGCTTATGTTCCTACTAACCTTTGGGATGATGTAAAAGCGCAAATCGTAGCTGATGTGGCCTCCTTTAAGATGGGATCGCCTGAAGACTTTAGCAACTTCATTACTGCTGTAATCGATGAGCGCGCTTTCGATAAAATTGCTAGCTACATCGACCATGCCAAGCAAGCCGATGATGCTGAAATTATTGCTGGTGGTAACTACGACAAATCAACTGGTTACTTTATTGAGCCTACCATTGTGGTGACTACCAATCCGAAGTTTAAAACCATTTGTGAAGAAATCTTTGGCCCGGTAATTACCATTTATGTATACGATGAAAACGATTTTGAAGCTACCCTTGAATTGGTAGATAGTACTTCCGAATATGCATTAACCGGAGCGGTTCTTTCTACCGATCGCTATGCCATTGAATTGGCCACCAAGAAATTGGAAAACGCGGCAGGTAACTTCTACATCAACGATAAACCTACAGGCGCAGTAGTTGGGCAACAACCATTTGGTGGAGCCAGAGGTTCTGGTACCAACGATAAGGCAGGATCTGAATTGAACCTCACCCGTTGGGTATCGCCACGAACCATAAAAGAAACGTTTGTGCCTGCAACTGATTACCGCTATCCGTTTTTAGGATAAGCGCATAACACACAATAATCCTGTTAAAACTCCTGTTGATAACTTCAACAGGAGTTTTCTTTTTACACCTTATTCTATGGCTAATTTTGTATTGATGCTCAAGAAAGTACCGAAATTCATCCGCAACAAATACTCCATCACCTTTTTGGTGTTTTTGGTGTGGCTGTTGTTTTTCGATAACAACGACATCATCACACAAATTGGTAACGTGCAACAGCTCAACGAACTGAAAGCGGAAAAAGTAAGGTACCAGGGAGAAATTGAAAAAACCCGTCAGGCGCTTTATGAACTCACCTCCAATCCTGAAGCCCTGGAAAAATTTGCACGCGAAAAGTACTTAATGAAGAAAGATAACGAAGAAGTTTTTGTGATTGTTGAGGAAGACTAAAGCACCTCAAACCCAATAATCAGGATATCATCCACCCTATTTAAGTTGCCCTGCCATTGTAGCAAGGTATTGTGCAAGTGCTGTTTTTGCTCCTCTGCTGGAAGAGCACAAATATCAATGAACATTTTCTTCAACCGTGAAATCATAAACTTCCTGTTTCTATCACCACCAAATTGATCGGGATAGCCATCGGAGAAGATGTATATCGAATCGTGTAGCTGCGCCTGAAAGGTATGGGCAGTAAAAGCAAATGAAGCATCCGTTCGCCCACCAATAGGAGTACGATCACCTTTTACTTCTATTATTTCGCCATCTCTAATAACAATCATCGGGCGATGAGCCCCGGCAAACTCAATGACCTTACTTTGTTTATTAAGCACACACAAGGCAATGTCCATCCCATCGTTGGCAGAAGCCAGCGAACCTTCATTACTGAACACCGATTTCACCCCTACATTCAACTCCGAAAGAATGGTGCCAGGATCGTTGTTGTCCTTTTCAATGATGATTTGATTGAGCAAGTTACTGCCCGTCATCGATACCAATGCACCGGGCACACCATGGCCGGTACAGTCAACAGCAGCAATAAAAACCTGGTCTTCCTTTTCATAAAACCAATAAAAATCGCCACTAACAATGTCGCGTGGTTGAAAATAAACAAAGTGATGGGGCAATGCTTTTTCGATCAACTCCTTCGCTGGCAAAATGGCATCTTGCAACGATTTGGCATACCGAATGCTATCCATTAATGCCTTGTTCTTTTTGGCAATCTCATCGCGTTGCCCCTCAATTTCATCTTTTTGCTCGCGAATTTCAGCGGTGCTGTCATTCACAATTTTGCGCAAGCGCAAGTTGGCTGCATTCAACCGCCTGCTGTTTAAATACAATAGCAAGCGCAAGGCAAGTAAAAACAAAATGATGTAAGCTGTATAAGCCCAATTGGTACGGTACCAGGGAGGAAGAATGGTGAAGCGATAAACGGCCTCTTCCCCTTCTACTCCATAAGCATTGATCGCTTTTACCCTAAAGGTGTAATCCCCTTCCGGAATCTTAGGGTATTTTTTTGATGCACTGCTGGTAATGGGCCACCATTCCTCATCGTAACCTTCCAACAAATAGGTATAGGTGGTGTACTCTTCAAATTCGTAAAACAATGCGGCAAAATGAAAGGTTAGGTCGTTATCGGCATACGGCAAAACAGGAACAAGCTCCGATGGCTGTTCGTTCGACAATGCAAAGTTGTTGGTGTAATTGGTTCCACCAAACAGCAGCGAATCGTTGCCAACAGTTACTTTTCGTATTAACGTACGGTAAGGCAAATCATAATGCATAGACGAATTCAGGTCTATTTTCAAGATGCCTTCCTTACACCCAATGAGGTATTCTTTATTGCCCAACGCATAAATCGACTCAAACCCCAATACATTGTACATTTTTGCCATGTCCTGATAAGGAAACTCCGTCCAATCGTATTGATGCGCTCCTACATTGTATTCAGCATAAGCCAAATGGCGCTCCTGCGCGTACCATACAATGCCTGCTCCATCATCCAGCAAACGCCAAACCTGACGGGTACCCGATGCAAATTCATGCGTAAAATTTGTATCCACTACAAATGTATCTTCTTCAAAACGGTACAATCCATAGCCCGACCCAAAAACCACTTCACCTTGCAACTCAAACACATTTAATTCAAGCAAAGGAGGCAATCCGTGCAAGGTATCAAACCGTGCTACTTGTGGCGTTATGCTACCAACATCGAATCGAAGGCGCAGCAACTCTTTATGATGAGTGCCCCCCCAAATTTCAATAGAACTGTCGGAATGTTTTATCTCCTGAATGTCGATAAACTTATCGTCAATTAAGTTGCCAGAAGCGTCGGTAAGAATCGTACTGACCTGCCATTGATTTTCTTCCCATCTAATGCAATAGATACCCTGATCACCAACTACAAACAACAACGTAGAATCCTTTTTACTGCGCAAAAAATCTTTCGCACTAAACGCACTGACCTGAACAGCCTTCCCATGCTCCACTTCATATACTCCTTTCATAGTGGCTACCAACAGTTTGTCGTTAAACACCATAAAATCGTGTGCTTTGCTACTCACCCCTTCTACTTGAACTGTTATTGCTACCCCATCCTGGCTGTCCACATAATACGGTCCATTAGACGTTGCCATATACAATTTACCATTAAACTGCTCAAAAGCTTTCACTGTTTCTGGCATCTCTCCTGCAAGCTTCAACCTGGTAATGCTGGTTTCATAATCTACCCTGGCAATGCCCAGGTTCGTGCCTAACCAAAAGCTATTTTGGCTATCGATATATGTAAAATATACAGTATTAGAAGGCAGACCGGTACTTCTATTAAACACTTTTTGCACAGTTCCGTTTGGCCCCATAATCACTACACCGCCACTTACCGTAGCAATAGCATAATTGCCATCGTTGAGAGTACTTACATGATAAATGCCTACCTCTGCCAGCAATGAATTTGCCTCGGCAGGAAACGGGGCAACAACACCTGTAGTTGGATGGTAGGTAAAAACGCCAACCTTATCTACAAAAACCAGGTAATTCCCATCCTTGCTGTTCAAAATGCCCTTCACCCTTTTATTGGCAAAAAATGCTCCGCCAGAAAGCAATTGCAATTGTCCCTGTTCCAATGCCATTAAACCTACACCGGTTTGATTCACCAATATTTTTTCATCGAGTTGAAAGGAGGTGTGAAATTTTTTACCTGTAGGCAACAATACCTCTATCTCATCTCCCTTTTTTATGAAGAGCTTATCATTGGATTGGAATACAATGCCTGCTTCCGTAATGTGGATGTACCAGATGTAAGAAAATTCTTTGTGTTCCTCTTCTAGTTGATCTAAAAGAGAAATGTAACGCATGGTTCCTATGCTATCGGGCTCAAGGTATCCAAGCTCGCCTAAACCACCTGCATAAATTACTCCATTAGCATCTTTAGCCAGGGCAGAAACAAATGCATTGTTGGGTGTTTGTATCTTCCTCCATTCAATACCGTCATATTCCAGTATTCCATTACTTCCCGAATTGGTAAAATAAAGCATTCCGCGGGCATCTTCCTCCATATCAAACACCTGCCCGTGCCCATCATATTCAATTTGACTGTAACTCTTTGTTAAATGAATCGTATGCTGTGAATATCCAGTATTATAAAATAACACGGAGCAAGAACAAAACAGCACTATGTATATCCAACGCTTCATCAAAACAATCAGCAACTTAGAAAAGCCACTATGGATAAATTTAAACATTATTCGCTGTTAAAAAAATAATTGGAACATCGACCTCTATCGCTGCTTTTGATAGCGGTATAATAACTATCAGATTAACTAACTAAAAACACGTTCAACTATGGAAACCGGAACAATACTCTCAATTGAAGAAAGTTACACCCAGGGGCTTTTGCAAAAAGATTCGGATGGAGCCACCATCCTTTGGAAAGACCTGGGAGCACTTAAAAAAGGAATCTTCATTGGTAGCCGTGTAAGTTTTGATATAGATAATACCAGTGGTGTAGAAATAGCCATTAACTTATTGGTGGTAGCTGAAGAACCCAATGAAATTACAGAAGACCATGGCGGAGACCTGGAAGTAATTGGTGAAACCCTCACCATAAGAAACAACGCCACTGTTAGTGGCAATGTTACCGTAAGCGATGCCACCCTAATTGTAAGCGAAGGTGCAACAATTACTGGTAACATCATGTTAGAGCAAAGCAGTTCGCTCGACATCAATGCCACTGGCGGAGCTGTTAACGTAAACGGAGAAATACGTTGCGAAAATGCTATTTCGGTAAAAGTAGACGGTGCCATTGTAGGCAGCCACCTGCGCACTTATATTTGTAACGGTGAAATTAGCTATACCAATAACAAAGTTGGGGGCACTGTTAAAGCACAGGAAGGACAAGGGTCCATAACCATTACCGACAATGAGGTAGAAGAAAATATGCGGGCAAAAAACAACACTGGTAACATTGTAGCCAATAACAATGTTGTGAACCGAAACATACGTGTTGTTGGCAATTCAGGCACGATAGAACTTACTGGAAATCAGCTAGTAGAAAACCCTAACAATCCGCAAGACAACCAGCACAATTTGCGTATTGTTGAAAACAATGGAGCAGTAACTGCACGCAACAATAAGGTTGGGGGTAATTTAAGAACTGCCGGGAACACGCAAGACATTCATATTACCGACAACGAGGTAGAAACAAACATGCGTGTGGTAGACAATACTGGTACTATTCAGGCCAGTGGCAACCGCATTGACCGCAATGCTCGTTTTATCGATAACAACCATGTTAGCTTTAGTAGCAATAGGGTAAAAGTAAATTCAGGTAATCCCCAAAATAAGCACGACCTTAAAGTGGAAGGGAATACCGGTGATGTAACCATTACTGATAACGACATTGATGGGAACATGCGTATTGAAGATACTGGAGGGGCATGTACCGAAAGTAACAATACGGTGGGAGGCAACAAATCTGGGTGCGAATAAATCGATCGTTATAAATCACAAATAAATTGGACCTGCTTACCAAATGGCGAGCAGGTTCTTTTGTTTTTACAACCATAGTTTTTAGTAAATTAGCCCTCGCAATTTGAGCGACATGAGCACAACCAACAAAGCCCTTTTTTCCGACTTCCCTCCCGTTTCAACAGAAGCATGGGAAGCTGCTATTGTAAAAGCGTTGAAGGGAAAAGACTATGAAGAAACCCTGGTTTGGAAAACCATTGAAGGCATTGATGTACAACCCTATTACAGAAGTACAGGCAAGGAAGCTTCCGGAAATATGCCAGGAGAAGCCCCCTACCGAAGAGGGATAAAAATCAACAACAATGCCTGGGAAGTATGCTACAACACTATTGTAGATAGCGCTGCAAACACCAACCAGCAAGTGTTAAATATGCTGATGCAAGGTGCCAATGCCATTAACTTTAGTGGGCCTATAGAAGATACCGACACCATGGCGCGCTTGTTGCAAGAGGTGTTGATCGATATTATTAGTGTACGCTTCGAGCACACTCCCCCCCTTCAAACCCTGGAGCATTTCATGGCAGTAGTGCAACAAAAGAAGCTTGATGCAACTGCACTGCGTGGTGCATTTGCTTACGACCCATTGGGTCATTTATTGCGCCACGGCAATTGGATGAACAGCGAAGCCGAAGACCTTGAACTGGCAGGAACACTCTTAAACAAAGTGAAACAAACTTTGCCGCATTACCGCAGCATCAACATCAATGGTCAATTGTACCATAATGCCGGTGCCTCAGTAGTGCAAGAATTGGCCTTTAGCCTGAGCCAAGGCAACGAATACCTTGCCCAACTTACTGCCCAACACATTAGCATCAACGACATCGTACCTCGTTTACAATTTACCTATGCGGTGGGCAGTCATTACTTTTTGGAAATTGCCAAATTGCGTGCCGCCCGAATATTGTGGAGTAAGATTGTTGCCGAATATCAACCCGCCTCCGATGGAGGCACCTTTATTCATTGCGAATCTTCTCAATGGAATAAAACAATATACGACCCCTATGTAAACATGCTTCGCACCACCACCGAAGCCATGTCGGCTACCCTGGGAGGATGCGATAGTTTAACCTTACTGCCTTTCAATCACGCTTATACTTCTTCCAACGAATTTTCGGAGCGCATTGCCAAAAACATTCACATCATTTTGCAGGAAGAAAGCTATTTCAATAAAGTAGTTGACCCCGCAGCGGGCTCGTACTACATCGAAACGCTTACCGACCAGTTGGCAGAAAAGGCATGGGAGTTATTTAAAACGGTAGAAGCCAAAGGAGGCCTCCTAACCTGTGTTAAAGCAGGATGGATACAGGATGAAGTGGCAAAAACTGCTGCCCTGAAACAACAAATGATTGAAGCAGGTAGCATGGTGGTTTTAGGCGTCAATAAATACCCTAACAATAACGAGGTGATGCATGAACAAGTAGCACACCAGGTGCATGCTCCTTCTTCCGGTACCAGTGTAAAACCATTGCAACTGCACCGGGCAGCACAACAGTTGGAACAAGAAAGATTAAAGCATGAACACGCTAACGCATAACCAACCCGAAATCATTGTCAGCACCAGTATCAATAACACTTTCCACCACTGAATATGAAGCCAGGCATTGGCTTCAAAAGTTGTTGTGATGCGTGGGTTCACCATTGTTTTTTTTGCCATTAACTTCCTGTTGTGTGTGTTGTACATCGACTCAGGACAAAATGCCAACACCACCTCTCGTGCACTCCCTATCGTAACCCTATACGAATCAGGCACCTTACAAATAGATGCCTACCACGAACTTACCATCGATAAAAGCTATGTCGATGGTCATTACTATTCCGACAAGGCACCATTGCCCACTTTTATTACCATTCCTTTTTTTGGGTTGGCACATGCCGTAGGAATAGTACAACCACAAGATGGGAGCTTGTTTGGTCGTGGTGTTTACCATGTAGGCGACGTAGTGTGCGGAGTTATTCCGTTTGTACTGTTCATCTTACTGGTATTTAAAACCATTCCTAAAACCGCACAGGTATCGCCAGTATTAATGAGTATGCTGCCACTATACGGGTGTTTTATTTTCGTGTATGCCGGTGCCTTCTTTGCTCATATTTTGGCCGGACTATTGCTAGTGCTCTCTTACCGACAGCTACAACAAAAAAACTTTTGGTGGGCAGGTACCTGGGTAAGCCTTGCATTTACTGCCGACTTTAGCATGGCCCTTGCTTTCCCCATTTGGGCAATACTCATTTACCTCAACGAAAAACAATGGAAGCCCTCCTTGTACTTTCTGCTTGGCTTACTGCCTGGAGTAGGTGCCATACTGCTTTACAACTATTGGCATACCGGGTCGCCTTTTCATTTAATGTACAAGTATGTGGCACAAGCATTTGCATCGGAAGAAGTACAGGCAAGCTATGGCTTTACCTACCCCAAGCCCAGCGCCATTTGGGGGTTATTGTTCAGCCAGTATAAAGGATTGTTCATATACATGCCTGTATTGCTCTTTGTGGCCTGGTACTTCCTTGCACGACTTCGTAAACAACTGGCATTGTTTAAACATTATGTGCTGGCATTGTTTGTTGCTATGGTACTGCTTTTTGCCTCGCATGCGCTTTGGTGGGGTGGTTGGACCTGGGGCCCAAGGCACCTTATCCCCATGGGTATGCTATTGGCCTATGCCGGCATCAAACACATTGCCATGCGGCCTCCACACAAGGCATTGCTTTGGGCCATCATTGGAGCTGGGGTACTCCTCACGTTCCTTGCTAAATTCAGCTTGCGGTACTCGGTTCCATCACACATAGAATGGCCTGTGCCCTACTTGCTTCCAAAATTCTTCAATGGCCAGCACAACCCATACAACCTACTCACCCAACAACTGAACACCTCTCCTACTACATCCATGGTTGTTTGGTTGTTACTCTTCATTAGTTCAGTGATATTCTTAAGTTTGTGGTACAAAAGAAAAACAGCATGCGACCCGACTTCTCAGGCATAACATACACCCCCAAAAAAGAATCGACGCAAACATTTGAAGCGTGGATGGAAGCCAACGGCATTGATTACGATTGGATGACCCCCGAGCAAATTCCAGTAAAACCAGTGTACGACCTCAGCGATTTAGAAGGATTAGAACACCTGGAATATGCCGCTGGAGTTCCCCCTTATTTGCAAGGCCCCTATGCAACAATGTATGCAGTACGTCCGTGGACCATTCGTCAATACGCAGGATTCAGTACGGCCGAAGAGTCTAACGCTTTTTACCGACGTAACCTTGCGGCCGGGCAAAAGGGACTATCGGTGGCTTTCGATTTAGCCACACACAGAGGATATGACTCCGACCACCCAAGAGTAACCGGTGATGTGGGCATGGCAGGTGTAGCCATCGACTCCATTCTCGACATGAAGATTTTGTTCGATCAAATTCCGCTCGATAAAATGTCGGTATCCATGACCATGAATGGGGCGGTAATACCCATCATGGCTTTTTACATTGTAGCTGCCGAAGAACAAGGAGTAGCGCCCGAACAACTTTCGGGTACTATACAAAACGATATCCTTAAAGAATTCATGGTGCGCAACACTTACATTTATCCGCCCCAACACTCCATGCGCATCATTGCTGACATCTTTAAGTACACCTCGAAAAACATGCCCAAATTCAACTCTATCAGCATCTCAGGGTACCACATGCAAGAAGCTGGTGCTACTGCTGATATTGAATTGGCATACACCCTGGCCGATGGATTAGAATACATTAAAACAGGCATTGCTTCAGGACTTCATATTGATGACTTTGCACCAAGGTTATCGTTCTTTTGGGCTGTGGGCATGAATCACTTCATGGAAATTGCCAAAATGCGTGCAGCGCGAATGTTATGGGCAAAAATTGTGAAGCAATTTAACCCTAAAAATCCCAAGTCGTTGGCCCTACGTACCCACTGCCAAACCTCTGGATGGAGCCTAACCGAACAAGATCCTTTCAACAATGTGGCGCGCACTTGCATCGAAGCAATGGCAGCTGCGTTGGGCGGCACACAATCGCTACACACCAATGCATTGGATGAAGCCATTGCCCTGCCTACCGATTTCTCGGCACGCATTGCTAGAAATACACAAATTTATTTGCAAGAAGAAACAGAAATATGCAGGGCCATCGATCCATGGGCAGGATCGTACTATGTAGAACGACTTACCCATGAACTGGCACACAGGGCCTGGCAACTAATTGAAGAAGTGGAGGAATTGGGAGGCATGGCCAAAGCCATTGAAACAGGGTTGCCTAAGATGCGTATTGAGGAAGCTGCCGCCAGAAAACAGGCGCGTATTGATGCGGGCAAAGATGTAATTGTGGGAGTTAACCAATATCAATTGGAAAAAGAAGACGACATCGACATCTTAGAAGTAGACAATACCAAAGTACGTGCTGCCCAGGTAGAGCGGTTGGCACAATTGAAAGCCGAACGAAATACGGAGGAGGTTGAAGCTGCGTTAGCCAGGTTAGCAACCATCGCTGCTGGAAGTGAAGGCAACTTGCTGGAAGCTGCAGTAGATGCAGCAAGAAAACGCGCATCGTTGGGAGAAATTACACAAGCCATGGAGCAATCCTTTGGGCGATATAAAGCTACTGTACGCTCGGTATCGGGCGTTTATTCATCAGAAGCCATGGAAGATCAAAACTTTATTAAGGCCAAAACAATGGCCGATCAATTTGCAGCACTGGAAGGGCGAAGGCCACGAATTATGGTAGCAAAAATGGGACAGGACGGACACGACCGTGGTGCCAAAGTAATTTCTACTTCATTTGCCGATATTGGCTTTGATGTAGACATTGGCCCCTTGTTTCAAACCCCTGATGAAGCTGCAAAACAAGCGGTAGAAAATGATGTACATATCCTCGGTATTTCTTCATTGGCTGGTGGACATAAAACACTTATCCCTCAAGTCATCGAAGCGCTAGGCAAATTGGGAAGGCCTGATATCATGGTCATTGCTGGAGGGGTAATTCCATCGCAAGATTACGACTTCCTATTCAACGCTGGAGTAGCTGGGGTATTTGGCCCGGGAACGGTGATCTCCAAGGCCGCACAAGACATCCTGCAAATTTTAATTGATAGCTTTAACGAAGCATAAAAAGAGGGCAGAAAAATCTGCCCTCTTCCCTCATCCATCTACGAACATCTACCCCGGAATATAATCCGGAAAGATCATCGTAGCTCTTTATTTGCGGCAACATATACCATGCTGCCTATTGCTTAATGGCTTTTACGTATACACGTTTGCCTGCTGTATTGCGCAATTCAATGCTATATACCCCAGGTGCCTCATCAAGATGAATAATGGTTTGATCGGTATTGCGAACTGTGCTTTTCATCACTTCCTGTCCCAGGCCATTGTACACAGTAACATATACTTCTTCCAACACAACACCGAAGTGCATAACCAACCTTCCATCCCTGGTAGGATTAGGATAAGCATTAAAGTTACTGCCAAAGCTTTGCTCTACAATACCCACTGAGCCATCGCTATAACAAGCCGAAGTATCCACACATCCATTAATGCTCACTTCTACTGCGTAGTTACCATTGTCGGGAATAACGAAAGTACTGTTCGTTTCGCCAGTAATGGGTGCATAACCATTGTCGCAATCCAACCATTGGTAAGTGGCTCCCACCTGATTGGCCGTTAACGTGGTTCCATTTTGGGTAACAGTAGTATCGGCCTGGCTAATGTTGAGCACCAACGTGTGGATAGAATCACACCCTAATGCATTGGTGTAGCTAGCATTGTAAGTGCCCGAAGTGGTATAAGTCACTCCGTTCACCGGCCAGGTATATGCATCACAAGCAGTGATCATTTCATCTACCTGATTGCTGTGGTTAATGGTGAGATGCAAGGTGGCCACAGAATCGCAACCCAATACATTGGTCAACATAGCGGTATAGGTACCGCCAGAGGTGTAGTTCACCCCATTGGCCGACCAGGTATAACTGTCGCAAACAGTTACCGTTTCATTACCACTATTGCTATTCTGTATCGTAAGGTTTAACGTCACCACACTATCGCAACCCAATGCGTTGGTCAAGGTAGCGGTATAGGTACCTCCAGAAGTATAGTTCACCCCATTGGCCGACCAGGTATAACTGTCGCAAACAGTTACCGTTTCATTACCACTATTGCTATTCTGTATCGTAAGGTTTAACGTCACCACACTATCGCAACCTAATGCATTGGTCAACGTAGCGGTATAGGTACCTCCAGAAGTATAGCTCACCCCATTGGCCGACCAGGTATAACTGTCGCAAACAGTTACCGTTTCGCTACCACTATTGCTATTCTGTATCGTCAGGTTTAACGTCACCACACTATCACAACCCAATGCGTTGGTCAAGGTAGCTGTGTAGGTGCCACCAGAGGTATAATTCACCCCATTGGCCGACCAGGTATAACTGTCGCAAACAGTTACCGTTTCGCTGCCACTATTGCTATTCTGTATCGTAAGGTTTAACGTCACCACACTATCACAACCCAATGCGTTGGTCAAGGTAGCCGTATAGGTACCGCCAGTGGTATAATTCACCCCGTTAGCCGGCCAGGTATAATCATCGCAAACCGTCACTATTTCACTACCACTGTTGCTGTTGTATATGGTAAGGTTTACCGTTACAATACTATCACAACCATTGATGTTGGAAATCGTGTCAGAGTAGGTACCGGTAGCTGTCCACTGATACAACCCACTGGGCGAAGTATAGCTATCGCAACTTGTTGGGCTTATGTTGCCAAAAGAGGCACTACAAATAAAAGTATCGGTCGAAAAGCTCCATACATCCGACCATGCTGAATAGTAACCTCCATTGATGCTACGTACTCGCCAATAATAGGTATCATCTATTGTTAACCCAGAGGTAGTATAGCCAGACGACACGGTGCTTTGCATCGTAGTAGTACCAAAAGTTTGATCGGTTCCGTATTGCAACTCATATTCCAAAGCATTTGCCGCATCACCCCAATCAAACGTCACCGGGTTGTTGATGAAGTTTGCTCCATTGGCCGGTGCAATTAGCATAGGCACCTCTGGGTTAGGAATGTTGTTTCCTGTTGAAAATACACGCGAACGCCATTCCGAAGTATCTACCGCATTCACAGCCCGAACACGCCAATGATAGGTTTGATTGGCCAACAAGGCTCCGGTTGGATGGTAGGTACTGCCACTGTTATTGGCTGTGCCAGTGTACCCTTCTAACTTGTACTGCAACAATGGTGAATTGAACAGGTTGGTAGTGTCCCATTCCGCTTCATAATAATCTACATAGTGGTGCGAATCCCAATCGAGTCCAACACCTGCAACAGGAACATTAACAGCCATATCCATTGGGCTATCTAAGTTAATATGATCGTAGGTAGTAAACGACCATACTGAACTCCATCCCGAAGTATCCACTGCGTTAAGCACCCGCACCCGCCAGTAGTAGGTTGTTCCAAAGTACAAGTTCTCGTAATGCTCTTCTGTATCTCCAAAGCCATCAGCGTTAGTAAGATAAACTTCCTGGTGGGTACGGAAAGCTGGTGAATTAAAGGCCAGCGATGTATCCAATTGCAACTCGTAAAAGTCAGCCCTAAGATGAGGTGCCCAATCCAGCGTTAAACCAGTCCATTGATCAGATTGGTCGGCAGGAGCGGTTAGCGCTATAGTATTAATGGTGGTAAACGATCTTAACGTGCTCCATGCCGAGGTATCTACCGCATTGATGGCTCGAACACGCCAGTAGTAAACAGTACCAAAATAAAGATCTACATAAAGCTGCTCTGTGTCAGCATTACCATCAGAGGCATTGATATATGTTTCCTGGTGGGTTTGAAAATGTGGTGAATTAAACAGTGAAGTACTATCCAGCTGGAATTGATAAAAATCTACCCCTTCATGAGCATCCCAATCAAAAAGTACCCCAGTGGCTTCTATCGCTTGATCTGCTGGAGAATTTAATGCTACTTCATCAAAAGTGGTAAAGTTGCGCACTGTTCCCCAATCCGAAGTATCGACTGCATTAATCGCCCGAACACGCCAGTAATAAACAGTACCAAAATAAAGGTCTTCAAAGTACTCTTTAGTATCCGAATTATGATCATAATTGGTCTGGTAAGTCTCCTGGTGGGTTTGTAAAGCCGAAGAGTTAAACGACAGGGTCGTATCCAATTGAAACTCATAAAAGTCAACTCCTTCATGAGCATCCCAGTTAAAGTCCAGGCCTGTCCACTCCAAATCTCCATTAGATGGACTTACCTTGGTCACATAATCGCGCGTGGTGAAGGACCATACCGAACCCCAACCTGAAGTATCTACCGCATTAATGGCCCGAACACGCCAATAATAAACAGTACCAAAATAAAGATCATCGAAGTACTCCTTAGTATCCGAATTATGGTCATAATTGGTCTGGTAAGTTTCCTGGTGAGTTTGTAAAACCGAAGAATTAAACGACAGGGTAGTATCCAGTTGAAACTCGTAAAAATCAACTCCCTCATGAGCATCCCAATCAAATAAATCACCTGTCCATTGTGAACTCTGATCAGTTGGAGTATCCTTGGTCACATAATCACGCGTGGTGAAGGACCATACCGAACCCCAACCTGAAGTATCTACCGCATTAATGGCCCGAACACGCCAGTAGTAAACAGTACCAAAATAAAGATTTTCAAAGTACTCTTTAGTATCTGAATTATGATCATAATTGGTTTGGTAAGTTTCCTGGTGGGTTTGTAAAACCGAAGAGTTAAACGACAGGGTAGTATCTAGTTGAAACTCGTAAAAATCAACTCCCTCATGAGCATCCCAATTAAATAAATCACCTGTCCATTGTGAACTCTGATCAGTTGGAGTATCCTTGGTCACATAATCACGCGTGGTAAATGTTCTTACCGTACTCCAGGCCGAAGTATCGCCCGGCACCCAAGCCCTCACCCGCCAATAATAAGCCTTACCAAAGTAGAGATCTTCCAAAGATTCATACGTATCAGCGTTATTATCGGAAGAACTAATGTACACCTCTATTTTATTGTAAAGCAAAGGTGAATTAAAGTTATTCGATGTGTCAACTTGTAGTTGATAATTTTGCGATCCCGCTACGGCATCCCAATTCAACCCCATGCCAGTCCAGGTAGTAATACCATTAGACGTAACGGGCGTTGGTGTTGTCCAGGAAAATAAATTGTGGTTAAGTGATAAGCAGGCTATTAATAAAAATACGTATTTCATGATGATTGATTTAGATAGTTAGATGAATAACCTTGACAGAAAAAATTGAGGGAAATGAGGATGGAATTTCCATCCTTATCAATTTAAACTGAAAGTTGTTGAGACAGTTGGTGAATTGCTATTTAAACACAAGGTCACAAACCGTTTCGGATTTATTCTTGCTTCATAGGCAGCTTTTTCAATTTATACTTAGTGAGGTCAAAGCTATGGCATAGCTCAACGAGAAAAACAAACAACAATTATCAAAAAAGAATATGTTCAACAAATGCAAAACCAAAAAACCACGGTATAAAAAGGCTTATCAGTTTACTTTATGAATTCACAAAAACAATTAATTACTAAAACAGTAGCATTCAACCTCTTTGAATAAGGCTTGCAATTCTTCAAAGAAATTCTCCAAACGTTGGAGTATTTGCCTCGGGAACAACAATGATCTCTATAGTCGTACAAAGCATTCTATAAATTTTAATTGATGCTTTAAGGAGGAATAAAAGAGAGAGACGGGAAAAAAACTTAAACTTAAAAACCCGCCCTCTCTTCGTTCGTCGTAATCGACTACTTATTAACCTGGCAATCCCGGTGCCTAATCCGGGATAAGGTGGTACATAGTGTGTCTCCATTTGAACCAACCTCACTGCCTAACTAACCTGTACCAAAACTACACCAAAGTGAATTACTAAAACACACGAACAAACAACAAACAAACACAATTAAATTACTCACAAACAAAAATCTCCACACATATCAATAATTTATTGTTATTTTGTGAATTCACAATAAACAAAAACAATGAACAAAACACTATCAGAGTGGTACCATTCGTTGTCAACAAAAGATCAGAGCATACTGCTCCAGCGGTTTGCCAACTCACCGGTCATTTTACAGCTCATCGCATTTCTGAGCCAACGAGAAAAAGGCAACTTTAAAACCCGTGATGCCGTTCAATTTTTGTATGCCGATGACCTGGATAAAGTGCCTTACAACAAACTGCAAAACCGCTACTTTAAGATGCGGAAACAATTGTTGAGCGCTTACCAACAAAGTTCAACTGAAATAGATACCATGCTTATTCCTGAAGAGCATGCTTACTACAAAAGCCGCCAATTGATTATCGACGGCGACATACAATCAGCATCTCAATTGTTAAAGGAATTAGAAAAGCAGTGTTGGCGATTAAATATGTTCGAACTCTTGCCTGACATTATCCGAAAACGCATTTATTGTCATCAAGTCTTTTTCCAACACGACAAAACGATATCACTTATTGATCGATTGAAAGAAGCCATTGTTCTCGAAAAAGACATACGAGAAGTACAATTGATCGCATCAACAGCCTACAACACCTATATTACCAAAGGATATGCACGCGCAAAACAACTACTCGATAAAATTAAGGCCTATGCCCATCTGCATAAAACCTACCCCCGGTTTCAGATGTCGTATCAAATGCATTCACTAGTAGTGGGTTCAGACGTTGGGGGGAAAAATGTACAAGCCTTATCACGTCATTACAATAAGTTAAAAGGATTGCGAAAACAGCATCCAGACATGCCTATAGCAACTCCACAACCTCACTACCAAAAAACCGCTTCAGCCTACTTGCTAGGGAGGGAAATGGCCATAAACTTCTTCAAAGGAGATGCAGAGGCATCACACGATGCCATGCTTCGTCAATGGCAAATCCATGCCGATAGCAACTATAATATACGTTTAGGTGAACGCGCTTATATTAATAGAATCAATATGGAACTGTTCACAGGCAGACATCAAAATGCCTTTAAGACTGCTCAATCGTTGATGGCTCACGCCAGGGAAAATAATCGCAATGACAGTTTATTAAGAAGTTACAAGCCAATAATGGAATGTTATGCCATGAAATTTTCTGGTCTACATTGCAACAACCCACAATACTTCCTTAAAAAGATGGATACATTATTAGCATTCCTTAAACGCACAAAAAATGTTTATTTGGGGGGAACGCTATTGACCAAAGCCATGTTTTGTGCCGCTTATCAATATCATCGTAAGGGATTAAATGCATTGAAACAAGAGGCATGCATGCAATTTCTTGAAGAATTGAAATTGCACGAACTCTTTCCAAAACTACTACTACTATTAAAAGCAATGGATGCTGCCCCTCAAGCTGAAAAGAAAGCCAAAATGATCAAGCAATTGAAAAAGGCCATGGGTAATGATAAAAGCATACAACGTAATTACTACCTCGATTGGGGAATAAAAATGCTGTTAAACCATAGGGTACATTCGGTGTTGAAATAACATTAAGAGGTCAATACCACTTTCCAATATTCGGTATAGCCAAAACCAGGTAAGAGTTCACCAGGCTTATAACCCGGCTCGGTGGTTTCCCACATGTAATACCTTTTTCCTTCATGTTCCAGGTAGGCATCGGTATCATCTACATTAAGATGAATGCCCAACACCGAGTGCATAAACACTTCGCTATTTAAAATGGCCACGTCATAATTATAATGTCGCAATACGGTATACAAAAACACCGTACGACTGTCGCAATCTCCTTTTTGTGTGTACATGAACTCTACAGGCGATTGAATGCCATATTTTACACGAGGCAAACACTTGCTACCATCAGCATGGTAACGCTCTAATGTTCTGCTGGTATCAAGGTCATCGATGGTGCTACACGAATAGTCGTGCACCAACACATAGGGGATTTCCTGCACGAAAGAAACCACCATGGTAGCAAAGTCGATCGAATCGAGGGTATTGGCCACCCGTATGCTATCAAACATCGCATACAGTTGTCCAAGGCGAGGTGCATCAGCATCAGCCATGCTACCATATAGCTTTTCCCAGGCATCATTGCTTCTACCGATGTACAAATTAATGCGTTCCTTCTTTGCTGCCTTGTACCCCTCTTTGGCAATGGCCACACTGGCATGGTAGCCTACACCATCATAGTCGTGCCAATTCCAATAATGTTTCATATAATAGGCGCCCCTCTTCCCTTCTTCTGCCAGGTATACCATCTTCGATTGCTTGCCCTTTCCTCGTTCGGTATACGAACGATAGTTGAACAAGCCAATGCTTAAAAGTAGAGTAACGAATAAAACGATGCTGCCAAGCATCAAGAAAATGGCTTTACGCATTTTATTTCCTTCTTCCTGTTTATTTACAACAACGAAAATAATGCCCAAGGGTTACAAGCTATCCTACTTATTTAAAAGGAGTTGCAAAAAAGTGAGTTGCTTTTTGAACCCTTTCTTGTAAGCCGTGTACGGAGTGGTGAAATAAATAACAAACACCAGCTAAAATATTTACGATGAAAACAATAAAAGTTACCCTCCTCTCCACCCTATTACTCCTTGCACTATCTTTTCACTCTCAAGCACAATACAACAAATGTGCTGCCCAAAATGTCATCACCGAATCGGTAGAAGATGAAAACGGTGAGATCGTAGAACGTCGTGTAAATTCCGACCAATATGGCAATGCACAGGGCAATCAATACGACCTTGCTGTAGATGGTGCTTTTGAAGGCGAAACCATTGCAGTGCTTCATTTGTATACCAGCGAAGGGTTTGACTTCGAATTGCCCAAAAAAGCGTTGGCCGAAAAAGGATTCTCTACCTACCGGTGGATGAACAAACCACCGTCGCCACAAGAATTAAAAGAAGGGCTGGAAAAAGCTTGTCAGCTATGGATCATTTCTAACTCAACCCGCATGCTTACCGAAGAGCACCTTGCCGTGATCAAAGAATTTTTCGACAGCGGAAAAGGCTTGTACATTTGGGGCGATAACCTTCCTTATTATGCCGATGCCAACTATGTGAGTGAGGCCTTGTTTGGTACCTCCATGAACGGCAATCTTATGGGCAACGAAACGGTAAAGATTCAGCAAAAAAGTGGAAAAGCAGGACTACGCCCCAACCACTTAATTACCACAGGATTAGAATATGTATATGAAGGCATTACCATTGCTACCATTCAAAAGTCGAAAGACATGAAGCCTTTGATTCATGGCTCGGCCGATAACCTGGTAGCTGCTATTTATGAAAAAGATGGAAAACGTGCCATTATTGACGGTGGTTTTACCCGCTTATACGTTAACTGGGATACTGCCGGCACAGGCAGGTATGTAAAAAATGCTGCCGCCTGGTTAGTGAACTACGAACGCTTTGGCGAGGCAAACTTGAATCAAAACTAAGTTTGCCGTTTTATTGTTTGATCCCCTGTTGCTTGCAGCAGGGGTTTTTTCTTTTTATCGGTAGCATTTTTTCCTATCTTTAACCCTGTACTCGCTGAAACTTCTTATTGATCTTGTGAAGGATGAAACCGCTTCTTAATACACTATCCGTTTTTGTTCTGATGACTGTATTATTCAGTTGTTCCAACAACGACAACCCTTTTGCTCCTCCTACAGATGGTGGCCCCTGCAAATACGAAACCATCTCTTTCGAAGCCAATGTATCGGGCATTACGCCTTATGCCAGTGATGACTATAGCATTCATGGCATTACTCAAAACGACATTGTTCCTCTCTTTCACGTAGAATTGAGTTTTAATAAGAGTAGCCTTTCTGTAGAGCCACAATACCTTGAAGAATTGGTTCATGTACGCATCGATTCTACCTTTTTAACTGAAAACAATATTTCTTTTGGCACCAAATTTACCGGCACCATCGAAGAAATTAAAGAAGGTTCGTGTAACCCTTTGATGATTGTGTTTGACCAGAAGTTTGTAGACAACGAACTGTAGTCCACTCAACTGCCCTACTAACCACCCGTCATAATTCTGTTTGCTGGTGTAGCTGCATCTGTTTTATTTGTATAAAACCTATTGCTATGAAACAGCTATGTATGGTATTGTTGGTACTTTGTTCGTTGCAAGGATTTGCACAAACCGACACCAAAAAACACGACGACACGTCTTCCATTGATGGTATAATTGCAGCTTTATACGATGTTATTTCCGGCCCCGCAGGTGAGCGCGACTGGGATCGTTTAAGGTCGTTGTGCTTACCAGCCACGCAATTCAATGCGTTGATGCCCAACAGGGAAGGAGCAATTCAATACCATGCCAACACTGTTGAAGGTTACATTAAATTGGCCGGCCCCATTTTTAAGCAACGAGGGTTTTTCGAAAGCGAAGTACACCGTACGGTAGATGAATATGCCAACATTGCCCAGGTGTTCAGTACTTACGAATCGCGGTTTGAAGAAAAAGGAGAGCCTTTTGCTTCAGGCATCAATAGCTTTCAGCTGATGCGCAAAGACAACCGTTGGTGGGTGGTTAATGTGCTGTGGCACAATGCCAGCGAAACTTATCCTATTCCCGAAAAGTACTCAGGGAAGTAAGAAAGTTGGATGTAGGCAGCGAAGGCAATATATTTGCATCACAACTGCGTGTTATGAGAATTGGTGTTGTTATACTGCTGGTATGCTTATCTTCTATGGTTACTGCTCAAAGCACCGATACCTTATTGGTATTTCGAATGCTTGAAAAAGATACTGCCTCTGGTCGCATGAATTTGCGCTACGGGCTGCTGAACCATAGTGGAAAAGTAATCATTGCTCCAACATTTCAGGCCATTACCAGGCTTACCGGCAACTTGTATTATGCTTATTCCAATCGCAAAGCAAAATTGCTTCGTGGCGATGGTAGCATGGCCTTTGAAAATAAATTCGGGCAAATTGGTGCCTGTGGTGATGGATTGTTGCTTGTTAGAAATGCCCTTGATTGGCGTTTTGGTTACCTCGGCACCGATGGTTGGATGCGCGTTCCCTTTCGGTATACTATTGCCTCAAGATTCAACAACGGGCGTGCTGCAGTGAGCGAACAACCTGTAGAATCGCGGCTCAATTTTGGTTACAATACGATCATCAACAAGCGAGGCGAAATAATGTATAAATGCGAATATGCCATTTACGACCAGTATACCCCCTTTCAATACGATCATACGGTGGTTGCCAACTACCATTATGATGATCAGGAAAAACCTGTAGACCAACGTCGCATAGTATTTGGGTTAATGAACCAAAAAGGTAATATTACTATTGAACCAACGCATTTCACACAACTTAGGGTGTTGTACAATAACCTGATGACTTTTGTAGATTCAACGGGGCAAAAAGGGTTGATTGATGGAAAGGGCAAGGTGATTCAACATGGTGAGTTTCTTGCCGGGCATTACTCTGATGGGTTGATTGTGTTTGACCGGAAAGGTAAATATGGTTACATCGATACCTTAGGACAGGTAATTATTGAACCACAGTTGGAAGACGCCGGGCCATTTAACCACGGTTTAGCATTGGTAAAAAAAGGGGGGAAATGGGGGTATATCAACAAGCAAGGAAAATGGGTCATTAAACCCACCTACCAATATGCCACCAACTTCCGCGATGGTTATGCCACCGTAAATGTAGGAGGGCAGCCCCGCGAAAAAAACAAGGATGGTTCGTACCGCCATCAACACCGCCAAACATATGGCCATAACGACCTGCAACGGCAGTTAAAAGCCGTTGACGGAGGCAAGTGGATGGTCATTAACACAGAAGGGAAAGTAATGCTCACCTTCCATAAAGGAGAAGGTATTCCATGGGTGCACAATCGTCATTTTATTGAAATAGAATCTACCGAATTGGGAGCCAATGCCATTGGGTTTATGAACAGCAATGGCACATGGATCTATAAACACCCTTAGCAACAACCATCCTTATTTCTTATTTTAGCAACAATTATGCTTTGTTTTGCCCAACACATCACATCAGTGCTGCTGTTTACCGATATGAGCGGTGGAGAGTTGGCCATTATTATTGCAGTTGCTGTAATATTTGGTGCAGGAATCTTCTTTGGAATTAAGCTGTACCGTTGGAACAACAAAGACCGGAAAAAATAAACCATGAAACTACTGCTTACTCTTTTTACCTGCCTGGCTATTTCGTTTGGTTATGCGCAAACCACCTACATTCATTGTGGCAACTTAATTGATGGCAAAAGCGACAAGGTTCAAAAAAAAGTAACCATTGTAGTGGAAGGAAACACCATCAGCAAAGTAGCTAAAGACTGGCTGGCTCCAACGGAAGGCGTTCAACTGATTGATTTAAGCCGAAAAACAGTAATGCCTGGCTTAATGGACATGCACGTGCATTTGGAAGGGGAAATGACCAAAGACAGTTACACCAAACGCTTTACCGACAATAAGGAAGACATTGCCTATGCCTCTGTAAAGTTTGCAGAAATTACACTCATGTCGGGATTCACTACGGTGCGCGACCTTGGAGGAAGTGGTGTGAACATTGCTTTGCGCAAAGCCATAAACCGTGGTGATGTAGTGGGGCCTCGTGTGTATACTGCCGGAAAATCAATTGCCATTACCGGAGGACATGCCGATCCAACCAATGGTTTTCGCCAAGACTTAATGGGCGATCCCGGACCAGACAGAGGGGTAGTAAATGGGCTTGACGATTGTAGAAAGGCAGTGCGCCAGCGGTATAAAAATGGTGCCGATCTGATTAAGATTACAGCCACTGGTGGAGTATTGAGTGTAGCTAAGGATGGCTCTGGCCCGCATTTCTCGGAAGAGGAGATGGCCATGATTGTTCAAACGGCAAATGACCTTGATATGCGTGTGGCAGCACATGCCCATGGCGATGAAGGCATGCAACGGGCGGTACGCGCTGGGGTTACCTCTATTGAACATGGCACACTGATGTCGGAAGCCACCATGGAATTAATGATTGAACACGGCACCTGGTATGTACCCACCATTACGGCTGGAAAATCAGTAGCCGATTCGGCTGCTATTCCCAAATATTTTCCCGACTTAGTGACCCCAAAAGCATTGCACATAGGGCCAAAAATCCAAGAAACTTTTGGTAAAGCTTATAAAAAAGGAGTGAAGATTGCTTTTGGTACCGATGCGGGGGTGTTTCGTCATGGTAAGAACGCCTACGAATTCTTATACATGGTAGAAGCTGGAATGCCTCCAATGGCTGCCATTAAAAGTGCTACCATTAACTCTGCCGAACTGCTGGGCATTGCCGACAAAGTAGGAACAATAGAACCAGGTAAATGGGCAGATATAGTGGCAGTAGATGACAATCCTTTAGACCATATGAAAACCATGCTAAATATTACCTTTGTAATGAAAAATGGTGTGGTATACCAACAAAAATGAACTGCTAACCCTAAATAATTGACCTATGTTTGGAGACATGATGGGCAAGCTTCAGGAAATGAAGCAAAATGTAGAAGAAACCAAAAAGCGTTTGGAAACCATTACAGTAAGTGCTGATGCTGGTGATGGTACGGTAAGCGTTACTTGCAACGGCAATCGAGTAATCACCAACATTCAAATCAACCCCGAGTTGGTAGAAAGCAATGAAGAGTTGGAGGATTTACTCGTTGTAGCCATGAATCGTGCACTGGAAAAAGCTAAGAATGTAGAAGAAACCGAAATGCAAGGAGCTGCCAAAGGAATGCTGCCTCCTGGCTTTGGAATGTAAAAGACCATGACCGAACTGATCGTTACTGCTCTGGTAGCGTTTGGTGCTTCGCTGCTTACTTTTTTCTCTGGCTTTGGGCTGGGCACCATCCTCTTACCTGTTTTCATCTTCTTCTTTGAAGTAGAAGTGGCCATTGCTGCCACAGCCATTGTGCACTTGCTCAATAATCTTTTCAAACTTCTGCTAATTGGTAAAAGTATTGACCGAAAAGTATTGTTAAAGTTTGGAGGTACTGCTGTAGCTGGTGCTTTTCTTGGTGCCTGGCTGTTGTTTTACCTCGAAACCCTACCTACCGCAAGCACCTACGAATTAGGAGGACATGTATTTACTACCTCTTATATTAAAATGGCTATTGGTGCGCTCATGGTATTCTTTGCCCTGGTAGAACTCATTCCTAAATTAAAGTCAATTCAGTTTGGAGAACGACAGTTGTTTGTTGGCGGTGCCATTAGTGGCTTTTTTGGTGGACTATCTGGCCACCAGGGAGCTTTACGCACCACCTTCTTATTGCGTGTAGGGCTCACCAAAGAAGCCTTTATCGGTACTGGTGTAGCCATTGCTTGTTTTGTAGATATCGCACGCATTACCATTTATTCGAATAACCTTTTTAGCGAAGAGTTTGAGTTGCTCTACCACATGGATGTTATTTTAACAGCCATTTTTGCCGCTTTCGCTGGAGCATTCATAGGGCGTAGGGTATTGAAAAAAATCACATTGAACGCCCTGCAAGTTATTGTGTCTGTAATGATTATGGCATTCGGAATATTGTTGGCACTGGGTATTGTTTAACCCCTTGCTCATAGCACAAATAAACAGTACAAAACTGTTTTCACCGTTTTTGCATATCTTTGTTGCACAGATGTTTCTTCGCCCTTGATGCATCTGTTGACTTCCAGATTACTTGTAAAAGGAGTCGATGCCTATCGATTGTATGTTGCATCAGCAAACACACAGAATTTAGTCTAATGGCCATTAACGAAATCATCGACACCATCTACGAAGGATTAAAAATGCCTTTAGAATATGTGATTTCTCCCAATAAGAGAATTTACTTTCTTTACTTATTTACTTCGGTGGTATTGGCCTTTTTCATCTACAATAAATCACACCGCAAAACTTCTTTTCTTCGCTATTTATTTAAGAAAAAGGTATGGCTTAGCAGATCGGCATTTATTGACTATTACCTATCATTTGTAAATGGATTGGTTAAAGTTGTTATGATTGCCCCTATCTTAATTATTGGCCCCTACCTTTCGTTCCA
Organism: Flavobacteriales bacterium; assembly: GCA_963669295.1. Lineage (GTDB taxonomy): Bacteria > Bacteroidota > Bacteroidia > Flavobacteriales_D > CALLUQ01. The sequence continues at coordinate 339,074 of OY769938.1, forward strand.
CACCGAAAATTTTTTGATCGACACGATAGGAGATGGCACCATTATGCTTGCTGTTACTCCAACCATTGTATTGTATACACTTACCATTGTTATTGTAGGAGATTTTGCTTCATTCTTCACCCATTACCTGATGCATAAAGTGCCCTTCTTGTGGGAGTTTCATAAAACCCATCATTCTGCTACTGTATTGAACCCCGTCACTCAATATCGGATTCATCCTGTTGAATTAATCATAAATAATGTACGAGGGCTGGTAGTATTTGGACTGGTTACTGGCACCTTCGAATACCTCTGTGGTGGTAAGGTAAGTATGGCAACCTTTCTTGGCATCAATGTATTGAACTTTGCCTTTCTGTTTTTTGGTGCTAACCTCAGGCATTCACATGTTCAATTAAAGTACTTCAATTTCCTGGAGTATATCTTAATTAGTCCTTATCAACACCAAATTCATCACAGCAACAACCCCACTTTATTCAATAAGAACATGGGGGCAAAGTTTGCCATTTGGGATTGGATGTTTGGTACCCTGGTTCGATCTGAATCGGTAACAGAATTAGAGTTTGGCTTAGGAAGTGAAGAAGACAAGAAGTATGACTCACTTTGGAAGAACCTCATCAACCCTTTTAAGAATATTTTCGCCAAACTCATTCCTAAAAAATAAATAACCACCTATTTACCAGCCACTTAACTACAACAAAAGGTGAAATACCATATTTATGGTATTGCCTGAGTGAACCCCGTCATCTACATTTGTGATGTTATTTAAAATCAATCTAAATAAAAGGAGCGAAACAATAGGCAATGAAATCAGGGGCACAGAGAATAACCGGACTCATACTATCTACTACTGTATTACTAGCTTTAGGCTGCAAAAAAGACAAGGTGGAACCCACTCCTATAGTACCAGGAAATGGGGGCACCAGCTATACCATTCCTTCTACTTATGTGTTTACCGACGATAATAATAACAACACGGTAAGCTTTAGCGGGCAACAAATTCGATTGGAGATGTTGAGTGAAATGGTAACTTATATGAAAACTGCCAATACGGCGGGAACGGGTTTAAACGCCACTCAATTAAAAGACATGTATGCCAACAATGGCATTACATGGAACGATGCTCCAGGTTTAGGATTAACTGGAACGACGAAACAACTGAAAAGCAAAACAGCTTATTTTACTGCCGACGGTTCTCCTGATGCTGGTGTTCAAGCCATGTTCGAAACCTTTATGGATTCTATTGCTAACTTGAGCAATGCTACTACTGTTGGTAATGAAGATGGTGCACCTGGTGTAGGAGGTGTTTGGCCAAACGATGGAGTAAAAGGGCCATACCTTATGTCGGGTAAGGGCATCGAATATGGTCAGTGGATTGAGAAAGGGCTAATGTGTGCTGTTTTCATGAGTCAAATGACGGTACATTACCTTGGCACCGTAGACGACGATGACAATACCACCGCTGTTGACCCTGGTGCCGGAAAACATTACACTAGCATGGAACATCACTGGGATGAAGCCTATGGTTATTTCACCTCAGAAATTGATTATCCGGCTAATGGCACCAACCGCTTTTGGGGCAAGTACGCCAACAGTCGTGAAAGTGTTTTAGGCTCGGCCACTACCATTGTTGAAGCTTTTAGGAAAGGAAGAGCGGCGATCTCAAACGACGATTACACCACACGTGATGCACAGATAACAATTATTAGAAGTGAAATGGAAAAAGTGTGTGCAGGTACTTCTATTCATTATTTAAACGATGCCAAGTCTAACATTGCCAGTAGCACGGCAAGAAACCATTTTCTTTCGGAAGCTACAGCTTTCTTGAATGGACTTCGATTTGGCTACAATGCTATTTCTGGTGATGGAATGACCATTGCTGAAATAGATACTGCTTTGACTATGATTGGTGAAGACTTTAATAACATCACCATTACCGACTTGCAAAATGCAATCGATTATATTGCTTCTAAAACAGGATTAACTTCCGTAAAAGATATTTTGTAATCAACAATAAAAAGCAACATAGTACAAATCACCAATTGCTTCTCAAGAGGAAGCAATTGGTGTGTATATACCCGGGTATATTCATTCAAGAAACTTTGAACTTTTAACTTCGTTATGATGCAAAGACAAGCGCTTCTATTTCGCCTTTTGGGATTGGCATTCATCATTGCCTTTGTGGTTTTCCAAAGCTGCAAAAAAGACGATAATAACAACCCCAACGACCCCTCGCAAGCTGTAGAAAGCTATGACCGGGCGGCGATGCTATCGAATTTAGCCAACAATTACATTATCCCGGCATACGCTGCATATACTACAGCCACCGATCAGTTAAAAAATGAAGTTGCTACTTTTAATGCAAACCCTACAGTTGCATCATTACAATCGTTGAGATCTGCCTGGGAAAACGCTTTGCTTACCTGGCAAGATGTGGCCTTTTTAGAATTTGGCCCTGCAACAAACATTAGCTTGAGAAGTCAAACCAATATTTATCCCACAGATCAAACATTAATTGAAAGCAATATTGTTTCAGGCAGCTATGACTTGCAATTGCCTTCCAACTTTGTAGCCAAAGGGTTTCAAGCCCTCGACTACCTGCTGAATGGTACTGGCATGAACGACCAGGAGATTGTAGATTATTTCAGCATTGCCAGCAATGCGACAAACGCTAAAACTTATTTATTGGACGTAGCCAATGAACTACACACCAATGCTGCTTATGTTAGTAATGAGTGGAGCAATTACGCCTCCTCTTTTATTAATAACAGCAATAGCAATGCACAAGGCAGTTCTGTAAGTAACATTGTAAACGAATTAACCTATCATTACGAAGCGTTTGTGAGGAAAGGAAAGATTGGTATTCCGGCAGGCGTATTTAACGGCTTTTCTCAGCAGCCTATGCCAGATCATGTAGAAGCATTGTATTATCAACAATCACTGCCTTTTGCTGTACGGTCAATGCAAGCCATTTATAACTACTTCAATGGCATACATTATACCAATGCAACCGATGGCGAAGGATTAGCAGATTACCTGAATCATGTTGGAGCTACCAGCAGTGGCGATCCCTTAACTGCTACCATCAATGATCAAATTAATATTGTGATCTCGTACCTGAACACCCTCAATGATCCGTTGAGCAATGAAGTTACCGGCAACACACAGGTAGTACTAAATACCTACCAACAAATGCAAATACTGGTGGCTTACTTCAAAGTAGATATGACTGCTGCACTAGGCGTATTAATAACCTACCAGGATAGCGACGGTGATTAACACGACTTGATGCCCAAACTTATTTCCATACTGCTACTACTACTTGCCAGCACTTCCTGGGCACAGAAAGGGATATTGCTGGGTAATGTCAGCTCTGAAAATAAGGAAGACATTGAATACTGCACCATCTATATTAAGGAAACCAATACTACCTATACCACCAATAAAAAAGGCCATTTTAAAACCGGTCAACTACCGTATGGCACCTATTCACTACTTGTTCACTTTGTTGGATACGAATCGCGCGAACAAAAAGTAGTACTTAATCAACCGCAAGTTACCCTTAAGATACAACTTAAGCAGCGGGTGTTACAAGAAGTAGAAATAGAAGGCACCGTGAACAAGAGTATGGGAAGCATGAAGCGTTTACGTGCTATTGATGGTGTATTGATTAGCCAGGGAAAAAAGAATGAAGTCATTCAACTGGAACAAGTTAATGCCAATAAAGCAACCAACCAGGGGCGACAAATATACTCGCGTATTCCTGGACTAAACATTTGGGAAAGTGATGGTGCAGGCATTCAGCTAGGCATTGGAGGGCGTGGCCTTAACCCCAGTCGCACCGCCAATTTTAATACTCGACAAAATGGCTATGACATTAGTGCTGATGCATTGGGATATCCTGAAAGTTACTACACCCCTCCAGCAGAGGCTATAAAAGAAATTCAACTGATACGTGGTGCTGCTTCTTTACAATTTGGCACCCAGTTTGGTGGATTGCTTAACTTTATTTTGAACGAAGGCACCGAAGAAAAGCCTGTAGAAGTAGTAGGAAGGTATACGGTAGGATCGTTTGGCTTACGCAATGCTTTTGTTAGCATAGGAGGCACCAAAGACACGTGGAACTACTATGGCTATTTCCAACATAAAACAGGCGATGACTGGCGGCCCAATTCAAGCTTTGAAGTGTTTTCTGGTGGACTGAATTTAAAGAAACAGCTGACTGAAAAAACCGATGTTCGCATAGAATACACCAAAATGCAATACCTTACCCAGCAGGCAGGTGGATTAACCGATTTACAGTTTTACCTCGACCCTGCTGTTTCGTTCCGCGACCGCAACTGGTTTGAAGTCGATTGGAACCTTGGAGCAGTAACAATAAACCATGAGTTAAATGCCCAAACAAAGATAAACTCCAGGTTTTTTGGACTGTTGGCTTCTCGCAAAGCACTGGGTTTCCTGGGACAAATTAACCGAATAGACCCGTTGGAAGAACGTGATTTAATTTCGGGTGAGTTCAAAAATTTCGGCAATGAAACCCGACTGTTGCATGTGTATCAAGTAAAAACAACGCCATGGGCCTTGCTATTGGGAGCACGTTATTATCAGGGGTATAACCTTAGCCAACAAGGATTGGCCGACTCTACCAACGATGCCCGATTTGAGTACTTGAATGAAACCAACTTAGAAGGTTCTTCTTACGAATTTCCCAGTAAAAACATGGCTCTTTTTGGTGAACATATCTTTAACTTAAACGAGCACTTTAGCATTACTCCGGGAATACGTTACGAATACATTTCAACTCGTGCGCAAGGCTATTACAACCATGTAATAACCGACCTGGCACAAAACGTAATTCTCGACACCAACATCAATGATTTGAGAAAAAATCAGCGCTCGTTTGTTATTGGAGGCATTGGGTTGAATTACAAGTTCAATGATACCCTGGAAGTATATGCCAATTTTTCACAAAACTATCGCAGCATTAACTTCACCGACATGCAAATTCAAAACCCCAACTTCCGAATTGACCCCAATTTGGAAGACGAGAAAGGGTATAATGTTGATTTTGGTATACGAGGGTTTATTGCCAACAAACTCAACTATGACATCTCTTTATTTGCATTGTTATACGACAATCGCATTGGCACTACCATCGAAAAAGATCCGGTATGGTTTAACACCTATCAATACCGTACCAATGTATCGGCTTCTTTAACCAAGGGGGTAGAGGCCATGGTAGAAGTTGATCTTTGGAAATGGATAACCAGCGATTCTTCTAAGTTTTCATTCCGTGTATTTGGCAATGCATCTTTTGTAGATGCTCGCTACATCAACTCCGATGAACCTGCGTTTGAAAACAAAGAAGTAGAGTTAGTACCGCCCCTAAACTTCAAAACAGGTGCTACTATAGCCTACCAACGTTTTTCAGTATCTTATCAATACGCTTTTACAGAGCGACACTATTCTGATGCTACCAATTCTGAACAAACTGCCAATGCGGTAAACGGCCTAATTCCCGCTTATAGTGTCATGGACTTATCATTAGCCTATGGCTATAAAATGGTAAAACTTGAAGCAGGGGTAAATAACCTTGGCGACAGTAGCTATTTTACCCGACGTGCTACTGGTTATCCCGGCCCGGGCATTATTCCTTCTCCTCCACGTAATTTTTACGTTGCGTTACAAATAAAAATATAAGGAGTATAAAAGCTCGCAGGTATTACTCCTTCACTAGCTTTGTATTGCTTGCCACCCCATCCAAAACAGTGCTTACAAGATAAATGCCTGTTGACCAGTTTTCAACTGTTACGACCATGCGTTCATTGTTGCTGTAATTAGCTTCAAACACCAAACGGCCGGTAAGGTCGGTAATAACTACCTGACCATGTTGAAAAAAGCCCGGAGCAATTGTAACTTGATGAGTCGCTGGATTGGGGTAAAGTTGTGGCTTGACCCGTTGTTGATTCATCACCGACAATGATGAAAAATTATACTGAAAGTCATCGATGTATACACGTGTTTGACCGTATACAGGATCTTGATCCACATAAAAACTTAAACTTGTTACTCCTGTCCAATTCATCGTATGGTAATGGTACAAATGATCGTCGTAATCGGAAGGGGTTAATGTATCGGTATACAATACATTGCCTTGATCATCATAGCCATACAACCATAATTGCCAGAGATCGAGTGTGTAATTAGTGGTGATCCACATTCCTGGAATATCTATGGGAGCATCGGCTTCCAACCTTCCAGGATACCAGCCATCAAATGCCAGGTGCCCCATTCCTGTATAAGGAAGCTCATCATCGATATAAGTCGCCAAGCTATCGCGCACTACCCATTGATGCCCATTCTCCATCCATGCTGTAGTGCCTACAGGTTGTTCGAAAGTGAGTGGTTGCGCATAGCTGCTTAATGTGATGAATAGCAAGCACAAAAGCAAAAGGTGTTTCATCGCTACAAAGTAATCATTTTTAACGTATTTCCTTTAGTAGTATAGGGCTAAGCATAAAATCGAACCATTTTTTGTAACTTTCGTATACGCAACGCTGCCTCACTACCATTTAAGCAGTTTGAAACCATGAAAAGGTTCATCCTGGTCATATTGATTCTTGGTGTATTTTCTCAGTCGTTTAGTAGCGGCTCCACCAATATCGATCCATTGTTTTTTGCTACAAGACATTTGGGGTTTAACCTGATGCCTTCTGCCAACACATCGCTGGCATCGTTTGGTATTGTAACGGTTTACGAGGGTAAAATCTTAAAGGTGGAACAAATTACCTATCAAGATTTCGCCTTGCAAGCTTCAGGACACCGGGGTTCTATTGCCAACCCTGAACAAAAGAACCTGATTGCCGATTACGGCATCAACACTTGCGGGGTGTATCGAGATACGATAAATGATAAGTATGTGGTAAACTGCGACCCTATGTCTAACATTTGGAAACTGCGCTATAAAGAATTTCCCAACCGTGCTGAAGGTGCCAAAGAACCCGGCTGGTCGAAAAACAAATTCATGCCTTCGGAGGGGCAACAGGTGATCTTGCAACGCTACGGTATTCGCAGCATCATTGATTTCTTTTGGGGCGACAATGCTTTTCGCCTGCTCAAAGACATGGAAGACCCTACGTGGGTGAATACCTATAAGAGTTCGTAATTGCGTAGCAGGTATTTCTGCAATCCTTATCTTTAGTCCGTGAACTCCGTAAGAAAGTTTAAACTACAACGCCCTACACCACTCTCAGTAAAAGAGCATGTAGCGGGCATACTGAATGGCGATCGCACTATTTTAAGTCGTGCCATTACCATGGTAGAAAGTGCGAAAACGGAGCATCGTGCAATGGCCCAGGAAATTATCGAGCAATGCCTTCCTTATGCTGGCAATTCTATTCGAGTTGGCATTACTGGCGTGCCTGGTGTAGGAAAAAGCACCTTTATTGAGGCACTGGGCACCTACCTTACTGGCAAAGACAAGCAATTGGCCGTACTGGCCATCGACCCTACCAGCCAAAAAAGTGGGGGTAGCATTTTAGGTGACAAAACCCGTATGGAAGCCCTTGCTGCTGATGCCAATGCTTTCATTCGCCCCTCTCCTGCTTCCGACTCGTTGGGGGGTGTTGCGCGCAAAACACGCGAAACCATTGTATTGTGTGAAGCAGCAGGATTTGACACCATTTTTGTAGAAACCGTAGGTGTTGGCCAATCGGAAACGGCCGTTCACTCTATGGTAGACTTCTTTTTGTTGCTCATGTTAGCAGGTGCTGGTGATGAGCTGCAAGGCATCAAACGCGGTATCATGGAAATGGCTGACGCCATAGCCATTACCAAGGCCGATGGCGATAATGTAAAAGCATCCATCGCTGCTCGAAGAGAGTACAAACAAGCCCTTCACCTCTTCCCTCCTACTACCACCGGGTGGACTCCCCGTGTAGCCACCTGCTCCTCCCTTACCAATGAAGGCATTGACGAAGTATGGCAATTGGTGGAAGAACACAAATTATTGGTAAGCGGCAAAGGGTTCTTTGAACAAAAAAGGCAGGAGCAAGCACGTTACTGGATGTACGAAACCATTAACGAAACGCTCACTCGAAGGTTTTACGATGACCCTAAAGTAACCCACCAACTGCAAGCCATTGAAGCACAAGTAGTAGCCGGTACATTAAGCCCCTTTGCTGCAGCACAGCAGTTGTTGGCCTTGAGCTAAACACAACAATCACCTACACTACCCCCATCGTCTTCTTACTACCCTCACTTTTTACCCCCAATAAAGCATACTCCTCTCAATCTTAAAGGATGCAACACTTAAGGGAAACAGGTGCAAACTTCAACATGTAGGGGTTGAATCTCCAGGAGATAAAGGTGCAACTTTCAACATCCAGGGGTTGGGTGGTACATGGAGTAAGCGTATAAGGTTCAACCCCTGGAGGTTGAACGGTGAAGGGGTGGAAGTTCAACCCAACATCTAAAGGGTCGACGTTCATGGGGTAACCCTACTAATTCCAACATATAGGGGTTGAATCTCCAGGAGATAAGGGTGCAACTTTCAACATCTAGAGGTTAAGCACGCAAGAGGCATCAGTGCAAGCTTCAACATCCAGGGGTTGGGTGGTACATGGAGTAAGTGTATAAGGTTCAACCTCTGGAGGTTGAACAGTGAAGGGGTGGAAGTTCAACCCAACATCTAAAGGATCAACGCTCAAGGGGTAACCCTACAAATTTCAACATCAAAGGGTTGGGGCATCAAGGGGGGAAAGTGTAAGCTACCACCCCCTGAAGGATAACTTTCAATAGGAAAACTCGTTGTTTTTCCTATTAAACCTTTATCTTTCAATAAAAACACCATGAGCTGGGATATCTTCATTTCTAAAACGCCAGTAGATCAATTAGAGGCTGCTGAGTTTGAACCATTAGGCGATAACAAAGAGGTCATACAACTGATTGTTGATGTGGTTCCTACAACCAATTTTACTGACCCTACATGGGGAAACTATCGCGACGATGAATGCTCTATTGAGTTTAACATTGGAGACGACACCCCCGTACAACATATGATGTTGCATATTCGTGGAAGTGGCACACGACCTATTGCTATTATTAAAGCACTTTGTGAACGCATTAATGGTTATGCCATGGATGGCAGTACAGGTGAACAAATGAATTTCGATGAAGTAGATGAGCAATCGTTCAACGCATGGCAGGAATACCGAGACAAAATCATCAACAAGTAACCACCGACATAAACGATCGCTGAGAGCGGTACTATATACTTACCAACAAGTAGAAAAATAGAAAGCCGCCCGTTCCGCTATCGTCCTTTTAATAAGTTAATACGAATACAGGCAGCTTTCAGCCCCAAAAAGGTTAAAAAGTTGAATACGTTATTGTGTCTTAAAATTTTATGCTGTTGAGACGCATTTTTCAATTCACCTAAACAAGGTACGGCAAATACGTACACCACACAAGCGCTATTGATGCAGTGGTACGTTTTATCACATAAGTGGTAGCACTGAGTTAACAACCGGTAAAGACCGGCAATCCAATCCGTAAAAAAACCACCCGCCCTTCAACGGTGCTTCTTAACCAGGGCAATACCGTTAAAAACACCCCTTTTAAAGTGAGTAAATTAAAATTGTAATGATGTAAAAACTACTGGCTGTCTAGTTGGAATCCTTCTCCCACTACCCTAAAGGCAGTTCTACGGTTACGCTGATGTAGTTCTTCGCGTTTGGCTTTGGTAGATTGCTGCTTGATGTATTCAGGGGTTAAGATAATGCGCTCACCACCGGCTCCCAATATGGGATCGCCATTGGCATCGGTAAGGTGAGTAGGTGTAGTTTCTCCAAAACCTTTTGATGTCAAACGATCGGGCGATAGTCCTTTCCCTATGAGGTAATCGACACAAGATTTTGCTCTGCGTTCTGATAAACGCATGTTGTAATCATCGTTACCACGCTCATCGGTGTGCGAATTGATTTGTACCACCAGGTTATTATTCAATACCAGGAAGTCGTACAACTCATCCAATATTTCTTCTGATTTAGGGCGTAACTTGTGCGAATCGAAGTCGTATTCAATCCCTGCAATTTCAATTTCTTCGTTCGGAATTTTATTGAGGAAGAAATCCTGCATTAAGGTGGTGGTTTGTGTAATGTTACGGGTATCAGCATTGGCTGCATCAGCAAAATAAGAAGGTTTTTGTGCCTTCATAAATACTTCCGCGTCTTGCTTTAATTCAGTACGGTAAAAGCCTGTTTCATCCGTTTCCACCACAAATGGTTCAAATTGAAAACGAATGTCTTTGAATGTAATGGTAGCATTGGGGATCTCTATTTCTGTGTCTGCATCAAATACAAACCCTTCTATAAAAATACGAATAGGAGCATTCTTTACCTCATAAATATCGTAACATGCCCCACCCTCACAAGGTTCTCGATCGCTAGCAAAGTAACCGTATTGCATAAAATGATCCCATACCATATATGCATCGTCTTTGCTTGAGTTAATGGGAGCTCCCATGTTTTGTGGTGGCTGAAAGAGCCCCACTTCTTCGCTAAACAAGCTTTTAAAAATATCCAATCCCCCCATCCCAGGGTGGCCATTAGAACTATAAAATAGCGTATTCCTACGCATGAAAGGGGTTACCTCATCCAATTCAGTATTAACGGGTTTACCCAAATTAACGGCCGCCCCTATGGTATTGCCATTTTCATCAATCTCAATTTTCCAAAGATCAAGTCCACCAACACCACCCGGGCGATTGCTAGAAAAGTATAGGGTTTTACCATCTTTGGTAATGAAAGGGTTGATGCTTTTATATCCAGGTAGGTTTACTGCAGTATCAAGTTTGTACGATTCGTAAAACTTCATGTTTACCATTCGTGCCAGGTGTATGCTTTGTTCCCTGCGGTCGTCGTCGCTCCAACGCGTGTAAAAAATAACGTTGCCATTGTTCCAACACCCTGAAGCATCGTGTTGTGCCGAATTCAATGGACGTCCGTAGTTTTGTGCAGGCCCCCAGGTAGTTTCGTCCATCTTTTCTGTCCAATACAAATCGCATAAAAACTCCGACTGTTGCTTGGTAGGATCTAAAATTACTCCTCCCTCACGAGCACTGGTAAATATCATTCGATCTTCTCCTCCCCAATACATGGGAGCAAAAGCAGTTGTTCCTTTATTGAATACTGCCGTATCGGCTAACTTCACCGTTACCTCTTGCTTCACGCTGCTGGGGTTCATGGCATAAGCACAACCCGAAATGGCAATCTGACTACGCACACTTAACCGCTCAGGAATGCTATCGCGTAAAATGTATTCGTTGTACACGTCCATGGCCTCCTCATAACGCTCTGCGTTCATCAGTGCATTGGCATAATAGTAGGTATCGTTGGGGTACGATCCGCTTTCAGCAGTAAATTTAAAGTGTTCTACCGCCTTTGGATAATCGTAGGTAAGGTGGTAGCACATGGCAATTTGATGATGGATATAATCCAATCGTTTTACTGTGGTAGCGGTATCAATTACAATGTCTTTGTTCTTCAATTTCTGATTGGTAATCGACACTTCATAAGGCATTACCGGCACTTCCCAAACAATGGAATCATTCAATGTAAGCTGATAATACTTTAATGCTGAAGCATAATCTTCCTTCATGAAATAATCATCGGCATTCTCCAGCCACAATTCTTTCGATTGTCCCAGTACCATCACCGAACAAAGGGTGAATAGCAACAGCAAATATGTTTTCAACGACCTTAGCATACTATAGTCTTGGGCATATTTTTGTGCGCTTGGGCTTTGGTTTTTGCTTCATATAGGTAAACGATATCTCAAAACCGCCACGTCCTGTAGACGCTTCATTGAGCGAAGAGGTATTGAAATCGTACGCGATTTTAGCAATGTAATTGCTTTTTCGAGCACCCAACGAAAGAATCATAGCATCCTTGTTTCGATAGGTAAGCCCTCCCAACAAATACATTTCTGACGACTTTAAGAAGTAGCCTGCATCTGCTGCAAAGGTTTGCTCTTGAAACTCTTGTTGTTGCATGATAAGTACCTTGGGCAACACATAAAACAACTCCGTTACATTTATACGCACCCCTGTATGGCCATACAAGCGCATGGGCAATTTGTTCTCTGCATCAAAAAACGATTCGGTAGGCTCCAACAAGTTAAATGCCGAAATACCCACAAAGGGGTTCAACCTACTTTGTTGTCCTGCATGGTAATACATAATACCGGCATTTACATCGGGCAATGTAAATGATTGCCCCCCAAACGATTCGCCAGAACTCAATGTATTGTCAAACCCACCACCGTTGGTAGTAACGTATTGGTTATCGAAAGTATGCAATTGGTACTCCAACGATTTTTGGGTAAAACCAAACTGTGCTCCAAGTGAAATGTTATGCACCTTACGCTCATCAATGGGCACTGTATATGCCGCTGTGGCTAATCCTTGAAAGGCATTGTAGTTACCAATTCCAGCGCGGTAGTTCATAATTTGTGCTCCAAATCCCCATTTTTTATAGGGCATATCAAAGCTAATCAGTCCGGTAGTATATGGCTTAAAGTTAACGGCCTTCCATTGGGTGCGGTAATGCATGTGCAATCGCCACTCCCCTTCAAATACTCCAGCCATTGAAGGATTAAGAAACAATGGGGCAGCATCATACATCGAAAGGTGAAAATCTTGTGCGCTCACCTTTCCAAAAGACACGCTAAAGATCAATATGTATAACAGTTTCCTCATGGCTTAACGGATTAGGGTAACATCGCCTGATTTGGTGACTACCCTTCCTCCTGCTATTTCCACTACAAAGGTCCAGGTGTATACGCCCATGGGTGCTTCTGTACCTTTATAGGTACCATCCCAACCAATGGCCGCATCGTTAGAGGTGAAAATCAATTCGCCCCAGTTGTTGTAAATATTAAAGTTCACTTCGGTAAATGGTCCTCCACGAATAAGCAACACATCGTTTTCGCCATCACCATTAGGGGTAAAAGCAGTAGGCAACACTGGCAGTAATGCAATAGAAATTTCCTGTATCACAGTGGCTGAGCAACCATTAATATCGGTTATGGTAAGGCTTACATCGTAAAAACCTCCATCTGCATAAGCATGTACTTCATTTTGATTGTTGCCGCCATTGCCATCACCAAAATCCCAGAACCATGCTGAAATTTGGTTGCCGATAGATTCATCAGTAAAGAACACATCTTCTAACGCCAATGCTGGATTAGGATTCATAGAAAACGCTGCTGTTGGCCCCGGCAATACATTGATGTTTTCTGTATAGGTAGCCGTACAGCCCAGGTCGGAAGTTACGGTAAGTGTAACCGGATAACTTCCCGAAGTGCCAAAGGTATGGATGGGGTTTTGATCGTTGCTGATGGTAATGCCACCATCAAAATCGTATTCCCAACCAACAATCGACCCCGGGGAAATAAATGAGATATCTGTAAACTGTATCGGTTGGTTTTCGCAGGCAATATCAAATTGAAATTCTGCTGTAGGTACCGGGTTCACCGTTACGGTTTGCATTAATGTATCGTAACAACCATTGCTGGAGCCTACAATAAATACCACGTTGTAAGTACCTGCTGCCGGGTATGGATGTTGTGGATCGCTAGCAATGGATGAGGTTTGATCGCCAAAGTCATAGTTCCACGAATCGATAATGCCATCAGTAGTAGTTGACAAGTCTGTAAACATGGTGTTTTCACCCAAACAAGCATCGTTGAATGAGAAGTTGGCTACCGGAGGATCTTTAAATGTAACCACCAAAGTATCGGCATCGGGTATACAACCGAAGTTTCCTGATGACGTAAGGATGAGCTGTATGGTGCCTGCTGCCACATCATTGGCTGATGGGAAATAAAGCGTTGATAGTAAATTAGGACTTGGACTAAAAACACCTGTTCCTGTGGTAGCCCAGGTTCCTGACGGGCTGGTTCCTGCAATAATACCATTCAATTGAATGGGCTCGTTGGAGCAGAATGCCTGATCAATTCCTGCATTTACTACTGGTGGATCAACAAAAATAATGCGCAATGAATCTTGTTCGGCCGGACAAATGCCTGGCACCGTATTTAAGAACAGGTCTATAAAACCATTGGCCGTATCAATAGGGCTAATGTTGTAAAAGGTGTTGAGCGAATTGGGATCAACAATATTACCTGCACCATTTACACTCCACACCGTATTGAATCCTGCTGTAACCGTACCTGTAAGGTTGATGGTGGTAAGGTTAGAGCAAATAGAATCGAGTGTGGTAATGTCTACAACAGGCTGGTCGATAAAAGTAACCAGGAAGCTATCTTGTACGGCTAAACAATTGCCATTTAATGTTGATGTAAGTATAAAAGTAATAGAACCCACAGCAGTATCAGCCGGGCTTACCAGGTAAGTGGCATTCAATGCCGTATCGCTTGGGGTAAATGTGCCCGACCCGGTGGTGGTCCACACTCCAGTAGTGGTTACTCCAGTAATGCTTCCATTCAAAGGAATGTCGGTGGTACTGGAGCACAATACCAAATCAGGTCCTGCAATTACTGTAGGAGGTTCAGTAAAATAAATAACTACTGTATCCTCATCATCAGGGCAGGCAAAGAAACTTCCTTGCGAGGTAAGGTACAACACCACACTATCGGCTGCAATGTCTGCTGGCGAAGGGGTATAAAAGGTATTTAAGCTCCCTGCATTGCCAAAAGCACCGCCATTGCCTCCCGACCAAATAGAGCCGGCAGCAAAGTTCAATGTACCATTTAGCGGCACTGTTCCCACATTATTACTACAATAAGTTTGATCAAGACCAGCATCAACAGCAGGCGATTGAATGAAATCAACCACCAGGGTATCGTACACAGGATCGCAATTGCCCGTAGAACCCAATACAAAGGTGAGGCTTCCTTGCGAGTAATCGCTTGCACTGGGCACATAGGTAGTGCTTAAACTCGTAGGTGTGTTAAGAGTACCCGTACCATTAAGCACACTCCATATGCCTGTAGTTGACCCACCAGTTACACTACCAGTCAAATCTATTACAGGTTCTCCATCACAAAGCGTAGTATCGGGTCCGGCTACGGTGTATACCCTTCGCAAGAAGGATGATACATAATGGTATAAGCAGCCAGTGGTTAAGCCACCGTTAATAATGCCCAACGAAAAAAGATCGGTTGAATTAGTGATGAGATTGGCCGAGCCTACTGGCACATCAGTGGTGTTGAAGCTAATTTGAGCGCCCATCCATGCTCCCCCTGTTCCAGGCACTACATTAAACATAGGCGCTGTAATAAGGGTATTGTTACCATTCAAAGTAAAATTGCCTTCCGAGCCTGCCGGACATAAAATGTTTAACAAGAAGCTTTGCGGGTTGGCTCTTGAAAAACTTACCTGATCGGAACCAGCACAGTTTAATGGTGGTAAGATGGCTTTTCCCAACTCACAACCATAACCCGACATGTGCAATAAGTACACCGGCTTATCGGAGTTGCAATAGGTTAATGGTTCGGTAATGCTGTAAGGATAAGTATCGCCCTGATTAAGGGTAGTGGTGGTGGTCGTTAAGCCATTATCGATACTTACTGTGGTAAAGTTTTCAGTAGCTACCACAAAAATAGATTCGTTGGAACCAGGGTTCAAGAAACCTCGATTAATGATGTATTCATTGCCAATCACATCGGTGGGTACAATTTGGTCGCCCATGATATCAAAGCAGGTTCCGCCACCAGATGGATTAACCGAATCATCAGACACCGATACCGATACAGGCTTGTTGGCTACTACTATAGTACCTGCCATGTTATTGCCCAGTGTGCTTGTATTTTGTGTGATGTTTTGGCCGGTATACACATTACCCGCTTTGGGGAGAAGTACCGAATACGTCACATTAGCGGGATGTCCTCCCACCACATCGCACCTTGGGGTAATGTATACCCATGTACTGTCTTCTGTTGCCACTACCGAGAATTGTTGATACGGTTGCGTTACTGTTCCGTCATTATTTAAATCGTTGGTAAGGGTGCGATTGTTCCATAAGGTTTGATAGGGCAAAACAAATTCAGTACCCATACCATTTTGCCCTTTCAACGAATACGTTTCTGGATTAAAATGTTGAGTGGCTCGAGTAATAATATCGTATACAATGGTAATCGGATTATCGGATGTAATTTTAAAGCCAGTACGCAATACTTGATCAGCCGGCTTACTCTCCACAGAATCGATCATAAAATCGACATACTTGGTAAACAAGGTGTTGGGGCCTACAATAAAAGTAGTATCGTAAGCGGAAGCCGGTTGCTGTATTCTAATGGTGGTTGGGTTATTGAATGTAGAAAAGTGAAATGCTATCGGATCGCGCCACCAGTGGTCGGGAGTTACCCATGGTGCAGCAAACCAAAAGGTAGTATCAATTTGTGCATTAGCATCTTTAGGATACAACGACAAAAATCCAATGATAACGAAGATGTATTTGAGCAATTTCATAATGTTCAATTCAGGTCGTTTTACTTACTCCCCTTTTTCTCCTCCATCTTTTTGTTCATTTCTTCCATAATACTGTTGTTCAACTTCTCGTCTTCTTCCTCTAGCGAAGGCTTTTTTCGTGTAATGATAAACGAAAGCGCCAACTCATGAGAGCCTGTTTGGTATTGCCTGATCGACGACAAGGAGTAGTCGAATCCATAAGCAATGGTAAGGCGTTCTTTAATTTGATGACCCAACGAAATGCCTACCGCATCTTGCGATCGATACAGTAAACCAGCCCAGTACTTTCCATCGTAAGTACCTTTAATCATCGCTGTCCACTGCATGGGTACAGGGTTAGTAGCTTTCAGCATAATGCTGGGCTGCAATTCAATTTTTTGTTCTTTCAACAGGTGGTTGTATCCTGCTATTACTGTGTAGTGCTTGGCTAAACTCGAATTGTATGTGGTAAACTGAATGCCTTCACCCAACAGGTGTTGGATGGACCCCATGAAAAAGTATTTGTCGGAATACAAATGAAATCCTGAATGCATGTCTACCGCATTGGCAGAAAGCACATTTCCTGTTAAAATGGCATCACCTTCATCCGCCAATTGTGCATCGTACAAACGTACCCTGTATTGAATGTACCCAGGCTGCACGCCAAAACCAAGCTTGGTTTTTTCATCCAACTTAAAGTGATGCGCATAATTGAGGTAAAAACCTGTGTTTTGAGTAAGTCCGGTGCGGTCGGATATCACCATGGCACCATACCCCATTTTACCTTCGTTACGAATCGAGCCCGAAAAGTTACCCATAAAGGTTACCGGAGCATCTTCAAAGCCGGTCCACTGATTGCGGTAACCAATGTTAGCCTTATGCACATCTTTACTTCCTGCAATGGCCGGATTGTAATAGTAATCGTTCATCAAGAAATTGGTGAACACATACTGTTGTTGTCCAACCCCGGTAGAGGCAAAACACAAAAACAACGCTATGTACAACCACCGTTTCATATCAGTTGCCACTGGTTAATACCAGGATGCTCCCCTGGAAAGGTTCAGGTTCGCTTTCATCGTTCAAATTAATGACGTAGTAATAAGTGCCATCAGGCACTTTTTCTCCATTGTATGTTCCGTCCCACGGTTCAGCATATCCTTTTGAATAAAACAACTCTTGTCCCCACCGGTTAAAGATCAGAATCTCAGCATCAGGATACAGCAATCGAATGAATTCGAGCTTCCACACATCGTTTTTACCATCGCCATTCGGAGAGATGGCATTGGGAATAAGTTGGGTAATTTCGTCGGTTACTGTGTTAATGGTAATGAGTTGACTGGTACTGTCTACACAACCCAGGTCGCCATACACATATTGAGTAATAATGTAGGTACCATTGGCAAAGTATACATGCAATGGATCTTGATCGGTAGATGTATTGCCATCGCCAAAATCCCATTGATACGACGATGAGAAATAAGAAGTGTCAGTAAAACTAAACTCTGCACCAATGTTGAGTCCGTTAGAAGTATTGTAGTAAAAGCCTGCCTGAGGTCGAGGTGGTATGTTGATGGTTTGAATTGTAGTATCAACACAACCATTTACCGTTGTTACAATTTGGCTAATGATGAAGTTACCATCACCAATAAATAGTTGCGATGGATTGGGTGAGGCAGCACTCCCCTGCCCTCCAAAGTCATAAAACCATGAACTAATGGCGTCGTTTTGTGTGTACGAACTGTCGGTAAAATCGACCACAATTTGGGTACCGTTACAACTGGCTGAATAGTTGAAATGCGCTACCGGTATTTCGTATACGTTTACGGTGTTTACTGTAGTATCACTACATCCTACGTTGGTGGTAGTAATTAATGTTACATCATAACTTCCTGGCTGACCATAGGTATGTGTGTTATTCTGATTGGTTGAACCATTGCTATCGCCATAATCCCACTCCCAATTGGTGATAGAACCAAAGCCTGGCAACGAGAAATCGGTAAAATCAGTCACATCTCCATGGCATACTTCTGTAAAACTAAAGTTCGCAAACGGTGGTGCTACAAAGTTAATTTGTACCACATCATTCTCGGAGTTACAGGTAGCGTTATTGGTAGAGGTAAGTGTAAGCACCACATTACCATTAGCAATTTCTGCTGCCGTTGGTGTATAGGTAGCATTTAAATCGGCAGCACTCGGAAAAAAGGTTCCTGCTCCCCCCGACCATTGTCCAGTAGTGGTTGGGCCACTTACCGCACCGCTTAAGTCTACTGTTCCTACATTAGAACAAGCAATAATATCGAGTCCGGCATCAACAATGGGCGATGGTGTAAACACCACTATTAAGCTATCGGTTGCAATGGCACAACTGCCATTGTTGGTTGATTCAAGATAAAGGGTAATAGAGCCATTGGCAATGTCGCCCGGGCTGGGTTGATAAGTGGTAATAAGCACCAAATTATTGGGCGAAAACAATCCACCTCCCGAAGTGGTCCATTTGCCAGTAGTGGTTGGCCCGTTTACCGAGCCTACCAGGCTTACATCAGGATTGTTCGAACATACGTAAACCGTATCTACTCCTGCATCAACTGTAGGTGCAGTAGTAATGGTAATGTTCATGGTATCGGTTACCGCCAAACAGCTACCATTATTGGTAGAAGTTAATACCAAAGTTACTACCCCAGCAATGGTATCGGCTGGAGAGGGGATGTATATCGCATCCAATGTATCTTCACTGGGCGTAAAAGTTCCCGACCCGAGGGTCGACCACTGACCAGTGGTGGTTCCTCCTCCTACTGTTCCCTCCAATTGTACGGCTGCATTGTTAGCACATACTGTTTGATCGGCAGAGGCATTTACAATGGGAGCTGGATCTACCACTACAGTAATGGTATCACGCAATACCGGACATGGTCCCGTCGATGTAAGATAAATATCAATGGGACTTATTACAGTGTCTAACGGGCTTGGAATATAGTTGTTGGTCAATGCAGTGTTGCCATTTTGAAATGTGCCAAAACCAGTGGTACTCCATATACCAGTTACCGAACCACCACCTACTAATCCATTTAAAGCCAGCGGAATGTTGGCGCAAATGGTATCGTCTAAACCAGCATCTACAAAAGGATAGGAGTTGAACTCCGACAGATAGGCATAGCTACTGCCATTGCCATTCATCCCATTCAATACTGCCATACCAAATACATCACCTGTATTGGTTACTTCATTGTAGGAGTTGATGGGCACATCGGTAGTGTTGTAATAAATTAATGCCACTTGAAAAGCACCTCCTGTTCCGGGTACTACATTGAATGCCGCGGCCGGTACCAGGCTACCATTGCCATTAATGGCAAACATACCTTCAAAGCCAGTTCGTGTATACAGCAACAATCCTAATGAATCGGATGTAGAACGCGTAAAAGAGGTAGAATACTTACCAGCACAATACAACGGTGGCACCTGCGCCCCAGCAAGGTTGCATCCATAACCTCCAGCATGCCATAAGTATACCGGTTTATCGGTATGAATGTAATTGATGGTATCGGTAAGTACATACTCATACGTTTCGCTCCAATTGATGAGCGTAGTTGTAGTGGTACTGT
Organism: Flavobacteriales bacterium; assembly: GCA_963669295.1. Lineage (GTDB taxonomy): Bacteria > Bacteroidota > Bacteroidia > Flavobacteriales_D > CALLUQ01. The sequence continues at coordinate 359,141 of OY769938.1, forward strand.
TATCCACCGTAATATTGGTGCCATTTTGTGTGGCTAGAATATAAATACGTTCGTCTGCTGCATGGCCTTTATGAACAATAAAATCCGTACCTGCGTAGTCGGCTGTAGTAATTTGATCGCCCATGGATGAGGTACATCCACCACTTACCAGCGCTCCACTAAAAGTAGTTACAGCCACTGGTTTATCAGAAGCCACAATCGACCCTGCCAGTGAAGTAGAAGCGGTAGTATTAATGTCTCTAGCACTATAGGTTTCTCCTTCATTCAATGTAATGCTATACGTTACCGTGCCTACATGCCCCACTACATCAGTACGTGGCGTAATGAGTACAGTAGTTCCATCTTCAGTAGCTACAATATCGATAGAAGTAAAGCTGGGTGGAACAGTAACACCATTGTCCCAATACCGCTGGAAAGGCGTATAAAAATTAGTACCTATGCCTTTTGCTCCTTTTAAGGAGAAGATCTCTTTATTGTTAGGAGCCTTTAGTTCATAAAATGCTGTTATGAGTGATGTGGAAGTAATTTTTAATCCGTTGTTTGCTACCACATCTGCCGCTGGACTCTCAATAGCCGCCAAATATGGGGTAAGGTTAATGCTATCTACATCGTTGGCCGGAATGTTAAGGGTAATGGGAACAAAGCCGCCATTAGCAGGCTGTGTAACGGTTACCGTTGCGGGATCGGCATAGGTTAAAAAACGCAAATAAATAGGATTATCGCCAACGGATGCTGATACTTCGGGCGGTGCAAACCAAAAGATAGAGTCTTGCTGAGCCACCACAAAATTCATCTGTAGCAACAACAGCAAAAAAGTCATGCACTGCAATGCACGGCACATTGACTTTCGGAACGTTATCAATCGATCAGTAGACACGGTTAGCTTGCGTGTTTTCTTTAAAACGGCGGAATGATTTTACCTTGCACATTCCCTCTCGTTCATCAAGAACGCGGTAAAGTTAATTATTTTACCGACCAATCCCATATTTTCACCGAGGAATGTAGCTAATACAGGGATGAATATTTTCCATTGGTGTAATTTACAGCTTGATAGTTAGGGGGTTACACACGCTTAATAGACAAAGGGGGACTTGGGACGGACAATCAAAAGAAAACGCCATTGTTACGGTAACAATGGCGTTTTTCCCTGTTGTTAAACGAGACTATTGCTTCACCACTCTTTCCGTCAATACCTCATCGGGGGTACTTACTCTTACAAAGTAAATACCGTTAGGATATGTTGAAATATCGATATTGTTATTCTGGTTATAAGTTCCACGCATGGTTGAAACCAGTTTGCCGGTAATGTCTGTAATGTCGATGGTATATTGCTGATCGAGCATACCATCTTTAAGTACATGCACATTGAACCGACCATCGGTAGGGTTAGGTGTTACGCTGAGTACTGCTTCTCCAGCTTCTATTACAGGCTTTGCATTGCTTGCATTAGGAGTCAAACTTTTTACACACGGATAACCATCGCCTATTTTTCCACAGTTTACAATTCTTGCTATGAAACGCTTGCCAGAAGCACCTACATTTGAATCGAACCCGGGAGTGAGCTTAATTTTGGTGTGTGCCACAAGTTCTGAACTTTCATTTCCATCCTTGCTCACTGCTCCATAAATCTCATCTTCCTTATAAAAGCCCTCAAAGTTTTGAGGCAGGTTAATGGTATTCTTGGAGCACTCCAATTGCACTTCCCACACACCACGACCAAAGGTGATGACTCTTAACTTGTTGGTTTGGCGATTAATCACCATTTCTGTTACCATGGTAGTAGGTAAACCGGTACCATACTCCTGCCAACCGGTACCACCGGTTACCGGATCTTCCGAATCGCGATAATACACTCCTACGTCGGTAGCAGCGAATATATACCCCGAGTTGCGGTCGAATAACAAATCATTCACCGGAAAGTTAGGCAGCCCTTGCGACCAGTTGACCCAATCTTGATTTGAACCCTGTGCCTGATCGTAGTCCACATAGAATACCTTTTTCTGGTTTTCAAACAATCCGCAAGAAAGCCATGCACGATTTTCATCCAACGGGTGAGTTACGATACTAGTGATGCTATGAAAGTCACCTAGTTCACTTCCCAGGTCGCCTGCAATATCTTCCCAATCGTTGATGTCATTACTTTGTCCATTGTTTCCTCTTCTAATTTTTAATTCAGACGCGTAGGTATAGGTAAAAGGAGTGCCGTCATCATATTCTCCTGTTACATTATGGTCTGGAAAAATGCCACTAAACCACCAGGGAACATGGCTTAAGAAACACACATCAGGGTTCGTTTCACAAATGCTCATTGCTACTGGGATTTTTCCAAAATCAGCGCTGTATTCCTGCCAGCCTGAATTATAGACATCTAAATCATAATACCACAAACCTTCGAAATTTGATCCAGATGTTTTTCTACCACCCGTGATAAACATATTGGGGCTTCCCGGTAAAAAGCTTCGCTCCTGACTATAGCTATAGACTTTTAACTGATTCCCGTCCAGTGTTACTCTACTGTTGCATGACCAAACAAATTTATTCGGATCATCAGGTCTAATGCTTGAGCCTCCACCATCACAATAGTCAAAACTATTCCAGTCACCGTTAGCATCTCTTCTAGCAATAGCATTGTCGTGAAGACCAATTACCAAAATGTTTGGATCATCTTCATAACCATCAATGGAATAGCCTCGAGCAATTTGAAGCCCACACCCATTGATATCGGTCCATCTTCCTACTTCAGGGTTCAACAAGTCATCCAACCCTTGTTGCGTGGAAAAAGAAACTCCTCCATCATTGGCAACAAGCATTACATCGGAGTCTCCATCCCAAAATTCTATTTCCATGACATCGTCATGCATGTATTCTGTGTTTGTGGTATTATTAGATCGAATGGATCGAAATCTAGGATCTTGTGGATCTGGATCCCAACGATAAACGCTCACTTTTGAAATATAGATTCTCTCTTTATCATCTGGAGCAATGTTAATCAATGTTCTTCCTCCGGATGCTGTAAACGACACACTATTTGGCATGGTCGCAAACCAGGTGAAATCATTGTTAGCAATATGGTATTTTACAACCGCTGCATCATATCCCTGCCTACAAAGGAAATAAATGTAATCAGGGTCATCAGGGGTATACTCACAAGCATATTCGTGTTTTGGGTTAGTTGCTACCCAGTTATCCCAATCGTTATCACCAGTAAGGTCGTTAAACAACTCATTGTACAACGAAGTACCGGTATTGGTAGCAAGGTCAAAAGCGATGATTTCATCATCACCAGCAAGGTATAAGTCATAATCGGTACCATCCGGAATAAAATGCATCATCCGTAAGTCAACATCCACACCAGTAGCCGACCATGTACCTAAATGTTCCCATTCCCATCCTGTTCCTGGGTCTTCGCCAACATACAGAATTGATTTAGCATAATCGTTGGGATGGGTAAGTGGTCGGAATGCTGTGAGGTTTTCTCGTACCAACATGTAAAGTTTTCCGTTAGTTGGGTGCAACTTTATGTGGGCAATTTCTCTTCCTTTCACTCCATTTAAAGGGTCTAATTCGAACCTAACATCCGCATCGTTGCCATTTGTAAGTACGGCATTGGCATCGTTTAAGTTGGTCCAGGTAGTACCTCCATCGTCAGTATACAATACCCCGAGGCTCATATCTCTTGATTTTGATAACGCAATGGACATCGCTCCACCAGCAGAAGAGCTCATGTATATTTTATCTGCATCATTTGGATCAATCAACACATGCCTTCCTCCATAAAATAGGGCACCTGTATACGTATCTGAAATGCATTCCCAATTATCACCACCATCAGTTGTTTTAAACAATCCTCCTGCTGAAGATGCCGCAAACAATGTTTTATTGGTGGTTCCATTATAGTCAGGGTGAAACTGAGCACTTGTAACCTGCCCTACACCTTTTGCTCCTGTACCTCCCAGTGGCGTTTCCCAAGGCCCCATGGGCTCCCATTGTGGACTTCCTGCCTTTAATAATCCCTGATTCTTTCTTTGGTCCATCCCGTATTTCACGCCTTGTTTTAATGGTTCTCCAAAACCACCGTTTTCATCGATACGGTTAGCCCAAAAGTCTCTCCATCTCAAGTACTTCTTGTAGGCTTTTCCCTCTTTTCGAGAACCTCCATCAGCGTTCGTCTCCTCAAAAAACAATTCTGCTTCCCTAACAATATCGAAGTAGTTGGCATTAGGCTTTAACCTGCTGTCCAATTCTCGTAGCATTTCTTTGTGATTCCCGGGAGGAGTATACTCCTCCTGTGCAATGGATTCGTGCACCATCATCATCACAAGCAAACACCATAGGTATTTTATCTTGTTCATAGCTGTTGTTTTTTTGTGATTACTGTTGGTTGATTTTCGCTTCCAATGCTTCATTTTTCTTCTCCAGGGCAATCATATGTAAAGTCAACTCTTCAATTTTCTGTAGTAAAATGGCATTCATTTCTCCTAAATTGATGCCTTCCTCTCCCACTTCTTGTGCTGATGGCACACCTGGCAAATGCTTATTGGCATGAATAAATTGCTCTACCTCCGCAAGCGATTGCAATTGATAATCACTGGCAAATACATAATCCGGCCAGGCATCGCTGGTTGTTTCTACTTGTACTTCCTTCGCACCAACTTTTCCATTTACAGCCAAAAGATAGTTTTCAGTGTTCGAATCAAGGTCAGTTCCAATTCCTACGCTCCCATCGCTGTTGATTCGCATTTTTTCATCGTCGTTGGCGTAAAATAAAATGTCTTCATTTTCTTTATTGTTAATGACTACCTGACTCGAAGTGTTTACACTAAAGTAAGCGCCATCGGTATCGGCACTGCCGGTAGTACTATTGGTTAAATGAAAATTAACTCCAGATGAAGTGCCTTCATGAATGTGCAACTGATGGCTAGGCGTAGCAGTACCAATGCCTACCAATCCATCTTTATCTACAATAAAGTGGGTGCCTATTCCTCGATCAATTTGGAAGTACGATTCGGTAAGCCCTGCTCCTTGCTGGAAGGTTTGTGGCGTTGTGATGCGTAAACCGCTACTAGCAGAGAAATCATCTGCTATATCAAGATAAAGCATGGCATCAGGTACCCCAGTACCAATTGCACCAATGCCTACCATACCATCTTTCATGATGCGCATACGTTCCAGAGAGTTAGTAGAAAATACAATGTCTTCATTCTCTTTGTTGGTAATGCGTACTTCATCCAGGCCATTTAATCCTAAATAAGCACCATCGCTAGCTGAGTTACCAGTTGCAGCGCTTGTAAAATGAATGTTAGCCCCTCCTGTGGAAGCCTGATGCACATGTAATAATTGGTCGGGTAAGGCAATGCCAATACCTAGAAAACCACCTGTGCTCAACCGCATGCCTTCGGTGTTATTGCTCTTAAATACTAAAGGTTGTCCATTGGTAGTTCCAATAAAATCACCTGCACTAACGGAGTTACCGCTCAAACTCCATTGAGCTGATGCATAATTGCTTATTACAAGGCCGGCTACAGTGCACAATCCAATAGCAAAAGCGTTGAATTTGTTCTTTTTCATTGCAATAATGTTTTGAGTTAATATTAAATTGATTGCAATAAAATTAGGCGACCACACCATGATTTACACGGTAAATCAGTAAGCGTAAGCACTCAATAAATATTCGATAGGGATTTTAAAATAAGTGGTGAAGTAGATGATACAAATACTTTCTTAACCAGGGGTATTGAATAATCAAACAAAGGAACTTCCTATACCGCAAGTATGGATCACTAAAAAAGGGTTATATGTTGAGTTGCTCCAGAAAAGCTTCCTTTCTGCGCTTAGATACTTCTACGCTATGTTGATCGGACATAACTACCGTACCGCCACTTCCTTTGATATAGCGTTTTACGTGGCTGAGGTTGATAAGGTGAGATTTGTGCACCCGAAAGAAACCACAATCAAACAATAAGCCTTCTATTTCCTTCAGGTTCTTTGAAACCATTAGCTTCTCGTTTTCTACCAGCTTAATTTTAGTATAGGCACCTTCCCCTTCACACCTGATAATGTGCTCTACCTTTACAAACATTAATCCATCTTGCGTAGGCAGTGCAATCTTTTTCATCGAATTTTCCATTTGGAGGTTGCTGAGAAATACCTCGAAGTTTTCCTTTTTGAGCTTCCGGTCTTTCTTTCGAATCATTTTTTCCACAGCCTCTTGAAGTTCGTTGATATCAATTGGCTTCAATAAATAATCGATAGCCGAAAATTTAATCGCAGTAAGTGCATAATTATCATGTGCTGTCGTAAAAATAACTTCAAAATCCATTTCATGAAGCTCTTTTAACACATCAAAACCAGTACCTCTTGGCATTTTTATGTCTAGAAAAACGAGATCCGGGTGATAGGCTCTAATTGTTTCAATGCCTGTATCTATAGCATCAGCCATGGCCACAATTTGTACTTCTTTGCAATACTCATCAACCATGTTCTTGAGGAAAATTCGCCCCTTTTCCTCATCATCTACAATAATTGCTCTAATCATACTTGCCCCAATTTTAGAAACTAAATGTAGTATTTCTTACTATAACCGTATATAGAGTTTTACTAATGTACCCAAAGCATTTCCCTTTTCATCCTCTAAGTCAACAACATCCAGTAGCAACGTTTGTTTTTGCTGAGCATTCAACAGCTTTAACCTTTCCATTGTAATCTCCATGCCGTACGATTTTTTATGCTCCTTGTAGTCACTTCTTAACTCAGCCGCACGCTTTCTCCCTATGCCATCATCCATTACCTCACAAATCAACATGTCTTTTTCCAATGCAAAAGTAATGGTCACCTTTCCTTTACGCTCATCTTTGTTCATAATGCCATGCCATATGGCATTCTCTACATAAGGTTGAATGAGCATTGGCGGAATGGTTACATCATCTACATCAATTTTTTCATCTATCACTACCTCATACTCGAACTTTCCTTCAAACCGAAGGCTCTCCAATTCCAGGTAGTAACGCAACGTTTCCACCTCTTCTTCAATAGTGATGCTTTTTTCTCTTGAATTCCTTAAAATCTTTCGCATTAGTTTTGCAAAACCAGCCACATGTTGCACCGCTTCTCTCTTTTGATTGGCCGCAATGAGTTGCTGTATGGAGTTCAATGAGTTAAAGATAAAATGGGGAGTAAGCTGGGCACTCAATGCTTTTTGTTCCGAATCAGATGCTTGTTTTATCAACTGGCTTCGAACCTTTAGCGCCCTATACCTCAATGCAAAAAATACCCATACTAATGCAATAAAAAATAAGGCTATCAACAAATAAAACCACCAGGTCTTCCAGAAAGGAGGCAAAATGGTAAAGCTTATTGCTGCTGGCATAGCACTCCAAACACCATCTTCATTTTTAGCACTCACTACAAAACGATAATCGCCAGGAGGTAACGTTGTAAATTGTATGGACGTATTTTTAGTGTAAGTCCAAGTAGAGTCAACCCCCTCCATTTGATAGCGGTAGGTAATGTCGCCCATGCTACGGTAGCTCAATCCAATGTATTCAATCTGCAACAGATTTTGATCGTAATTTAACCGGGCTCCAGGGGGCAATATGGTATCCTGATAATTTACCTTGAGTAACTTAATGAAGACAGGGGGCTTATAGGCATTTACACTAATATTTTGTGGAACAAACTGTGTAACTCCATGATTAGTAGCGATCCAAACTTCACCATTTTGAGCATGTACCTTGTTAACCTCATCCGATACTAAGCCATGTTTTTTTGTAAAGCTCCGGATTGATGTTCTACCACCCCGTATCCCTACAATGTTTACCCCTTTATTGGTGCCCACTACAATTTGTCTTCCATCTTTAGCAATAGCATTTACAATGCTGCTGTTTAATCCATCTACTTCACTAATGTTATAAATAGTGTCAGGTGCTACCACTACCAGGCCTGCTCCCCTGGTTCCTAAAATCATAGTGTCAGCAAGGCCTACAATATCTACAATACGTTTCGAAAGCAGCGGATGTACATCGCCATGATATACAAATTTATTGTTATGGTATTCGTACAAACCGTTGAGGCTACCCACCCAAATTCTTCCTCCAGAATCTTCATACAAAGCACTTACCCTTACTGTAATGGAATCGATGTTACTGTTATGAATCGCATGCCCATCTCTTGTTTGAATTAATGCAGTGGTGGTTCCAAGCCAAATACTACCATCCTTGCTCTCCAAAATACAGCTCGCATGTAATCTCGCTGCATTGAACCGGGTAATTGGGTGCTCTAAACTCAACGTACTCAGCCCTTCCTTACCCAGTACGTATAGCCCATCATTATCTATCCAATATTCATCTTCAGCAGCACGGTAATGAATGGTAGAGACGGGAAGCTCTACCCTACCACTTTCCGATAGGTCGTATGTGTTTTCCAGTTTATGGTCTACAATACGACTTACCATGCCTTTTCTGAAACCAAGTATGGTTTCGTTACTTCCATTACCCGCAATGCTATACACATCAGCATCGGGCAACCCTGATGCAGTGCTATAGGTATGGAACGACATCGAGGGCAGATAATAAACACCACGTTCTAAAGTTGTAAACCAAAGTCCCCCCTCCCAATCGTTATATACACACGATACAGAATAATCTTTCAGCAGTTGGTACTTTAATTGCAGTGAATTGGCATCATAGCACCGCACACCATTCTTATAAAACCCTGCCCACAAACGGTCTTTACCGTCAGTATTCAACCATACAATGTTTTGTCGATAATGCAATGCTTCAGACGTATCATCAACTGCAGTCAATACATTTCCCATGGATACAGCCATCCTATTATTCGGCAAAGTACAAGAATGATATTCTGCCGGAAGCATAGTGGGCAACCAATAAGTGCCTTCAAAACCTGGAACATGCACATGAAAAGTTCCCTTTTTCCCTATTAGCTCCCGTTTCAATACCGAAAAGTTAAACGGTTGTTCTTCTATCCTGGAAAAATGCACGCCCTTTTCTAAAGCAGCATATTGGTGCTCCAACTGCCCCTCTTTCGAAATGGTGAGATAACCCTTCTCTTTTACACCAATATGCAATGTTTCGTCCTCATCAACATGAAAAGAGCGAATGATGGAATTGCCTTTTAACTCCTGTAACAATGCATCGTTATATGGATAAGAGTATATGCTATCGCCCTGATAGTAGGAAAGTTTGCACGAAAAGGTAACAAACCACAACCGCTGTTGATGGTCTTCTATAATTTGAAAGACAACATTGTCGGAAAGGCCATCCTCTTCTGTGAAATTTTCGAATTCATACCCGTTAAAACGGCTTACTCCCCGATCGGTGGCAAACCAAATGTAACCACGCGAATCTTGCATTACATAGTAAACTTCAGAACTGGGCAATCCATCGTCTACCGTAAAATGCTGAAATTCTGGTTGGGGAAATTGTGCAATAGCCAGGCAACTAAAGAAAAGAAGTAAGCAAGATAAACTACAATTCATTAGTTTTTTTAGCGGTGGCATCATTAACCGATCTTACTGCAATATGAAATAACGTAGGTTTAGTGCATCAACTGGCGAAACTCCTTCTTAATGTATTCAATGGCTATTTGGGTAGGCATTTTTTCGATCTTACTCGCCATTTCAAACATCACTTCACACAACACAATACCATTGGCATCATCCTTTACTTGATTGGCTGCAATGTTTACAAACTTCGACATCTCTTCCTTAGCATTTCTCAACATCTCCCAGGCATTGTGTGATACATAAATTTGCTGCGACATGTTGTGCTCATATTCCGTTCTAATTGACTTTAACAATTCGGCCTGCAATAATTTTGCACTCATGCCCGTTTTATGAACACGCATCACTAAGCTGTTTGGTGAGATTCGTTCAAGATACAGTATTACTCGCTCGTAGGCTTGCAATTTCACAGGAGTAACAACAGCATGGTGTGCCTTCTGAAGTTCTACACTACGTTTTTCATGTTCGCTGTCCAGAAATTTTTTGATTAACAAATAGGCTGTTATAAAAACCACAACGGTGGGGATAGCAATCATCAACAAGTCAACAACAATTTCCATATTTCCATGTTTTACCTCTACTAAGATAGAGAAAATGCTTTAATGGATTATAGTTTACTAATCATAACGTGATAGCGGCAAATTTATTAGCTTTGTCACGTGTTAATTTTTGGGTCATATGAATTCTTTATCAGCGCGAATTAACAGGCTTTCGGAATCGGCAACGATTGCAATGTCTAGAAAAAGTAGGGAGCTAACAGCTCAAGGGTTTGATGTTATTAACCTGAGCCTTGGCGAACCCGATTTCAACACTCCTGACTTTATAAAGGAGGCGGCCAAGCAGGCCATTGATGATAATTACAGCAAATACATGCCTGTTCCGGGGTATTTGGATTTACGCGAAGCTATCTCTAAGAAGTTTAAACGCGATAATAACCTCGATTATGCCCCAGAAAACATTGTGGTTTCAACAGGTGCAAAGCAAGCCATTGCCAATGCGGTAATGGTTCTTATTGACAAAGGAGATGAAGTTATTTTACCCGCCCCCTACTGGGTAACCTACGAAGAGATTGTTAAAATGGCTGAAGGTACTCCTAAAGTCATCGCTACCTCGTTGGAAAACGATTTTAAAATTACAGCTACAGAATTGGCGCAAGCTATAAGCCCCTCTACTAAACTCATTATGTTTAGTTCGCCTTGTAACCCTTCAGGGTCTGTGTATTCTAAGGATGAGTTGAGGGCATTGGCCGATGTTATTGTGCAACACCCACAACTATTTGTAATTAGCGATGAAATTTACGAGCACATTAACTTCGTCGGCAAACATGAAAGTCTTGCCCAATTCGATGACATTAAGGAACAGGTCATTACAGTGAATGGAGTATCAAAAGCATTTGCTATGACTGGATGGCGTGTTGGCTATATGGGAGCTCCGAAAACCGTTGCTGCAGCATGTGTTAAAATGCAAGGGCAATTTACCTCAGGCACCTGTGGAATTGCTCAGCAAGCAGCAAAAGCTGCCATGATGGCCGACCCTTCTGTAACCAACGAAATGAAAGAAGCCTTCCACAAACGACGTGATATGATCATTGGGTTATTGCGAGAAATCCCCGGGCTCAACATCAATACTCCTGAAGGCGCATTTTATGTTTTTCCTGAAGTATCAAGCTACTTTGGCAAATCGGCTGAAGGACATACCATTAACAACGCAACAGATTTAGCCATGTACATACTAACAACGGTACATGTAGCTGTAGTAACCGGTGCGGCCTTTGGTTCGCCTAATAATATTCGTATTTCGTATGCTACTTCTGAAGCTCAAATTAAAGAAGCTGTTGAACGCATCAAAACTGCATTGAGTCGTTTAAAATAAATGGTATGATGACCCTACCACAAATATTTGATGCATTCGATGAACTCAACGTTTTGGTGGTGGGTGATGTTATGATTGATGCTTACCTATGGGGAGGCGTAGAACGTATTTCACCTGAAGCTCCAGTACCTGTTGTAAGCGTTGCCAACAAAGAAGATCGTCTTGGTGGTGCTGCAAATGTTGCGTTAAACCTTGCAGCACTAGGTGCTACTCCCATTATATGCTCTGTTATTGGCAAAGACGACAAAGGCAGTGAACTTATGCGTTTACTCAATAAGGAAGGGCTACCAACCAATGGCATTGTACGATCAGAAGGTAGAGTAACCACTACCAAAACCAGGGTCATTAGCAACAATCAGCAAATGCTTCGAGTAGATGAGGAAATTATTGACGACTTGAACAATGCAGATGAAACACGATTGATAAGCAGTATCAAAAGTATTCTTGACACACAAGAAATACATGTTATTGTTTTTGAAGACTACAACAAGGGGGTATTAACCGAAACCCTTATTGAAGCTATCATTGCAATGGCCAACGAAAAGAAGATTCCAACAGCCGTTGATCCAAAGCAAAAAAACTTCTTTTCTTATCGTGGTGTTACCCTCTTCAAACCCAACCTAAAAGAATTAAAAGAAGGGCTCAATATTGAGTTAGATACAAACCTTGAGGCACTCAATCAAAGCATTGAAATGCTGCAAGAACAAGTTCCTCATGCCATTTCATTCATTACCTTGTCTGATGCAGGAGTATACATCAATAGTGATCAAACCAATACAATTATTCCAGCACACATAAGAAACATCTCCGATGTATCTGGTGCTGGAGACACTGTTATAAGTGTGGCGTCGCTTTGTCTGGCGTTAGGGCTTCCTCATCAATTGATGGCTGCCCTCGCGAATCTTTCAGGTGGTTTAGTGTGTGAAAAGGTAGGAGTAGTTCCAATCGACAAAAAACAATTGCTAGCTGAGGCCATACCGTTGAGCCAATAATCATGTCGCTTAAAACCATACGAGAAAAAGCTAACCTCTTTCTATACGACAGCAAGGAAAAGGTTTCTCGAATATTCAAAGGGCTTAACCTGCTTATCTCTTTAATTGCCATTAGTACGCTTATTTATTACTATGGCTACCCCCAAACCGAACAGTCGGAAGCGCTTTTGCTCAATATTATCAAAGGTAGTTTTGGGTTTTACATCATTAATTTTTTGGTGAAGTTCATCTACGACTTCGAGCCCAGGCAGTTTTTTAAACGCAATTGGTTTGAGGGGGTGCTCATGCTCTTCCTTATAGTAGAAGGCATCAGTTACAACTTTTTCGGTGTACTTCTCCTTCCTTCACTATTTGTGAAAATAGGATTAGAAAGCTTTGCTGATTTCTCTACCCTATTTATTCAGTTTTACTTGTTAACGGTAGTGCTGTTTAAAATTGCAAAAACATCAACAATCCTTCCCAACTTAAAGCTGCACCCGTCCAATATATTTATCCTGAGTTTTTTACTCATCATTCTTGCAGGAACCGGGTTACTTATGTTGCCCGAAATGACCAATCCATTGGATCAAAGCATGAACTTTTTGGATGCTTTATTTACCTCAACCAGTGCTACATGCGTAACGGGGTTAATTGTTGAAGATACTGCTACATTTTTCACTTTTAAAGGGCAAATTGTAATCTTGATTCTCATTAAGCTTGGTGGGTTAAACATTATTGCTTTTGGCTCTTTCATTGCTTTAATGTCGAAGTTTGGTGTTGGAGTAAAACAGCATACTGTAATTGAAGATTTTGTCAATAAAGATTCCGTATTGAGCAGTAAAGGAATGTTAGGTAAAGTTATCATTTTCAGTATTCTCATAGAGCTTATTGGCACCTTATGGATGTATTTTTCGTGGGGAGATGTCTCATTTAAAAGCAATGGTGAGAGGATGTTCTTTTCTGTCTTTCATTCGGTATCGGCCTTTAACAATGCCGGACTTTCCTTATTTACTGATGGACTTTACAATGAAGCCGTGCGTACTAACTACATGATTCATAACATCATTACTTTTCTGGTGTTTTTTGGGGCACTCGGTATGATGGCCATCTTCGATGTTTTTAGCATCAGAAACATTAGAAGTCGTCTAAAAAACAAATGGAGGCAAATATCTTTTGGTTCTAAAATTGCGCTCTATTTTTCACTTGGGCTGGTAGCCTTCGGAACCATAGCTTACTATTTGTTGGAGTACGATAATACACTAAAAGGTCAAGGGTTTACAGGAGCATTTACTACCTCTTTGTTTCAGTCTGTAACGCGCACATCCGGTTTCAATACGGTAGATATTGGCGCGATGAGTACTCCAATGCTAGTGCTTATGATCTTTTTAATGTTCATTGGTTCATCATCAAGCTCCACCGGAGGGGGAATTAAAACCTCTACTTTTGCCTTGCTTTGGGCTTCTATTATTGCCACTGTAAAAGGCAAAAGAAATACGGAATTGTTTAAACGAACCATTTCCAATGATCTTGTATTTCGAGCATTCTCCGTATTGCTGTTCTTTATCCTGGGCAACATGGTAGGCATTTTCATCCTCACCATTTCAGAAAGTCACATTTTAGAACAACCCAACCGATCTATTCTCGATCTCATTTTTGAAGAAGTTTCGGCCTTTGGTACGGTAGGGCTTTCCACCGGAATTACAGGAGAATTATCAACGGTTGGGAAAGTTGTTATAATTATATCGATGTTTGTAGGACGAATTGGAACATTAACCATTGCTTATTTGTTTGGTAAGCAACTGGTGAGTAAAAATTATAAATATCCGCAAGGACATACCATGGTAGGATAGTGGAAAAAACCGTTAAACCATATAAAGAAGTTGATTCAGGTAAAAAAGAGCAAGTAGCTCAGATGTTTGATAATATCTCTGGCAACTATGACTTCCTCAATCACTTTTTTTCGATGGGCATTGATTTCATCTGGCGCAAGAAAACCATCAAATTGCTCAAGAAAGATCAGCCCGAATATATGCTCGACATTGCTACAGGCACTGGTGATTTTGCTATAGCCGCACTAAAAATTAACCCAAAAAAGGTGATTGGTGTTGATATTTCTAACGGCATGTTGGAAAAGGGACGAGAAAAACTCAAGAAGAAAAAGCTGGAAGGTAAGATTGAGTTGAAGTACGGTGACTCTGAAAACCTTCCTTTCGATGACAATGAATTCAATGCCATAACGGTAGGATTTGGAGTTCGAAATTTCGAAAATTTAGAAAAGGGCTTGAGTGATATGCGAAGAGTATTGAAGCCCAATGGTACTGCTGCAATCCTTGAGTTTTCTAAGGCTAAAAAATTCCCCATTAAACAATTGTACAACTTCTATTTTCGAAGGGTTATTCCATTGTTAGGTAAACTCATTTCAAAAGATAAATCAGCGTATACTTACCTTCCGGAATCGGTAGAAGCATTTCCTGAAGGGGAAGATTTCTTAGCCATTATGAGGCATGTAGGTTATCGCGATGTAAAGTGCATCCCAGTATCAGGAGGTATTGCTTCGATCTATCTTGGTAAGAAATAAACCCCAATTATTTTCGTTTCAATACCTTTGAAGGCTATTAATCGCTAATTTGAAAAGAATAATACTCATATTGTTAACGGTATTTCTGGCTTTAGGCAGCACTTTTAATGCTAATGCACAACGCGAGAAACCTAAGAACTTGCCGAATTTCGATAGCAAGCGACTTCACTTTGGCTTCTTACTAGGGTATGGATCGGCCAGTTTTTACATGAACCAGAAACCTGATTTTTCCTTTGAAGACTCCTTACTGGTTTTGGAAGTGAAGAAACAACCTGGTTTTAGCCTTGGCATTGTTTCGGAGCTGCACCTTAACAAAAACATTGGTGTACGCTTTCTACCATCCCTCTCTTTCCAGGATCGAGCATTACACTACACCTTCCTGGAAGCTGATTCATCGCTTAAATTCACGGAAAAAAGAGTAGAATCCACATTCCTTGATTTTCCCATTAACTTAAAGTTACGAACCGACAGGGTTAACAACTTCGCAGCCTATATAGTAACGGGCGCCAAATACAGTATGGATATGGCATCACAACAAGATGTAAACAATGCTGTAAGTGACGACATTACCGTAAAAATTAGGAAGAACGATATTTCGGCAGAGATTGGTGGTGGCACCGATTTTTTTCTCAAATACTTTAAGTTTGGGATCGAACTTAAATTATCGGTAGGCCTTAATAATGTATTGGTGCCCGAAAACACCAAATGGTCGGCTCCCATCTCCAAGCTACGTACCCGCATGGTACACCTTACTTTTACTTTCGAGGGTTAAAATACCTACTGCTCCTCTGTTAGAAAATAATACCTTTGTTTTTCAATTGTTAATATGCCGCGCGAATTACAACTTTCTTTATCACCACAACAAGCTGGGGAGGAACATCTACTTAAAAGAAATGTAGCTTCTGTCTTGCGTGTTAAAGAAGCTGAGATTAAACACATCCAACCTTTAAAGCGTTCTATTGATGCACGAGGAAGGAACGTTAAGATTCATTTAAAAGTAGCGGTATATCTTAACGAGCAGGTGCCAGATTTCACCATCCCTCCTATTGATTATCCCAATGTAACTAACAAAACACATGCTGTAATTATTGGCGCTGGCCCTGCCGGGTTGTTTGCTGCACTACGGCTTATTGAATTGGGGGTAAAGCCTATCGTGCTTGAACGCGGTAAAAATGTGCGAGAACGTCGCCGCGACCTGGCAGCAATCAACAAAGAACATTTGGTCAACCCCGACTCTAATTATTGTTTTGGTGAAGGCGGTGCCGGTACTTATTCGGATGGAAAACTATATACACGCTCTAAAAAAAGAGGAGATGTGCAACGTATTCTATCTACTCTGGTTGCCTTTGGTGCCTCGCCTAACATTATGGTAGATGCACACCCTCACATTGGCACCAATAAGTTGCCTGAAATAATTGTTGCCATGCGGGAAGCCATCATTGCTGCTGGTGGAGAAATTCATTTCAATACAAGGGTTACTGATCTGTGTATTGCAGAAAGTAAAATAACTGGAGTGGTAACTCAACACAACGATACCATCGATACCCAGCAAGTGATTCTTGCCACCGGCCATTCTGCACGAGATATTTTTGAGCTATTGGAACGCAAGCAGATATTGATTGAGCAAAAGCCTTTTGCTATGGGAGTGCGAATTGAACACCCACAATCGATTATTGATGCAATACAATATAAATGTGATGAAAGAGGAGAACACCTACCACCAGCATCATACAGCTTAGTACATCAAGTAAAAGGACGAGGGGTTTATTCCTTCTGCATGTGCCCGGGGGGCATTATTGCTCCATGTGCTACAAGTCCCGGAGAAGTGGTTACCAATGGATGGTCTCCCTCCAAACGCAACAACCCTTTTGCCAACTCAGGAATCATTGTTCCGGTAGAAGTAGAAGACATACGGCCATACGAACAATATGGTGCTTTAGCAGGCATGCGCTACCAACAAGCTGTAGAACAAACAGCATGGAAAGCTGGCGGACAAACACAAACTGTACCTGCACAGCGGTTGGTTGACTTTGTGGAAGAAAAGCTATCAAGCTCATTGCCTAAAACTTCTTATCAGCCAGGAGTTAAAAGTGCCTTATTGCATGAAGTATTGCCCGAATCGATCTACCAACGCCTTCGCATTGGACTCAAAACATTTGGCAAAAAAATGAGGGGATATTATACCAACGAGGCCGTACTTCATGCTGTAGAATCAAGAACCTCATCGCCAGTGCGTATACCAAGAGATAAGGTAACGTTGGAACACCTACAAATAAAAGGGTTGTACCCTTGTGGAGAAGGTGCTGGTTATGCTGGTGGAATTGTTTCCGCAGCCATTGATGGAGAAAAATGTGCTGAACAATGTGCTACAACAATCGTTAAGTAAGCAGAACCAGAGCAAAAAAAATCTCCTACATTTGTAACCACATGAAAAAAACTGCTACTCCCTTATTGCTAATTATGGGGCTCCTTTTTGGCCTTTTCGCTTTTACCTCTTTTAAAGGAGGGAGTGAAGACGATAAAACTGCTACCAAGCCTTATAAAACGAAAAACGTTATTGTGTTGGTGATTGATGGCCCAAGACACTCTGAAACCTGGGGCGACTCCTTGTTTCAACATATTCCAAGCATGTCGGCCATGACCAGAGAAGGCGTATTGTGCAGCGACTTCAGGAATGAAGGGCCTACTTATACCATTTCAGGGCATACCGCCATTACTACCGGAGTACATCAAAAAATCAGCAATGGTGGTAAAAAATTACCTAAAAACCCCTCCATATTCCAGTACTATTTAAAGCAAAAGAGTTTACATAAAAATCAAGCCTGGGTAATTGCCAGCAAGGGGAAATTAAGAGTATTAGGCAATACCAAAAATAAAGAGTGGGCCAATATATACACCCCCTCTGTAAATTGTGGCATCAATGCTTCAGGGTATGGCTATGGTAAAGATGAAAACACCTGGAAAGATGTAGAGTATATTTTAGAAACACATCATCCAAGCCTGGTATTGATCAATTTATTGGACGTTGACGTGCGTGGACATGCCAATCAATGGGATAACTACTTGCGAGCCATTAAAAACTGTGATGCTTATGCCAAAAGGCTTTGGGAAATTATTCAAAGTGATGTGCAATATGAAGACCAAACCACCTTATTCATCACCAACGATCATGGAAGACATCTTGATGGCGTGAAAACCGGGTTTGTTTCTCATGGCGATGGATGTGAAGGTTGTAGAAAAATTAGCTTACTCGCACTTGGTCCTGACTTTAAGCAAGGCGCCATTGTTGATAAACGTTACGATCAGGTAGACATTACCGCCACTATTGCTGAACTGTTGGGTATTGACATGCCCACCGGGAAAGGCAAGGTGATCAAAGAACTATTTAAGGATTAGCTCTTCTTTTAAATTCGGCACAAATTACAGCCGTAGCACTTGCTACGTTTAACGATTCCGCTGTTCCATAAGATGGAATGGTAATGGGTTGTGTAAATGGCAGCAGTAGATCATCAATACCATGTGATTCGCTCCCCATAACAATGATTCCTTCTTGCGACAATGTTTTATCGTAAATGCTGGTGCCCTCCATTACTGCCCCATAGACAGGTATGACACCCTCAATAGATTGCAACACCTCTTCCAGGTTTACATATTGCACCTTAACCCTAAACAGCGCCCCCATGGTTGCCTGTACCACTTTCGGGTTGTAGCATGCTACTGTACCATGTGAGCAAAGTACTGTTTCAATGCCAAACCAATCGGCAATTCGAATGATAGTACCCAGGTTACCTGGGTCGTTAATGCGATTGAGTGCTAACGTTAATTTCCCTTGCAATTGACTTGCTTCAAACGGGTTTTGTGGGATACGAGCAATGGCCAGCACCTCATTGGGAGTCTTCAGTCCACTAATGCGCTCCAACTCATTTAACTTTATCAGAGTTACCGAAACCTTTTGGTTCTTCTCGTTACATTGCCACTTTTCAGTAGCATACACCGAATGCACTTCAACTTGTGAGGCCATTAGCTCTTCTACCAACTTCACTCCTTCCACCACAAACAGTCCATGTTCATCACGGCACTTTTTTTGTTGTAGTGACCGAATAAACTTTATTTGATTTTTTGACAACATAACAATACGTCAGCACGTAAATTTTATAGATTTGTAAAGTTAGCAAATCCCATCAATCAGTACTTGACCGGTCGTTTTAAATATAGCTTTTTACTTCTCCTCATCGCAGTGACTATCTTCTCGGCATGCAACCCTACCAAAAAGTTAAAAGAGGGAGAATACCTGGTAGATAAAAACATCATAAAAGGGAGTACAAAAGGGCTCGACGGAGAAGAATTGTACAGCATCCTGAAACAAAAACCCAACCGTAAGATACTTGGCTTGTTTCGTTTTCATTTGGCGGCCTATAACTTGCCCAACAATGAAAAGATAGAAGCCAAGATCAAAAAGAAGAAAGAAAAAACGGACCGTAAAAATACCAAGCGAATTGCAAAGGGGAAATTACCTAAAGAGCGCAACCTTGTGTTTGGCGAGTGGTTGATGACTGTTGTTGGTGAACCACCAGTAATACTTGACTCTGCTTTGATTTACAAGTCAACCAAACAACTGGGGCTATACCTTGAGCGCAAAGGTTTCTTTGATGGTAATGTGCAAGATTCAGTGGTGGTAAATGCTGAGAAGAAAAAAGCTGAAGTCTATTATCTACTTGAACCCAAGACTCCTTATACCATCAAAGACACGCTGCATGTAATTACTGATCCAAGGTTGTATTATGTTATTGGTAGATCGTATAAGGATGCACTATTGAAGCCAGGAGAAAATTTTGATATTGATGTGTTGGATGCTGAGCGTGATAGAATTACTCGTTGGCTGCGTGATAGAGGATATATCTTTTTCAATAAAAATTACATTAGGTACGATGCCGATAGTGCACTAAGCTCACATCAAGTGAATGTTACCATGGAAGTAAAAAACATGAGTAAGGTTCCCAAAGAAAACCCCGACACTCTTCTTGAGGAATTTCACATTCCCTACAAGATTCATCACGTTGAATTTCATACCAACTTCGATGCAAAAACCAAGGAAGATGCCATCACCGACACCTTGCATTTTAACGACCACACCTTTTATTATACCGACAAATTGCAATACAGTCCCCGCCTGCTTATCCAATCAATCTTTTTGCGAAAGGGTAAATTTTACAAGCTTAAATACGTAGAACGTTCCTACAGGCGACTTTCAGCACTCGGAATTTTTCAATCCATTAACATCGATTTTCAAATCAGTAAGGAAGATCCAGAAATGCTTGACTGCATCATTTATCTTACTCCTACCAAGGAAAAGTTTTTCATGGCAGAATCGAAGGGAACCAACACGGGCAGTAACCTGGGGGTATCGGCCAACCTTACTTACTCCAACAAAAATACTTTTGGAGGTGCCGAGTTACTTACCTTAACCATTGCCGGAGGGTTTGAAGCACAGAACTTGTTAACAGAAGACCAGTCGGCAGAATCAAGTGAAACAATTTTAGAAGACATCAACATCCTGAAATCTCTGAACACCATAGAGTTTGGACCAAGTCTTTCAGTGCGAATTCCTAAATTGTTCTTATCTCCTTTTAAGATGGAAAGCATTTCGCGTTCTGCTATGCCCATGTCTACCATCTCAACCGGACTAAACTTCCAGCAGCGTCCTGATTATACCCGACGCATCAGCAACATCTCATTAGGTTATGAATGGATTGAAACCAAAACAAAAGTACACCGATTTAGTCCTATCGATTTTAGCCTTATAAAAATCAATAAGTCACAATCTTTTGAAGACCAGCTGAACGAGATTAATGATCAATTCTTGATTAACAGTTACCAGGATCACTTAACCATAGCCTCTAAGTATTCGTTCACGTCGAACAGTCAAACCCTAATGAAAATTAAGCATAGGAAGTTTTTCGTATACTACCGGGGTGGGGTAGAATTAGCTGGCAACTTACTGCGATTTGCTCATAAAACGTTCAACGCGCCTCTTGCCGAATCGGGCAGCTACGAAGTTTTCAATGTACCGTTCGCCCAATTTATTAAGCTTGATAATGATGTGCGCATATATCGCCCTTTCCCTAATGGGAGTCAACTGGTAGGGCGAGCTGCTACTGGCATCGGTATCGCCTTAAAAAACCTAACGGTATTGCCTTTTGAGAAAAGCTATTTTACTGGAGGAGCTAATGGACTACGTGCATGGAAAGCAAGATCAATAGGCCCTGGCTCTTACCTTGACCCTAAAAACACATTCGATAAAATTGGTGATTTAATGCTAGAGACTAACCTCGAATACCGGTTTGATCTAGTAGATCCTATTAAAGGGGCATTCTTTATGGATGCTGGTAATATATGGCTCCTTAACTCTGACAGTTTACGTCCGGGAGGGGAATTTGACTTCAACCGATTCTATAACGAGATTGCCATTGGTGCTGGTGTTGGTTTGCGATTAGACCTTACTTTCTTCATCATTCGATTTGATTTTGCCCTACAGGTAAAAGATCCATCATTGGCCAAAGGAGAACGATGGGTTTGGGAACCCAAAACGGAGTATAACAATACCATCGATACATACAATAGTGAATTTACTCCCGATCCTTTAATTGGTCCTTATAAACCCCGGTTTAATTTTAACCTGGGAATTGGTTATCCTTTTTAGCCTCCTCTATCTCCACGAAAAAGTTTTTTTGTTAGCTTTGCAGCCTACGTAAAGTTGAACCAAAAGAATAAGTCAATGGCTTACGATAAAATAGCGGAATTACTAGGAAATGAAGCAGATTCTCTTTTGAATCATCAATGCCAAACCATCGATAAAAACAGCCTCCATTTACCGGGCAATGATTTTGTAGATCGAGTATTTTCAAATACCAATCGCAGTAACCAGGTGCTAAAAAGCTTACAATCTATTTATGATCATGGACGATTAGGAGGTACTGGCTATGTCTCTATTCTACCTGTAGATCAGGGGTTGGAACATTCCGGTGGTGCATCATTTGCGCCTAATCCAATTTACTTTGACCCTGAAAACATTGTGAAGTTGGCCATTGAAGGTGGGTGTAATGCCGTTGCTTCTACTTATGGAGTGTTGGCGGCATGCTCTAGAAAATATGCGCACAAAATTCCTTTTATCGTAAAAATCAATCACAACGAATTGTTGACTTATCCCAACAAGTTTGATCAAGTGATGTTTGGTAGTATAGAAGATGCATGGAACATGGGTGCTGCTGCCGTTGGAGCAACCATTTACTTTGGTTCAGAAGAGTCGTCGCGTCAAATCATTGAAGTATCCCAAGCATTTGAACGTGCTCATGAACTAGGCATGGCAACCATCTTATGGTGCTACTTGCGTAACAGCGATTTTAAGAAAGATGGCGTTGATTATCATGCAGCATCTGACATTACTGCTCAAGCCAACCACATTGGAGTAACCATTCAGGCTGACATTATAAAGCAAAAACTTCCTGTAAACAATGGTGGTTTCAATGCCATTGGGTTTGGAAAAACACACGACAAAGTATACAGCGAGCTTTCTTCTGATCACCCTATTGATTTGTGCCGTTATCAAGTAGCCAATTGCTACATGGGACGTGCAGGACTCATTAACTCGGGTGGAGCTTCAGGTGGAGCTTCTGATTTAGCCGAAGCAGTAAAAACAGCCGTTATCAATAAGCGTGCTGGTGGGCAGGGGCTTATTTCAGGACGTAAAGCATTCCAAAAACCTATGGAAGAAGGCATTTCACTATTGAACGCCATTCAAGACGTTTACCTTGAAAACAAGGTGTCCGTCGCCTAAAAAACTAGACTAAGCGAAAGGAAATGCTATAATTGTGTTTTCTAAATCCGATTTTCTAACTTAGCTTACTATGGGCTGGTTTACCAGAATAAAAGAAGGAATCACCACCTCTACCAAGGACAAAAAAGAAACCCCTGAAGGGTTATGGTATAAATGTCCTTCGTGCAAACATGTAGTACCCTCTGAAGATCATCAAGTGAACTTATGGGTATGCGACCAATGCAGGCATCACGAAAAGATTAGCCCTGACGGCTATTTCGCTATTTTATTTGACGACAATAAGTTTGAGGAGCTTGATCCTAATATGATTTCTAGCGACCCCTTAACATTTGAGGACACCAAAAAATATGCTGATCGCCTGGAAGCCACCAAGAAAAAAACAGGATTGAAAGATGCTGTGAAGACAGGTGTTGGTCAATTGAATGGACAGGATTTAGTAATTGCCTCAATGGATTTCCGGTTCATTGGAGGATCTATGGGTTCGGTAGTTGGCGAAAAGATTGCACGTGCCATTAGTCATGCCATTAAAATAAAAGCACCCTTTTTAATGATCTCGAAATCGGGAGGGGCTCGAATGATGGAAGCTGGCTTTTCTTTGATGCAAATGGCAAAAACCTCGGCCATGCTTACCCAATTGTCGGAACAACAACTCCCTTATATTTCTTTGCTTACCGATCCTACTACCGGTGGGGTTACTGCATCTTATGCCATGTTGGGCGACATTAATATTGCTGAGCCAGGTGCATTAATTGGTTTTGCCGGGCCAAGGGTAGTGAAGGAAACCATTGGTAAAGATTTGCCAAAAGGATTTCAAACAGCTGAGTTTGTTTTGGACCATGGGTTTCTCGATTTTATTGTTGATCGAAAAGACCTGAAGGAAAAACTTGATTTGGCGATTAAATTATTTAAGAACTAGGTTCTTGTCCTTTTAAAAGATTTCTCTATCTTTGCACCCTAATTTTAACGGAGTAGAATAAATTACGATATAAGATGTATCTAACTTCAGAGAAGAAAAAAGAATTTTTTAAGAATCATGGTGGTGCTGAAACCAACACTGGTTCTGCCGAAGCACAAATTGCTTTATTTACATTCAGAATCGCTCACTTAACCGAACACCTCAAGCAAAATAGAAAAGATTTTGGCACTCAAAGAGCGTTGATTAGATTGGTGGGAAAAAGAAGGAGCTTATTGGATTACCTTAAGGCCAAAGACATTGAGAGGTATCGATCGATTATTAAAGAGTTGGGTATCCGAAAGTAATTTTCGGTTACTGCAAACAACTTATAACATATTTTAAATCATAAAGGGGGCAATTGTGGTTTTCACAATTGCCTTTTTTATTTTTATGTAAACACACACGATTATTATAGACAAACACACAAGAAAATGACAGATTTAGGAATTACAAAAACCATTGAAATGCCTGGAGGGAACTCGATTTCCATTGAAACAGGCAAGTTGGCGAAGCAAGCAGATGGATCAGTGGTAGTAAAAATGGGCGACACCATGTTGTTAGCAACAGTCGTTTCAAACAAAGATGCCAGAGAAGGCGTAGATTTTTTACCATTAACTGTAGAATATAAAGAGAAGTTTTCTGCCGCAGGTAGATTCCCCGGTGGATTCTTTAAAAGAGAAGCACGACCAAGTGAAGATGAGATATTAGTATGCCGGTTAATTGACCGAGCACTGCGTCCGTTATTTCCAGACGATTACCATGCTGAGACTCAAGTAATCATTACCCTTTATTCAGCAGACCCTGAAATATTACCAGATGCCATAGCCTGTTTGGCAGCATCAACTGCAATTACTTTATCAGATCTTCCATTTGGTGGTCCGGTTTCAGAAGTAAGAGTAGCACGTATTGATGGTGAGTATGTAGTAAATCCAGCGAAATCGGATTTAGAAAATGCCGACATTGATATGATGGTAGCAGCTACCATGGATGATATAATGATGGTAGAAGGCGAAATGAGCGAAGTTTCCGAAGCAGAAATGATCGAAGCTATTAAAGTAGCTCACGATGCCATTAAAGTGCAATGCCAGGCGCAATTGGATTTGGCGGCAGCATTTGGTACACCAGCTGAAAAAAGAGAATACTCGCACGAGCCTGAAGATGATGAGGCAATGTATAACAGCGTTAGAGAATATGCGTATCAAAAGTTTTATGACATTGCAAAATCGGGATTGGCCGACAAACACAAAAGAGGAGAACTCTTTGGTGAAGTAAAAGAAGCATATGTAGCCAACTTGAGTGAAGAAGAAGCGGAAGAACAAGCTTACTACATCTCTAAGTACTTCAAGAAAGTACAGAAAGAAGCCGTACGAAGAGTAGTATTAGATGAAAGAGTTCGGTTAGATGGTAGAGAAACTACTGAAATCCGTCCTATATGGAGTGAAGTAGATTACCTTCCTGGAACACACGGATCAGCTGTGTTTACCCGTGGAGAGACACAATCATTGACTTCACTTACCCTGGGAACTAAGCTAGATGAGCAGTCTATCGATACAGTAATGCATAAAGGAAGCCTTACTTTTATGTTGCACTACAATTTCCCTCCATTTTCTACCGGTGAAGCACGTCCTATTAGAGGTACCAGCCGTAGAGAAATTGGACACGGTAACCTTGCGTTAAGAGCATTGAAGCCAGTGATTCCTGCATCACCTGAAAATCCATACACTATTCGTTTGATTTCAGATATTTTGGAATCCAATGGATCTTCTTCGATGGCTACTGTTTGTGCCGGAACATTGGCATTGATGGATGCAGGGGTTAAGATTTCTGCTCCTGTATCGGGCATTGCCATGGGATTGATCTCTGATGAAAATGGAAAATACGCTGTATTGTCTGATATCCTAGGTGACGAAGATCACCTGGGTGACATGGACTTTAAGGTAACGGGTACTGAAAAAGGAATTACCGCTTGTCAAATGGACATCAAAATTGATGGTCTTTCTTACGAGATTCTTTCAGAAGCGTTGGATCAAGCACGCAACGGTCGTTTGCACATCCTTGGTGAAATGACCAAAACAATTGCTGCACCACGTGAAGATTACAAACCACACGCACCACGTATTGTGGACATTGAAATTCCAAAAGATGCAATTGGTAGTGTAATTGGCCCAGGTGGTAAAGTGATTCAAGAAATTCAGAAAGAAACTGATACCATTATTGTGATTGAAGAAGTTGGCGATAAAGGAATTGTAAACATTGTATCGAGCAACAAAGAATCGATTGATGCAGCCATGACCAAAATCAACTTCATTGCTAATCCACCAACTGTAGAGGTAGGCGATGAGTACGAAGGTAAAGTGAAGAGCATTATGCCTTACGGTGCTTTTGTAGAAATTATGCCAGGTACCGACGGACTGTTACACATCTCTGAATTGGAGTGGAGAAAAGTTGATAAAGTGGAGGATGTTTTGAAAGAAGGAGACATGGTGAAGTTTAAAGTTACCGGTAAGGATCCGAGAAATGGCAAGCTAAAACTTTCACGTAAAGTATTGCTTCCACGCCCGGAACGTAAGCCTGAGAATTCACCTCAGTAATTCATAACATATACTGAGAGCCCTGATCATTGAATGATCGGGGCTTTTTTTTGCCTTGAAATCAACACTTTTCATCTACTTATAAACAATTGAAACCTTTGGCACCGTACTTGCGTATCACCACGTGATATGAGGCAGTTAAAGATTACGAAGCAGGTTACCAATAGAGAAACCGCTTCGCTTGATAAGTATTTACAAGAAATAGGAAGGGTTGATTTGATTACCGCTGAAGAAGAGGTAGAATTGGCTCAAAAAATTAAGCAAGGCGATGAAGAAGCCCTGGAACGGTTGGTAAAGGCTAACCTTCGTTTCGTAGTTTCTGTATCCAAGCAATACCAAAACCAGGGGCTTACTCTACCCGATCTTATTAATGAAGGAAACCTCGGGCTCATTAAAGCAGCACAACGTTTTGATGAAACACGAGGGTTTAAATTCATTTCTTATGCTGTTTGGTGGATCAGGCAGTCAATTCTGCAAGCATTGGCCGAGCAATCAAGAATTGTGCGGTTGCCACTGAACAAGATTGGGTCGATTAACAAAATCAACAAAACATTTTCGCAATTGGAGCAGGTGTTTGAGCGTCCCCCTACTGCTGAAGAGTTGGCAGAAGTGTTGGAACTTTCGGTAGATGAAGTGAAGCAATCCATGAAAAATGCCAACAGACATGTATCTATGGATGCTCCATTAAAGGATGGCGATGACAGCAGCAGCAACATGTATGAAGTATTGCAAAGCGGTGATAGCCCTAACCCTGAAAAAGGATTGTTGAAAGATTCGTTGCGCAAAGAAATAGAAAGAGCACTTTCTACTTTAACCGCTCGCGAAGCTGATGTTATTCGCTTGTATTTTGGATTGAATAGCAAACATGCGTTAACACTCGAAGAAATTGGTGAGCGCTTTGATCTTACCCGCGAACGGGTACGGCAGATCAAAGAAAAAGCCATACGACGGTTAAAGCACACTTCAAGGAGCAAAATGTTGATCCCTTATTTGGGATAAACAAATTAATATAAAATAACCATCCACCGTTATTCGTTATTAATAAGGAAGTGTAACCTTAATTGCATGTTGTACGTTAAGGTATTCCGTTAAAACATTAAGGACTATGAGGCAGTTAAAGATTACAAAGCAGGTAACGAACAGGGAAACGGCATCTCTTGACAAGTATTTGCAAGAGATTGGAAGGGTGGATTTGATTACCGCTGAGGAAGAGGTAAATCTAGCACAAAAAATCAAGCAAGGCGATAAGTTAGCACTGGAGCGATTGGTGAAAGCCAACCTACGTTTTGTGGTATCTGTTGCCAAGCAATACCAAAACCAGGGGCTTACCCTCCCCGATCTTATTAATGAAGGAAACCTCGGGCTCATTAAAGCAGCACAACGTTTTGATGAAACACGAGGGTTTAAATTCATTTCTTATGCTGTTTGGTGGATTAGGCAGTCAATTCTGCAAGCATTGGCCGAGCAATCAAGAATTGTGCGGTTGCCACTGAACAAGATTGGGTCGATCAACAAAATCAACAAAACATTTTCGCAATTGGAGCAGGTGTTTGAGCGCCCTCCTACTGCTGAAGAGTTGGCAGAAGTGTTGGAACTTTCGGTAGATGAAGTGAAGCAATCCATGAAAAATGCCAACAGACATGTATCTATGGATGCTCCATTAAAGGATGGCGATGACAGCAGCAGCAACATGTATGAAGTGATGGCTGGTGGCGATGATAATCCGAGTCCGGAGTTTGAGTTGATGAAAGAATCGTTGCGAAAAGAAATTTTACGTTCGCTCTCTACCATTACATCACGTGAGGCTGATGTCATTAAGCTGTATTTTGGTTTAAGCGGATCACACCCAATGACCCTTGAGGAGATTGGTGAGAAATTTGAACTTACCCGTGAAAGGGTTCGGCAAATTAAAGAAAAGGCCATTCGGCGATTAAAACACACTTCTAGAAGCAAGATGCTCAAAGCATATTTAGGATAAAAACAACGCCCCGTTCTTCAACAAACGGGGCTTTTTTTTACTCCTTTAACAACTTGTTTATAACAATTTTCCATCTACTATTTAGCGTTTGAAAATTGAATTTACTTTTGTAGTAAATTCTTGAATGATGAGTCATATTGTAGCTCCCTCTATTCTGGCAGCAGATTTTGCCAATCTCGAACGCGACGTTAAAATGGTGAATAAAAGTGAAGCCCAATGGTTTCACATCGATGTGATGGATGGTGTATTTGTACCCAACATCTCTTTCGGCATGCCTGTGATTAAAGCCATTAAAAAACATGCCACCAAACCGTTGGATGTGCATTTAATGATTGTTGATCCTGACCGATACATCAGTACTTTTAAAAGTGTTGGAGCCGATGTGCTTACAGTACATTATGAAGCATGTACTCATTTGCACCGCACACTACACGCCATCAAAGAAGAAGGCATGATGGCCGGAGTTGCCTTGAACCCACATACTTCTGTTGCCTTGTTGGAAGATACCATTAAAGACATTGACCTGGTATGTGTCATGTCGGTGAATCCCGGTTTTGGAGGGCAAAAGTTCATTGAAAACACCTACAATAAGGTAAAGCAATTGCGTACACTTATTGAAGCTAAAGGCGCCACTACAAAAATTGAGATTGATGGTGGCGTATCTACCGCCAACGCAAAACAATTGTTAGATGCTGGGGCTGATGTACTGGTAGCTGGTAGTTTTGTGTTTAAGTCGGGAAATCCTACACAAACCATTACTGACTTAAGGAATTGTAATTCGGTAAACGCTTAAGGAAATTATTCTACTTCAATGCCTTTTACGTAATCGGCAAGGTATTCGAATCCTGGTGTTAATGTCCCATCTCTTGTAATGGTAGCTCTGCTGATGATGCCATTATCATCGTTCCCAACAAGGCTTTCTATTACATTACGAATCAACTCATTTCCAAAATCTTCAGAAGCATCTTTTGGCAATTCGCATGGCAGGTTATCGATGGCCATTACACCAACGGCATGTTCAGCGTTAAAATCGGTTTCCTGCTCGGTAACAGGATCATAGCCGTATAAAGGGTCTGCAACGGTTGACGGACGTAAGGTAGTGGCTACCGGCCCATCAATGTCAGCGCTGATGTCTCCTACTACTTTAATGTTCCAATCGCTTGATTTAACATCGTTGCGGGTGAAGATAAACGGTGAACGGGAGTCCCAATAGTGGCAAGCAATGTAAACATCAGCCACTTTCGCATAACCGGGAAACGTTGAATGAAAGTTAGCAGGATCGTTGTAGAAGTCGCGACGCTCAAACGGTGCTCCATCGTTACGCGCATTGTAATGCGTTACATTGAGTTGAGTGTATACCGGTTCATCAAATGTTTCGTTAAGAAATGCTTCGGGCGTTACTTCTTTCAGTCCAATTCTTTCAACAATTTCCAACGCTCCTTTACCTACCCTACCCAAGCCTGTTAGCACTACTTTAAAGTGGTTAGGTAACGCTACCTTATCCAACTCCTTTTCCATCTCGGCACGGTCGGCACATTGGTGCGCTGCTTTCAAATCGTAGGCACCTGTTTTCTTGCCATAAGCTAAAAAACTATTGTAACATCCAACAATACCAGCATATCGTCCAAAGCCGATCAACCGCTTTCCATTGGTATCAGTAATTACCTCGTAGTCTACCAACTGAATATGCTGCTCCAGAATTCTTTGCAACAACTCTCTGTTATAGGGCTGCTTTTTTATGGTATGCGAGAAAAACAGGTAGGTTTTATTAGGGATAAGCTTATCGGTCGGTACTTCCTTCACTCCCATGAGCACATCACAATTGCTCATATCGTCCAGTACCGAAATACCCATTGCTGCATATTCTTCATCGGCATAGGCACGCACATCGCTTTTTTGTACGCACACTTCCAGGTCAGGGTATTGAAGCATCAATTCCTTGCATTGGGATGGCGTAAGCGGCACACGCTTATCTGGCGGTACTTTCCCTTCCTTTATTAATCCGATTCTAATCTTGCTCATTCGCATTAATTAGCGAGCAAATGTAAGAAATTGCGTGTGGAAATAAAACACGTTTGTCGACAGTTATTTAAATATTGTCTAACTTTGTTTTCGTTCTTTTCTCAAGATATGGGGCCGACATGGTTTTGACAGCAAGAGTGATTGTTTTGTAAGCATGTCGAGCGTTGTGATTTTAGCTCGTTAATCTCAGTTCACAAGCCTTTAATTGGCGACAATAACTACGCACTCGCAGCTTAATATTCAACACAGTTGTGCAAGCTTAATCTTAGCGTGAATAACAGTAACGCAAGACGAGTACCCAGGCAGAGGCAAGTCCTTCGGTTCTGTCGTTAAGGGTATCGTTAGTAGGGACTAGTTCGGTTAGCGGCCTGATGGCCGAGCGAAATTTAAAGGTCTAAGTCGAGGATAGGTGGTTGCTGACCGGCCCTCGATCGAAAATTAATCAGCAGCTAAGCATGTAGAAAGCTCAGCATTCCCTTGTTTGGACGAGGGTTCGAATCCCTCCGGCTCCACAAACACCCCCCTATACGCTTAAAGCGTATAGGGGGGTGTAATTTTGAACACAAGTGGAGCTAAGCTCCAGTGAGTGTACAAAACTACAAAGACTACTGGAGAAACGACAGTAGGGATTTGTTTGTGTTTCCCATCAAAGAAAGCTTTAAGGGATTACTTCGTTTCACTCCGGATTGCTCACCCGACTGCTCTACGAATGAATAAGCAAACTACTAAATTGCATTTATACAATCGTTAGAGCACTACAAGCACCACACTGATGGCCATTAAAATAAAACCAAACACTTTACGAGAACTCAACTTCTCGCCCAGGAACACCTTTGAAACAAGTGCAACACAAATTACTCCCGTAGATAAGTTAATGGCTGCCATCTCACTTGGCTGGTAAGTTCCAATTCCCCAGCGAATTGCTGAAACATTGAGCAGATACTCGGGAAGCACCAATAACCAGCTAAATATAAGTGCCACCAGGAAGCTTTTATTTCTGTATTTCACATGACCAATCCAGGCAAAAGCCATCAGGATACTTGAAGCAAAAAGCATGAGGGGAACCAGGTATATTTCCATAGCTACAGCTCCTTTTGATTTTTAGTTTCAACAGGTTTAGATTCTGAAATTAAAATCATCGAAATAATCATCAATCCAAAACCAATGTACTTTTGAGTGGTTAATTCTTCGCCTAAAACGAAATGCGAAACTAGCGTAATGAAAACAATACCTGACGAAAGGTTCATTGCTGCCATTTCACTGGGCTGATAAACACCAACACCCCACCGTATTGCTGAAACATTAAGAATGTATTCAGGAAGAACAAGTAGCCAGGCAAAGAGCGCTGCCATCAAAAAGCTTAAGTCCTCTTTGTATTTTAAGTGTCCAAGCCATGCCAATGCCATTATGGCACTAGAAAGAATTAACATTGTGGGTATTAAAAAAAATCTAAGCCTGTTTTTTTTACTCATATTAGAATTATTTAATCTTGCTCCAATTCAACTGTCCGTCAAACATAAGTGATTTTATTTATACATGGGGTTGAAAATTTCAGTACAAACAGCAATGTACAGCATTGAACGTACGAGTTTTATGTTTACTAAACATTCGGAAATTGCCCCAGATAATTTCCGAATGCATTGCCCCTCTCAATTTCTTTCCAACATCACCAATTACCTTACTAAACATGCGATATAATGAGGAATAGTTTTTATCCTCTTTTCTAAAAGTACATCATAAGCAAATTGCTAAATTGCGTTTATACAATAGTTAGCATCAAGAAAAAAGTATAAAAATTGGAAAAACCCGAGATAAAAAAGAATCCTGAGTTTTTAGAATATGTATATAAGCTCACTGAGGGTACTGAACTCGCAGAGGCGCTTCAACTAAGTTTAAAAGAAATCAATGGCATTGACATCGCTCAATTGAATAGCATTGGTTTGAAAACTTATGAAAAAGATAAATGGACAATTCATCAAATATTACAGCATCTTATTGATTGGGAAAGAATTTGGTGTTTTAGGGCTATAATTTTTGCTCGTGGAGAAGGTACCATTCCCGATGCACATGACCAGGAAAAAATGGGTAAAAATTCAAATGCCAATGAACTGTCGATTGAGCAATTGGTAAATGAACTTCGAATTGTACGCCAATCAACACTAATGATGTTTGAATCTTTCAATAAGAAAATACTTGAAACCAATTGTAAATTTTTTGAATACGAAATGCCTCTTTTTGCAATTGGGCTTACTATTGCTGCCCATCAAATACATCATTTCAACATTATAAAGGAGCAATACATCCCTTTGGATAAGGAAGTTAAACCTTAAGCCCTGTTGCTTATAAGGTGTATAGCGCATATCCTTAAGGTTAAAAGATGTTAGCTCCCCCGACTGGTATGACAAGCTGATACAACGCTATTTTAACTTTACTTCTAGAATTTGGATAACACCAACAAATACTGTATCATACCATAATTGACAAAACGTGAAAACGGAGTTACAAAATGTATATCCTCAACTTTATAAATTGGTTTATAACCTAACCACTAAGAAATATGGCAAATAAATACGTAGACTTTATAGCAGATGAGCACTTGTTAAATTGTATCAAAAATCTTCATGACTCTTACGCGAAGGCAAAAGCAAACGTGAGTAAAAAGAAGTTTTACAAAAATAAAATCGACACTTTCAAATTGACATTTGACTCACAGTTTAACAACCTAAGTGAAAAAAATGTTATCGAAGCCGAAATTTTACGTCAAATAGATAAGTCGATAAACAATTCAATTGGTACTTTCCACGAACAAGTATTAGGTGGTATTAAAGGATACGAAAGGGGCAACTTGAGTGGTTATGATATAAAAGCCATTGATAATACACTTTTTGCAGACATCAAAAACAAGCACAACACTATGAACAGTAGTGCTGCTGAAAGCCTTTTTCAAAAATTAGCAAATTATGCCGATACCTATAAAAAAGCCAAATGCTATTGGGTTCAAATTTTAGCTAAAAGCAGCTTCAATGAAAAGTGGTTTGGAGAGATAAATGGCAAAGAATATAGTCACAGTCGAGTTTATAAAATTTCAGGCGACCAGTTCTATTATTTATTAACAGGAAAGGAAACAGCCTTTTTTGAATTGTACCAAGTCTTACCAAAAGCAATTAAAGATTTCTTAGGTGAAAATGAACAAGAAAGGAAAAAGACTGCTGAAAATTCAGCACTTTCTGAAATAGAATCGCAAACTGTAGGTAGCAGTCGCTCAATTTTCAATGAAATAACATTTGAAAATTACAATTACTACCTAGGATTCGACAAGTTATAATATTCGTTTAGAAACTTTATAATCGAAAAACCAACTTCCTCGCCAAGGTTAACAGGAACAGCATTGCCAATTTGTTTGTATTGCTGAGCTGTTGAGCCTGCAAACTCCCAGTTATCAGGAAAAGTTTGAATTCGTGCATATTCACGAACAGTAAATGGCCTTGTTTCGTCAGGATGGCACCTCTCTGTTTGCTTTTGAGCAGGACTACATGTTAGCGTTAATGACGGCTCATCCCAACCTATCCTGCGAGCCATTCCAGTTTTACCACCACCAAGGTAAAAGCTTCCACCCATATATTCTTTTTGAACTTCAACAGGCAAGTCTCGCCAGTATCCTTTTGGCGGTACCATATCTAAAACTTTCTTCTTGTACTCAGGGTAACTTGCTCCTTTCGACTTCGGAACATCGCAATCAAAAAGCTCCCCTTTCTTTAATGCATCTTTCAAATTGTAGATTTTCTTATGCGGCTTAGGGTATTTATAATCGACTTCAATATCTTTTCGAACACCCACTAAAATCAGTCTTTCACGTTTTTGTGGGACTTTATATTGTACTGCCTTTAAGACTTCAACAGGAACTACCTTATAACCAATTTCATCCAAGATAGAAATCATGCCTTCAAGGGTTTTACCCTTTTCATGACTTAGTAAACCTCTAACATTTTCACCAATGCATAAGGCTGGTTGAACTTCCTTGACAACACGAGCAAACTCGTAGAATAAGGTGCCTCTTGCATCTTTTAACCCAAGTTTTTTACCTGCATAACTAAAAGCCTGGCAAGGAAATCCACCCGTCACGACATCAACTTCGCCTCTAAATTCATTAAAAGAGTAGTTCTTAACATCTCCTTCCAACACCTTCCAATTAGGCCTATTTATTCTCAACGTCTGACATGCCCATTTATCAATTTCATTTAATGCAACACACTTTAAACCAGACTTTTCCAAGCCAACAGCTAACCCACCTGCTCCAGCAAATAATTCTAAAACTTTGTAAACATGATTGGGCTCAACATAATTGGAAATTTCATCATCAAAGTTCTCATCAAACAAAGAACCTAGAAGTGCTTGAACATCTTGTTTTCGATAAACTCTATAATTCGATACAGGCTCTCTTACAGCATTCAAAATACCCTCTTTATCCCACCTTCTTAGAGTTTCCTTACTTTTACCAACAAGTTTAGCTGTTTCTGATAATGACAAATACTCACTCATATAACCAAGTTATCAAACCTTACACATTGGTTACAAATATAATGGAGTTTTTTCAAAGAAGGCAAGAATGGAGAACAAAAAAGTACCACCATCCAATAAAGTGTATAGCCATGACTTCCTAACGCTATACAAAGGCCTTTGACCGAACAATGTGAGGTAATCCTTTCTGTCTCCGGGTTCCTCACCTGTGGCGCAAAAGGGTGGCTACAATAAACGTCAACCATTAACTATTTACAACACCATTCGAAAAAAAGAAATACCTTTAACAGTGAAACCAACAAATCGCATTGCTATGGCATCTTCAACAAATCGATCTATATACTTATTGACATTCATTTTTTCGCTTGTTAGCTCAACTCATTTATATGGTCAAAATGCTATTGATTTTGATGGCATTGACGACCATGTTGAAGCACCAAATGCATCTGCATTAATTGCAAACAGCGATGTTTCAATGGCATTTTGGGTGTACCTTACGAACCCTGCCCCAGGGTATCCCGACTTTGATGGAATTGTTGGATTTCGAAATGATTTCGATGCCGACTTTTATGTTTTACAATTGAGTAGTACCAGTTTGGAAGTGCGATTTCGAAATAGTAACGGTACGGATTACACCATGGCCTACAATTCTCCCAATTTATTGAACACCTGGAATCATTTTACGGTTACCTACGACGGGAGTACGTTAAGCTTGTACCATAATGGCAGTCCGGCCAGTTCAATTTCAGCATCTGGCGTAATCACTTCAACAACCAGTTCCTTTTATATGGGCATGCTTCCCTTCAGTAACCCCAACTTCTATCTGGATGGCAGATTGGATGATGTAGGGCTTTGGAATACAGCACTGTCTCCAACAGATGCGAACAATTTATACAATGCCTGCTCCATTGATATCAGTGATCCCAACCTACAACTCTGCTATGAATTTAACCAGGGCATAGCTGCTGGCGACAATGTAGGAATTACGTCTGTAACAGACAGTAAAGGAAACATCAATGGCTCCATGAATAACTTTCAGCTTACCGGAACAGTATCAAACTTTATCGAACATGGAAACCCTACTGTTTTTGCATTTAGTGATACCACTGCGTGCTCCTATACCTCTCCATCCGGAAATTACACCTGGAATAGTACTGGAACCTATGTAGATACTTTGGTGAATGCTGCTGGCTGCGATAGCATTATTACCGTAGACCTACTAGTGTTGGGAACTACTAATAGCATTACAGTAACCGAATGTGGCAGTTACGACAGTCCTAGTGGGAATTATACCTGGCATACCAGTGGTGTTTACACCGATACATTAGTGGCCTCTGCTGGTTGCGACTCTGTTTTAACCATCAACCTTACTATTGATACGGTTGACGTTGGGGTTTCACAATCTGGAGCAAATTTATCAGCCAATCAGTCTGGAGCAACTTACCAATGGCTTAACTGCCCTGGTATGACACCCATTAATGGTGCCACCAATCAGCTGTATACAGCTACTGCTAATGGAGACTATGCGGTAATCGTTACCATCAATGGTTGTTCCGATACATCGAATTGCTATACGGTAAATGGTGTTGGAATTTTAGAGCATGATTTTGGCGATGAGCTGTTGCTTTACCCCAACCCAACAAATGGTTTTTTCTCTATCGACTTAGGAAAAAAGTACCCAACCACCAGGTTAACACTTACCGACTTAAGCGGACGATTGGTTGATTCAAAGAACTACACTGAAAGCCAGGTGTTGAATATGGAAATACAAGTGCCTGCCGGCGTTTATCTATTGCAGGTTGAATGCACAGACCCATCTGCTTCACAGGCATACAAAAAAGCAGTAATCCGTTTGGTTAAAGAGTAGCGGTTATCGATAAACATTCCAATCTATACTCATTTTGAAATGAGTGTCTGATAACAATACAGTTAATTGGAAATCCTGTGCAATACTTAACTTGTACCCCTCTGCTTTTTACCAAAAAAACACGATTCGTTTTTTTCATGGGCACTACCCAACCTTTTCAATACTTTTCTCATCTACTTATATAGCTAGTGTTTTGCAATACTGTCGGTAAGTCATTTCATTACGGTTATTGACAAAACAAGTAAAATAGATTGAGTACTATAAAAACGAAAAAAATGAAGCATTTTGTACGTTTATTGTTGATCAGTTTTTGTGTAAGCAATGGCCTTGCACAAACCCCCATGCAAGTTGCAGGTACGGCTACCGTTACCGCCACATCTTCAGGAAATTGGAGTTCACCCCCTACCTGGGGAGGCACCTTGCCTACCAACGACGACAGGGTTTTAATTCCCAGTGGCATTACAGTAACTGTAGACGGCATGATTTCGGAAGAGTTTAAATCTGTTAGGATTGATGATGGAGGAAAATTGCAGTTTGCCACAAATGTCAATACTGAATTAAGAACGGAATACCTGTTTAGTGGGATGAGTGGTATACTCGAAATAGGTACAAGCAACAACAAAATAGCAACGGGAGTTACCGCCAGTTTGGTTTTCGCTGAACGCGGTGGAACAACAAGTATGGAAGATCCCGACCGCTATGCACCAGGAGCAGTATTGATGGGACCAACAACTATGCATGGTACCGATAAAACCAATTGGTTAACCCTGGCAACACACCCATCTGCGGGGGCCACCCAATTTATGCTAAGTGCTGCACCAATAGGCTGGCAAAATGGCGATCAACTTGTTGTAGCAGGAACCGATCCCATTACCAATGCATCAATTGCCAGCACAGCTGAGTTCGAAAAAGACGAAGTAGTGACCATTACTGGAATCTCAGGCAATATGGTAACTTTCACACCAGCTTTGGTTAGGGATCATAAGGCACCAACTCAAGCATCAGATCTGGATGTACATGTCGCTAATCTGACCAGAAATATTGTTGTTTCATCAGAAAACCCCAGCGTTACCTCAATAAGTGGTGATTTCCGTAAACCAAGAGGTCATATCATGTTTATGCACAACCTCAATGTAGATGTGAGGTATGTAGCAGCCAACAACTTAGGTAGGACCGATAAGTCAATCATATTAGACGATTGGGATTTTTCAGATTTGGATGCAAATCAAAATACAGGTTCAGCAGTAACCAATGGGCTACGAAATCCGAGAGGTCGCTATTCTTTTCATTTTCACAGGGGTGGAATGAATACGTCTGTTTTTCCGGCAAAGCCCATTACCCCTCTTCCTACACCAGCGTACATGGAAGGGTATGTTGTTAATACAGATCCCGGGTGGGGATATGTAAACCACTCTTCAAGGGTTGATTTTGTAAGAAATGTGAGTTACAACGTATTGGGTGGTGCATTCAATACCGAAGCGGGCAACGAAACAGGCTCTTTTGTTGAAAACATTGCCATAAGAACCGTAAATCCGCAAAACCCAATTATGACAGCACCACGGCCACGAAACTCTTACACTGGTGGAGGGCCAACCAATTCATTGGCCGATTTACGGGAAGAACGCCAGGATTTTGCGTGGCAGGGAGATGGTTTTTGGTTTCATGGAACAGGAGTGTCTGTACAAGGTAATGTGGTAGCAGGATGTACAGGGCATGCATTTGTTTATTGGACAGAAGGACTTATAGAAAAAGGCTTAGGAATGGCTCGAGGTGATATTGATGCACATGTGCCCGCAGCAGAATTTCCTGCATTGAATCAGGCATTAAACAATTGGAAAACGACCTACCCTAACTTCGTTTTAGATGTTTGGTACCTGCAACCAAGGTCTTTTAAAAACAATACGGCTTATAACTTTGCCAGGGGTGTTCAAACCTATTATACGCACACCGAATTTCATCGAAAAGTCGATCCAATAGAAACAGACCCTAATGCATGGATGAATGACCTTCCGGCAGTTTACAAAGATCAGTTGAACCTGGTTTTTGATAGTACCACACTCTGGAATATTGGGCGTGTAGGCTTTGAGCATAACCATACCACCAACATTACCATTCAAAACTCCAGGATTGTAGGATATGGCGCTCGAACAGGGTTTGAAAACTACGGTACCAATCCTTCGCCCAACTATGTGAACGATGAGCCAGAAGTAATTGGGATGGACATGGATTACTACTATAACACGCATCGCTGGACATTGAACAACAATACTGTTGAGGGATTTTCTGGCAATGCTGTAGGCATCTCATTGCCCAAAAGCGGGCAGGTAACTATAAATGGTGGCACATTCAATAATGCAGGTACAGATATCCGAATAAATGCAGCTGCAGAGCATTTTGTAAACGACAATGGCGAAGGATTTGGCATAGGGATGCTGTCTACCACTCCAACACAATCAGAACTATTGATGCAAGGAGCCATTACTTTTCAAAATTCCAACAACAACATTGTGATGGATGCTGAAATCATTTATGATGAGGTTCCCCAAAAAGGATTTGCTATGATAGATGGGGCAAAAGAAGATCCATTGTTCTTCTTTGCTCCTTTAGAAGTTACGTTGAATTTTGGGCCATTCAGCAATGCAAGGGCCTATTTTAACAAGCAAGATGGAAGTTACATTCCATTGGTATCGGGCGGAAATGATTGTGCAATTAGTGACCCTTCAGAATGCGTAGATGGTCAATACGTGGGGAAAACCAATACACAGCTAAATGCGCAATACAACAACTCGTTTTCAGGAGCCATTACCCCTTCTACTGCTGTAACCCATCCCATGGTTGTAAACGGTAAAGTTGATGGCATCATTTCAAGCATCGGAGCGCATGAATCACTCCATAATGTTTTCACCGTTTACCCTAACCCCACTGCCCATTCAATTCAAATTGAATCAACTTTAAGGAATTACGTTGTAAAAATATTTTCGGTAGAAGGTAAACTCATGAAGGAAGTTAAGGGCACTACCAATGAAACCGTTGACTTGAATAACTTAAATGCAGGGGTTTATGTTGTAAAGTTGATCACAAGTGAGGGCCATCCATATACACAGAAAATAATTAAACAATAAAGCAGAAAAATAGTCTACAATGGCCATAAGGTATAGGATCAGCCTCTATTCCTGTACTTTATGGTCAATTCAATCCAACCTCAACGCAATCGCAGCAATCAATGCTTCCTTATCCTCCTTTGCTTTTGCAAGAAAATTCTGAGGTATGGCCAATCCATCGTAGTGCTTTTCTGACCAAAGCATGATTTCTACCAATACAGGTATGAGGTCCTTTCCTTTCTCAGTGAGCGAGTACTCTTTCTTGGTCTTCAGTTGTTCATACACCTTTGATGCAATAATGCCATTGGCCTCTAACTTTTTTAAGCGATCCGATAAAATATTGGTGGCAATGCCCTCTTTCGAGTTTAAAAAGTCTTTATAAAACTTTTTGCCTTCTACTAAATCCCGGATCACCAAAAAAGTCCATTTATCGCCAAATATTTCCAGTGCATAGTTCACTGGGCAGTTTGATCTCATGCTTTTTATTTTATTTACTTGCTTTTTGCAAGTGTTTAAGTATATTTGTTTACTTGTTTTTTGCAAGTTAACTAAATCCAACGAATCAACAACACTTACCATGGATACCATACACATCAATTTCGACCAACTCAAGAAGGGCAATTGGTCTGACCAGGAAACAAAAAACGTGCAATTGGTGATCGACTTTGTGCAACAGCTCATGAATGATCACAACTTCGACCATGTGCTCCAGCAATTTGGAAACCCGCATTATACCCAGCACAATAGAGGCATTCCCGACGGCATGGAAGCATTGGTGAACTATGTAAAGAACTTCACCAAAAGGTATCCCGACTATGCTTATGATGTGAAACACATTTATGCCGATGGCGATTTCGTGATTTTTCACTCGCAGATCACTACCAACAAAAAAGATCGGGGCAACGATAAAAAGGGATTCAATGCCAGTGATGCCTGGAAAATAAAGGATAACCAAATTGTAGAGCATTGGGATTCCCTTCAGCCAATGAATGGCTTCTTGCGGTTTTTCTTTTGGCTCATCGGTGGAAAAATTGCCAACACCAATGGGGTGTATTGATTAATAGTATAAGGCATAACAAGTGCTTCAATTGTAATCGATGAATCAATGTAAAGCATTGCCAAATGATATGAGGTAACTTCCTTCTTCCTCTGCGCTGCTCATCCAGCAACTACAAATACTCTTACAGCTAACTCTTTTCCAAAGACAAACGATTGACTTATTTGTAAGAATGTAACATTTAATTTGCTTAGTTAGGATTCCTTACTATATTTGTAACGCAATAATGCATTAACCTTAATACATTCAAAATGAGTCAATCAATTTTTTATCACGCTGGATGTTCTGTATGTGTAAGTGCAGAACACGATATCGTTAATTTACTTGGAGAAGACAAGGTAGAAGTAGTTAACATTGGAGAGGATAGAGCTCGAATTTCAGAAGCCGAAGCAGCTGGAGTTAAATCTGTTCCTGCCCTGGTTACTCCAAATGGTAATACGCTGCACATCAACTTTGGCGCATCAATGGCCGATGTAAAAGGTTAATTTTTAACCCATTTAGTTAGGACTCCTATCATACAATAACATCTTGATCTACCCCTATTCTTAAAATGAATATTGACTGTATTGTATGAAACGGATAACTGAAAAATTAATTACTGCGCTTAAAACCAATTGATTATTGGAGTAAGAAACTGCAATTAATTTAATTAGGATTACTAACTTTGCCTGTCGAATAAATTTCGGCAGGCTTTTTTATGAAGAAAAGTACATTCAACCCGGCACAGCAAGAAAAGGATATTTCAAGTAAAATCGTTGCAGGATTGGAACGAGTTTCAGAAGTATTTAAAATCTTGTTATGGGAGAAAGCTAAATTGATTGGTTTAAGTCCAATACAGATTCAGCTGCTCATTTTTATTGCTTACCACAAACAAGACCTGTGCAATGTTAGTCATCTTGCCAAGGAGTTTAACATCACTAAACCCACAGTAAGTGATGCCATTAAGGTGTTGGATAAGAAAGGGCTGGTGATCAAAGATTATTCATCTTCCGACAGTCGTAGTTATTCAATAGCTCTTTCTGAATTGGGAAATGAGGTAGTTGCTCAAACCTATGATTTCTCAGGGCCATTAAAAAAACAAGTCGACAGCTTTTCACAAGATGAATTAGCACATTTATCAGCCACGTTGATTCAATTGATTTACAAGCTAAACCGCAATGGGATATTGCAAGTACAACGAACTTGTTACGGTTGCAAGTTTCATCATAAGCACCAAAAATCGGATTATTGTAATTTGCTTCAAAAGGAATTATTAACGCAAGAGATTCGGTTAGACTGTCCGGAATACCAGGAAAAAGCCAGCTGATAAGACACCGGATTGTTCACTGAATTGTAATGATCAATGGTTCGCTGGACCCAAAATGCGGCATTGCTACAAACAACAGATAAAACATAGGCCATTTTATTACCTGGCATGTACAGAAAACAGGGAGAAAAGTGGATGAAACAATTTACAACATTCGTTGAACAACAATAATGATTAATTATGTGGGAAGAAAAACTTAAACTTTACGACCAATTGGTTGCCAAATGTTCGCGGTTTGAACGCAAAGGCAAAACCATGCCTTATACCTCTGCCAATGGATACATGTTTTCATTGCTCAACAAAGCAGGAGAAATAGGCATTCGATTCTCGAAGGAAGTACAAGAAAAGTACATCAAAGAATTTGATTCGAGCCTGTACAAATCTTACAATGCCATTATGCG
This sequence comes from Flavobacteriales bacterium, assembly GCA_963669295.1. GTDB lineage: Bacteria > Bacteroidota > Bacteroidia > Flavobacteriales_D > CALLUQ01. The sequence goes on from OY769938.1 coordinate 401,709, forward strand.
AGGGTATGTATTGATTCCTGAAGCCATGTTGGAAGATTTAGACAACGTAGCCAAATACCTGGATGAAAGCTATGATTATGTGATGAGCCTTGAGCCCAAATAAACGGGCTTAAAAAGTAATCATTGGAGGTCGTTAAAAGAGCTGATAACTACCAGACTGGAGTAATGGTATGGTGATGGGCTGCCTATAATTTATTGATTGTTCTAAAAGCAATGTCCTATTTCATTCTTGTCGTTTGACATTGTAATAAAAGACATGATGGAAGAACAATTTTTTAACGAAATCAGGGAGCAGTTTTGCTTGCTTGATCCAGGTATTGCTCCTGGCAAAATGATGCGTTCGGAAGCCATTACTTATGAAGGAAAGGTGTTCGCCTTTTTTTCGCGACAGCAAAAGATGGTGTTTAAACTGGGCAAAGATTTCGACCCCGATCAGGTAGGCATTGAAATTGCTGTTTTTAACCCTTTCAAAAAACGCGGACCACTCAATGGCTGGTTTGAAGTGCCCTTTACCGAAAAAGAGCAGTGGCAACCACTTGCCGAAAAAGCATTTACCTTTTTAAAAAACGAGTTATGATTACGGAAAGCTATATTGCCTTTTTCAAGGCATTGAAACAACACAACAACAAAGAATGGTTTCACGCCAACAAAAAAACCTACGAAAAGGAGGTGAAACAACCGTTTTTGGCGTTATTGGAAACATTGATTCCAATGCTGCAACAGTTGGAACCCACCATTGCCGCTACCCCAAAAGAGGCGTTGTTTAGAATTAACAGAGACCTTCGGTTTTCGGCCGATAAAACTCCTTATCATACCTTGCTAAAAGCAGGGTTTGCTCCGGGAGGAAAAAAATCGGCATTGCCGGGGTACTACCTGGGCATCAGTGCTGAGAAGGTGCACGTAGGGGGCGGATTATTTCAATTGAAAGGCCCGGCATTGAAACAGGTAAGAACACAGATTACCCACGAACCCGATGCCTTGAACAACATCGTTGATGCCCCTTTGTTTGTGAACACTTTTGGGAAATTAAAAGGGGAGTTATCGAAACGGTTGGATCAGCATTTCCAACCTACATTAAAAATAACCCCTTATATTGCCCACAAACAGTTTTATGCCATGCAGGAGGTGCCCTTAAAAGACTACATCCATTCCGATCGGCTTGTGCCCTTAATCACCGATGCATTTAAAGCCATCCACCCCCTCAATCAATACCTTAAAAAAGCGTTTGAATGAAACAGTATTTGTTGCTCTTAAAAGGGAAAAAAGAGCTGGACTATTCGGCCAATGCCCTTGAAAAAAGGTTGGAAGAATACCGCGATTGGGTAAATACCATTGAGGAGCATTATGTTACCGACAACCGGCTGGAAAGAAATGGCGCTCATATTGCTAAAAAAAATACCATTGTAACGGATGGTCCTTTTTTAGAGGCCAAAGAAATTATTGCAGGATTTATTATTATTCAAGCCAACCACCTGGAACAAGCCACGCAAATTGCCAACACCTCGCCTTTGCTGAACTACTTTGAGATTTATGTAAGGCCCATGGTTGCTGCCGATTAAACCGGTTGATGCTATCGCTTGTTTTAAGTTTTGTGTAAACCCATTTTTCACCTCAGTAGGGAATGCCTTTCCCCGCAAAACAATTCTGGCTTTTTTTTGTTATTATCAGCAAATGGTCAATGCTTATACTATGAAATGGAGTTGGGTTGGGTTGTTGCTACTGTGCACACAGCTGATATTGGCACAAACGGGTACCCTTAAAGGACGGGTATACAATGCCACCAACAACGAAGCATTGCCCTTTGCCAATATTGCGATCGATAGCACCACTACAGGCACCACTTCCGATGTGGATGGCAACTACCGCATCGATAACCTCACCCCGGGCACCTACAATGTAGCGTGCTATTTTGTAGGGTATCAACGTAAAGTGTTTTATGAAGTAATTGTTACTTCGGCCAAACCCACCGTGTTGAATATCGATTTAGTGGAGGCAGCAACCAAATTAGAGGAAGTAGAAATCAAGGCTTCGCCATTCAATAAAACAGAAGAAAGTCCGGTAAGCATGCGCACCATTAGCGCGTCGGAAATTTACCGCAACCCGGGAGGCAATCGCGATATCTCAAAGGTTATACAGGTATTGCCTGGAGTGGCCTCTACCCTCTCTTTTCGCAACGACATTATTGTACGTGGCGGTGCCCCCAACGAAAACCGTTTTTACCTCGATGGCATTGAAGTGCCCAACATCAACCACTTTGCTACGCAAGGCTCATCTGGAGGGCCGGTGGGCATGCTCAACGTGAACTTTATTCGCGAAGTAGATTTTTATGCCGGAGCATTCCCGGCTAACCGTGGCAATGCTTTGAGTTCTATTATGGAGTTCAAGCAAATTGAAGGCAACGATGAACGATTGACCGGCACCTTTATGTTGGGGTCGAGCGATGTGGGCCTAACACTGGATGGGCCGCTGGGCAAAAAATCGACCTTTATTCTTTCAGCCCGACGTTCGTACCTCCAATTTTTGTTTGAAGCCCTCGACCTACCCTTTTTACCTACGTACAACGACTTTCAATACAAACAAACCATCCAAATCAACCCCAAAAACAAGCTCACCTTTATTGGGTTGGGAGCCATCGATGACTTTGCCCTGAACACCTCGGTGAATGAAGATTTGACCGATAGCGCCACCATTCAGCGCAACACTTACATATTGGGCAACCTACCGGTAAACAACCAGTGGAACTATACCATTGGCGCCAATTGGACCCACTTTTCTGCCAACAGCTATCAAACTTTTGTGGTAAGTAGAAACCATCTGAACAACAGTGCCACTAAGTATCAAAACAATGTGGAAGATCCGGCATTGCTGCTGCTCGATTACGACTCGCAAGAAATTGAAAATAAAGTACGGGTAGAACATACCCTCCGCAAAAACGGTTGGAAATGGAACATTGGTGCGGGCTACGAAAATGTGCGCTATACCAATGGTACCTTTAACCGCAGAGAAATCAACGGGCAGGTTGCCATCATCGACTTTGCCTCTACTCTCGATTTCAACAAATTTGCTGCCTTTTCGCAGCTCAGCAAAGCATTATTCGATCAGCGATTGGCGCTTTCGGTTGGTGTTCGAACCGATTTTAACGATTATTCGAACGAGATGCAATCGCCCCAACTTTCACCACGGTTTTCAGCGTCGTATGCCCTTACCGAAAAGCTGAGTCTCAACATAAATGCCGGACGCTATTACCAACTGCCAGCCTATACGGTAATGGGGTATCGCGATAGCAGCAATGTGTTGGTAAACAAAAATAATGGTTTAAAGTACATCGCTGTGGATCACCTCATTGGTGGACTGGAATACAACCCTACCGAGTTCTCTAAGGTTACACTGGAAGGGTTTCATAAACGCTACCACTACTATCCCTTTTTAACCAACGATAGCATTTCGTTGGCCAACCTTGGGGGCGACTTTGGGGTTATTGGCAACGAGCCGGCCACCTCTACTTCTACCGGGCAAAGTTATGGGGTAGAACTTATGTTACAACAAAAGTTGAGTACTACTGTTTACGGCATTCTTTCGTATACCTGGCTACGCAGCGAATTCGAAAACAGCAACGGTACCCTTATTCCTTCGGCCTGGGACAATCAGCATATTTTGAACGTTACTGCTGGCAAAAAGTTGAAGAAAAACTGGGAAGTGGGGTTAAAGTTTCGGTTGCTAGGTGGTGCTCCGTATACCCCTTACGATATGGAGTTGTCGGCGTTGAAAGCTGTTTGGGATGTTACCCAACAGGGCATTCTCGACTGGAGCCGTTTGAACGAAGAGCGCTATCCACTGGCTCATGGATTGGATGTTCGCGTTGACAAAAAATGGTTTTTTAATCGGTGGTCTATCAATGCTTATTTAGACATTCAAAACCTGTATAATTTCGAGGCAGAAGGTCCTCCTTACATCGATGTGGTGCGCGACGCATTGGGAAATCCAGTAGAAGCTCCCAACAACCCTGCCGCCTATAGTACCTATTTAATTGAAAATACCACAGGCAATGTATTGCCTTCGTTGGGTTTGATGGTAGAGTTTTGAGGTCATTGGTAGTAATACACGCTTCACCATTGGTAAAACACAACTCTCCACAAGTATACCAGAGTTCTGTACTACCAGTAGGCAGCTTTCTACTACTATACCACAGCTTCTCACTAAAGATCCAAAGCTCTCTTTGAGGGAAAGGCTGCTCGCATCGTTTAATGTTGTCTGAAAACCCAGCACTACTTTCCGTTGTTTCAGCATTCTTTTCAGCTATTTCAGCATTTTCTTCCTCTGTTTGTGCACTCAAGTCGGCTGTTTTAGCATTCAAGTGCTGTGTTTGCAGCATCCTTTCTCACTAATATGCTCTCAACAGCCTTATTCTTTATCTATTTACCTTTAAATTGCCATTATTCGTCCCGTTTACTCGCTCTAAACTACCGTTCACTCAATCATCGTTACCGTACAATAAATAGAGGCTTTTTTGTGCAACACCAAAGGGATTCTGGCGTTTATATAATAAAGCACCGCATCTCAAGAGAACAGCGATTTTAGGGGCGAACGCGACGAGATGCGGTTATCACAAGCTAGTAGTAGTAGTTTTTCATAAGTTTAACGTTTAATTAAGTTTAGATGTTATTTCCCCTGCCCTACTTACCTCGGGGCGGGGGTTCTTTTTTTCAAGAAAGGATAGGATCAATTCAATCGACTCACCAGCCAAAGTATGGCGTCGTTGCAATTGCTAAACATGCGGGTAGGCACCTTGGGTTGTTGCACCTTAATGAAGAAATTGCCCAGTATGCGGTGGGCCAACGAGTTGCATACAATGGCAGAATACAAGGTATACCGGTTGGCCTGTGCTGTAGCACCAAATTCTCGTACTTCTTTTTCAACGGTTAAACCCGGGCAGGCAATGAACAATTGTCCGGTGGCTTTTCCTCCTGTAAGCTCGTGCATCACAGTATTGATCGCTTTTACCTTTTCCATGGTAAGGTGGGTATCTTCTGTATACTCGGAAGCCACAATGCCATTCTTCAGTAAATGGAGCTGTACAAAGCCCAATGCTACTGTTTTTTCAATGCCAATATTTTGAAGTGTTTCGATGTTCATGCAAGCCATTGAAATTCAACGGTGTAAAGTACTCAATAAATTGCTTCAATTTCCTAACCACTTATCGATTAAATGATTGCACTCATCGATAAACACCGTGTATATACGCATTAAAATCGATCTGGTGTCAATAAGGCTGTAGGCAACGAGGTAGGGATATTACTCAATGTTTCGCTCACAAGTTTACCAGTTACCGCTCCAAGGCTCAACCCCATCATGGCATGTCCGGCAGCTACTACCAGGTTGGTGTGTTTTCCTTTTCCAATGTAGGGCAATCCGTCGGGTGAGCATGGGCGCAAGCCTGTCCATACGGGCTGTTCGCCTTTCCGACTAAAGTGGGGGAAATAGGTTGTTGCAGCGTGTTTTATGGCTTCCACCCTATGTGTATCGATGGTGCTCGAATAACGATTCAGCTCCATGGTACCGGCCAACCGCAAGGTATCGCTCATGGGGGTAACGGCCACTTTTGCTTCGCATAAAATGGCCGGGGTAGCAAATTGTTGTTGTGGCTGTTGTATAGAGATACTGTACCCTTTGCCCGGCATTAAGGGCATGTGTAATCCCCACTGTTTGGCCAGCTTTGCCGACCAAACTCCTGCCGCCAACACTACTCCATCAGGGTGGTAGGTAGTGGCGTTGGTGTGTAGGGCGGTTATTTTATTTTGCTGTGCAGTGATGCCGGTTACTTCAGTATTGAAATGAAACTGCACGCCTTTTTGTTGCAATACTCGCAACAATTCTTGCATCAATAAGCCAGGCGCCAGGTGTGCATCACCAGGATAATACACACTGCCCATTCCCTGCCAGGCTGTTCCCAATTGTTGTGCAGTAGCCGAAGCATCCAATGCCTGTGCTGCTATGCCAAGTTGTTGTGCCATAGCAGCGGTGTGGTTTTCTTCTTCTGCGCACTTGTTGGTACGGTACAACATCAACAATCCTTGTTGCTGCCACCCTACCTGCATGGCTTCTTTGGCTACCATGGTTTGAAACAAATCGCGGCTCAAGGTATTCATGTCTCGCAATAGCGGAGCCACCTTTTGTACATGTTGCGCGGTGGCCGACTTTTTGAATTGCCAAAACCAACGCATGGCTTCCTTGCGGCACTGCAACCGCACATAAAACGGGCTCGAACGGTTGAACATCCAACGCAGTCCTTTGCTCAATACTCCGGGAGCCGCCAGCGGAATGAAGTGGCTGGGCACTATTAGTCCGGCATTGCCCCACGAGCAATTGGCATGCTGTTCAGCATGGCGATCAACTACCGTTACCTGCCACCCTAGTTTGTTGAGGTAGTAAGCACTGCAAAGGCCCGAAATACCTGCCCCTATAACAACCGCCTTTTTTTCCATGCTAAATTACCTGAAACCCATGTGCATACGGGTCGCGATCTTCTATTAAAATATTGTTGTACCCCGTTACCATGGCCCACCCCTCTATGCTTGGCACAATGGCTTTATAATCCGTCCATTCTAGCTCCTCCTCTACTTTTCCGTTGAACACCGAACCAATGATACTCTCGTGCACAAATGCATCGCCACTTTTTAGTTTTCCCTTTGCAGTCCATTGTGCCATTCTTGCTGAAGTGCCAGTACCACATGGCGATCGGTCGATGGCCTTATCGCCATAAAACACGGCATTGCGTGCATGCGAAGTAGCTGCCAATGGTGTACCTGTCCATAACACATGGCTCAATCCGGCAATGCGTTCGTCGTGTGGGTGTACAAATTGATGCTGCTCGTTCAACCTGCTTCTGATGCTTCTGCTCCAACGAATCAGCTCATCGGCCGTATGATGTTCGATGCCTCCAAAATTTTCTTGCACCTCTAAAATAGCATAAAAGTTGCCACCATAGGCTACATCTACCTGCAAGGTTCCCAATTCGGGGCAGGTTACTTCAAGCCCTTCTTTGTACAAGAAAGAAGGGACATTGGTAATTTTTACTGCCACTACTTTTCCTGCTTCCATGCGGTAATTGGCTTTTACCGTTCCGGCAGGTGTTTCTAACAATAAGCAGCCCGGTGTTTGGGGCACAATAAGCCCTTCTTCAATGGCCGCTGTTACTGTGCCAATGGTGCCATGACCACACATGGGGAGGCATCCCGATGTTTCGATGAAGAGGATGCCTGCATCGTGGGCGCTGTCATGTGCTGGAAACAACATACTTCCCGACATCATGTCGTGGCCTCGCGGCTCAAACATCAATCCCTTTCTAATCCAATCGTACTCCGCCAAAAAGTGTGCTCGCTTTTCAGCCATGGTAGCTCCTTGCAAGGGGGGCACCCCTCCTACCACCACCCGCACCGGATTGCCACAAGTGTGGGCATCGATACAAAAAAAGGTGTGTTTGCTGCTTACCATGCTGCCCGCGTTAATTGACCATCAACGGTACGCCACAAACGAAGTGGGTTGGCATTTTGCAAAGCAGGTGGCAACAGGTGTTCGGGCCAGTTTTGAAAACATATAGGCCGTACAAAACGTTGAATGGCATCGGTTCCTACCGATGTAAAACGACTGTCGGTAGTAGCTGGATACGGGCCTCCGTGATGCATGGCCGGGCACACTTCCACCCCTGTTGGAATGTCGTTAAAAATGATGCGCCCCACCTTTTGCTGCAACGTAGCAATCACCGCTTCATGGTGGTTTAATGCCTGGTTGCTGCCCAGTACGGTAGCTGTAAGCTGCCCTTCTAATGCTTCTACCACCTGCTGCATTTCTACTTGATTGGCACATGTTACCAACAAGGTAAATGGGCCAAATACTTCTTCGTGTAAAGTAGGAGCATTCAAAAATGTTGAAGCATTTATACTGGCAAAAGCAGGAGCCGCTTGTTTTTTGTTGGGGGTAGGCAATAGGTGCATGGTTGCTTTTTGTTGCAATGCTGCTAACCGTTGGTGGTAGTTGTCACAAATGGCTTCGTTCAACATGGTGGCCGGAGCCACCTTTGCCATGGCAGCAGTAAGGGCTTCCCTAAATTGCTCCAGGGGTTCACCAGCTATGCCAATCAACAACCCGGGGTTGGTACAAAATTGTCCTACCCCCATGGTAACAGAAGCAGCATATTTTTCGGCCCATGTATTGTTGTTCAACGCATCGGGCAATACAAGCACGGGGTTGATGCTCCCCATTTCTGCAAAAACAGGGATGGGGTTGGAACGTTGCTGTGCTACATCAAAAAGGGCTCTCCCTCCTTTTAGCGACCCGGTAAAGGCCACCGCTTTGGTATGATGGTGGTGTACCAATGCGGTGCCTACTTCATAACCAGTATCGTGGAGGTGAGCAAATACTCCTGCTGGCAATTGGCATTGTGCTACTGCACGTTGTATGGCACCGGCTACTAAATCGCTGGTACGCGGATGCGATGGGTGTGCCTTTAACACCACGGGGCAACCTGCCGCTAAGGCCGATGCGGTGTCGCCACCCGCGGTGGAAAAAGCAAGTGGAAAATTGCTGGCTCCAAACACCACTACCGGCCCTAGTGCTACCAGCATTTTGCGAATGTCTTTCTTCGGCATGGGCTGCCGCCCAGGGTTGGCCCGATCAATACAAGCATCCACCCACGACCCATTGCCTACCAGTGCTGCAAATTGCCTCAGCTGGTTGACTGTTCTTCCTCGTTCTCCCAACATTCGTGCTTCAGGCAGTCCCGATTCTTCGCAAGCGGTTTCAATCAACCCATCCAACGATTCAATGTTTTCGGCAATGGTGGTTAATAGTGTGGCTCTTTTTTCTCCAGTGGTAGCCCCATAAGTGGCTGCTGCTTCGTGCGCGGCATGCATGGTTTCTTCTACCAATACAGAAGAAGTTGTTTTGTTGAGGTGCATCAACGTATCGAGGCTTAAAATCATGGTGCTACAGGTTGAGGGGTTAACAATGGAATTTGAGGCCTGGTGGCCAATGCTTGTTCAATGGTACGCTGTACCAGCATGCGCTCTTCGCCTTCTAACGGCAAACGAGGTGGACGTACTGTTTCGGTACCCAATCCGGTAGCTACTTCGGCCAGCTTAATGTTTTGTACCAAACGGGCGTTAATGTCGAGCTCGAGCAAGGGTAAAAACCATTGGTAAAGGGCACGAGCTTCTGCTATTCTTCCTTGTTGTATCAATTGATAGATGGCCACCGTTTCTTTGGGGAAAGCACATACCAGTCCTGCCACCCAACCGTCGGCTCCCATCACTAAACTTTCCATGGCAAGGGTATCTACCCCGCATAATATTTTATACCGATCGTTAAAACGGTTGCGCATTCGCAATACATTGGTCACATCGCGGGTCGATTCCTTTACTGCCTGAATGTTGGTGAGTGGTGCCAATGCTTCAAACATATCCAGCGTTACCTCAATCTTATAGTCTACCGGATTGTTGTAAATCATAATGGGCAAACTGGTGGCTTGTGCTACCGCTTTGAAGTAAGCTACGGTTTCGCGCGCACTGGCGTAATAGCGCATGGGTGGCAACAGCATCAAGCCATCCACTCCCATGTTTTCTGCCTCTTCTACAAACCTAACCGCATTGGCCGTGCTTTGCTCTGCCACGTTTAAGATAATGGGTACACGCCCATTGCTAATTTTTAATGCTTCGTTGGTTAGCAATTGCTTTTCTTCCTTATCCAAAACACTTGCTTCGCCCAGGGTACCTCCCAAAACAAGGGCATCAACCCCAGCGTTAATTTGTGCCAGCAGGTTCTTTTCAAATGCTGCAATGTCTAATGTATGATCCGGGTTAAACTTAGTTGTAACGGCCGGGTAAACGCCTTTCCATGAAACTGTCATCTGATGAAATGTTTAATTGTTATGCTGCACAAAACTAGGCGACCCTGCACATCGATCTTTTCAATAAATTGGCACAAACCAATACTATATTAACACGAATTAACCTCTGCATGACAATTATTGTTATTATAGTATCAAAATTAATTAATTATGAAACCTGTTCTCTTTCGGAATCCTAAAACAGAAAAGGAATCGTTTTACACCCAGGAAGACAAAGTGGATCGTTTTTACGATGCTTTACACTACCATCCTGAATTGCAATTAACCGCCTACATTGCCAGTGCAGGTACTTACTTCGTAGGCGATCGCATTGATCGGTTTGAGGCGGGGGATGTGGTATTGATTGGCCCTAATCTTCCACACGTATCGAGGAACGATGCGGAATACTACCAACCCAATTCCGGTTTGTATGCCCATGCTTTTTCTATTTACTTTAAGCCCGAATCGTTTGGCAGGGAGTTCATTGAATTGCCCGAATTGTTCGCCATCAAGAAGTTGCTGGGCCTTTCTTCGCGAGGCATTCGTGTGGTGGGTGCTACACGAGCAACGATACATCCCATGATTATTGCCTTGAAACACCTGGAGGGCATGGAGCGGTTGTTGGCGCTGTTGGAAATTTTGCACCGCATTGCGGTGAGCAACGAGTACGAATTTTTATCGTCGATGGGTTATATCACCCCCCAGCGCGATATCGACAGCAAAAAGATCAATGATGTATTTGATTATGTGATGCGTCATTTTTCGCAAAAAATAAGCCTGGAAGAAATTGCCGAGGTGGCCAATATGAGCCCTACAGCATTTTGTCGTTTCTTCAAACAGCGCACCCGCAAAACCTTTTCGCAATTTTTAAACGAAGTACGTATTGGAGGGGCGTGTAAGCTGTTGTTGAGCGAACGGTATACCGTGTCGGAAATTGCCTATCAATGTGGGTACAACAACATTTCGAACTTCAACCGACAGTTCAAGGCCATTACCAATTACACGCCACAAGGGTACGCTAAAGAGCATCGCATTACACAGCATCAATCGGCATGATGTAAAGTAAGTGCTGCAATCTTGATGTCTTGCGTAGCAATTCCGGTAAGGTCAGCAATGGTAATCATGTTATCTGTACGGTTCAATCCTTGTTCAATAACATCGCCCATTTCCAACAATTGTTCGGGTGCCATTCCTGCTTTTACGGCATGGCATGCCTCTCCATGGTCTACACATTGCTGGATGCTATCGCAAACCACGGTAGCCTTTAGCAGTAACGATGCTTCCAGCTCTTGCTTGCCTTCCGCATCGGCTCCCATGGCAGTAATGTGTGTTCCGGGCTGCACATCGGCAGCAGCAATCAGCGGTTGGTTCGAAGGAGTGGTGGTAACAATGAGGTTGCATTGCTGTGCTACCTCCTGAACGCTGTTGGCTATGCACACTTCAAAACCTTTACGATTCATTGCTTGTTGGTATTCCAGTGCTTTTTCTTTCGTGCGTCCGTATACCAACACCTTACGACAGGGTGTTACTGCTTTTAGCCACTGCAGTTGCAAGCGCGCCTGAATGCCGGTGCCTAAAATACCAATTTGTTTTACCGGAGGTGCCATGTGTTTGGCCGCAATGGCACCGGCAAGTGCTGTGCGTAAATCGGTCAGATACCCTTCATCTTGCAGCAAACATTCTGGCGCTCCTGTTGTTGCATTAAACACCAACATCATTCCATTGCTGGAAGGAAGCCCCAATGCAGGATTGTTGTAAAACCCCGAAGCAATTTTAATCACGTAATAGGGATCGTTTTTGATGTGCCCGTATTTGATGTGCACATCACCAGGGGCAGCTAACTTTAGGTAGCCCACAGGCGGCACCGTGGCTGAACCGTTAGAATAAGCTACAAAGGCTTGTGCTATACAAGCCAGCAATTCCTCGTTGGGTATTGCAGCAATAATGTGTTCAATGACAGGTTTATCCAGCAGTTTCATCGAGCAGTGTTTTTAACAATGGCGTAGGAATATTACAACCGCAAATGATAATCACCACATTGCTTCCTTTAAAGCGCTCAGCATGTTTGAGGAAAGAAGCCACTGCCACGGCAGCAGCCCCTTCAATTATTTTATGGTGCTTGTCTACCATCCAGCAGATGGCATGCGCAATTTCTGTTTCCGATACCAGGATATAATCGTCTACCGTTTGTTGGCAAATTGGGAAGGTAATCGAGTCTTCTTCCAACCCTCCGGCCGACCCATCTGACAGTGTTTCTTTGAACTCATCCAACATCACCACTTCCCCTTTTTGTACACTCAAATACATTTCTGGCGAATGCTCGGGAAGACAACCGATTACTTTTGTGGCAGGGCTTTGTTGCTTGAGCCATGTGGCCACACCCGAAATCATGCCACCACCACCTACACATGCCAACACGTAATCCACCTTTTCCAACTGCGAGGTAATTTCTACTCCAATGGTACCTTGCCCAGCCACAATCAATGGATCGTTGTAGGGCGATACCCATACTTTATTTTCGTCGGTAGCAATTTGCCGGGCATGCACTTCGGTTTCCAGGCTGTTGGAGCCGTAGTGCTTCAATGCTACCTGGTAATGCCCCAACGCCTCCACTTTGGAAGCAATGGCATTTTCTGGCAGGTAAATGGTGCCCTGATCTTTGGTAATGGAAAGGGCACGGGCAAATCCCAGGGCATGATTGCCAGTAGAGGCGGTAATCAATCCTTTGGCTTTCTCTTCAGCCGGCGTAGCCAGTACTTTATTAAGTGCCCCCCGTGCTTTAAAAGAGCCCGTATACTGTTCGCTTTCCAACTTAAAATACACCTGTCCACCGTTCATGCTACTGAGGTAGTTGGAAGGATACATGGGGGTGGTTAAAATATAAGGCCGAATGCGCTGTTCGGCCTGTTGTATTTCATTGAATAAATTGTTCATAATGCATTAGTTAGTGGAATTAAACCTTGCGGTAATGGCATGGCTCATTTTGTGGAGTCCTTCGAGCAAATAATTTTTCTCCGATCCAATTCCTATTCGAATATAGTGATCCATCCCATAACAATCGCCAGGAACAATAAAAACGCTTTCTTGCTCTCGCAACCAATGCGATAATTCGGTTGAGTTGATGGGCAGTTGATACCCCATAAAAGCCATGCCCCCAGCCATAGGAGGAATAAAGCTAAACATGTTGCCATGTTGATTCACCCACTGTTGAATGTACTGAAGGTTTTCGTTGAGCATATCTCTATTGCGTTTTAAAATGCCTGCCCTTACTGTAGGCGAAAGTGCTATTTCCGCCACGTACTGGCTGATGATGCCTGATGATATGGAAGTATAATCGTGATAGGCCCAAGCATTGTTGGTAATGGCTTCCGGCCCTGTAAGCCACCCAAGTCTCAACCCTGGTAAGGCATACGATTTCGAAAGTCCTCCATTTACCATCACCTTGTTGTACATGCCCGCAAAGCTTGGCGTTTCCTGGTAATTTAATTCAGCACCGCGATAAATCTCATCGGCATACAGCCATGCATCTACTTCAGCGGCAATGGCCACCATGGTTTCCATTTCTTGAGGGGTAAGCACATAACCGGTAGGGTTATTGGGATTGCACACAGCAATCATGGCTGTGTTTTTATTCACCATGCTTTTCAACTCTTCTAAATCGGGTTGCCAATTGTTTTCTTCACGCAAATGAAATGCTTTGGGAATACACCCCATTTCTTCTACAATGCCCCACAGCTGCATGTAGTTGGGTACCATTATAATGACCTCATCTCCTTTTTTAAGTAAGGTGTGTGCGGCTACAAAATTAGCTTCTGCCGAACCGTTGGTCACCAATACATTTTCGGCATGGTAATCGGGGTACAACGCAGCAATACGTTCTCGTAGAGGGATGGCACCATTGGTTTGCCCATACCCAAGCACTAAGCCCGATAATTCTTCCAGTTGCTGGTTGGTTAATAATTCTTTCAATTGAAAAGGGTGAAACCCACTTTCGGTTAAGTTGTAATCCACCGTGTTCTCGTAAAGCGACTGGATGCGCTCCAAATCAAATGTTCTAACATTCATAGCAATGCATTTAATCAAGTTAATGCCAACGCTGCAATAAATAAATGGAGAAATATTTGTTGCATGCCTTGGACCAATCCAATTCACCGGGGCATGCAACTGAAGTTACAAGAAGTATTGCTCGTTTCCTGGGATCTTCCCCGGTGTTAAAACAAGCAACAGGCAGTGTGCCGCTCTTCCTCTAATTTCAAAGATAATGGATTGCGGGTGTTCTGAAAAGAATTACCCAATAATTGTTTGCCAGGTGCTTTTGGTAAACCCTTCGTACATGCTGTCTTTTGTGCAGTTGATGAACATCTCCTTATTCCTGAGGTAACGGTCCATTTGGTTGGCACAAAGGTTTAACTTTCGTTCGATACGAACATTGCCCCGCTTGGCACGATCGTAATCGGTATGATCGTCGTACCACTTAGAGCGTTTATTGTCGATTACCTGCATGTCTAAGCCAAACACCAATACCTTTTTTTGAGGAAAGTATTTTTCCAACAATTGTAGCAACCACACGATGGTATAGTTGCCTCCCAATTTTTCTCGCTTCTCATCAAACCAGTAATCCACCTTTCCATACAAAGGAAGGTTGGAGTTTCGAAAGGCACGTTCGCGCGCCAAAAAGATATTGTTCTTATCTCTTTTAGCGTAAAAATCGTTGAGCCAGGTACTCACCTTTTTATCCGACCACATGTTAACATGCCCTACCAATTTAATGGGCGCATAATTCATGGTAATCATAAACGAATGCTGCTTAATTTGTTCCACCTCCGATGATGGCATATTATTGATGGAGTTGCCCGACCCAAATACCGAAATCACCGATTCCTTTATGGGCATATCCTGGAAATACTTTTTCATAATCTCAATTGTTCCACTGCACAAAATGCACCTATAGTATAAACGTTTTTTTGAACAGTATATTTTCTGTGAACAGCCACACAATTTTTTTGTGTCACTCCTCTCAAACTTGCAGGCTGAAAATAACCAATCATTTTGAAAAAAAGAGTGTGGCAAAAATACTACCCTGTGAATTGCGCCTAACAAATACACACACAACCACCTCACAAACAAGCATTTAACAAAAGTGCCATTTCATTTCCAGTATAAATTCAGTGATCAAACTGTCCTTTCTTTATTGGTAAGAATGTTCAATTTTTATGATCCTAAAAGTTATTGATGAACTTTTAGACGTGTAGTATTTATGCTGGAAGCTTATGATAAAGCACAGTACAAGTAAAACACAACCACTAAAAACCAAACTACTTAAACACCAACTATGCTACATACAGCACTAGACTTTCTGGCCAAAGAAATGAATGCCTACCTCGAAGTGAGAAATGGGATGGTAGGCGACAAAGTAGTGCTCACTAATGTAGCCACTGAAAATGGAGGCTGGGCCATTCCCAACGATCACATTGGACTTTCGCTCATTAACATTGAAGAAGAGCGAGTATTTAAAGAACAACGCACAGCGTTTAAAAATGAGAACGGCCAAACCGAACATTACAACCCCGAAGTAAAACTCAATTTGTACGTATTGGTTACAGCCAACTTCTCGAATGCAGAAGGAGCTAACGGTGCGGAAGTGGGAGAAGATTATAAGGAAGGGTTAAAACAGTTGTCGTACATCATTAGCTTTTTCCAGGGCAAGAATGTATTTACCAACGACAACTCTCCTTTACTTGCCGAAACAGATCCGACCATTCAAAAAATGGTCATCGAACTTTATTCGTACTCGTTCGAGCAGTTATACAACTTTTGGACAGTAGTAGGCGCCAAGTACCTCCCTTCCATTTTATACCGCATACGGTTAATCAAGTTCCAGGAGAAACGATCGTTGGAGAGCCCAAGAGGATTGATCACTACTATAGACATCGAATGCTAATATGACCAGGTCGTTCAAAATATTATTTACGGTTGATGTAAAGCACAACTTCTATGAAGATGAGGTAAGCAACGACATTGAAATTGTACCTACCAAAGAATGTGCTCAATTGTTTAAGGATGGTAGAATGCACTTCAGAACTACCTCTACTGGCATTGTGGTATTGTACAGAGTAGATGATGACGACAATCCGTTTGTAAACCTCAATGGAGATGTAACATTTACTTTTGCCCTATACCTCAGAAACACCAATAATGTAGAGTTCCTCAACTTTACCGATTTTACTGCGGGCAGCAAAACCTATAATGGTAAAAATGTATTGCACTTTACTAACGGTGCTACCGATGGTGATTTGGATTTTGGATACATCGATCATTTAGAAGGTCCGGTATTTACGTACCGGTTTCCCTTTGATTTGGAAGATACAGGCGACAGTGCCACCCTTACTGTAAAGAACGAAGACGGGCTGGCCATTTCAGTACTTAAAGATACCGAAGGTGATCCTATTAACCCACCCTATGCTGTTGAAGCAGATCCAGGGGGTATTTACCGGCAATCGGTTGATTTTAATGAACGTCCAAAAGGGTTGTACACCTTTGAAGCCGATGGCAATCCAGGCCAATCAGAAGAAGAGTTGGTATATGTTGACGAGGATCTGTATACTAAAAACGTATTTGGATTGCTCACCTTAAACTATGCTGCCGAAGACTTATACAGCAATGCAGAAGCTTTCGACATGCGTTTTGTGCGGAAGGAAACCACCTGGAAATATTTCATTGTTAACAAAAGTGGCAACATCGATTTGGATGCTTACGACCTGGGATTAACGGATACAAGCAACGACGGTTCAAATCCGAGCAATCCTTATGAGGATAATACTTTTACCAAAGGAACAGAGCCTGACCCCAACATAGCAGTAGATGGATTTGATACGGTAGTATTTACTTCCGACCAATTGATTCCTTATTATGAATCACCAAAGTTAGGGTTGAACTTAACTAAGGCGGAACCACCGCCACCACCAAATCCTCCTCAAACAACAGTCATCAAGAATTTACCCAACCCTCCTTTAAAAGGTGTAACAACCGATACTTCGGAGGTATATATATACATATAGATAAAACGCAAATACTAATTAACTAAAACAAATAAATATGGCAACTTCTTTCAAAACTCCTGGGGTGTACATCCAGGAAATTAGCAAACTGCCTGCCTCCATTGCTCCGGTTGAAACCGCTATACCGGCATTTGTAGGATATACGGAAACCGCTTCGGACAACGGAGACCCGGTCACCAATAAGCCGATCCGTATTACCTCGCTCCTCGAATACGAGGAAATATTTGGTGGGCCTTACGATGAAAAATTTACAGTTACCCTTAGCGGTGAGGGCGACACAATAGCAAATACCACCATTACGGTATCTCCTACATTAGAAGATTACATGGATCCCCTGAATGCTAATAGGGTATCGCCTTATGTACTGTACTACCATGTACAAATGTTCTTTGAAAATGGTGGTGGTCCTTGCTACATCGTTTCCGTTGGTGCTTATACCGACTATCCATGGACCATTGACGATGCAGCATTGGATACTGGATTGGACAAGCTGGAAGAAGAGGATGAACCCACACTCCTGGTCATTCCTGAAGCCATTTCACTGGGAGATTCACCACGCAGATCGTTGTACGATGCCATGCTGGCTCAGTGTAACAAATTACAAGATCGTTTTGCCATTCTTGATGTGAAAGAAGTTGCCAACAATACGGTAAAACAAGATGGCGACGATTTTAGAGACAACAATGTAAGCCTGGATTACTTGAAGTATGGTGGTGCCTACTACCCTTCTTTAAAAACGGCCATTGTTACCAATTACGAAAACACTGATGTAACAATTGCTGATAATCGTACTGGTACAGGTGTAAACCTTTATACCGAAACCGATCACTCGCTTGATACCATTTTAAATGGTGAAGCGCAAGCTGCAGCAACAGGAACCATTACCATCAACGCTGCTGCATCGCTAGCCGGTACTGGCGCTACCATTACCATCGATGGTGATGTTTATACCGAAGGCATTGAGTGGAGTGCAACTGGCAATAAAACAGCCAATCGCGACTCCTTGTTCGATGCTATGGATGGCGCTACAGGTGCTACTTACACAGTAGAAAAAAGTGGCCTTTACGACATCATTATTACCTACGGTACGGTAGGGCCTTCTGGAAACTCCATTGACTTCACACTTGATTTCAATACCAATAATGCTGGTAGTAACAAAGTACTCATTACTGGTGATGGTTTCCTTGAAGGTGGTGATTTTGCGAACAGCCCTAACACCTTACTTTACAATGCCATTACCACTGAGTTAGAGCGTTACAAAGTAAAGCTTTACCCTTCAGGCACTATGGCAGGCATTTACGCTCGTGTTGATACCGACCGTGGCGTATGGAAAGCACCTGCAAATGTAAGTGTAAAGAACATCGTAGCACCTAATGTTATGGTAACTGCTGAAGAGCAAGAAAGCCTGAACATTGATGCCACTTCTGGCAAGTCGATCAATGCCATCCGCACCTTTGCGGGTAAAGGCACCCTGGTTTGGGGCGCAAGAACACTGGCTGGCAACGACAACGAATGGCGTTATGTGCCAGTGCGTAGGCTTTACATCTTCATTGAAGAATCGGTGAAGAAAGCTACTGAGTTTGTGGTGTTTGAACCCAACGATGCCAATACCTGGTTAAGGGTGAAAACCATGATCGAAAACTTCCTTTCCGGGTTATGGAAAGAAGGAGCCCTGGCAGGTGCTAAGCCCGAAGAAGCTTATTTCGTGAACATCGGTTTGGGAGTAACCATGACCGCTCAAGATATACTGGAAGGAAGAATGATTGTTGAAATCGGACTGGCAGCAGTTCGTCCAGCTGAATTCATCGTTCTGAAGTTCATGCACAAGATTCAAGAATCATAAAACACAATAAGTCGAATTAAAAAGCTAAAAATCAAACTAAAACAATAAATCATGGCAACAACATTTAAAACGCCCGGTGTATATATACAAGAGATTTCTACTTTGCCTGCTTCAATTGCAGCAGTAGAGACGGCAATTCCAGCTTTCATTGGATACACCGAAAAAGCATCAAAAGATGGCGAAAGTCTTTTTGATGTTGCAACCAGAATTACTTCGATGTTGGAATACGAAGAAATCTTCGGAGGTCCATTCGATGAGTCAAATAACATTACAGTAACAGTAGACGACACTACCGACCCAACCACGGGTGTAGTAAGCAGATCTATCTCTGCCACTATGGGTACCCCTTCTGATTTTAAAATGTACTACAGTGTGAAAATGTTCTACGAAAACGGTGGTGGCCCTTGCTATATCTTATCCATGGGAACCAACGACCAGGATGCTACTGGTGCCGTTGCTGCAGTAGTGCCTCAAGACTTAAAAGATGGCATCAACTTACTTGAAAAAGTAGATGAGCCAACATTATTGGTATTCCCAGATGAAGATGACCTTGGTGCAGCCGCTTATGGTGGTGTGTACGATGCTGCATTGGCACATTGTAACAAGCTGCAAGATCGCTTTGTTATCATGGATGTAAAAAATGATAACCTTGATCCTTCAGCCGATGCTGTATTATTTAGAGATAGCATTGGATCTGACTATTTAAAATATGGTGCCGTTTATTATCCCAAGTTAAAAACCACATTGCCTTTTGGTTATAGTGAAGATAATCTTACCATCACCCATACCGATGACTCAGCAACTGGCGGCAGTGGCTCACAAGAAGGCAGCTCGCTTACTGCCATCAAAGCAGCTGATCCGGCTATGTACAGAGAGCTCATCGCTAAATTGGCCGAACTAACTGTAGACATGCACCCATCGGGAGCAATGGCCGGTATTTATGCCAAAGTAGACAGCGACAGAGGGGTATGGAAAGCTCCAGCAAACACTAGTGTAAAAGCTGTTTCAGGATTATCATCTAAAGTAACCAACGAAGATCAAGAAGGATTAAATATTGATGCTACCTCTGGAAAATCAATCAATGCCATTCGCTCATTTACTGGAAAAGGCATTTTGGTTTGGGGAGCTCGAACATTGGCAGGTAACGATAACGAATGGCGTTATGTACCAGTAAGAAGGTTGTTCATCTTCATTGAAGAATCAGTGAAAAAAGCCACCGAATTTGTGGTATTCGAACCCAACGATGCCAATACCTGGTTAAGAGTAAAAACCATGATCGAAAACTTCTTGTCAGGATTGTGGAGAGAAGGAGCTTTAGCAGGTGCTAAGCCCGAAGATGCATTCTTCGTGAATGTAGGATTGGGTGTTACCATGACTGCTCAAGACATCTTAGAAGGAAGAATGAATGTTGAAATTGGACTGGCAGCAGTTCGCCCAGCTGAATTCATCATCTTGAAGTTCTCTCACAAATTGCAAGAATCATAATCAAACCATTTAATCAAATCAGTAAATAACAATTTAAAAACATACAATTATGGCTATCAATTATCCAGTTTCGGCATTTCATTTTCAAGTAGAATGGGGTGGAACAAGAATCGGTTTTACCGAAGTATCAGGATTAACCGTTGAGCTTCAACCAATCGATTACCGAGAAGGTCATACTACTGAATATCAGGTAACCAAAATGCCAGGTATTCCTCAATACTCGCCAATCTCTTTAAAGCGCGGTATGTTCAAAGCCGACAATGAGTTCTTCCAATGGTTGAACACCGTTAAATTGAATACCATCGACAGAAGAGACTTGACCATTAGCTTGTTGAACGAAGATCATGCTCCTATTACGGTATGGAAAGTAAAAGACGCATGGCCATCTAAAGTAGAAGGTCCTTCTTTGAACTCAACAGGAAACGAAGTTGCTGTGGAAACCATCGAGTTACAGCACGAAGGATTATCTGTTGAATTCGCCTAACCTTTAGTCGTTTAGTATGGCATTGTTTTATCCACCGGTTGGGTTTCACTTCATTGTAATATTCGACCCCAGCATTCTCTTGAAATACCCTGGAATCCCAGACATTGGGTTCCAGGAGGTTTCGGGAATCAGTGCTAACATATCAACGGAGACTTATCAGGAGGGCGGTGAAAATCGATTTGCTCACCGGCTTCCTCAGCCCGTTTCCTACTCGAACATTACACTTAAACGTGGAATGCTAATCGGCTCATCGATGATGCGCTGGTATAAAGATGCTACCGAAAGTTTCACCTTTCAGCCATTTGACATGACCCTGGTGCTATTGAACTCGTTACACATCCCAATACAGGGCTGGAGCTTTATACAAGCCTACCCTGTAAAATGGGATATCTCAGGTATCAATGCACAAGATAATTCGATTGTGGTAGACTCGGTAGAACTTTCCTACCAGTACTTCAAACGATTGGATCCAACAGATTTGTTACCGATTTAACTTAAATCATTGCACTATGCCAATTGAAGTTAGAGAATTAGTGATTCAGGCTTTTGTTGACTCCTCCACTTCCAGTGGCGAAGACGATGAAGCTGGAAGTGCTGATATGGAAGCGGTAAAGCAAATCCAGGCCAGTGTAGACCAGGTCATGGCAATGATCAAAAATAAAAACGAGCGATAATGGGATTAGCTGACTTATTAACGATAAAGGGTGGGCTGGAAAAGATGGTCATCACGGCCTTGGAAGCTCCAGACAATGATTCTGAAATATCAAGTGTTTCCGTTTTATACAATCCCACCAGTTTTAGTCAATCGTTAAAAGCAACGTTTGCTGAAGTTAAAACCGATAATCAACCGGCCCCTAGAAGTATTTTTAGGGGAATGACAGCAGAAACACTTTCGCTTGAGTTTTTGTTTGATGCGACAGGAGCCTCCATTTCTGAAGGAGCTAAGCCTGCCGTTTCTGGCGACCATACTGAAATTGGTAAAGTCATTGAAGAATCGGGAGACCCAGGACAACGGGATGTGGTAGATGCAATCGATGCCTTTTTAGGAGTAGCGTGGAAATACGATGGCGAAGTTCATCAACCACGGCAAATCAAAGTCAATTGGGGCAAGCTTGAATTTATAGGGTACATGCATACTGCAAACATTACCTATAAATTATTTAATTCAAGTGGACTTCCAATACGAGCCACGGTAAGCGCCACCTTTAGTAAAAACACTGATCCGGTTACAGCTGAAGCTGAGGCCAAGAAAAAATCACCTGACCTTACTAGAATCATTACGGTAAAGGAAGGCGACACCTTACCTCTGCTGGCGCAAAAATACTATGGCCAAGAATCGCTTTACCTCGAAATTGCCCGGGTAAACAAATTGAAAAACTTCAGAAAACTTAGTTCGGGTGAGAAGCTTTATTTCCCACCTATAGATAAAAATGTGACTGGCACAAGCAATTCTTAAATAGCAGTAATAAAATACAATGGCAGACAGTAGAGTAATACCAACCCAGGCCAGCCCTGACTTACCCACCTTTACCCTCTTTTCAGATGGAACTGAGGTGGAGGGAAGCGTTGGCGTTTTGGGGATATCCATTGTAAAATCTGTCAATCGAATCCCATCTGCCACATTGCTCATTCAAGATGGTGAAGGCTCCAAACAAGATTTCGAAATTAGTGCTGGTGATGTATTTGTTCCCGGCAAAGAAATCGAAGTAAAAGGAGGCTATTCCAGCCAGGAAGACACCATCTTCAAAGGCATCGTCATCAAACACTGTATCAAAAGCTTGCAAGGAAGTGTTTCCATGTTGGAAGTAGAGCTGAAAGACATCAGTGTAAAAATGACCATTGGTCGTAAAAACAAGTACTGGGAAGATACGACCGACAGTGATGCCATTGAAGAAATAATGGGCGAATACGATGTAGAGCCCGATGTGGAAGCTACTGAAGTAGAACATCCAGAGTTAGTGCAGTATTTCACCAGCGATTGGGACTTTATTGTATCACGTGCAGAAGTAAATGGCAAACTTGTGTTTGTAGATGATGGCAAGGTAACCATTACAGCCCCAGATTTTGGGCAAGACACTGAATTGGAACTATTTTATGGCGACAACATTTTTGAATTCGAAGCCGCCATGGATGCCCGCGATCAGTACAGCGCCATCAAAAGTAAATCGTGGGACTTCACCAACCAGGAAGTACTCGAATCGGAAGGAGCCGACCCCGGCATTACCGAACAAGGCAACTTTACGGTAGACGACTTGTCGAAGGTCATCGATTTAGAAGAATTCCCTTTGCAGCATTCAGGTCGGGTATCCGATCAGGAATTACAAGCATGGTCCGACGCCAAATTCTTGCGCAGCCGCATGTCGAAAATCAAAGGACGCGTTAAAATCCAAGGCTATCACGGCATCAAGCCAGGCATGTTGATTGACCTTGGAGGCATGGGCGATCGTTTTAACGGCACCGCCTTTGTATCAGGCATTTTACATGAAATGACTTCTACCACCAATTGGTATACCCACATCGAATTTGGACTGGATCAAAAATGGTTTGCTTGCTTGTACGACGATATCAATGAAAAACCTTCTGGAGCCTTGTTGCCAGCCATCAGTGGATTGCAAAATGGAATAGTGACCAACATCCATGAAGACCCTGACGGTGAAGACCGAATAAAGGTTCGCATCCCTATCATCAACAATGAGGATGAAGGCGTATGGGCGCGCATGGTATCGTTAGATGCTGGCGATAGCAGGGGGGTATTGTTTCGACCTGAAGTAGAAGATGAGGTAATTGTTGGGTTTGTGAACGACGACCCTCGCGACCCCATCATACTGGGCATGGTACACAGCAGTGCCAAACCTTCTCCCATTCCTGCAGAGGAAGACAATTTCGAAAAGGGCATCATCACCCGCGAAGAATTGAAAGTCATTTTTAACGACGATTTGAAAAGCATTACGGTAGAAACTCCCAATGGCAACATCATAACGCTGAGCGACGACGAAGGATCGATTGTAATGGAAGATGAAAACAGCAACAAAATTGAAATGACATCCGACGGCATCACCATAGAAAGTTCAGGCGACATCAACATCACCACCTCTTCTGGTGATGTGAATGTAGAAGGCATGAACATCACCAATTCTGCCAACAGTCAGTTTAAAGGCGAAGGCAATGGAGGGGCAGAAATATCCAGCAGTGGACAAACGGCCATTAGTGGGTCGATTGTAGCAATTAATTAAATCATTAGCGCATGCCAGCAGCGGCAAGAATATTAGATACAACCAACCATGGAGGCACCATACTGGGGCCTGGTGAGCCCACCGTACTCATTGGTGGAATGCCGGCCTGTGTAGCTGGCGACAACCATGTGTGTTCGCTTCCACCGCAAGGGCATCAACCCACAGCGAGCCCCTTCCCCATGGGCAGCACTACGGTGCTCATTGGCAACAAACCCGCCATCCGGGTTGGAGACACATGCATTTGTGGGGCTTCAGCAGCGGTAGGCGAACCAACAGTAATGATAGGATAGATATGGCAAACAACGAAATAGAAGATACCAATAACACCTTCTTTGGAAGAGGCTGGGCCTTCCCCGTTCAATTCAATCGCGGGGGCAACGAAGCCGAATTGGTAAGTGGTGAAAAAGACATCAAAGAAAGTCTGCAAATTCTTTTGAGCACCATAAAAGGTGAACGCATCATGCGTCATGATTTTGGAGCCAATGTAGAAGACATGGTGTTCGAACCACTGGATGTTACCACCGCCAACATCATTAAAAACAGAATTAAAAGAGCCATACTTTTTCACGAGCCAAGAATAAATGTAGATAATATGGTATTGCAGCAAGATGCTGCCAATGGTACTGTAACATTAATTACCGAGTACACCATTATTGCCACTAACTCAAGAACCAATTTGGTGTTCCCATTTTATGAAACTGAAGCAACAAACGTGTCGACATGAGCGATGAAACTTGCACATATAAAAACCCTCTTTCAAGGGGAGGCACCAGCCAGGATCAACGACTTTTAAAAGCGCTATTGCCCGACTACGTGGCAGTGGATGAGCGCAACATGAAAGACCTGATTGAATTTGCGCAAAAATACGCCTCAGAAATTCAATACTATGCGGGCATTGAAGATGGCTTTGGCGATATAAAATGTACTGCCGATGGTAATTGGGAAGACTTCTTCGCGGCCGACGATGATTTGAAAAGCTTTTTAGAAAGTACCAATCGCGAAAAAGAAGGTTACGATGAAGCTGCTGCCTTTGATCAATACATTGCTTTAAAAGAAGAAAAAGAAAAAGCACATTTTGCCCTCTTCTTTGCCTTCTTAAAACTTTTTCAATACGCACAAAACGACCTCAATACCCTTACCGAACGGCACCTCGATTTTTTCTACCGCGAAGTATTGGAAATGGAAGCACAAGCAGCCGTTCCCGATCAAGTGGTGGTGATCATGGAATTGGCCAAGCACGTAGAAGAAGCACATAAAATCACCAAGGGCACCAAGCTTACTGCTGGCAAAGACGATACTGGGGTAGAATTGATTTATGAAACCGATAGAGAAATTGCGGTTAACAAAGCACAAATCAGTGAACTAAAGGCATTGCGTATCTTAAGCAATACCATCAACAACGAAAGCTATCGCCTATATGCCTCCCCCACTGCCAACTCGGCCGATGGCAAAGGTGCCGAAATTGAAACCGACGACAAAAGCTGGAAGACCTTTGGCAACACTTCACGCGATGAAGCAGAAATCGGTTTTGCATTTGCCTCACCTATCCTTTTCCTTGGTGAAGGAAGAAGAACCGTAACCATTACATTGGAATTTGACAATGCCGATGATGAAATAGCAGAAACACTAAGCACCATCAGCCATATTTTTGGAGTAGAATTTAGCGGTGAAACCGAATGGATTGGGCAATCAGAAGATGTAACTCAAGGCCTTACCGGTACATTGGTAAGCCAGGCAGAAGCCGAAGCAGCAGCCATTGCATTTCTTAACGACCCTACCACTACTGCAGAAGACATTGCCGGAACAGTACAAGATGACCCTACCACAGGTTATGGCGATCAAATTGATGACCCAGGTGTTGGGCTCCTCGTAGCAAACCGCATCATCAGCGAACGCCCTGTTGGTGGATATACCAACTTGGCTCAGGTGCAAAGCCTGGTATTTGGTTTTGGACAAGACAAAACCAACGACATGCTCTATACCTTCCGATTTGGCGATACAGCCAAGGTAGAAAGTGAAACAACATTGGTAGACAATACCCTTACCATTGTTCGCACCATTACTGAAAACCAGGAGGCAATTGTAGCCTATAACGAAGAAGTATTGGGCGACCCTATCGATACCAAATGGCCAGTAGCAAAAGTTACCTTAAACACAGGGCATTTGCACGATCCGTATGCTTATAAGGAATTTAAGAACCTCAAGCTCATTAAAGCCGATATAGAAGTTTGTGTAGAAGGCATACAAACATTGATATTGCAAAACGATCAATCGCAACTCGATCCTACCAAAGTATACAACCCTTTTAGTAACAGACCCGTTAACGGTTCTAACTTCTTCATCGGCAGCACCGAAGTATTCCAGAAACACCTGGACACCTTAGACGTTAACCTTACCTGGCACGGACTTCCTGAAGATGCCAATGGTTTCGACGACTACTATGAAGCATTCAATGAGCACAGTGGAGTGCCAACAGGTAAGCAAAAAGGAAATGATGCGTTTACTGCCGATGTAAGCATTTTAGATAAAAAACAATGGGTAACACTCGACGATGATGCTATGTTGTTCAGCACCGACGGAACTGGTGGAACAGGAACCCTTAATCCACAACACACCATTAGCTTCAGCAACCTTGCTGCTTTAGGTGGCGTGGAAAGAGATGTGGAAATGAAAGAGGTGGACAATTTTGACACTGCCACCACCAAAGGATTCATCCGGTTGCAATTGAACGACATCGACTTTGGACATAAAGATTATCAATCGGTTTATACCACCGCTGTACTGAAAGCTGTTACCGACGAAACTGGTTTTGATGGGCTACCCAAAGAACCTTATACTCCACAAATTTCAGCAGTTTCGTTAGACTATATTTCAAAAGAAACGCTTTACCTCGATGCCTCTGAAACCGGCAGTGAAACCAATACGATAGAGCAATACTTTCACGTACACCCATTTGGTGCTATTGAAATTGAAACAGCAGCGGAAACCGTTGACTTTTTACCGCAATACGACAA
Organism: Flavobacteriales bacterium; assembly: GCA_963669295.1. Classification (GTDB taxonomy): domain Bacteria; phylum Bacteroidota; class Bacteroidia; order Flavobacteriales_D; family CALLUQ01. The sequence goes on from OY769938.1 coordinate 428,706, forward strand.
TGCAGGAGCTTTATACATTGGCTTGAAAGACCTTGATCCTCCATCAAGCCTCTCCATGCTATTACAAGTTTCTGAAGGAAGTACGCAACCCGATTCGTTAGAGCAAACAGTATCGTGGAGCTACCTAACCGATGAGGGCTGGGAAGAATTTAGTGAACAAGAGGTGCTGTCTGATTCTACCAATAATTTATTGACATCGGGAGTAGTTTCATTGAACATTCCTAAAACCATTTCCAACACCAATACTGCTTTTACCAAAAACTTACACTGGTTAAAAGTAAGCATTGATCAAGAAGGAGATGTGGATGGCGTGTCGGACATGATCGACATTAAAACACAAGCGGTAATAGCCACCTTTGCTGATAACAACAATGACTCAAATCATCTTGCTGATCCGCTGGTGGCAGAGAGCATTGCTAAACTCAAAGTAAGCGACTCTTCCATCAAAAGTGTAACACAACCCTTTGCTTCATTCAATGGGAAAATTGCAGAAGAAAGCGATGAGTATTATGTAAGAGTAAGTGAACGGTTACGACATAAGCAACGTGCTATTACTATTGCCGATTACGAAAAGATCGTTTTAGAAGAATACCCCTCTATTTATAGAGTGAAATGCTTAAACCACACCCGCTTTCTGGGTACTTCCGAAAATTATTCGGAACTAGCTCCAGGGCATGTAAGCCTTGTATTGGTTTCAAAGGTGAAAAACCAAAATGCGGTTGATCCACTAAAACCCAAAACAAGCATTACCACACTTCAAAATGTAGAGGCCTTTTTAGAGAAAATTGCACCTCCATGTGTAAGTGTAGAAGATGGTACACTGCATATCAAGAATCCCATCTACGAAGAAATACAAGCCAACTTCAATGTCAACTTTCACGACCAGTACGATGCGGGAGTTTATAGTACGGAGTTGAATAACGACATCATTGAATTTTTATCGCCCTGGGCGTTTGATTCAGATACCGATATCTCTTTTGGTGGTAATGTCCATCAATCAGTGATTTTGAACTTTGTAGAAGAACGCGAGTATGTAGATTACGTGACTTGCTTCAAAATCAACCACATTGTTAATCCCGACAGCGAATTCAAATACACTACACCAATAACTCCTGAAAGCGATCTCCCCGAAGGACACCAGTTTAATAAAAATGCTGATGAAGAAATTATTGGAATAAAAGATGATAGCGACGAAATCGTAGTCACCTTCAATTTTGATGTTGCTGGCAACCTCATTTCAAGTGTTGATGATGAAGGCAATACCATCACCCTTTTTGATGTAGATGAAGCAGAAGCCAATACCGGAGCATCCATTCTTGGCAGCGCAGCAGAACATATTGTTTCACCCATCGATGGAGAAGAATGTGACTGTGATGAAAATATTGTAGCCTCAACGGTTACCGCATTGTCGGTTCATGATTGTTGTGATTAAAAAATGACGCAAAAAGCGACAGAAAGAAATTAAACTATGGCAGACTCAATAACGATATCGAAAGAAGCACCCGACTTGTTAAGTATGCGGTATGACTTTCTTCGTGAAGAAGGCATAAAATGCATACAAGATTTAGCGGGTAAGCTTTGGACTGACCATAACTACCACGATCCTGGCATTACCATGCTGGAAGTATTGTGCTATGCCATGACTGATCTTGGCTTCCGCACTTCGTACAGCATTGAAGATTTGATTGCTCAAGATCCTGAAGAATTGGCTATTGACATCAAGAACTTTTTTACCGCGTGCCAAATTCTTCCCAACTGTGCACTGACATACAACGATTACCGAAAATTATTAATCGATGTAGATGTTCACGATGCCACTGATCCTGACTGTGAAAATGTGGGCGTAAAAAATGCATGGCTCATCAAAGCCGATGAGTACAGTCCTGAATTTTATTACCACGACTCCAACAATACGTTAAGCTACGACTCGGCAGGTGGAGAATTGTTGATGCCAAAAGTACTGCACAACGTATTGCTGGAATTTGGCAAATGCAAAAGCCTTGGCGATCTCAATGAAAGCATTCAAGATGCTGACTTTGTGATAGAAGAAAACCCAGCCGATCCCGACATTGAAGGTGGGGTAATTAAGATAAGCATCGAGTTTCCAAGATGGGATGAAGAAGACATTGACTGGGAAGACATTGACGACATTAAGGCTCACATCAATCCCATCAACATCAAATTAAAATACAGGGAATTCCCAAGCGACTACGTCTTTTCTCCGCACGATGTTGATGAAAACAATAACGTTGAACTCAATGGAACTAAGAAAGTAGGGTTTAACGAAGAGCCCATCCTTGGCATCGAACAAATTGAGGCTGATTTAAACGATTTCATTTACACAGAAATTATTGGCAATTACCAAAAGAAAGTATTGAAAGTATTCAAAATTCTGGACAAGGTAAAGGCCACACTCAATGCCAATAGGAACCTCTGCGAAGATTTCTACCAGTTTCAGGCGTTGAAGGTAGAAGACATTTTAATGTGTGCCGACATTGATTTGGAAACAGATGCCAATGTAGAAAATGTATTGGCAGAAATTTATCATGAGATAGCAAAATTTTTATCCCCTACAGTATACTTCTACTCCCTCGATGAAATGCGGGAAAAAGGCTACCGCACCGATCAAATTTTTGAAGGGCCTAAGCTAGAGCATGGATTCATTGATGACGATGAGTTGGCCCTGGCCGATCGCAAAAAAGTAATCCGTGTGTCCGACCTTATCCAAATCATTATGGATGTGGAAGGCGTAGCAGCAGTACGCAGTATTCAAATTGCCAACGACCCTCAAGACAATGAAGATGGCACTGTTACCTCTAAAGAAGTGCGTTGGTGTTTGGATTTGGCATACGATGAAAACTATGTTCCACGATTAAACACCATCGATTCCAGCATTACTTTCTTCAAAGATGATCTTCCTTTCCAGGCCAACATTGAAGAAGTTGAAGAATTAATTGAGGCGTTAGAAGACAAAGAAAGAGAGCAAAAATTACACGGTACTATCCTTGACATCCCTATCCCAAAAGGGGAATTTAGAGATCCGGAGGACTATATCAGCATTCAAGAAGAATTTCCATTGGTTTATGGAATTGGCGAAGAAGGGCTTCCTGGCAATGCCTCTGAAAACAGAAGAGCACAAGCCAAGCAAATGAAGGGTTTTCTGCTCTTCTTCGATCAATTATTGGCCGACTTTCTCTCGCAAGTTTCCCATGTCAAAGAACTCTTTTCCATGAACTCGGAAAAGAAGATCAATGGAAAATTGCTCATCGATCACACCTACTTTACCCAATCGTTGGTAAACATTGTTCCAGATGGAAAACAATTGTATGTTGATCCTGATGGGCATGCTTCCGACCTCAGTGAAATTGCCGAAAGCAGAGCACTGTACGAAACACGTAGAAACAAGTTTCTCGATCATATCATGGCTCGATTTGCAGAGCAATTTACCGACTATGCCATGTTGGTATACAACCTCTCGGGAGCCAAAGCCGCTGAAGATTTAATAGAAGACAAGCTTGCTGTATTAAACAACTACCCTGAAATAAGTGCTACGCGAGGCAAAGCATTCAATTATGCAGACCCTTGCGAGTTATGGCACATCAACAATTCGCCTGGAGTAGAAAAACGAGCTTCCATTTTAATGGGAGTGGATGCAAGAGAAGTAAGCGAATTGTACTTCGGACCGAATGTTGTTATTGAAGAAAACACAGGCGACCTTTTTGGATTTACCATTATCGGAGATAGTGGCAACCTTATTACACATCCTCTTGGCAATACATTCGATAGCGAAGACGATACCAAAGAAGCACTTGAAATTGTTATCATCAATGCCATTTGCAGCGAAAAATATGTGATCACTGATGAAGATGGTAACACCTATGATTATGAGGAATTAAGGGACGGAAGTATTGCAGAAGACACTGGAAGTAGCTTCACATTCAAGCTAGTATGCGATACAGGCACCATTGCCGTTAGCAGCAATAGCTACGCAACTGTAGATGAGGTAAAAAGTGCCATTGATGAACTCATTGCAGTATGTAAAGATGAATACTACAACAATCCACAATCAAATAGGAAAAACCTTTCTGCTCCGTTATTCAATTATTTTGAGGTATCGGAGGTGGTTCCTGATATGGGAGTAAACCCTCCTACCTATTCTTTCTACATTACTTTGTATGCCGAGCCATTCAATTTTGGAACAGGTAGTGAAGTACTCCTTACCTATAAGCATGAAGGACAAGCCAGTGAAGACGATACTGAAGCCACTACAAAGGCAAAAGGAGAAGCAGTCATCCACGAAGTACTATTCAGCATTGTAGAAAGTGGCAAGGATGTAAACAACTACATATTCGACTGTAACCCTGAAGATGAAACGGGCTATGAATATACGTTTACGCTTACCGATCAGTTTTGCAGGCCTATTGGTACTGGAGTAGCCACTAACTTCAACGATGCCACCGCTGATGAGTTGAATAATCCTGCATCAAAAAATGTTACCGTAAGTGGATCAACGGGCAATGATGGTAATTACACTGTAGTTTTAGCTACCGCTGATGGTGCCAATGTTATTGTTGAAGTAGAAGACGAAACTGGCGTTGGCCCTATACCAAGCTCAATAGCCGATGGCAATTTATCCTTTTCAGAAGAGTATACATTTACCGCTGATAAAGCCAACTATACCTTTATAGTGAATGCCGATTTATTGGGCAAACTATATGAAGGCGACATTATAACCATTGCCAACTCCATTAGCAACGATGGGAACTACACCGTAGCATCGGTAGTTAAAGATGGAAGCGAAACAAAAGTAATTGTATGTGAAGACATTGCCACTGATACTGTTATGGCAGGAGATGTATTTGTGTATACCAAAACATTTCCCATTGTTCAGGTAAATAATGGCACGGGAGAAAATGCCTTTGTTGTTAAAGGAGGCAAAGACGATCGGTATATCCAGGATTTAGCCGCCTTTTTCAATACCATCTTCTTCAGTAGGGAAGGATTACATCTCATTGAACACACCCTCCTTCGCCCAAGGTACAATGGCGATGTATTCTCGGATGCTACTATCGAAACGCTGAACGAAAATGTGATGGAAACTGGCAATGCTCCTGGCACCCTTTCATTCACTAAATCGTACGCTATAGAAGAGATTGACAGTTTCAACAGTGCTATCTTGATTGCGGGCGTCGATCTAACGACCGACCTTTCCATTGGACAGGAAGTTAAGGCTACTAAAACTTCTACTGGAACATATGAAACTTACACTGTAGCAAATGTTTTGTTAACCACCAATGGAGATACATTGGTTAAAGTAAATGAAACAGCATTGTTGGCCGCCAATACCGATGCAGATACATTATCGTTTTCAGTAAGCACCAATATTGTTGGAATCAATGCTACAGAACTATGTATTGAAGTCGACAACAACGGCAACAATCTGGAAGATATTCTTACCCGAGGTGATGAACTTGAAATTAGTGGTTCTGAAGGAGGCGTGAATGATGCAAAGTACACCCTATTGGAGGTAACCGATAATACAGGCAATATTTCCATCATCAAAATTGATCAAGTATTCACCTTAGTACAAGACAGCTTCTTGCCAGTAAATGTAGATGATGAGTGCAACGATTGTCCGGTAACCAACCCTTACATCTGTATCGCACATGTAGTACTTCCTTTCTGGCAAGGGAGATTTACCAACCTCGATTTCCGAAATTTCTTTGATCGAACATTGAGGAAGGAAGCTCCAGCTCATGTTTTCCTGAACGTTTGTTGGATTGGCTGCGAGCAAATGAGTGAATTCGAATTGAAGTATAAAACATGGTTGTTGGAAAGCTCTAAAAAGGGCAAAGATCCTGCACGAATATCAGCAGCACTCAACGATCTGATTGACATGATTACAAGAATAAGAAATGTATACCCGATCGGAACACTACACGATTGTGAGTCGGACGACGCGATACAAAACTCAATAATATTAGGCAACTCAATGTTAGGCAACGCATAAATTTTCAAGCAATGAAAAGCATTTACAACTCATATCCGAAATTTGATGCCAATCAGGTATTGACACACCAAAACCTGAACGATTTAGTATCATACCTGGACGAACAAGGCAGACTTACACGCACCAACCTTATTGGTATTGGCATTGCTTGTGGCTTAGAAGTAAGCTACGACAATGGCACTAGAATTGTAACCATTAGTAAGGGAACTGGAGTAACTTCCGAAGGACTATTAATTACCAACGACTGTGGTTGTGAAGTGTGTGACACAGGAGAAGAAAACATCTCTTGCGATTTCACCCACTACCGTGAATATCACATGGGTGATTTTGGCGTAAGCTACAATCCTTTCTTTCGCGTGGATGACGACCCTTCTTCGCAGGTTGATTTATTTGAGTTGTTGCCCAATTCAGCTGGTGGTACATCAGCCGACATTCTTCCCCTTGCCGACTTTGATGCTGAAACAGGTGTTACCAGCCTTGATGATTACGTTGTACTTGCCTTTGTAGAATGTTTTGAAGCATTAAAAGGAACTTCATGCCTTGGAAAAACATGCGACGAAAAAGGATCAGACCTTTCCTTTAACACCAGGTACCTACTCATTAGTAGAGAAGATTTGGACTTTGTGTTGACCAAAACCAATAATCAAACAGCCTCATTATATCAGCAGCGGTTTGAACTTCCAGAAGTGGCAGTTCCAAAAGTATTCATGAATATTCCTACGTCTGAATCAATGACGTACGATGAGTTGTTGAGCCCATATGCCGATACATTGTTTGCTGCGCTTACTACCGATACCAATGGCGATGCACTTACCGCAGACACTGTTTACTTTATTATGGAAGGGTTGGGGAAAGCATACGATGCTTTTGAGCCTGTGCTAAATACCATGTTCCCTACCAATCCATTCACTTCCATTAACAATCAAGACTACGCTGACAATTGGAAAAACATATTTAATGCCGGTGCCAATCAATACTATGGTATTCAGTACTACTACGATTTTGTAAAAGACCTGGCATTGGCTTACGAAGAATTTAAAGAAGTAGCCTGTGATCTTGCTGCTGAATGCTGTCCGGATGACGACCTGTTCCCAAAACATTTAATGTTGGGCGAGTTAACCCCAACCGACGATTGTCACCCCTCCCCCTATCGACAGGTATTTATCCCTTCCCCAATTCATCAAAATGAAGGAGTACTAAACCATGTCATCTCTCTGTTTAACAGAGCAGTATTAATGGTAGAGCATTTTGATTTCGCACGCATCAACGATGTAGCCAATCCCAACATGCTAAAAATCACACCAAGCTGCGAGAAAAAAGGACCATTAAGCGATCGTGCTATTCCATACTATTACAACATTAATAGCAACGTTAACACCTATGGAGTAGGTACACTTGAGCAGGCATGGAACTATGCTAACATTAGAAAATGTGCCTCTGGCAGTAGCGGAGTTGCTGTTGCTTATTACAACAACGACATTGCCGCTTCATCACCATTAACCCCCATCACCACCCCATTGCTCTTCAACACCGATCCTTATAACTTCCTACGCATTGAAGGAGCTTTAGGGCAAGATGCTAGCGTAATAAAGGCTGAGCTAGAGCAAATGAAATCCAATTTCAACCTGGCATTTGATGTCCTATCGCTACGCCTCGATCAAGAAAGCGCCTCGCTAGAAATTGACTACGATTGTGGTTTTGGTGACATTCAAGAAGAATACTTCACTTTTAGAAACAGTTGGGTTTGTTTCATCGACAACCTATTAACCGGTGTCGACATCTTTCTGGACAATGCTACTTTTAGCACAGGAGAAGATGATGGCATCACTGATGTGATCATAGAAATTAGAGGCCGTGTTCAAGAATTTATAGACTGCATGCCTCCCTGCATCATCGCTTTCCCATACGACGATTTTAAAGCCAAGTACCGACAGGCCATTCAAGATTTAATCGACTTCTTGATTGAATTGTTTGATATCGACGGTGACATTGTAGGCGTTTCATGTTTTATAGGTGGTTTCCTGAATGATTTCCTTAACAGCGAAGATTCGCCATTAAATGCTGAAGACATCTTACAAGATGCACTCTCTATTGCTACAAAATTAGTGTATAGCTTGAAAGATACCTTGTTTTTTAACAAGCTACACCGCCTTTACTATTCTTTCAAACGACGAGAATATTACTACAGCCGTGCAGCCGCATTTGGCACCTACTACCTCGAAAACCCAGGCATGGAACACTGCGCTGGTGTCGCCCCCGGGTGGACTTACATCATGGTAAGCAATACGGATACTGGCGATCCCCTGGATGTAGTAGCCGACTTCTCTCTCCCCTACCTGTGTTGTGGATGCAGTCCTAAAACTCCAATCTGCAACTTCGAAGAAGAAAAAGAAAATGTATTGGTATCACCATATGCCCGCCCTGATTTAGGCATAACCAGCAAAAACGAACCAATAGAGATTAACCTCATTCATAACGATGGCGACCTTTACAGCTTAATTGATGTTGACACCAACAATAATTTCATTCCAAACATTGAAGTAATCGCTACTTCTACTACCAATGGTGTTATCCCAAACAAATCAGATAACAATGGTGACCTTGCTATTCTACCCAATGGAAGGGTAGAATACACTCCTCCCACCGACTTTGTAGGCATCGATCAATTTAAATACACCATCCAAAGCATCAGCAACAATACGTTGCAAGATGAGGCTATTGTAACTGTACTGGTAAGATACCTATCGGTAGACTTGCCGAACTTTGAAGAATACTTATGCCCAGGACAATGCATTACCATTGATTTAGGCACTAACTTCCCTGATTTTGTATTTACCAACATTGAATCTGAAAACGGTGGTAACCAGGTAAGTTGGAATTACGTTTACGATACCAATGGAGAAGCTCGTGCTGTAGAATTCTGTGCTCCTGACTTTGAGTTCAGTGACGAAGTGTTTAATTACAAAGCCATTGATCATGTGAATTGCGAAGCCGGTTGCGGTGAAATCATTATCCGATTTAATGATGCGCCTATTGCCAACGACGATCATGACTATACTACTGATGAGGATGTTCCAATAGTATTGGATATTCTTGATAATGATTATGACAACAATGGCACCTTGCTTTTCGATCTTTCTGATGTAACAGCCGGCCCCACATTTGGTACGCTTGACCTTGACACCAATGGAACACTTACTTACACACCAAATGGTGGATTTGTTGGGCAAGACAGCTTTAAATACAGAGTACGCGATATATATGGTTGCCAGAGCAATATTGCTTCTGTAATTATTAACGTGCTGGCTGTTAATTCACCTCCTATCATTAGCAATAAAGGAGCTCGATTCCCCATATTCGATTTTCGTACTACCCCCAGTCCTGTAGGTCAGGTACTTGCCTCAGATGCCGATTTTGATCCACTTAACTATACCATCGCTTCGGTGAACGGCATTCCTGGATCAGGCAACTACACCATTGATGGTTCGGGCAATATCTTTGTAGTAAGTCCTTCAGACTTAGTTACTGGTACAGATGTCTTGTTTGTTCGTGTAGATGATGGACAGGGACTTTCTTCTGTTGACACTGGTGATTTTTATGTACATATATACCCTGTAGCTATTGACGACCTTAACTACAGCACAGTGGCGGGAGTAACATTGTCAATAGGCGATCCTTTACAAGGCGTATTGGCCAATGATCTACACCCAGGCAATGATCCACTTACATTAATTGCATCACTTGCCAGTGGTCCAGGCGACGGCAACCTAGTATTTAATGATGACGGCACATTTGAATACACTCCAGACGGAGGGTTTACCGGAACAGATGAATTCACCTACGAAGTATTCGGAAATGGATTGACCAGTGCTAATCAGGCTACCGTCAGAATTACTGTCAACCAATCATTGATAGCAAACGATGATTTCTATACCATTGATTTTCAAACATCATTGGCCGTAAATTCAGGCAACCATATTATGTTGAATGATGTCGGAACAGGAATTTCATCTTTTGTAGTAACGCAACCCAACGATGGAATTTTGGTTAACCCTTCTAATTCCATTAACAGCAATGGCACCTTTAACTATAGCCCTAGTGTTGGGTTCCTTGGGCAGGATTCATTCATTTACGAAATTAGAGATGGCATATCCACAGCTCAAGCTACTGTATTTATAGATGTAAGAGGAATAAAAATTGGTAGCGGTGAATACACACTTGATCTTGCTGATATCAATGGTACTTTCTCTACACAAATAGAGGTAAGGTTATTCACACATCAAAACCCTGGCACAGTAATTTTCGACTTCGAAGATCCTAATCACTTCTCAGCAGTAGAAGACAATGGAAGGGTTGTGATTACTGTCAACAACAACGATAATCAATTGGTAGCAGGGCCTGTTTCTCAAAATTTAAATGCTCAAGACAATCAAGATCCTAATATGACGGCTAGCAACACCGTTCTATTTAACATCAACGATTCGAGAGTAGTAGCCAATCCGTGCTACGATAGAAATGTTACCGATTGCTGGTTAAAAGATACCGGATCAACCGACGATATTCAGCAACTGATGGAAGGCATGGGACTTACCTACAATCCAAATGATTTGGCGGCAACTTCTACTGAACTTTCAGATACACTTGCAGCGCAAAACGGATTGACTTCCGGACAGGTAGCACTGCTTTCTGATAGTACCATTACTGCCTTGCTTACTTGCATGAACAGGGAAGTAAAAGACCTCACAAGCAGAAACCTTTTGATTCTTAACCTTTCTGCTTATCAAGAGGAAAATTGCGGTACTTCGGTAGAAAACATTGGATGCTATCCAGTGAGCGCTATGGAATGTTGGGCTAAAGAACCCGCCTACCAGGGAGACATCGAAATTGTTTTTGCTGGCGGCCGTGGAGTTCCCTCTCAACCCGGTGACATCGCTGCATGGGCCAATAGTCTTTCCGAAAGCCTCAAAAACAAAGGCTTTAGCATGGAAGAAATTCTTAGCATGAAAGACCCATTGGCTACTATTAGCGGTTTGTTAGGGTGCCTGGGAATCAACGTTTCTGAAAAAGCTACACAAGACGATGTCATCGCTTTATTGTCCGATTATCAGTTAATCAACTGCGGAGAGGCCATCACATCAGGAGCTGTAGGGTGCTACCCAGTGAGTGCTATGGAATGTTGGGCAGGTAACCCAGTCTATCAAGGAGATATTGAAATCGTCTTTGCTGGTGGCCGTGGCGTTCCTTCTCAACCAGGCGACATCACTGCCTGGGCTACCGAAATTTCAGCCAGTTTAAACAGCAAAGGATTCGATCTTAACGAAATCCTGAACATGAAAGATGTGTTGGGAACCATAACAGGGCTATTGACTTGCCTGGGCATAACCGTACCTCGCGACGCCACCCAGGATGATGTAATTACCCTATTGTCTGATTATCAGGCGAAAAATTGTGGTACCCCCATTGAAGGAGTAAGAGTAAAAACGTTAAGTGATACTGAAACACTTAATGTGCTTAGTCAGGATTCATTACTCAAGCTAGCTGCCGATAGAAATCTGGATGTAAGCTCGACCAATACCAATGAAGAAATTAGTACTGCATTGGCTACTGATATAGAAACTACACCGCTAACATCAGATGAATTGTCTAAACTAACCGTTTCAGAATTGGATAAACTATTAGTAGAAATGGGTGAAAGCACCACTGGGTTGAAGGGCGATAAAGTGACTTTATTGACTACACGACAATAGATAACCATAAAAACCAAACTATGAAAGGGGGATGTACTTCCCCCTTTTATACGTTAAAGTAATTGGGAGAACAAAAACATATTATCAAACGTCAGGTGCTTCAATTAAAGACACGTTCTAAGGAAGAAGCATTGGATGCACAAGAGCGCGTAAGCAACTTGTTCAATACCGCTATTGCTCAATCGTTACAAACTGTTTTCGATAAACTTGCTGCAGAAGATGAGGTGATTTCCATCGACCAGTTAAAAGTTGATGTTGGAAGAATTCCTTTTGAACATATTGATGAGCAACTTCCGGAGAAATTAGCACATGAATTAGAAGAATTATTAATAAAAGAAATAAAAGAAGCTAAAGATCGGGCAAAGTACAACACGCAAAACGATAGAAATGAACCTTCCCCGTTTGGTTCTCCTGATGCCAATGGTAGCTACAACACTCGAATTAAGCAAGTAAAAAATAGTGTAGTAGAACGATTCTTCCATTACCTTACTACAGGAAATATCCATTGGGCAGGATCTGAAAAAGAACGGTCGGTTATAGAAATTGCCGAACAACTATTAAGCAAACAACCTGAAACTTTAAAAAAGGGACTTGCCTCACTTCTTATCCACAATAATGTTCGGAAACGCATCATACACCAATTCCCAGATGTTGTTGTAGAAAAAATAGTGGCCCTCTTTCACTCTTCCTCCGCCACCTTTACTACCCAACTGCTTCCTGATGTAAAAAAAATACAACAGCACAGTAGCTTTAGTAAAAGGTCAAGCAGCAATTTTCGTTTCAAGGTATGGGACGCTAGCATGCAGTTTGTTTTGCAACAATCTCAACGACACAGTTTCCAAAAAACAAGCCAACTTACAACCGATACCAAGATAAAATTGGTAGCATTTGTACTAGAGCAATTGGCAAGCAGTGGCTCTTCCCAGAAAACCTCCAGTGGCAAAAAAACAGCAAATAACATACAAGTACCTGAAGCTATACAGTCGGTACAAAAAGTTTTACCCACTTTAAAAAAACAAAAGGTAGCGTTTAAAACAAATCAGTTTATCTCACTCACAGAAGCGGCTGTAGCCCTGTTAAAAAAGGCACATGGAACCAGCACTGCAAATACTGATAAGGAAGATGCTCAACAGCACAAAAAAACAGGAGCTAAAACAAGTAAAGACGTAAAAGAACAAGAAAGCCCCACCGAAGCTTCTCTTGAACCATCAGAATTGGAAAAAGAAGCCACATTAAAAGATGCTCCCAAAACACCTACTGCAGCATCTATTAAAGAAGCCATGGAAAAAGCAAAACATGCTGCCAGTGGTATCACACAAGAAGAATTACGCAAAAAAATTGAAGCATTAAGAGAAATCTACCTCCAAAAGGAACAAGATCATGTAGCAACCATTCAACACAAGGTAGAAGAATTGAAGGCGTTGTACTTCTCCATTAAAGGGACTGACGCCTTGCACTATAAACACTTAAGCGACCAGGAACTTATTACAATTATTGAACATGAACTGAAAGTGTATTACAATAGTGATGATGCCTCGGATATTACACCTTTGAATGAAATTAATCAAGATAGTTTGGGGCAAAAGTTTTCAGATGAAAGTGAAAACTTGACTTCTGAAGCAAGCACAACAATAACTGGGACAGAGCAATTGCAACAACAAGAAGAAACTCAGCATGAGTTAAACGCCAATAAAGAAACTACAAGCGAAGAGCATGAATTAGCATCTTCTACAACTAGCGACTCCAAACATACAATTGGTGATGAAAAGGAAGAGACTATTGCCAGCGATTCAGACAAACAAATACCTTCTCATAAACAAGCTGTTGATGAAAAGATAAATGCTAAAAAGGCAAACAAAGAGGAGTATGATGCACAAGAAGATGAGATAAAACAAAAGAACGAAACGGAAAAAACAGCTGAACATTCGTCGACATCCACATCGAAGGAAGTTGAAAAGGGGGGTGAAGATAATACCCTCTCCAGCAAGAAAAATCGTGAATCAATACCCCAAGAAGCTCAAGTTAAGACCAATAAAGAATCTACTACGGAACAGAAAAACACCGAGAGCGTTGGTGAAAAAACAATTGATCAAAAGGAAACAGAAGCTGACATTGGCAATAAACAACCAACACCTGATCAACAAGAAAAGGAACTGAACAAAAAAACTGGTAAAGAAGCAATTGATCCAGAAACAACTGCAACTAAAAAGAAAAGCCCCCCATCCGATCAAAAAGAATACGATTACCAACTGCCAACTAGTGACTACCATGTTGATGTAGACGAGGTATACCTCGAAAATGCAGGGTTAGTAATCGTATCAGGATTCTTAAAATATTTCTTTGAGGGATTACACTTAATGAAAGCCAGCGAATTCGTTAGTGAGGAAGCCCAGCATCGTGCAGTGTACTTATTGCAATACCTTATTACACTCGAAGAAAAAGATTATGCCGAACATGTATTGCCCCTCAATAAACTATTGTGCGGCATGGATATTACTGAACCCTTAACCACTGGCATTAAGCTTTCTGAAGAAGAAAAAGAAGAGTGTAAGAACTTATTGCAAACGGTTATCGATCAATGGACGGCTTTAAAAGGAGGATCTATCGAAGGATTATTAGTAACTTTCTTTCATAGAGAAGGCGCACTTGTAAAAGATCACAACGGCTGGCGATTACAGGTAGAACGTATTACTGTAGACATATTATTGGATAAGCTGCCCTGGGGAATATCAGTCATCAAACTTCCATGGCAAAAAGAAGCACTGTACGTAGAATGGTAAAAGACAAAATAAAAGATATAGCAAAAGATTTAGCACAAGAGCTTCGTTGGTTTAACGATGTGCTAAAACTAAAGTCGGAACTCACAGCCAAGAAAGAAACAAAATACACCGACATCTATGAGTTGGTGCCGCCCTCTTTAAAAAAGAGTAAATCTGATTTTGCACAATTGATACAGGAACATAATATGGAGTTCCCAGAACGTTTTGTGCTTATGCTTTCCATCATTCCACATATACAACCTCATGTACTTGATATTTTCTTGCAAAAGAACAATTTCACCCAACAGAATTACACTGAATTTGGTGGCATAAAAGGCAAGAATTTCTCAGGCTTTTTGCCTACGGGGGAAACAGCTATGTATGTATTATCAAGCGACAACCTTGAACGTCGATTATCGCTTTATAGACTATTCGATCGCGATCATCCATTTAAAAAGAATAACATTCTTTGGCTGGAAGAGGTTGAAAAAGGAGAACCCTTTTTAGCAGGCGCATTAACCATTTCGCGTGAAATACTAGACCTAATTACACTAGGGGAAGAACGCAAACCTGATTTCAATTCTGAATTCCCGGCAAAGCTATTAAACACCAATATGACCTGGGATGATTTGGTGTTATCGCATCAAACCAGAAAGCAGTTCATTGAAATTGAAGCATGGCTGGATCATCACAGTAAATTGATGAACGATTGGGGAATGAGCAGAAAATTAAGCCCCGGTTTTAAAGCTTTGTTCTATGGCCCTCCAGGCACCGGAAAATCGCTCACGTCTGCACTTATGGGAAAAAGAACAGGAAGAGATGTTTATCGAATTGACCTTTCGAAAGTAGTTTCAAAGTACATAGGAGAAACCGAAAAAAATCTCGCAAAGATCTTCGACAGAGCAGAACACAAAGATTGGATTCTCTTTTTTGATGAAGCCGATGCTTTGTTTGGTAAACGAACCTCTGTACAAGATGCTCATGACCGCTATGCCAACCAGGAAGTATCTTACCTTCTACAAAGAATAGAAACCTACAACGGACTTGTTATTCTTGCTTCCAACTTAAAGAGTAATCTTGATGATGCTTTTTTAAGAAGATTCCAATGCATCATCCATTTCCCTATGCCCCAACAAGAAGAAAGATTGCAATTGTGGAAGTTGGGCTTCCCCGAACATTGCGAATTAGAATCGAAAGTTGATTTAGCTACCATAGCAAAAACCTATGAGCTCGCAGGTGGATCAATTGTAAATGTATTGCAATACAGCATGCTCATGGCGCTAAATCGTGGAAGCAATATCGTGATGAATAGAGATATTATAGACGGTATAAAGAAGGAATTTCAAAAGGCCGGAAGAACGGTATAACACCTGTCGGTATAACCACTTATAGAAAAAAAGTGGCCAATCATCTATAAAAGCCCTCCAATTGTCGAAGTTTTTACAGTATTTTTTGTAAATTAATCGGCTGGTTAACAGTTTCTTAAAAAGAATTAATAATTGATTAACCAAAAAAAAGACCGTTTTAACTGTCATTGGCTTACTTTAGTTGTCCATAAACCTTTGATGTTAAAAGACAATATTGTACCGTGAATTAATATGCACTACCAACAATGAATATATTTAGAATCTGGGATTACTCCGAAGTCGAGTAGTTGTCGCAAAAGGAAGCAGAAGTATCCATGGAAGGATTAACGAAATTGGTCAACAGCTTAAAACCTGGTGAAGTACAGTTGATCAAACATTTATATGCACTAAAAACTAGTCCTGAAAAAAAGAAGAGGGATAAATTGTTTCAGTTGATACTGGAAAAGAAAGTTAGTACAGATAAAGAAGCCATTCATTTACTTTACAAATCGAGGCCTCAGTCGGCCTTTTCACAGCTAAAAGCACGATTAAAAAACGATATTCTTACTGTATTGATGCTTCAAGAATCCTCTGTGAAGTACAAAACACCCTATGCTCAAGCTACTTTTGATTGTAGAAGAGCCCTCATTCAAGGAGAAATTTTACTGGGAAGAGGTGTATACTGTGAAGCCATTAATATTTTAACAAAAGCATCCAGGCAAGCCAACAAATATGAGTTGCATGCTGAGCAAATATTGATCGACGATTTATTGCGTAATCACCTTATTATGAAAGATGGCATTAAGCCATTTAAAGATTATAGCAAGTCGATTAAAGAAAACATAAAAAAGCTCGACAAAACACTCGATGCTAAATATCATCATTACGAGATTACTGTTCCCAACCTCTTCAAAACCAACAAAGAATCTCAGTTCATAGAAAAGGGAAAACAGGTTTTACAACAAATTCAGGCGGACTATGAAACAACCAAATCACCACGAATTGGTTTCTACTATTACCTCACCGCACTGTTTTATTTCTCATACATCAAATCCTTTGATGAAGCATTGAAACATGGACTAGAGTTGCATCAACTCGTAGAACGTAATAAGGTAATCACGTCTAAATCAAACATTGCTGGAGTAAGCATGGAAATTGCCAATACTTATATCAACCTGGGCAATTACAATGAATCTATTAAGTATGCTAAGAAAGCTCTACAGTGTTTCAGTAAAGGAATGTTAAATGAGCTGTATGCTCTCGAAAAATTGTTTTTCGCTTACCTACGCAAAAACGATTTAAAAAATGTAGGCACCATTCTCGATACCGCCTTTGAACATAAGCAGTTAAAGTACAGCAAGGTATTTACTGAAAAATGGATGTTCTTGAACGCTGGTTATCATTTCAAAAAAGGAGACTTTGACCAATCGTTGTGCATGCTAAAAAAGAGCAATAGCCTCATTAAAGACAAGTCAGGATGGCTATTGGGCTACTGCTTACTCGAAATTCTTAATCGCATAGAAAAGGGGAAATACGATTGGGTAGATTACCGACTGGAAGCTGTGAAAAAAGTTGTACAACGCTATACTGGCAGAGACGAACATAGTAATCAACGCTTTGTGGTAATACTTAAACTGCTAAAGATACTCATGCGTAATAATTATTGTTTTAACACAATGATTGAAAAAGGCAAGGAGTGTTTCGAATTGCTCGAAGGAAAAGATAGGCAATACTACTGGAATCCTTCTGGTTATGAAATCATACGTTTCGACGAATGGGCAAGACAAAAAGCGGCTGAGCAATCAAAAACGATGATAGATCGTAAACAAGCTGCTACTTCGGTTTAACATTTATTCTCCGGTACCAATTTGAAGCGCATGCTCAATCCGCATTGCCTCAGAACTACTAATCTTCTTTCGCTCAAAGTAAGATACCACAAAAGCATCCTTAACTATATTTTGGCGAATGTATGTTTTTGCTTTTGTTGCTTCAGCATAAGTCTTAAAGTAACCTGTAAAGTACCTAATATAACCCCTCGAAACTTTTACTTTTGACACAGGGTGTAAGCCAGGAAATTTCACCTTTTTGCTGGCGGGATAATAGCCAATTTGCACTCGATAAATGAGTCCACCCGGAAGCTCTTCTGCAAATGGAATCGAATTGTTGTCGTTAACTGCCCCACGTTTATTGGTTTCAAATTGAGTTTCTCTGGAAGGTTTCACCTTATCCATATCAACATCCTTAAGCAGCACTTGACTCAGTAACTCTGAAATGGTTTTAAGTTGTTCATTGGCTTGTAGCAGCTTTTCCTCAAGAAGTGCTTTTTCTTCTTCTAAACGAGCTACTTGCTCTTTCATTAAATCTGCGGCATCAGATGCTGTATTGCTTCCCATGTCTTTTTCTAGTGCAGCTGCCTCTTGTTCTAACACTACTATACGCTCTTCATACAAGTTTATTAATCCTGTAAATGTTGCCTCATCAGCTTCCAGTCGCGTAGCATTTTCTGGTAAAGGAATATCCAATAGATCCTCTACAATTAAATCTCGCTTATTCGTATCCAGCAAGTTGTCGCCCAATAGTAAAGATGCATGATAGGCATCAACTACTGCATATCCATTGGCATACATCGCTTGCTCGCCATAATAATGCGTGTCATCATAACGTGTTGTTTTGTAAATGGCCATGAGGTTTGCATTGGCCTCATTCAAGTAGTTTTTAGTGGTATACAATAACCCAAGTGCTTTTTTATTGGTATCTGCATGCTCAATGGCCTGATTTGCCATCAACAACGCCTTTTTAACGTAAAACCTTGCAGTATCAGCATTGTGCCTTGATTTTACCAGGTAAGTTCGGTTTCGTTGGTAGTCTTGATGAATATCTCGTGTATAGAAATGAGCCTTTTCTGCATAACGTGCTGCTGCAATGGCATAATTTTTAGCAATAGCATCGCTAAAATAATCCCGTTCTACTCCATCAATTTGTGCAATTGCACTTATCCCACAAAAAAAGAGAACCATTACTGCTATTGATCGTACAAATAGAGACACGTTGTGTTAAAATTGTGTTGAAGTAAGTTATAAAATAATATTCAAAGCTACGGATTATCACCGGGGAAACACTAACAGATAGCCGTTCATAATTTGTTTTTCTGCTAAGAATAAAGGATATTTGATATAGGGAATAGTATATATTTATGAAACTACTTGGCTCCATTCTATTGACATTTACCTTGCTTCCTGCTACCATATGGGCGCAAAGTACCTTAATGGACAGCGATGCAGCAGGTGCTGCTGCATCAACCACTGAAGAGGAGAAAATGCTTCCTGGCTTTTTCGACGGATTCGGTGTTACGCTAAAACATGGGTTCAATGTTTTTCATGGCGATTTAGCTGACCACAATGTTTTCCCAAAACCCGGTGACTTTAAAGAAACCCTTAAATCAGGCTATAAAGTTGGGGTTCATCGATACATTAAATGGGGATTGGGTGCACAAATTGCCTTTGAAAAAGGAGGATTAGTTGGCGGCCGATTACCCGGCAAGCAATCGCTTCATGTTAATTTTAGAGAATATCACTATGGCATTAGTGTGGGAGCTATTTACGACCTTTCTAAGGTATTGTTTCCAAAAAGCAATGCTGACGAAAGAAGGTATTACATTGAAGGACATGTAGGCGGTACTTTTATTGCCTATCGCAGTTTCTCTATTTGGACCGTTACAGGTCATCCGAAAGATTATTATGGCTATGTTGAAGTAGAAACAACCGAAGGATTAAGTCAAAAAACCTTGTTAGAAAAAAGTGATCGAAGAAGAACTATGGCCATTCCTGTTGGAGCTAATTTTGGCTATCAATTGAACCACAAAACCGATCTTACTTTTGAAATTACTCAGGTGAATACTTTTACCGACGAACTAGATACCTGGGTACGTGATTGGTCGGCTAAGGACAAATACACCTACATCGGCATTGGGGTTCGCTACAACTTCAACCGAAAGAAAGAAGACTTCCACAAAAAGAAACCAGTTCCTGTAGACCCTACTTTAATGGGAAATGATGGTGAATTAGGTGGCCCTAACGACTTAAATCTCGATGACTCTCATATAGATACTAGAGTAAACATCCCCTCTTCTAAAGGCCGTAAAAAGGGAAAACGTGATGATTTACTAGACGTCCGCTTAAAGATGTTTGAGATTCAGTTAAAGTTGTTTGAAATGCAATACTTGCTGAACGACTAGCCGCTTCCTTTAAGATTCTTAGAACCCAATATTTAATCCAGCTGCAATGGTTGTGGTGCTTCCTTGATAAAAGGCCGGAGTATAACTTTCTTCTCCCTCCAC
The DNA here is from genome assembly GCA_963669295.1 of Flavobacteriales bacterium. Taxonomy (GTDB): domain Bacteria; phylum Bacteroidota; class Bacteroidia; order Flavobacteriales_D; family CALLUQ01. The sequence goes on from OY769938.1 coordinate 448,904, forward strand.
ATCTCGAAGCATTATTTCTGCAAACACAAAACCATCATTGATGATTTCGTAACGTGCTTTGGCTCGAATAGTAGTGCTTGCCCAACGAACCTCCTCCAGCCACTTTAACCCAAAAACATTGGGTACTCCGTTAATGATTTGGTAATCTACTTCAGTGCCTTTATAAGCCCTGGTATAAGAAAACTCGCCCACCAACTTTGCAATTGGACGATATGAAAAACCAAGGTGTATTTCTTCCGCATTGTCCTGTAAATAATGTCCTAAATTGAATTCATTAGAGGTGAATTGTGTAACAGGAATTTCATGCTGATAAGCCCATGGGTTGGTACGAGTGTATTCCCAGGTAAATGTAGTATTGGGTAAAAGGTTATACACCCGTGTACCAAACTTAGCACTGTATAAATTGGAATGTTTGTCCTTATCCCACATATTGGATATACTCAACTCATCCAAAAAGACAGTGGTATAAAAGTGCAGTTTCTTTAGTTTTCTAATGCTAAGGTCGAAGAACATTTGTGAGTTCTGCCCCAACTCATTACTTCCTGTACCATTATAAGTGTGATCTACAGATTTGTAAAACATTACCGGAATAAGGTACTGTAGTTTTAATCCGTCGCCATATACCACAGAATTTCCCAATGAAATACTGATCTTATCGATCGGAGTAAAGGTAAACAAGTTTGCAGCGAGGTATTTGTCCCAAAATACCTGTCGTCGCCCATTGCCTATCAGGTAAGTTCTTGAGCTATCAAGTTCTTCCGATACCAACCAGCCATGCACGAAATGAAAATCAAACCACTTAGCAGGTTTCATTTGAAGGTTGATATAAGAAAAGGAAGGGTTACGTGCCGAAAATATGTTGGCACCATTGTAGTTGTTACCCCATGTAAAATTATCTTTTATTAACCCAACTGAACCCCAATCCCAGGCATATGTAATGCCTCCTTTCATCTCGCTATAGTCACTTCGTCCATCCTCCTCCCCATCTTGATTGTACTTGTAATTTCCTCCTTGATCTGGTGTTAAATAATTGTACTCAGCCAATATATCGCTAACCCCATTGTCTCTCAAGCTAGCATAAAACCCCAATTTTTTGCCTGCGTATGCCCAGGCCTCTGCCCCATTCCATCGATGCATCGCATTGCCATTGCTATTGTTTTGCACCTTTAACCCTAAAATTGGATTGATGGTAAAAGTGAACAACGAATCCTTAAAATAATAAAGGTCTTTTCGCTTATCAAAATTCTTATCAGGCATGAGCTCTTTATTAAAATCTTTTAAGTAAAAAGCCAGTTCCTTTTTTTGACGATGGTTTAAACCTTCCGCATTAGCGTTTACCTCTGATAGTTTTTCCGCAATCAACCGACGAGAATATGGCTTTGCAGCAGTATTTAGATCGATGTACTGCATGGTAGCCATCTCATCTAAAAACTCATAAACACTGGTAGAAGTGTTTTGAAATACAACTTGAGCTTCAGCGTTACCGATCACCCAAAGCAGGACAAACAATAGTAGAATCTTCTTCATTTAATTACTTCTTGCGCTTCTAAAGATAATATTCCTTACCGCTTTCATGAAGTAACGTGCCTTGGTACGGGTAGGATTTTTTTTATAGGCCTCGAGGTAACGTTTTTCTGAAAGCATGATTTCTTCTAAGGTGGTTGGTAAGTCAGCATAAAATGGAGGAATCATACCCGGACGCGTTTGTTGGCGCAATGCCTTTAACTCCTCTGTATACAGACTAAGGTAATGGGTACTTAAAGGTCGAACTCCTATAAGCCTCACTTCTCCCTTTACCATGTTAATAAGCATAGGAAACTCATCTATCCAAAAGCGTCGTAAAAACCTTCCCCAACTTGTAATTCGAAAATCATTCTTGAACTTCCCCCCTGAGCGTAACTTATTGGTTTCATATACATATTGTTGCAAGTACTCCGCATAAGGGTGCATCGTTCGGAATTTATACACATTGATTGGCTTTCCCTTGTAACCAATACGAGATATCTTCAACAAAAAACCTTTTGAAGGTGTAGGGTCATCAGAGGGTTCTTGTTCCTTAAATGCTATAAAATAAAGGCGATTTTCTATCTCTGCTACCTTTCCTATCTTAAATCCACCATAAATCAAGCGTCCCATGGTTTCTGCTTTAGACAATGGCCTGTTTCTTCCAGCTGTAATGAAGTCGTGAATGCTGCGCGTTACAGGTAGTTTGGGAAACACACGTTTGAAGATGAAATCAAAAAAGTAATAAATAGAATTCAGCCCCCAGGGGTATTTATTGAATAGCCTTCGTTTGCGTTGATCAATGGTTTCTACACAACCTATAAACGAACCGCCATTGGGTAGCTTGGTATTTACAGCAGTAATAAGCGAATTAATGTTTTTTACATCATTGATGCGACTAAAATTAACTATGCTCTTTGTACCATCATTTTTTAATCTTTCAATATTAAATCGCGTGGTGGTTTTAAACAATTCGGTGGTATCGAGCTCTACGTTCACGTACTCGCTCACAAACCGATATACGGCTTCGCCTTGCTCTTCAAGGATTAGTTTACCTCGAGTGCCTTTTACTTCTTCTTTTGTATCGCGCAATACCAACATCAGCTACGACAGGGTTCAAAGCCAACTCCTACTTAAATGTTTCTACCCAATCAGGAGTTGTTGTTAACTTACTTGTACTATCTGGGTAATTTTCAAAATACCATGTCATAAATGAAGCAACATCAATTGTACTTTGCAACATCTTCTGCCTTCTCTTTTCCCACTCTTCTTGTAAATTGGGTAAGGTTAGCAATTCTTCTATTTTCTGAAGTAAAGCTTCGGGCTTATTGGTTGGAATACCAAAGGTCAATTGATATCGGTGTTCCAATTCTTCCAGGTAACCCAACTTCCCTACAAAATCGTTGAATCGTAACGAAGGTGTTCCTAATACGGCTGCCTCTGCTGCCATGGTTTGACTATCACCGATATACATCGAAGCATAATACAGCGCGTGATGCATGTTTTTCGGATGTATTTGTATACGGTAATTTTCGAATTCGGATTCTAATTTTCGCTCAGAAGTGATATATACACGACCAAACTGCTTTAATAGATTGATGATTTTATGAGCCATGGTTCGGTCAATGCCTTTTCTCCCCTCATCGTGATGTGCCGTTAACTGAGCAAATCTCAAAATAAAATAAGGGCTCTTCACCTCAATTTTGCCCTCCAATAACGTTGCATTTGGCACAAAATACTTCGGATGTAAGTAGGCCAATTCGTGATAACCCTCATAGCCTACTTTCTTACTATCATAAGGTTCAATATTGCAACAGTTGGGAGAAAACACAGCAGTAGCATATTTGAACCCATAATGCGCAAGCAATGGAACTTCTTTGGCATCATCTTCATTCAATACAATTGCAGGAATTTTCAACCACTTTCCAACATGGGTAATAACAATGTCGGTTCCAATCATTAAATGTGGTTTAAAACGCAATGCTATTTTCCGCATTTTTAATTCGCGGCTACCTACCGAAGCAATTAACGATAACTTAGATGCCCCTTTTCTTCCCTTCAAATAAATCACTTCAAACGGTGTGTCTTCTAACAGTTCAAACAATACATCTTTTGCTCTTGCCACAAGCAAAATTTGATGTCCATGATCCATTAGCTTCTCTGCTATCCTCACAACGTTATGGTAATGAGCAGGGTGCCCTAAGTAAAATAAAAACCGCTTCATTGTTATCACCTTCTACAAGGGTACACATAAATTTGTTTCATTTTTACCCCCCAATTTGAAGTAATTAACCAAGCCTTATTAACAAGTCGTTAACAATACTGTTAGTACAAATAATATTGTTATGGTACAATAATTGCGTAATTTTGGTGTATTATTAGTAAACCCACTGCACTTATGAAACGTTTTACTCTATTTTTTGTTCTTGCTTTTTCCATATGCAGCTTTGTAGCTTTTACTCCGGGAGGTGATGAAGAAACTGCTGAAATTGACTGGATTTCATTCACTGAAGCGGTAGAACGCAATGAAAAAGATCAACGCCCAATGATGATTGATGTATATACCGACTGGTGTGGTTGGTGTAAGCGCATGGATGCTACTACCATGAAAAATCCAGTGATTGTAAAATACATCAACGAAAATTTTCATGCCGTAAAATTGGATGGGGAGCATAAAGAAGATATTAAGTTTGGGGATACTGTTTATAAGTTTGTTCCCAATGGAAGACGTGGTTATCATGAATTGCCAGCCAATCTCATGCAAGGAAAAATGAGCTACCCAACACTTGTTTTCTTAACATCTGATTACAAGGTGCTGCAATCTATACCTGGTTACCAGGATGCAAAGAGTTTGGAACGCATTGCTAAATTTTTAGGCGATAAAAAGTATGAAACCACTAAATGGGAAGATTACAATAAAGAGACCACATTCGAAATTAATTAACACTAAATCTTCTTGCTAGCACATGCTTAATGTTTGCTAGCGTGATGACCCGCAATCCTTTCTTGTGAAAAGCTTTTCCTTGCTCGCGAGTAGGGGCTCTATGATAACTCGAGCCGTATTCAGAAGTGATTACAGGCAATTGATTTTTAGCAATATTCCTCAATGTTTCTACAAGCCCAAAAGCCATGATTCGTTTAGTTTTATAGGCGATGGAGTATTGCGTGTCGTTAGCAACGACAGGAAAAGATTGCTGCCACACAACTTCACCCGCATCTAGCTTTTCTTCCATGGTATGTATAGTAGTTCCTGCTTCCTTATCGTTTTCGAAAAGCGTCCACCAACTGCCAAATACTCCTCTATGGCGGGGCAATAGCGTACCGTGTGCATTTAAACAGTATTTAGGCATTTGTAGCAATCCGGTTTCAAACAATTGAGGTGGCGAAACAGACAAAATAACATCAATCTTTTGAGCCTGTAATTGCTCCAGGTATTCGCTGCTATTGATATCGTTGGTTGCAATTTCTTGAATGCTATATTTCGCATACGTTTTCTTCACCGAGTAGGTAGATGCTCCCAAAATGGTAAGGAATTTACACCATGCAAAAAGCTTAAACGCAATGAACAACTCCCACCAGGTATATATTTTGGTGCGTTCTTGCAACCAGTCTTTCATCGTTTTGTTTTTTCGATGTGGTTTCAATCGGGTTGCTCCGATTACTTCATACTGATTGCCCTGTTGTTCCAATACGTGCCTTATAACCTTTGGTAAGTAAAAGGGCTCTTCTTGCGATATGATAAAAACGCGCAACTTACTCATGCCTTATTCCTCCCTACAAAAATGGTACGCTTCACCACATTTTTTGTGTTTTGCAACAATAATTCTTTGAGCCATGCCCCTTTATTATCAGTCCACCGTTGCGGATGAATGTTTTGCATGATTACTGGTGGAAGTTGTTTTTTTTGAAAAGCATTGATGATGTCTTGTGTACTATGAAAGTTGAACCTTAGCTGAGAAGCTACCTTGTCTCGAACACTAACTTTAGCACCATCCCAACGTCGTCCTGTATCAGTAATGTACAACACTTTTTCAAAGTCGAGATCGAAATAAGGTTCTGCCAATATGCCCAAAGATTTGTAATTATAATGTTTCCACAATGCTCGATTGTCCCATTTCGAAAGTGGGCTTCCGTGCATACAAACGGTTTTTACCTTATAAATGGGAGTAAAACGTTCCAAACTCTGTTGAAAGTGTTCCCATGCTTGTTCTACATTGCCACTGCATAACGCCATGTCCTCATAATGGTATCCGATTTCATGGCCCAATGCAGCAATTTGTTCAATAACAACCGGGTCGAAACTTTCTTTTACAATTCTAAAATAATATGTTCCCGTTACTCCAAGGTGGTGCTGTAGTTGGGCTACTTTTAGCGAGTTCTGTGGCCGTTTATCTACATCGTGTCGCAAAATAAATGCTGGTTCCTTCTTCCCTCCTTCAAGGTAGTTGAGATACGATGTAAGGCGGTAACCTTCTTGCAGTGCTGCTTCCAGCAACTGTTGATATGCCGTTAAAGTAAAATCTCTCATTACTCTTGCATCAATTCAGTTAAAGCCAGTAGCATCCAAGCTTGCCCCCAACGAATAAAAGGAGTTTTTATCGAATACAAAGGATATTTTTTATAAAAGAAATAGCCGCGCCTATGCTGCATGTTATTGATTGTCCATTGTGCTACGGTGTTTGCAAAAGCCTTATGGTTTTCATCATAATCGCTCAACCTACTAAATGTAATGATGCCTTGCGATTGGTTATGAATTTCTACAGGCCATACTTTGGGCACTCGCCATTTAGATTTTCCACTGTCGAAAAATTGTTCGTTTCGGTAGTATTGCAGTCCTTTATTAATTGCAGCGATATAGGCTGGTTTGCGTTCTGCATATTGTACCACTGCTTGTAAGGAATCCAACACATAACCCTGGTGGAAATCTACCTGATGACGCTCTTTTCCTGTGTTAACATCTATGCTGTACTTCCAATGCCCATCTGAGTGTTGACGAGCAACAGTAAAATTAGCAATAGCAATTGCTCTACTTTTGTATTTTTCTTTACCTGTAAGGTGGAAAAGTTTCGCATAAAGCTCTGCCCCTAACATGCTCGCATTGTAACATGCATCTTTGGCTTTTGTGCTATAACTAATACAAATTCCTGTTTCATCTTCTGTGCGCTCCAGGCAATTCCAAACAAATTGCCCAATGCTTTCTAACACCTTTAGCGCCTGAGGATTTTGGGTGCTTTTGTAATACTCGAAAACACCCTTAGCTACAAAACCGCTTACTACAATGGTTGGCGAAAATGCTTTGAGGTATTTCACCGGACTTGCCCAATCGAAGTTATATCCCCAACAATAATCATCATATCCTTTTGTGCGATGCTCAAGCAGCCATTGAAACATCTCATCTGCTTTTGCCTTGTATGCTTCGTTTTTACGAGTCAATAAACTATAGCTATGCAAAAACAGTCCCATAGCTTTAGGGTTGTAATCTTTTTTTATTCCAAGTAGTTTCCTAATGTTTATTGGATTACGCTTTTGAAATTGAATGGCCAATACTGATCCCCACTTCCCCAACCAATGAAAAGGCCAGGAGGAGTTAAGGGTATCATAAGGGTCGTATCCTTTATACTGCTGCGCTTCGACGTATTGTAGCACAGCATTGTGTGCCTTCGATATGAGGTGGTGGTTTTCCAACTATAATGGCCTAAAGTTAATGTACTTTTGTTGAATCTTTTATCAAAACGTTTTGTAATAGGGCAATGAGCTTATTGGTTCTTAATCGCCTTCCTTCCTTATTGGTGTGATATACTGTATCGAAAAAATAATGTTGAGGCAATGTTACCTCTTTAGAAGTACTTAATACTGGCATTCTTAAATGCAACTGCATAATGCTATCCAATCCATATATTACCGATTGGTGTTCCTGGTGATGTGGTGCAGGAAATACAGGATGGATAAAATAGGCCTGAGCTTGCTTTCTCTTTGCTTGATCATAAAAGTGATTCAACCATTCGAATGCCTTGTCTTTGTATTCTTTTTCAAAGAATGCCACTTCTACATTTAAGTTTGAAGTTGAATCGTTTAAGTGACTCACTACATCACCATGTGCATTGAAGGCCCCCTTGTTGTATACAGGGTGGCGTTGTGGCGCCTTTCCGGTTAGTTGCGCATTCATTTTGGTTTGCAACCACCGTGGCAGATACTTAAGTGCTCGTCTATAATCAGCTACAGCGTGAAGGTGCTCCCATCCACTGGCGTTAGCTTCGGCCAGCTGAATGAGCGCCAGCCCCGATAATTCATGTTCAAAAAAGTATTCGTATTCGGGAATTACGATTACCACGTCACCAGCTTGCAAATACGGAGTCACCTCATCTAACATCAATTGTAACCCCAGCCCTCTGCGCAGCCCCATGTTAATAACCTTTTTATTCAACGTCTGTTCCAACGCTTCACTATCTATTCCAAAAGCTACATTAGACCCTCCTATAATAATCAGTCTTGGTGTTGTTGTTTTACTCAACAATTGATGTTTCAACGTATATCCCTGCAAATATTCAGCACTCTTGCTTTCTGGGTCTAAACAAGTCCATACCAATGCCAATAAGGTAGCGCCTACCAACAACAACATGAACACTATTTTACCCAGTAACTTTACCATCAGAATTGAAAATAAATGAATTGCGTTTGTTGTTCATACTTGCCCAATAACAAGATGGACATGACCAATACAAAATAAATTGACCACCTGAAAGCAAACGGTTGTTGCATCAACCAGTAACTGATGTTTTTTCGCACTTGTAATAACTCTACCAACAGCAATACCAATAATCCAAACAAGGCAATTCCCCAATCAATTTTAAGCACATCAGCATGGAAGGCAGAAAAGTCAAACATGCCTGCTAACCCTAATTGTTTAATGGTTTGCCAACCATCAGCTGCAATAGTACTTAGCACCGTCCATGCATCATTTACTGTTTCGGCACGAAAGAACACCCAGGCGATGCATACCAATACAAAGGTTATTCCCATTCGTAACAGTTGATGAACTATTGGCACACGCCTTATTCCGGTAATTGTTGCCAGTTGTTGCCCGGGCTTTTTTGCTATCAACTCTATTACCAAATACAAACCATGCAATGCACCCCATATCAAAAATGTCCAGTAAGCTCCGTGCCAAAAACCACTAATAAGAAAAGTAATGAACAGGTTGTAATACCATCGCCATTTCACCACCCGATTACCACCAAGCGGAATGTAAAGGTAGTCTCTGAACCAGGTGGATAAAGAGATGTGCCAACGCTGCCAAAACATTCGAATACTTTTTGAGAAATAGGGGCGACGGAAGTTTTGCATAAAATCAAATCCCATTACCCGTGCTGTACCAATGGCAATGTCGGAGTACCCTGAAAAATCGCAGTAAATTTGAAAAGCAAAAAACACTGTTGCCAGCGCCAGGCTCAACCCATCAAAATCTTGAGGATGGCTATAGAATTCGTTTACAAATACAGCCAGGGTGTCGGCCACAACCAGTTTCTTGAAGAACCCCCATGCCATTAATTTCAGCCCACTGGTAACACGCTGATAACTGAATTGATGCTTTGCATAAAATTGTTTGAGCAGGTGCTGAGGTCGCTCAATGGGTCCTGCTACCAATTGAGGGAAAAAGGAGATGTAAAGGGCAAACACTCCCAAATGTTTTTCAGGTTTAATGCTACCTCTATACACTTCTATGGAGTAGCTCATCGCCTGAAAAGTGTAAAAAGAAATACCCACCGGCAATAGCAATTCAAAAGCAGGAACTTCGTACATGAGGTTAAAGTGATTGAAGGCCTCTCGTACCGATTCATTGAAAAAATTGAAGTACTTAAAAGTAAAAAGCACTCCCAAATTGGTAACCAGGCTTAAGTATAGATAAGGCTTGCGTTTTGCCTTCTCTGTAATGCCCCCCATTTTTTTGCCACAATAGTAATCTACCAGTGTAGAAACTACCAGGATAACTGCATACTCAGGTTTCCAACACATGTAAAAGTAGTAGCTGGCTACCAACAGTAAGAACCAACGGTACCTAAACGGAATGGCAAAAAACAAGGCAACCACTACCGGAAAGAACAATAAATAGTGTACCGAATTAAAGAGCATGAGTGCTGCTTTTTATAGGTGTTGGAATGAATGTATTGAAGTACTTCATTTCAAACAAATTTAAGAAAAGGGCTATCCCATGCAACGATGGAAAATAGTATATTTAAACAGACCTATACACAAGTCATGAAACAGCTCCCATATCTTGTTGCTACTTTTCTTCTTATCGCATGTGGAGGTACAGAACATCCTCCTACTGTTGACGACATCACTATTACCGATACCCTTACTACTGATACTGCAGTTATGGAGGCTCCTGTAATAGAAGAGGTGAAGGAACAAATACTCACCCTGTCTGACTTTCCTAATCAATGGGTCATGCTAACCCCTACCGATAGTGGGCAGGTTATTTTCAATCCCTGCGACGCGGAGAATCCTCAGTTGCAGTTTTTAGAGGAGGATGGCTACATGTATCTTCATGAAATATTGGGTCAGGAGGCCGAAGGATATACAGTAGAAGAGGCTGTACAAACAAGTACAGGAGAAATGCGATTCAGCGTTACTTCAACACTCAGTGGAGCACATCAAACAATTGTGTTCAATTATACCAACAAAGATCAACTTGTAGGGCGGTGGAGTGGCATTTCGCACAGCGAATACGAATTTGTAGCTGCCACGAATATAAAAACATTTCATGCCATCGATCAACCTTGTAAAGAGTGTTGGGGTGAAGAGGGATGTGGTGAAGAGTAAATTGCTCCTTGCCACTATTCATTATCTGTCATCCAGCTACCATCACTCATACCGATAGCACCATTAGGACGAATGCCAAACGTTTGCTCATAGCTTTCTTGCAGCTCCCAACTTTCTTCCTCACCCGGCTCACCAGCATATATATGGCTAACTTTGTGTATGGTGAGCGTATCCGTAAGCGTGCCTATGATAACATGCTCTTCTTCGCCTGTTTGTTGCTGTGCCAGCAAAATAGTTGAGCGCAGTTCTCCGGCCTGCTCCCCTACCCCATAAGTATTAAGGTAGTACCAATAGGTATCGTATTGAACCCCTAACAAACTCTCTACATACACTACTCCGATAAACCGATCGGATAAGTTAAATTTCCCTACTGCTCCCAGGTGATATTGAGCAGCTAACATACTATCAGACGGATTGTTTTTCAACACATCGCTATCTAACAAATACCGCCAATATTTAGGGGGAATGGCCTCAAATGATGTATGATATTCGTATGATCGTAAATCAGTTTCTTCAAATACAAAGGGGACTTCTAACGCTGGGAAATTTATTAAGAAAGCATTAAAATCATCTTGATTGCCTACAAAGCTCTTTGCAGGTTGTAGGTGATTGCTTTCTATTGGAGCCAATGTGGCATTTTGCTCAAAAGGTTCTTTATTGGGTTCATCAAACCCTTCTGCTTCTGTTGTATCAACCACCGGGGCATCACCTGTTGGCCTTTCTGCTGTGCCACAAGCCATCAAAATAATTACTGAAAGTATGTACAAGTGTTTCATAAGGCTGTAGTATCCGTTTTCAAGGCATCACCATTAGATGAAGTATACTCCTTTCCGGAATTTCTTCAAAAGCGGGTGTATTGGTTCTTATTATTTCGACGTGCAACAACCATTAATATGCTTACTAAAATAAAGGCACATGGAGTTTTCATCCGTTTTTTTCGAAGATAAGGAAGGGGCTCCAATAATAAAAAGTTACTTTTAACTCATGCGAAAAAAACTGGTTGAAGGTGAAGTATTAGAGCATATTGATTACTCTGGCAAAGGCATTACTGGAGAGTTTGACAGTTGCTCTTTTGTGAATTGCAACTTCTCAGATGCTGACTTGCAAGAGGTCGATTTCATGGAATGTACATTTGAAAACTGCAACTTTAGCAATGCGGTACTCAAGAATACTGGTTTTAAGAATGTGCAATTTACCCAGTGCAAAATGTTAGGACTACACTTTGAATCTTGCAACCCTTTCTTGTTGGAAATGCATTTTGACACTTGCTTGCTCAACTTTGCTACCTTTTATCAACTAAAGCTACAAGGTTTAACCAATGTTCTATACAAGAGGCAGATTTTATGGAGGCCGACCTCACTGGTTCTTCGTTTCAGGAATGCGATTTGGGAGGTGCTATTTTTGAAAACACCATCTTAGAAAAAGTGGATTTCCGTACTGCAAGCAATTATACCATCGACCCTGAGTTAAACAAAATTAAAGGTGCTCGATTTAGTACCTCGGGATTGAAAGGGCTACTTGCCAGGTATCGAATTATTGTGGAATAATACTGAATAAAGTATCATTGGGGCAGAAGATTGCACCTGGCTCCTGCCCCACTATTGTATATGGCTATCCTACACCAACGTAGGAAGCTAACGCTCGTTGAGCTTGTAAGATGTGTCGTTGGTTATGGTATACAACAAACCGCATGGTATCGCCCAGGCGTAAACGAATTAATCGGGTAAATGTAACTGCTGTTTTTGCCTTGGTAAGGTTGGTATCGTGGGCTTCATCCAACAGTCGAAGTAATTCTTTTTGCTGCATTAAGCACCGATCCAATGTCTTTACCGAAAGCTCACTACCCAGTGGGTTCATGTCTTTCAATGTTTTCATCTTCTTTTGCTGTTCTCGGGGTCGAATCAGTTTCACAAAATACTCGCCCAACACTCCGCTACTAAACATTACTTCGCCCGGTACGGTTGTGTTTTTCATGCTGCGTTCCATTTCAGGTAGATAAAATTTCCCGTATCGATTAAGGTGTTCTACACACTCCAAAATGCTCCAGCTTTCAGCATTGGCCTTCCAATTCAGCGCTGTAGCTGTTTGTTCTTTGAAATGAGTCAGTGCATTTAAATTTTGACGCGTTGTTTCTATCAACTCAGCAATCAATGGTTCTTTAGCTATTTTCATCTTTTTTTTCTACAAATCTCCACCTTCCAGGAGCTAAAAACATTGATTGAACTCAAGATTTTTTGATGCGAGATAATGTCTCAGGAGTCATCCGTAGATAGGATGCTATGTATTTATTGGGAATTTCCTGGAACAACCGTGGGCTACGTTGTAGTACCCGGTGATATCGTTCTAAAGGAGAAGAGGTCAGCAAATCGCGTTCGCGTTCTAACTGTTGTACTACCAACAATTCCCATAACTGATGCCACAACTTACTGTGTTCAGGGGTTTTCATGAATTGGTTGAATGCGTTCTTATCAATTACCCTCAATTCCGTTTTCTTGATGGCTTGAATGTAATATTCTGAAGGCGCTTCTGTAATGAAACTATCTAATGCAGTAATAAACGACCCCTGATAACCAAAACGAATGGTATGCTCTTCCCATTCATCGATTACATATACCCGCAAACTACCTTGAACTACATAATAAAGGTTAGTATCAACACTTCCTTGTACTTTTAGGTGTTCATTACGACTTACTTCCAACTGTTGTTCAAACAGTCCTGCCGCGTGCATTCTTTCCTTGAGTTGTTGTATTAAATCCATGAAGCTATTCGCATTCGCCAATGTTATCAAGCACTTGTCGATAATCTTCAATTAATTGCTCGTCTAGTTGTTTTAGTGTATTTAAAATACTCATCAACTTTTTTAACTCCCGCTGTTGAAGTGCTTCAGCAGCTTTATCCAGTTCCTTATGCACCCGATGCTGCAGGTTATACATACTTTCGAGTGCAAATAAGCAATCGTAATTAAACTCGTGGGTGATGCTTATTGATTGGGTCGTTTCCCAGGCGATGTCGGTAATTTCTGCCAATTCAATCATGACATAAGTTGTACCATTGTATAGATACAATCCCGAATCCAAAGCCAATGAGTCGCTGGCTTTAAAAAAATTGGGGTATTCTGAATTGAGGTGATGAAACTGAGAAGGAGTAGCGATTACTTGTGAAGAATTGTCGTGGTATACCTCTTGATATGCATCGAAGGCTTTCACAATGGTTTGATTAATACTATCGGTATATATCAACTCACCAAGGTTACTCTCTATTTCCTCTTTGATTTTTGTGATGGCCAATTCTTTGTCGGCTGCTGACTTTAAAGAGGAATTCCAATTGTTGAACCAAATGGCCAGGTTAATGCCAATGAAAATGAGTAAGATTTCACCAAGCACATATTTCCAATTGAACTTTCCTTTTGACTTTAATAACCGCATTACTGATAGAATTTATTGCCTCTGAGTAACGAACTTAGTAAAATTCGAGTGATACCTGCAAAGATTAGTGATAAACGGCTATTAAAAAAGGCATGAAAACAAAAAACCGCCTTGCCAAAAAGACAAGACGGTTTTTTATTTCTGTTAACTCTATTATGCTATACCAAAAGGTAGATAATCGTTACAATAATGCTGATGGCCGTACTTGCCGTTACAGCAGGAATTACTACACGCATAGGCGACACTGCCAACATAAGTGACAATGGAATTACAGTACATGCCGCTAACAATGCCAGGGTTGCTATATTAAAGTGCTCCCACATGGCCCAACAGGCCAACCCACCTACACAACAAGTCACTAATATAAACATGGCCATCAAACCATAGCGGTTGAATTCGGCTTCTTCAATCATTTGTGCATACCATCCATTTACAGCCTGTGCTTTATTGGTACTGGTAATACTAATGTTCTTTTCTACAGATGTGGTTCCCATAACTTCAAATTTTAAGGTTGTTAACACAAAACTATGATGCAACAGTCAGTTGATGAATGATGTTAATTAGTTTAAAAAATGATTTTCATCATTAAAAAGAAAAGGGCTGCCCACCTTTTGCGAACAGCCCTTTTAAACAAACCTAATTTTATGTTATAGTTCCGTAATTCTTGCTCCCGGAAGTATCTGTCGTACTTTTTGAATTTCAGCTGTGCTAAACTGCCCTTCACGAATGATAATGGAACGTAACTTTTTTAAGTTCCCAATTTCGTTGGGGATGTTTGGGATTTTAGAAGACGAGATATCTAATACTTCTAAGTTGGTAAGGTACCCTATTTCTTTTGGCACACTGTATATATTACCTGCAAGTGCCACTTTACCCAAGTGCGTGCAATTGCGAATTTCTGTTGGAATAATAGAGAAACGCTCCGTGTTAATGATCAACCGTCGAAGGTTCAGCAATTTACCCAGGTCTTTGGTAAGGTTTGTTTCGTCGGCTTTCATTAAAGCTAAAAACTGCACTTGCGCTGGGTGCTTTAATGCTTCACTCAATGAAGTGTATCGTTTGTACTCCATTTTAATATTGCTGTTCCACTTGTTTACCCGCATGATCCAGTCGTTATTAAAACGATGCACATCGCAACCAAATTCACGAATACGCTTTAAGTTTTTTACAGATTCAGGGATGGCGTAAATTTCGTTGTTGCCAAAATGCAGCGACAATAAATTCACCAAACGTCCTACCTGTACAGGAAGTTCTTTCTTCAATTGGTTGTTATCCAAATCGAGGTATTGTAAGTATACCAACCCAAACAATTCGTTTGGCAAGGTGGTTAATCGGTTGTTCGATAAGTTCAACTCTTGCAAATTCACCAACCGACTTATTTGTGGGGTAAGTGAACTCATGTTCTTTCCTGACAGGTCGAGGCGATACACTTTTTCTGGCTCACGTAGGGCCTGGGTAAGGTTGGTATAAATAATTTTCTTATCAAGGTCGAAACGATCCATTAGTTTCGCCTGGTCGAACTTTGCTGGAGCACTTGACACCGATGAGTTGGTAGTATTATTCCCCCCATTGTTAGTGCCACTCCCACTGGTTCCATTACTGTTATTGGTAGTGGTGGTAGTATTGACTGGATCTACTTGCGTTACGGTAGTGGTGTCGGGTTCTACATAATTGATTTCCTTCATCTCCACCTTCGTTTCATAAAACTTATTGATTGCCACAGCACTCAATATACCTTTACCCGCAACACTTCGCTGTGCGCTTATTATCCGCTCTTCATCTACTGGAATATCCTTGTTAACATCTTCCAAATTTCTGCGGTATTTGATGCGATTCAAAGTGGCTGTAAACTCCGATTCTTTATTGAGTTCCAATGCTTTGTATACGTAATCGCTGGCCTTGTCGAACTGATTGAGGTAAAGGTAAGCCAGGGCAATGTTATTGGTAATATGCCCTAAAATGCGATCGTTTTTAAACCTGCGGTTCTTCTTCTTTTCTCCAGAGGTGGCACGCGCTTTAAACAAGATGGTTTCCCATTCCTGAACGGCAGCGTACAACTTATCTTGTACTTCATTTTCATCGGCCAAATCTTCATTTGCCTTAATGGCATCAATGGCTTTTTGGTTGGCTTTGTTCAAATCATCGTAGTTGTGTTTGTTGTGTTTTGCACTGATGAAGTTAAATGTTTTTGGAAGCTCTACATATTGTAAGTTACTCTCCAATATTTGGTGTGCACGCATCATGCAATTCAATACGCTTGCGCCTTCCAGTTTTGCTGTAAAATGATCCTCTGCTGCTTCCCACCAAGCTTCCAAATAACCTACGGTTCCTTCCTGTGAGGTTTTACCTGCCTCAATTTTTTGGCTAATGCTAAGGTTTTTTTGAACTATTACGCTACCTCCAGAAGTTACCTTCATGGTACATGGCATCTTGTACGATACTTCATAGTAATAGCTACGGCAAGTGGTTGACTCCCCATTTTTCTTGCACTTAAACTCGTTTACTTTTTGTTCTTTCTTGGTAACTTTCAACCCATCGAAAGTAAGCTCTATCGACATGTCGGGCGACGACATATAATCATAGCCTTTCAAGGCTAAAAAACCTTCTTCGAGGTTCGACATGCCCGATGTTCCAAGGTCGTCATTCAACAATCCATGGGCCATCAACTTATTCAACGACGATTGCGGTGCTTCTTCTAAATATTGATTGACTGCCTCCACATCAACAGTACCTGGATGAATAATAATTTCATAGGAAGAAACATCTTCCCCTTGTGGTGCAGAAGGTTTTTGCAAGTAGGTAGTACCCACACGCATGTCAACTTCTTTCTGCGCAAAAGCAGGAGTTAAAAATGTTATTGCAAGTACAAGTGTTGTAGTAAAGCGTATACAGTTTTTCATATCGTAGCGTTTTGGCGAGTAAAAACGATTATTGTGCCAAATGACCTTAATTAGAGCAATTTAACAAGTATTTAACAAATGTACTAAACCATTCGGGAAACCCTTTAACAAAGGAGGTTAAGGGTATGATTTTTTGATTGGTTTAAGTTATGATGGTGCAAGAGTAATGCGTGTACCTTCTCTAATCGACTCCATTACTTTAAAAGTAACCAATGTACTATGGTGCGATTGCTCAAATGGTATGGGAAGGGGTTGGCCTTTTCGTATAGCATCTAAATAGGCCGTTACTTCATGCGCATGCCCTTTATCCTGGGCAGATAGTTTTGATTTTTGCACCCCATTGTTGTAGATCGTCATGGTTTTAAAATCATCGATCACCACCGACTGGTTGCCACAAAATACTTCGAGGTATTCTTTACCCAGCTGCTTGCTACCATTAGAAAAGTAACTGATGGATGCCACGCTTCCATTTTGCATGCTGAGGTTGATACAAAGGGTGTCCCAGGTGTCGTTCATACTTTTCATTACTGTTGCCGAAACTGCTGAAACAGGGGCATCAGCAATGTAGGTACACAAGTCGATGAAATGACATACTTCTCCAATAATACGTCCTCCTCCCACTTCCGGGTCGTGAATCCAGTGGTCGGGTGGCATGTTGCCTGCATTGATGCGATAATTAATGGCCTTAGGCAATTGATTGGCAAATAACGCAGAAAGCTGCTGCACTTGTGGGGCAAAGCGTCGGTTAAAACCCACCATTACGCTGCCCTCACTTTGTTCATGCACAACCTTGATCTGCTCCAATTCCTCTTCCGTCATGCACAGTGGCTTTTCTACAAATACTTGCTTGTGCTGCTCGAGTGCTTCCAACACGTATTTGGTATGCAAATTATGCCGAGTGGTAATGAATACTGTATTCACCTGTTGGTTGGCCAATAACTCCGAAGCATCGCCCGTACATCGGTCAAACCCATATTTATCAGCAATGTTGCGAGCATTGTTGGCGCGAGCTGTGGCTACATGTACCAGGTTGGCTTTGTCTTTAACAGCAGGCAATAAGAAGTTTTGTGCAAACGACCCTGCGCCAATAAACCCTACATTAGGTTCTGCTGGGTCGAGCACTTTAGGAGTATATGCTACCCCAGGTTTCAATTTCTTTTCAATGTTGTATTTCAGCAATACCCCTGTAAAAGACTGGCTCTTGTCTAAAATCATTTGATAGGCCTCCCTTGCATCATCAAAAGCAAATTCATGGGTAAGCAATGGTGCCACGTTAAGTTTATTGGCCTTCAACAAATCGAGGTAAGCTTGCATGTTGCGGTTTTCGGTCCACCGCACATATCCAATGGGATAGTCTATGCCCTTTTCTTCGTAGGTAGCATCATGGCGACCCGGCCCGTAAGAGCTCGACATTTTTAGTTCCAACTCTTTCTTGTAGTAATTCTTTCTGCTAAAGCCCGTGGGCACTGCTCCTACAATAACTACTTTGCCTTTTTTACGACTTAAAGCACCTGCCAACTCTACCGGATCGAGCGAAGAAGTGCCTGCAGTAATGATGACCGCATCGGTACCATAACCATTGGTATGTTCCATCACTATTTCCTCCAGCCCTTCTGTATCGCGTACCAAGGCTACATCAGCCCCCGCTTTTGCTGCTAACTCTACCGATTTTGGTGCTATGTCAATGCCAATGGTTTTTACGCCTGCAGCATTTAGCATTTGAATGGTTAGTTGCCCTACCAACCCTAAGCCTATGATTACACAATTTTCGCCCAAACGAAGATCGGCCTGCCGAATGCCTTGCAATGCAATGGCAGCAATGGTAGCAAAAGTAGCATGGTTGAGCGCAATAGAAGGGTCTACTTTTGCGCACAGATTTTTAGGTACTACCACTACCTCAGCATGATTGGCAGTACCACCGGCACATGCTACACGATCTCCTACCTTAAATTCCTTCACATCAGGGGCTACAGCAATCACTTCACCGGCACAACTATACCCTAATGGCGATGGCTTTTCCAGCTTATTCATCACCATCTTATAGGTTTTCATTACCCCATGTGTTTTGGCAGCTTGCACTACTTTTTTCACCTCTTCCTTACGCGCTTTAGCCTTCCCTATATATCCCAACCGGGCATCTTTCACTGTTTTACCCTCAGTGCCTGTACTGATAACACTATAGTGATTGCGCACCATAATGGTGCCATTGGTTAATGCAGGGAAGGGCACCTCCAACAGTTGCATGTGCCCATCTTTTAAGTTTTGTGTGAGTTGTTCCACTTCCTTCGTTTGCGTACTAAATTAGTCTTTCTTACGAAATAATAAGGATTTGGTTGTGCTATTCCATCAGCTTTTAAATGCACTGTTTCCTTCCCCTTTTCAAATCATTACGAGCAAACACGGTAAGTATTAAACAGCAACTTCTGGCACCAGGTACCATATCTACAACCAACGGAGGTATGCATTGCCTTTATTGCCGACGATTGGATTTGCTTTACCCGATTTGCCGAAGGGCATGCTGATATTTTCACTATTCCCACCAACAAGCTCAAAGCATTTGATCAACTGAAAGATTTGTAATTAGGATTGAATGTACATTTTGTACCATTCCTGGTAAGAAAGCAAAGCATATATGATGGAAGAATTGTCTTCCCTGCCGTTGATATGGTGATCAATAATTTGGTCGATGGCCTCAAAAGAAAAGTAGTTGAAATCGCCAAAAAATTCTCGATCCAGCAATTGATTGATCTTCTCCTTTTGACTAAAGATGCTTCGCAAAGGCATCCCAAAACCTGCTTTACGACGATTAAAAATGTACTCGGGCACATGCGCTTCGAACGTATCGGCAATAATTTTCTTCGATACACCTCCTTTCCCCAATTTGTATTTGGTGTCGAGGTTAAAGGCAAAGTTAATGATGGTATGGTCGAGGAAAGGCACACGACTTTCCAATGAATTGGCCATGGAAGTACGGTCAACATAGTGTAGGTTTTTCACCATGAAGTTTTCGTACTCAAATTCGTTCAAAGCTTTAAATGGATGCGTTCCTGCGCTGAAATAATGCTCCAGGAAAGGGGTTACATCACTAGGGCTACCTCCGCATATTGCCAATGAGTTTTCGAAATCGCCTACAATGCTGTAGATGCCATATTTATACCCGGGGTATTGGTAGTATTTCCCCAGTTTTTGAAGGTATCTTTTGTAGGCTTTGAACTTCCCTTTCCCAGCCTCAGCTTTCCCAAACTTTTTCGCTATTGGTTTGGAAAACACCTTGGGCAGCCGATCCAAAAACAACGATACCGAAGTGATGAGGTGGCCAGCATATCCCATAAACAACTCGTCGGCTCCCATGCCTGTAAGCACTACCCTACTTTGCTGGCTTGCTGCTTTGGTAATAAGATAGGATGGTATTTGCGAACCATCTGCAATTAAATCGTCGGAATAATGCAAGGTGGTTCGTAGCTGTTCGAGGGTTAACTCATCGCTACCAATGGGTATTTCAGTAAGGTTCAGGTGCCATTGTCGAGCCAGCTTACTCGCATAATGAAAATCGGAGGTGGTACCTTCTTTCTTAATATCGGCTTCATCTTTACCGGCACAATAGTGTTGTATATTGGTGTTGTTGCGCAAGAAATGAGCAATGACTGAAGAGTCCATTCCACCCGACAGGAATGTACTTACCGGCACATCTGCCACAAGTCTTTTGTTCACTGCATCGCGCAACAATTCGTAAAACATGGCCCGCAAGTCTTTGTATTTCATGTTACGCACCACAGTATCTTCGGTGGGCTGCCAATACTTTTCTATGTGGTGATCGCCAGTCGCTAAATCATACGTGAGACAGCCGGCTTGTGGCACCCGGTAAATGCCTTTGAACAGGGTGTCATCGCCAGGAGTGTATTTGAACACAAAAAACCGACTGATCCTGGATTCGGCCACTTGTGCTTCTATCCCCGCGGCTAAAATGCTTTTGATTTCAGAACCAAATACCAGCGTACCATTGCTGTAGTGGTAATACAACGGTTTGATGCCCGCTCTGTCGCGAATCAGGTGCAATTGTGCTTTATTCTTGTCGTAAATGGCCATGGCGAATGCCCCATTAAGCTCGTTCACGAAGTCGATGCCCAGTTGCTGATACAGGTGCAATACTACTTCTGTATCGGTGGTTGATTTGAATTGGTGATGTGGCAAAAATTTAGCTTTCAGCTCTTGAAAGTTATATACCTCACCATTGTATATAAGTTGAATGTTTCCATCGGCAGTGGCCATGGGTTGATCGCCTTCAGCCGACAGGTCGATGATGCGCAAACGGGTATGGCCCAGAAATACTTTTTTATCGTATGCTATATCGCTGTATGTTCCTTTTGCGTCAGGGCCACGATGCTGTAGCGCAGTAACCATTGACTCACGATTAAAATCGGAATTACTGATATATCCGGTAATGCCACACATGCGATTAAATTAAGATTTATTGATGAATTGTTGCCATACCCCTGCCATATTGGCCACCATTTTTGCTTCTGTGAAATGAGCATGGTGTTGCTGTTTACTGGCTGTTCCCATTTGTTGCCGCAATGCATTGTTGTGAAGCAGTTGCTCCAGCTTTTCCGCTATCTGCTCTGGAGCTTGTGTGGGTACAATGTATCCATTTTCACCATCTATTACCGATTCTACTATGGCCCCCTGGTCGGTAGCAATGATGGGCAAGCCTGCCGCCATGGCTTCTACCACTACCCAGGGATGCCCCTCAGGTGCTCGTGGTGTAAAAACAAATATGTCGGCATCAGCAAATTGCTGAAACTTTTCTTCACCCGACATTGGGGCATGGAAGTTCACCGATAGTTGATGTTCTTTAACAAACGCTTTCGACTGTTCTTCAAAAGCATTGTTATCCCAGGCACCAACTGCGTGAAACTCAAAATTGGTTATTCCTTTTTCTTTCAGCAAACGCATGGCTCCAAGCACATCTTCAAATCCTTTTGACGGTAAAAAGTTGGCAAAATAAAGTACACGAAGGCTGCTCGATTTTCGGGCAGGAAAGGTATAATCGGCACCATTGGGCACTACAAAAATCTGATGGGGTTTAAAGTGCTGTTCAAACAAGTGTTTTAGGTTGTTGCCCAACACAATCACTCCTGCTGTTCCGCTCAGTACTACTTTTACATAAAGGCGGGTAATGCCCGATGCTTTATTGAGCCAGTTTTTGAAATTGCTCCCCCGCAACTGTACTACAATTTTGCGAAAGCACAGTATTGCTATAAGAATAAAGATAGCGTCTTTCAAGAACCCCATAGTGGTTTGACTAATGGGGATAAGCACCACTTTGGGGCGATGGCGCAACAACATGCCCCATAGCTTAAAGTAAATGCCTACATTTTTAAATGCCTTGCCCAGGCTCCACCGCCCCATAGAAGCTATGTTTTTATTTACCCTTGTGTCGAGGTGGAGCAATTGAAACTGTTCGTTTAAAGAAGAGTTTAAAAGGATGCGGGTAGCAATGGCCGGCCCCATGTAGGGTGGAGGCAGTTTTCCCAATATGAGCACTTTTGGTAATTCCATTAACCGGGTATAGCCTTTTTAGTTCGTGGCAATGCTACGTAAGCAAAAATAGCCATGATTACATACATAAAAGGCGGGTAAAAGGTAGGAGTAATACTAATGGAATACAACAGTAAAATGATTAACGCTCCAAAGGTTAGGTAGCGCTGTGAAATGGCAATCATACGCGCGCGAACGAATACCTGGTACAACAACGAAAGGTAAGCCAACAACCCAAACAAGCCGGTGAAAAACAACATTCTAATGTAGTCGTTGTGCGAGCCTACCCCTACATAGTGAAATGCATATTCGAAGTTAAATGGATAACCAATGAATTGCCCTACCGGTTGCTGGTTCCAATAGATGCTCCACATTTTTTGCCAACGCCCTACCCTACCGTGCAACAGTTTGCTTGTATCTTCAGCTCCCTGGTATACCGCCACATCTTTTTCTACCAACGGAACCAACTTTTCCTCAATGGTATCCATGCCAAAGAGGTAGATAAAAATGCCTATTACCAGGATGAGTAAAATGGCTGAGTCTTGATTTCCTTTGAGGTTGTACAGCATAAAAATTATGGTAAGGGAACCAAAGATGATGTACGATGCTACGTGATGTATATTGAACAGTCCTAATACACAAAGTCCTCCAACAATTAACAGTGCTCTTGTACGTTTAGATAGTTTTATCTTTTGCTTGTTGGCAAAGTAGAAGTAAGTAATGATAAGAAAGCTAAAGGAGATGTAAATCCCATAGCTGACCACATCGCCAAAACTACCTTGTATTCTTTCCAATCCACGACTTTCTACCACTCGAATTGGGTTAATGAGTACCTCATATAAAAAGATGCTTGCTACAAACAATGCCGAATACAAAAAGGTTTGCAATAACCCATGCAGGTCGTTACGCGTTTTGATGAGGCGACGCAAAAAGTAATAAATGTATACGGGCAGGGTAAGCTTCAAGAAATACTCAATAGAATCGAGGTTTGTGGGGTCGTACATCAAAATGGCGAGGGCACTAAGCACCACAAAGAAACTCCAGATGTTGAAGTACTTATCGAGTTTTGATCGTTTGGGTTTGGGCAAGCGAATGATGCTGACCACTACCAACACAGGTGTAAGTACTCCTACAATATACAGGGGGGAAAGCAATGGCGAAACTTCTTTGAGAAAGTAAAAGCTATCAATCAGTGGGCGCAATAGCATGACCAGTACAAACCAGCGCAAAATCCACGGCAATTCCCTTAACCATTGTTTCCATTCTTTGAACGTCATACCAGCGTGCCCCAGGAATTAAGTGATTTCTTTTTCATCGTCGGCAATACCAGGGCTATAGCGTTGTACGATAGCTTCCTTGATTTGGGTAGCATTCCCTCCAATTAATTTTACACCAGGTTGAATTTCCGCTATGCTTACACCCGAAAATTCTGTAATGAGTAGGGAGCCATTGCCCGTTTTTACTGCAAATTGTTGAAGGCTTATCGAAACATCCAGCACGGTACCTGGTGCTGCATCTGCAAATAATGTAGCATCGTAAGGCTGTGCCTTATCTATTACCACCTTTACCTTTCCAAGATAGGTAAATGCCGATGGGTAGGGAAATGCTACTGCGCGAACCAGGTTGTAAATGGCTTCTGTAGTTTCGTTCCAATCGATCCATCCATCCTCAGCGGTGCGTTTTGGGTAGTAGGTAGGTTTGGTATTAGGTTGTTGTGTAAACTGTACTTCTCCCGATGCTATTAAGGGCACGTAGGTGGCTACCAACTGCTGCATCACAATTCTGTTTTTGCTGTGCAAACTGGAAATGGTATCGTAAGCATTGATGTCGAAACGCATGGAGCCGATGATGTTGCCTGAATCTACTCCTGCATCATACCTGAACAATGAAGTGATGAATTGTTGATGTTCGGTGATGATGGACCAGTTAAGGGGAGATCTTCCCCTGCCCCTTGGTAATCCATAGGGGCTGCCATGCATGCCACAAGCAAATTTACCGAGCGCATTCAACACAGCATCAGGGAGCAGTCGTTCCCAACCTATCACCAGCAAAAGGTCGATATGTTGAGCAGCTATCCACGCCTGATCTTCTTCGTTGTTGAGGTGGTAACTTTGGGTGGTATGGCACTGAATGGCGTGCTGTTCGCAATATTTTCTAATGTCGTTGCCCCGATAAAAAGCGACCTTATTCTTTGTCGCATTTTCTTCCGAAAGCGTGATGACCAGGTCTATTTGCACATTGGTTGCCATGGTTAAATGATTCAGTAAATCGAGGGTAGTTCCCTTACAGCCAAGCAAGCCAATTTTCATCATACAAATTTCTTTTTGGGAATAAGATAGTTACTTTAGATGCTAAATTTAGAGATTTCAGCTTTATGGACAACAAAAATACAGTGCTGATCCTTGCTCCACACACCGACGATGGAGAATTGGGGTGTGGTGGAGCAATAGCCAGACTTTGTGCAGCAGGAAAAAAAGTGTATTACGTCGCCTTTTCATCGTGTAGTAAATCGTTGCCCGAGCACCTTCCTCAAGATACCCTGGAACATGAGTTGAAAGCAGCCACCTTGAAGTTGGGAATTCCGGCCGAACATGTAATTATTTACGATTATGATGTGCGCTTGTTTCACGATCATCGCCAACATATTTTGGAAGATATGATTGCCTTGCGCAGTCGATTAAACCCCGACCTGGTATTTACTCCCAGCCCCACCGACATTCATCAAGATCATCAGGTGATTACTGCGGAGGCCATTAGGGCCTTTAAGAATACCAGTATCCTTGGTTACGAAATGCCATGGAATAATTTATCGTTCAACACCCGTAGTTTTGTAAAGCTTACAGCAGCCCATATAGATACCAAGGTAAATTCGTTGAAAGAGTATACTTCGCAACTCGATCGCCCTTATTTTCAAGAAGAATTTATTCGTTCGCTGGCACGCACCCGTGGGGTACAAATTGGTGCCGATTATGCCGAGGTGTTTGAGGTGGTGCGGTGGGTAATTTAATGACCACCATTCGTGTAGCTTGAGCTAGTTTCCCAATATCTTTTCCGCAATACTGGCATAAGAAAATTGCTGTTGATTGGCTTTGGCCAATGCATTGCGATTCAATGTTGTAATGCCTTGATAAGCTGTTTCAAACGTGGTGGTTAAGTCGTTGTGAATGTACCACCCACTTTCTCCTTCTGCAACAATATGGCTAACGTTAGTGCGGTAAGGCAATACTACTGGCAACCCAGTACCCATGGCCTCAAAAATAGAAATGACCGCAGTGGGGAAATAGGCCAAATCAGCGGCTTGATACAACTGGCGTACTTCTTCATGCGCAAGAAAGGGGAAGCAATGAAATTTATCGGCATGGGGCTGTTGGGCGATGTATGCTTTTACCTCCTCGCCATAAGCGTCATTTATAAATCCAATGATGGCGTAGTGCAACTCCTGCCCTTTTTCATTATGGACATTGACCCAATCGATGATGGCTTCTAACCGTTTGTGAGGAATGATGCGAGTGGCGGTAATGAGTAAGGGAGCATTGCCAATTCCAAGTTTTTTTCTTTCTGCTGTTCGCTCCTCTTCGCTATAAAAAAACTTGTCGGGATCGAACCCAAGGGAAATGTTGATGTTTTTATCGGCCAATGCCTGGTGCAGCTTTTCAGGAATAATGGTTTGTACAATGGGAGCTGTTTCGGGTGTATACGAGTATATCGCATCCGAATGTTGTACGGCCAACCGGTACAGCGGATTTTTGAGCCACCGCTTTACGGTATCAACTCCTGGCTTGCGGTTGGAAGGTTCATGGTTGTCAGCATTGTCGCCCAGCACGGTTACCAGCCGGTAGTTGTTATGCACCGTTAGCAATGGTTTTGGAAAAAGTTTGCCCAAACCAATAACAATGACTTGATCAGGCTCAAAATCTAACACGGCTTTTTTCAACCCTTTTGCTTTCACCATTTGCCCTGCCGAAAACCGAGCTTCTAACCTGGTTATGGTGTAGCCATGTTCGGGATGCTGGCTGGTGCCGGTTGTATACTCTTGCGCAGCCAGGTGTTTGATATAGGCAGGCACAATGGCCGTAGTAAACACGTTAACCTCATGCCCCAACCTCGAAAATTCTTTGGCGAGGTATACTTCAATGTATCCCATTTCTGGAATAAAATGCCCGCAAACCAGTGCTACTTTCATACGCACAAAAGTAAAATTTAAACCTAAAGTTTATCCAAATCACTCTCCGCATCTACCAACTTACTATCAACATTATCAAGTATGTTGGCAATGTTTGTCGACTCATCGGTGCCGTCTTCTTCGATCCAATAATTATATGCTTCTATTCCAGCCTGTAGCATCGCATGGTGCAAACTTCCTGAGCGGGCCATCCTGGCCTTTAATTTGTCGGGAATGGTATTGCCATCAGAAGTGTTGCTACTGCCTTTGCTGGCATTGTCGGATCCTGCCATGGGTTGTAAGTTGGCCACATCGTGGTAATACATACGCGCTCCGTATACGCTGTACTTGTAATGCCCATGTTTCTTTGTGAGTATTCCTTCATCGTAAAACTTTCTCAACTGTTTTTTACTCATGTAGTTTTCGGGGTTCTTTTTTAACCGCGATTCAATGGTTTTCCAGGGCACTTTATGATCTATTTGTATGGCATTGCGTGGCAATACTACTTGCGACCCTCCAGAAGTAAAGATGTGCCACATGTTGGTGTCGCCATTATAAGAGCCGTTCCATTCATTTTGAATCATCGAAATTTTGAACTTATTGCTAAATTTTGAGGGACGACCGCTTTTATACACCTTATCCATGGCATTGTTTTGTGCATTGTAATAGCCTTTGGTTTGGGGCTTTTCGCCATGAGGCAATCCAAATTGTGCTACGGTTCCTGCATCGTTTTTTTGGATCGTGTGTGCTTGTTGCATTTGTGCTTGCACTACCGGGCTGTTGTTGGCCATCGTTTGCCATTGCATTTGTTGTGTCGCTTCAGGTCGATGGTTTTGGAAAGCCTGACGTACAGGAGCTTCACCACCGTTATTGGCAGCAGCACGTTGCCCCACAGGGGGAGTGATGTCGTTTGTTCTCATGGTTGGGTGTTTTTAGTGACGTGTTAAAATTAGTGGTTCCTGCACCTTGCTTTGCACTGCTTCGCCAATACTTTTACACTATGGTTACTTGAAAAACCTCCATCCACTTTAGCAAAGAGTATACCCGCCAAAATTCGCTGAGGTGGGCATTGCTGTTGAGGTCTTTTTTGCTGAGTTCCAGCAGGTAGTTTTTATCCATCAATTCAGGAACAGCACATTGCTGTAGGTATTCCGCCATTTGTGGCATTACTTCCTTTTTCCATTGCTTTTGAGGGGTAATGAATCCCATTTTGTCTTTGCGCCACACCACTTCGGCAGGCAATAAAGGTTCATTCATTTTTCGCAGCACGTACTTGGTCCAACCGTTGTTGATTTTGGCTTTATTGGGTAAAGCTACCGACAACTCTACCAATCGATGGTCTAAAAATGGCACCCTCGATTCGATGGAAAAGGCCATGGCATTGCGATCTTCGTATCGCAACAAGTCGTACAGACCAAATTGCAAGCTTAAGATGGCATGTTCACGGTAGGTTTTTCCTCCTCGTTGTGGTATGGCAATTTGTTGCAACAAGTGTTGGTATTTGGGCGCAATAAAGTGCATGCCCAGCCGCTCTTTGGCGCGTAGTTTCCGTTGCATAAATGCGGGCAGGTAATAGTAAAAGGCACGTGCCAGGGCCGACTTCATGTTGGGGGTAAAGTGTTGCTTTAATGCTTTGAGTTCGCGACGATAGTTGCCCCACCGAAAGGCACGCAACTCTTCCAACAAAAATAAGCCTGCAAAGTTGTAATAGCCCCCCAATGCCTCATCGGCTCCCTGTCCATCGAGCAATACCTTTATGCCTTGCTTGCCTGCCAGCTTCATTACTTCCCACTGCGCAAAAATGGAGGTGGAGCCAATGGGCAGGTCTTGTGTGTAAATGAGTTGATCAATATCGTTGAGAAAGCCCTGTGCCGTGGGGTAGGTATAATGCGACTGAACATTTGAAAATTGTTCGGCCACCAACTTTGCATAGCCCGATTCATCGATATCTTTTTCCTTGTAGGCCGCAGTAAATGTATGAAACGGCTGGGAGGTGGCTTGTGCTGCCAGTGCAACGATAGCACTAGAATCTAAGCCTCCACTCAAACATGAGCCTACAGGCACATCCGAACGTAAATGCAGTTGTATGGAAGCTTCAAATGCCGTTTTAAATTGTTGCAACGGATCATCGATTTTGCGCTGTGCCACTGCAGCAGCAAAATCGTAATAGGCATTCACCTGCCAGCTGCCGTTACTGCACAGGTAAATAGCATTGTGCCCCGGAGGTAGGTCGTGGATGTGGTGAAACAAATTGGTGTGTGGCTGGCTCTGGGTTCCAAACGACAAGTACTCTACCAGGTCGGAAGCAGCTACTTCGGCAGTGGCTACCCCTGCTTTGAGCAATGCTTTAATTTCGGAGGCAAAGGCCAATTGCCCCTCTTGCATGGTATAGTATAATGGTTTAATGCCAAAACGATCGCGCGATAAGAACAATTCATGGCGTTCCTGGTCGTAAATGGCAAAGGCCCACATGCCTATAAAATGTTGTACACAATTACCGCCCCACTCGCTGTATGCTTTTAAAATAACTTCCGTATCGGTATGCGATTGAAAAGCATGCCCTTTCGCTTCCAGTTCTTTTTTAATCTCTTTGTAGTTGTATACTTCTCCGTTGTATACGATAGTATACCGATGATCGCCAATGGCCATGGGTTGATGACCAGCAGGAGAAAGGTCGATGATAGACAGCCGACGATGTACCAACCCTACAGTTCCCTTTGCTGTTGTAATGGAGGGCAAAGCACTCAACTCCGAAATGGTATCATTGCCTTTGCAAAGTTGTAAGGTATCGCCTATCACAGCATAGCCCTCATCATCAGGCCCCCGGTGCTGTAGCACGGCAGAGAACTGCTGCAATACTGCTGTATTTATGCCTGAAGGGTTTACGATGCCTGCAATACCACACATGCTCGCTAAGATAATTGATTTGGTTTGACTGGCTTTAACATTGGTTGTATCTTGTTAGTATGAAAGCATGTTGGTTGGTAGTGCTATTGTTGGCCACTACTACTATGTATGGCCAAAACGATACCCTAGAATTGTCAGGCATTTATAAAGGCAAGAACCTTTATATTCAAACGGTACACCCTGGTAAAGGGCTGTGCATCATCGCAATAAAAGTAAACGGCTATATTGATGGAGCCAGCCACCATCCTGCTTCTGCCATTGAAATCGATTTTTCTTCCTATAATTTAAAACATGGTGACACTGTTAAGGTAAGCTTTGAGCATAAAGCCAACTGCGTCCCCAAAGTACTCAACCCATGGGCCATTGGAGCTTATTTACCCATCCATTCCGACTCCATTACCTTCAACAAACGCCTTCGTCAAGACATTTACATCGCTTCCACCAAGAAGAAGGGGGCTACCATTAAGGTGCGCGATGAAAATGGGGAGGTGCTGCTACAGCAGGTATTGAATCAAGGCGAAAACAAGGTAGTAATCGCTGCATTGCCCAATGGAGTTTATCGCATTGAAGTGGCTGAAAAGTATCGCATTGTAATGCGCGATCGCTTCATTAAGAAGTAGCTACAATACGCTGCGATAAATGGCTTCCAATTGCTTTCCAAAGGCTTTAAACCCAAAGCGATTCACTACCTCTTCACGAATGATTTTGCTGTTGTAGTTGCTTAAAGCACCGATCATCTGTTGCATGGCATTGGCGATGGCATCCACATCCATCGGATCGATCAATATGCCATTATGTTCATTGATGTATTCGGGAGGTGCTGTGCGGTTGGTGGCAATTACAGGCAGTCCGGCAGCCATGGCTTCCACAGGCACTAATCCAAAGCTTTCGTGTATGCTGGGAAATACCAGGAAGTCGGCTTGTTGAAACTGCGTAGCAATTTCGGGTTTGGTAAGGGTGCCCAGCATGGTAACTTTATCAGCTAAATTGTGCTGCTGAATGTAGGCTTCAATAGCGCCTCTTTCTTCTCCATCACCACCAATAGTCAATCGCCATTGCGGGTGAGCCGTTGTTATTTGATGAAAGGCCCTTACTGTTCGTAGCCCTCCTTTAAATACATCGAGTCTACTGATGAATAGGATGTTGTGTTGCCTACCCGAGCCAGGTTGAAACAATTCGGTATCTACAGGGTTATGGGTAACGATTAAATTGTTGGGGCGAATGCCTGCTTCCAGTATTTCGTTTTTGAGGTGGTGGCTTACTGCCAATACGGCATTGGCTCCTTCCATGGCTTTTTTTGCACGAGCCAGCTTCGCAGCACTGTTGGTAACGGTTGAAAACGGGCCGGTATGCTCAGAAATAACCAATGGCACTCCCAGCTGTTTGGCCAATTGCAACCCCAGGGTACCATACAGCACACTGCTGTGCGCATGAATAAGGTCGATGCCCTGATACTCCAGCCCTACTTTGGTGCTTTGCTGGTACCATTGCATGTACTTGAATGGCTTGGCTAACTTACCTACCGGCTGGGTAGTAAGGGCCATGCGTTTCAACGGCCAGGTGTTTTCAAACAACTCATTGCTTACTCCTTTTTGTTGCGCCCGAAGGCGGGTATAAAACACTTGCACATCGCAATAAGGAGCTACACACTTCAAGTAGTCTACCACAAATATTCCGGTCCAGTCGCCTTCTTGTTTGGGAAACAGATCGGGCAGTACCAGTAGCTTTATTTTGTTGTTGCTCATTTACGTTTAAAATGCCAGGTGTAATCGCATCCCCACCCGGCATGCTTGTTGTTTCCTACTGTGCCAAAAAAGTTGCGGGTTAAGGTGTATTTTTTTTCGTTGCTAAACAGCTTAGAAAAGCCCAAAAAAGATTGGTTGTATCGATATTTATTCACCACTTCAAAGCCATGTTGCACCAGCTGATTTTCTACTGCTTTGCTTTTTACTTTGTTGAGGCGATACTTGTCTTTACCCACCAACCTACGCACCCCAAGATACAATCGAATGAGCCAACCATAAAAATGAGCCGAATCGGTATTTTGAATGATGAGGCTGCCTCCTGGCTTCACCAGTTCAGCAATGCGCTGAATGAACTTCTCGGGCGAGTCGATATGCGCCAAAATGCCCAGTGAAATAACCACATCAAACGATTGTTCTTCGAGCGATACATTGTAAAAATCGTCGGTAATGATGGCTGTCTTTTCCAGGGCTTGTTCAGGGATTTTTTCGCGCGCCAGCTCAGTCATGCCACTGGCAAAATCTACCATCACCAATCGTTCGCATTGCGGCAACAGTGGTGCCGAGATATCGCCATTGCCACAAGGCATGTCCAATACATTTCCAAGCTTTCCATCGCCTAAAAAGGCTTGCACATTTTCAAGGCGAATGCGCAAATTATAATCGTAATTTAGGTAGGTACCGGGTTGGTCAAAAAATGCTTTTACTTCCTCCGTTCTCGTCATGTGCGTTTGCGAATCAGTTTTAATGGATGTCCTGCATAAAGGCTATAAGGTTCCAGTTTTTTGCTTCCTGTAACGGTAGAGTTAGAACCGATGAAAGTACCCTTCGGCACTACCGATCCCATCAGTACTACACATCCTGCGCCTATGCCTGCATCTTCTTCAATGCGTATGGGTTTGGTGCCCGAACCTTGCTTGCGGTATTCGGTGTTTTTAGCCATGTCGTGAAAGGTGCCTCGAATGCTTACATTTTCTGCAATGGCCGTCCATTTTCCGATATATATTTCCGAATGGGTACTCAGTATAATGTTGTCGGCCAACAGGGCACGATCGTCGAGTATTAGTTTTCCCTCCCGTCCTATTTCAAAAGTCACCCAACGGCCTATGGTAACATAATCACCTATTTCGATGTTGCGGTAAGGCACCTCTCTGAATCGCGGCCTGCTTAAACATTTCAGCCCCTTCCCTACTTTACAGCCATGCAGTTGCAGGTATAGCTTAAACCAAAACCCACGCCAGCGAAACAAGTTGTTTCTCCACGCTGTTTCTATGTATACAAAGGTACTAATGGCTCCACTTTTTTTCCTGCCTGCGTTGCAGCATGCGCTGCAATCCAAGGCTGTTGGCTAATGTATTAATTATTTTCCTCAACCGTCTTTTACGCTCGCATCGGCCAATAAGTTGCTTCATGGCTTGTTGATGCCCAGTATTGTACTGCTTCAAAATTTGATATCCTTCGCGGTACGAGTCGCAATTGAGGTTGCTTACTCCCCCCATACGGAATACAGTAAGTGCTTGCTCAATGTGTTGAAAATGATAGCCTTTTGTATAGGCGCGCAACAAAAATTCGTAATCGGCAGAGATGCGGTATTGCTCATCGAAACCGCCTATTTCATCGTATACTTTTTTACACACAAAAGTGGCTGGATGAAGAATGCTCATGGTTTGTTGCATCAACGACAAGTTGGGTGCAGCAGGTTTAAAATAGCTCTTGCCATTAATTTCCATGAGCTTTTTCATGTGCCCGTAATAAATGTTGGCTGTTTGTTGCTGGTGTGCCGTAGCCACTGTTTGCAAGGCATCGGGCAAATAATAGTCGTCGGCATTGAGGATGCCAATGATGTGGCCAGTGGCTTTGGCCAGCCCTTTGTTCATGGCCTGGTAAATGCCCCCATCGGGTTCACTTACCCAGTAATGCAGTTGCGACTCGTAACGTTGAATAATGTCTACAGTACCATCGGTAGAACCACCATCAATGATGATGTACTGGATATTGGTATACGATTGCGTGAGCACACTTTGGATGCATTGCTCTACATGAGCAGCACCGTTGTATACCACAGTAATGATGGTGATGAGTGGATGGTTTGACTGGTTCAAGGCCATGGGGTAAAGATAGTAAAGCGTGGGAGTATGCTGCGAAGTATGGGTGAGCTTGCTGTGGTAACCACCTGTATTTCTCAACATCAGGCTTGCTGGGTTGCATTGCTTTTTGAAGTTCAAATTGAATCCTTCAGGAATTTAGGTCAAAACATTTAAGGTTCTTCAAAAATTTTGAACAACAGTATTTTTACTATATTACAACTACACTCTAAAAAGGTATGATGCGCTTATTCAAAAAACATATTTTGAGGTATCTAATATACTTGCTGTGGGCATTAATCATTGTTGCAATTGAATATTTCTTTTTGGAAAAACCCATCTCAATACCCTGTTTAATCTTACTGTTTATAACAAACGTTGCTGTACTATTTGCTGTTGAAGCATATATCTCAAGATTTCTTTACAAAAATTATAGTTGGTGGGATTGGAATGGGGGTTTTCTTGATCAGCAAATCACTTGTAGGTGTGATACATGCATAGAATGGAGAAAGAAAAACTGGATGGCAATTCTAAAGTTCAGGACAATCATCTCACTTTTTCTCATTCTTCCAACAATCACTATTGCACTAAGAAGTCAAATAGAAACAGCTGAAAAAGAAAGATTAACGCTTACAAGTGAAGTTGCTGCCTTTCAGAAAGAGAACATTCAAGAGGAAGTTAAGCTCTACTTCGACAGTTTAAAAAAGGCAGATGAGATTCCAAAATCGTTATACCCTGAATTTAATTTATCAATTATAGAAGGCAAAACCAACGATACAATTATTATAGATTATGGCTATCGATTGGAAGGAGAATTGAAAGATTTTAAAGAGGGCAGATATATGTGGAGCGAATCAGTAGCTGCATCAGCCTGGATACATTCTTTTGAAGGAATGTTAAATGAGTTTTTGTGTCATAATATAGAAAGAGCGGATGAAGTTCACCTTAAACTAATTGGCCATGCTGATGGAATTCCCGTTGAAGGACATATCCCATACAAAGGCGAATTCGGAAATTTTCCAAGAACCATAATTGATGAATCAACAACCTTTTACATCTTAGATGGTAAACCAAAGAAAATAACTTTACGCGAGCAACAATCAATTGGCAATCCTGAAATAGCTTTTTTAAGGGCTTATGGTTTGAGAGAATATTTAGACACTTATGTTAATCCTTTAATCAATGTTAAAAAGAAATACGCTTATTACGCTTATACACAAGAAGATGAAAGTATACGTGGTGGCCAATACAGGAAGGTTAAAGTAATTTTAAGCCTCAACAATGTTCCAAAAATTGCCCAAAAGAAAGAAAGTCAAAAGAAATTAGAAACTTTTGGAACAATTAGCTTGTTGATTACGCTATTGCTTATTCCGTTTTTTATAGGTGTAGCTGTTAGTTATTATATAAAATGGAGGGATGCTGAAAAAGAAGAACGACATCGAATTGCTTATAGAAATTTGTGTTTCTTTTATTTATTGGTCGCTATTATTATCACTATAGTTTTTGCCCCTTTAATTGGGGCACAAGAGATTTTTAGTTAAAAAGCTCTATAAATATCAACTCCATCTTCTCCTTCTCACTTCACCATTGACGAATCACCCCATCCAGGGTGATGAATTCCCCAAACAAGGATTTGAAGCACCGCAAGTTTAACTCACCAAATCACGTCAAAAAATACAGTAACCAACAACAACGCTTATGTATTTCTTCCGTCGCCGATTTGTGCAATATCTTTTACTCATTGCTCCCCTGGCTTTTTTAGCTGCCAGTGCCCCTCAAAAAAGTACCCCTACCACCACTACCGAAGTAGGAAAATACAGCATTGTAGATACCGGGCAGGAGCGTTTTTTCAACAACCAGTCTGTTATTAAAGCACCAACCCATAACAATGCTTTTTACGGGCAGGATGCTCACCACCAGGGCCACCAACCTGCTTACACCAACAATGGCGACGGCACCATTACCGACCAGGTAACCGGACTGGTATGGCAACAAGCATATGAAGTAACCACTTATGAAAAAGCATTGAAAAAGCTGCGCAACTTCGAATTGGCCGGTCATGCCGACTGGCGGTTACCCACCATTAAAGAGCTGTATTCGCTCATTTTGTTTAGTGGCAAAGATGTAAGTGGCAAAAACATGAGCCGCGTACCAGCCAGCGGAGTTCCCTTTATCGATACCGAACACTTCGATTTTGACTATGGTTCCAACGGCCAACGCATCATTGATGTGCAATTGCTTTCGTCGACCATTTACAAAGGCACCACCATGGGTGGGCAACGCACCGTTTTTGGAGTCAATGTAGCCGACGGGCGCATTAAGGGCTACCCCATTAACGATCCGCGTACCCGCAGTGGAAAAAAATATACTGTACGTTTTGTTCGGGGCAATACGGCTTATGGCAAAAACAATTTTAAAGCCAACAACGATGGCACCATCAGCGACCAGGCCACCGGGTTGATGTGGGACCAAACCGACAGCAAAAAAGGCATGGATTGGGAAGCAGCCCTGGCCTGGGTACAACAAAAAAACGACAACAATTACCTGGGGCATAACGACTGGCGGTTGCCCAATGCCAAAGAGCTGCAAAGCATTGTTGACTACAGTCGTTCGCCCCAGCAAACCAACTCACCAGCCATTGATCCGTTGTTCAACATCACGGCCATTAAAGATGAAGGGCGTAGTACGAACTATCCGTTTTTTTGGTCGTCGACCACCCACGAGAATATGCGTGGTGGTGGTTCGGCGGTGTACGTATGCTTTGGCGAGGCACTGGGTTACTTTGGCCCACCCCACTCGTTTCGCAAAACCTTGATGGATGTGCATGGTGCCGGAGCGCAACGCAGCGACCCCAAAACTGGCAATGCTGCCAACTGGCCACAAGGCCACGGCCCACAAGGCGATGTAATACGCATCAACAATTTTGTGCGGTTGGTGAGGGATATATAAGAGGGAATGTGAGGGAGGAGTGTGAGTATGAAAGGAGGGAGTAGAGAGAAGTGAGGAGGGTATTAATGGACTCCTGCCTTCGCAGGAGTGGGGATAGGGGACGTGGAGGACATACTGCCCCGATGGCTATCGGGTGCCTGTGCAGGAGTAAGGGTGTGGAAAAAGGTCACGTAAGGAATGTATAAAAGCAACAAAGTCATTCACCCTATAGTATAGCACTCCCATTTCATTCCCTGCTAAACAGATTTATGGCTTATTTTTCATTGCTTTATCAGGAAAAGGAAATACCCAACCGTGTTGTTGCCATTTTCGGCAACGTGCTATTGGCAGAATGATTTGCTATCTTCGCAAATATGCCTCTACCTCGTATAGCCACCATGCTTGCTTCACC
Source organism: Flavobacteriales bacterium (assembly GCA_963669295.1). GTDB lineage: Bacteria > Bacteroidota > Bacteroidia > Flavobacteriales_D > CALLUQ01. The sequence goes on from OY769938.1 coordinate 485,328, forward strand.
AATGTACAGGCTCTTATTATTGCTACTATGCTTCAGCATAATAGGATGTATTCGTCAAAAAAATACCACAGATAACAATGGCAGTAAGCAAGTGAGCCACCTCAACGAATTGTTGCAACAATTGGAGTACAACAGTCATTTTAAGCTCCAACCAGGCATGTACAACATTACCGACTTAGATACATTAAGCGAAGGGCAATACTACCGTTGGTCGTACTACATTGAAGGCGAAGATTATGGGTGGTACAAAACCATGCTCACCTTTCGTAACCTCAACAACATTACCATTGAAGGTATGGGCAATGTGCCATCCGACACCAAAATTTATTCGGAAGATACAAAAGCCATTGTGTTGGTGTTTGAAAATTGCAACAACGTTACCATTAACAATGTGTGGTTGGGGCACATCACTCCCTCTACTTCGTGTTTTGGCGGTGTAATCAGTGCTGTTAACAGCAGTAACATCACCATCAACAATACTCAAATGTATGGCACTGGGTTTTATGGGTTTGAAGTATACGATGCCAAAAAACTATCCTGTACCAATTCCGAAATTTGGGATTGTAGCGGAGGTGCGTTTCACATGGCTGGTTGCGACACGGTCATCATTGAAAACAGTAAGTTTTATGCCAATACCTCTCGCTCTCATTTCTCTTACCTCAGCAACAGTCCTTATATCAATATCAACAATTGCAGTTGGACCAACAACAAAATAGAAAACTCAGCAGTAGAACACCAGGCCTTGTTTCGGTTGTGGAATGCGCACCTTACCATCAGCAATTCTACCATCAACAACAACCACCTCGAATCGCTGGTGCAACGAAAATCAACCGATACATTTGTGTTGGAAAATGTAGACACTACCAACAACGTATTTGAAAAGACTCTTGAGTTTATCGACCCGTAGGCGTAACTGCTAACTGCCTCGATCAGTGTTGCACAGCTCGGCAGCACTGTTGAGCAAGTAAGGCGTAATTTCCCGATGTTGGCGGGGAATACCTCCCGGAATAGTTTCTTCCATCATATTATTGAATGTAGTACCAGTAGGAAATACAGGATGATGGCTGGAAAAGAAATTATTGACATGACCGTTGATATTGTACAACCTCGAAGGGTTTCTATTCATTTGTCCACCCAGCTGTGAGCCGAAATGGTCGCTTGGCATGTCTTCGATGGTAAAGTGGCTACGAGCATTGCCTCCAATGAGTCCGCCCAACACTGGGATGTGATCGGCATTCAAATCTTGAGGATCAATGCGACGGGCAATGTTGTAGAAAAAGCGTTGATAGGTATCCTCCATCCAAAAACCGGTAGCAATGGCACGGTTGTAACCAGCCAGGTAACCTATTAAGGCAGAGATGAAGTAGTGGCCCAAATCAATCCACCCTCCGGTACAGGTATATACAAAGGCATTGCCTGCAGCATCGCGGGCAGCACCTGGATTAAAAGCACTGGCCAGTGCATAAAGGCGACTAAGGTTTTGTATTACAGGATGCGTACCAATGAGCAACCCTACTACCAACCCCAACAATCCCCCAGTAATAAAGCCTATCCCTCCTGCCACGAGTGTTGGAAATGGATTCAGCGCAGTAAGTGGATTCATTAAACCAGGGGTAGCCGCTAATGCAGCCATAGTAACGGCTCCTGTCCACCCAAACATTCGGGCTGCGGCTGTTCTTGGCGAAGCATCTACATTCCTGATCTGGTTGTTTATTCTACTGAGTACAGTTCTGCTTGGTGCTACCTGGTCGCGCCCTACTTCGCGTTGTATGATGGCGCGGTGAATGAGATCGGGCTGAATAGAAGTTTGAATCCCAGTGTTCCTCCCTGTGGGTTGAGCAGCCCCTTGTTGAACGGTATGAGTAAGCTCGTGTGCCAGCAAATGCTTGCCATCGCTTGAATGAGGGTTGTAATTGCCCTGGTTAAAATAAATGTTACTGCCATGGGTAAAAGCACGTGCACCCAATGCGGTATTCATCTGCGTAGCCTGATTACCGGTATGCACCTTTACCCCACTAAAATCAGCCCCTATCTTTTGCCCCATCTCCTCTTGCGTGGCTTTAGGCAAAGCCTGACCACCACCATTGGAGCGGTTGAGTTGTTGGGTAAGGCCTTGAGGCGCCTCGGCACTGCCTCCCGATAGTTGTAGGTTGGGTTTGCGTTGTAGCTTTTCTTTTTCCTCACAACTGCTGCATTTCAACTGCACTTTCTCCTCTTCATCAGACATGAGTTGTACCATACCTACCCCATCGGGCATCAACTGCAACTTTTCTTCTTCTTCTGGCATCAACTGAACTGGTGGTGTAGTTGGCATCATCATTACCCGATCGGCCACCGCATCAGCTTCTTGTTCGTACTTATCGTTCGGAGCACCTACCTCCAACTTCATTTGCACCGCTTCCCCCAATTGGTTAAAGCTACGGTCGGTTGCTTGCTGATCGGTTTGTTCTTGTGCCAATGCCATGGTTCAATAAATGTACTGTGTTACAGCACGATGCACAAGGACAGTTTCGATAGCGAAATTCACCTCAAACACCCCCCACAACCAAACCTAACAACCTAAATAACAACACTTTACCACTCACCAACCTTCATTGTATTGACAGCACATTATGAGTTTTTATTCAACAATAGGTTTTCATTATATTTGATTGCATCCAAACACCATTGCTATGAATACCAACCCGAAAGTAGACGAATACCTCGAAAAAAAGGCCCATCCGCTCACTGCTGAAATTCAACGTGTGCGTGAAATCATTTTAGCCACTGATCCGCAAGTAGAGGAAACCATTAAGTGGAGCAGCCCCACCTTTATGTACAAAGGCAACATTGCCTCGTTTTTTATGAATGCCAAAAAATTCGTGAGCCTCATGTTTCACAAAGGGGCTACAATCGATAACCCACATGGCTTATTGGAAGGCGACGGTAAAGAAGCTCGGGTAGCTCGTTTTGAGAGCATGGAAGACATTGAAAGCAAAAAAGACGCCCTGGAAGCAGTCATCAAGGAGTGGATTAAAATGCAAGACCAGGGATAAATTGTTTTAACACCACAAAATTATCTTCAGCAAACAGGGCAGGCTTCACGAAAACCACCCTTTCCTTATTGTTCACTACTTCAGGCCTTGTAAGGCTTACTCATATTGATGCATAGCATGCTCGAGTAGGAATAAGGAATTTCATTTTCGAAGTAAAGAAAGTTGCTTTCCGGATTGTGAAAACCATTTTCGAGTTTAAGAAAGTTGCTTTCCAGATTGCGAAAAACTTTTTCGAGTTTAAGAAAGTTGCTTTCCGGATTGCGAAAAACTTTTTCGAGTTTAAGAAAGTTACTTTCCAGATTGCGAAAAACTTTTTCGAGGTTAAACGTTCATAATTCTGGTAAAGACAACGATTGTTGTGACATGCAAGTTCGGATGGGGGAACCTACTGGCTAATCGGCATAAAAATCGGGCGTTTCCATGCCTTCATTCAGCTTTGCATAGCCCCCTACGATGCGTACTTTGGTATACCCTTCTGCTGCCGTTTCAGCAATACTCCACTTCTTTGCATAGTGATCACCATTTACCCCAGAGTATTTGTTGAAGATCACCCTGGGATTCTTTTCCCATGAAAAATCTTTGGTTACATACGCCAGGTTTTTCAATCCTTTAACCGTGATGTCCTTTACTGCATGCCCCGCTATGGCCATCCGAATTTCGTAGTCGTGGTCTTCGTACCCCACCCCGGGAAAACGCTCATCGAACCAACCGTATTGCTGTACGGTAGCTTTAGCGGTAAGAAAATGACTCCAACTGGCATTCATAATGGCTACATCGTGCTGCAGTACCCCACTCTTTTCGAGGTGCTGGCGGAAGTTAGGGGCCAGCTTAATGTCGTCGTTAAAAATAAAGTTCTTTGGGGTGGGCGAATGAATGATCAATTGGTTCCACAGCTTGCTTAAGCTTTGTCCTTCATTATAGGTAATGGCAATCACATTGGTGTATTGCGCTAAAAAGGCCTGTACTTCTTTGAGGTAAGCGGCTTGTTTTTCCTGGTCGTAATACCCATTGATCGCCACCACAATGTGCGTATCTGGAAACAGTGCGGTAAGTTGACGCATGAGGGGAATGAAATGGATGTGATAACGGTTAATGTAAGTTACCACCCCGATGCTATAAGCGGTATTGCTTACTTGTTGTGCTTGATAACGCCTGCCCCATAATTTCCACCCCAGGCCAATCCACCACCACACCAATTCGTGCATTCCTTTTTTTATGAAGCGCAAAACCTTTCCCATTACCATCCCATTGTATTGTTGATCTTATCGTTGAGTCGATCTGTAATTTTCGACCAGTAAAACGTTTCCGTATGTTGTATAATCGCCTCGTATTTTGCTTCAAGACAGCTTTGATCGTTGATGTGTGCTTGCAGTTTCACAGCCAGGCCTTCGGCATCATCTACCTCTACCTTTTCGCCATACTTTTCGTTGTTACTCAACAGGTCGAAACTCGACATGCCCGTAGTACCCAGTATGTAATTGCCAAAATACATCGCTTCCACAAAGGCGATTCCAAACGATTCGAAAGGCGATGTTAAGCAAAACAGTTTTGCTCGGTTGTAATAACTGTACAACAATTTGCGGTTGTATACCGCCCCGGTAAACACCAGCTTATCGCGCAAGTGTGGATAAGCATTTAAAAACTCTTCCTTCAAATCGTTGAATGCCGGTTCAACCGGCCCTACAAAGTATACTTTCCAATCGTTGAGTTTTACTTGCGCCAGTGCCTTGAGCAACATTTCGTGGTTTTTCTCTTTCGACCCAATGCGCCCTACGGTAAGCAAGATGTTTTCCTTTTTTTGCCAGGGCAGTGGTGTTCCCAACATGGCTTTGAGGTAAAAATCGTTGACCCCGTTGGGTACCAATAGCACCTTATCTTTAATATGAGGGTACAGTTGTTGTAACAAGTCAACACTTTTGGGGTTCTCGCAAGAAAACACATCTGCCTTTTTGAGGAAACGTCTTTCAGCTTGCTTTAACACAGCATTCTTTAGCTTCTTTTTTGAGTGCTGAAACCCTTGCTGCAACTGTTCGTTGTACACATCCATCTTCACATACAAACAACCTTTGGGGTTGAGCTTTTTGTAGAGCATGCCATAAAACATGGTTTCTTTGGTAAAATGGTAAAGGTTGAGCACGTCAATGTTTTTTGCTTCTCGTCGCAAGTAAGTAATCACCGCCTTTTCCATGAACGATGTTTTGCCCGTGTTTTCTAAAAACAACAATTTCAACCCTTGCACCTCCCCTTCTAAATTCGGGTACTCAGCACTGTTTTGATAAGCCACCAGAGTAGATGCATAGCCGTGGCGCTTGTACATAAAATAAGGGATTTGCCCGATGTCTTTTACCAGGTGCACATTTTCACTTACCGGAAATATGGTGACGAATTGTCGTTTCAATGCCATTGTTTAGCTTACTAAAAAAGTAAAATTAACTGTTTTGCTCGCGAAAGGGGTAGGCTTTTTATCCTTAATTTTATTCACAGTGAATAGAGTACACGAATATTCGAATATTGCGCATGGCCAGTGGACCTTTGCCCGCGTGCATTTGGCAATTACTGCTCACCGTACAACTACGCACCGGGTAGTGGATGCCTGTTGCGGACAATTGAGCGAGTTGGAAAAAGACCACACCCTTGAGGGCATGGAATATGCTTCATCCGATGGGTTTTTGCCATGGAAAAAAGGGGCCGAACATGGTATTTTATTCGCCCTTGCTGTTGCACAACCAACATTGTATTATACCATATCGGTACTTGAAATAATGGGCACCGATGGGGTGCATACTAATCCTACTGTAGTTGGCGTTGCTGCTGCTCGAACCGTTTGGAAAGCACTTGATTACACCCCCGCTAAAAACCTGGATATCCACCTCGAAACAATGGTTACAAACAGTTGGGAAGCTCCCGAAGAATTGCCAAATTTTACTACTTTGCTGCCGCAATGACACAGCACTTCCTCCATATTGGCATGCCCCGTACCGGCACTTCTTTTCTACAACAAAAGGTATTTCCAAAGGTGGAAGGGCTTTCTTTTTACGGACTGGAAACGACCCACTCGTCGGTAGCATTTAACAAAATGCAGTATGCTGATGACACCTTGTATGATGCCAATGAGTTTGCCGCAGCGGTGAATGCATTACAAGGCGAAAAGGTATTGCTATCGAACGAGAATTTTATTGGCCAATCGGTATATTTCAACCACATCAATCGCACTGCTATTGCAAAACGATTGCATGCAGCCATGCCACAAGCCACGGTAATTTTGTTTTTACGCAACCAACCCGACTTGTTAAAATCGTTGTACTCCATTGCCCTGCATTGGAAAGAAGATAAAACATTGGAAGAATTTGTGTGGAATGGTGCGATCGACCACCACCGTACTAAGGTAGGCACGGGCGGCGCCCTTCCCTCCTACTTCAATACCACCGATGGGCACGAGCAACTCGATGGATACTTGTATGGTCCGTTGATTGAATTGTACAAAGGCCTGTTTCCCAACGTAGAAGTCTTGCTGTACGAAGATTTACTGTTTAACCCCACAAAGGTGCGGCAACGGCTGGAAACCATTTTGGGTGTTGCTTTTAGCGAAGAGGTACGCCAGACATTTGAGCGCAAAGAAAAGGTACACCAGGGCGTAGGTAGCGTACAAGCCCAGCGGTTGCGCAAACTTAATCGCTATCATGGCCTGGCTCATGGAAGCACCAACAAGCAACGCCTTTACAACAAACGCAAAAGAAGTATTTTACAACAAACAGATGGGAGTGCATTGGCTTTCCCGGCATCGTTACACACTACCATTCTTAACTTTTATAGAGCACACAACCAACAACTGGCTGAAAAATATCCTGAACTGGAATTGAGTCGTTATGCCCATTTGTACTTTCCCGATTAATGCTATTTTTGCCACGAATGAAATCCAACTACTTCTCGCAAAACGGACAGGATCGCTACCTCGATCGACGCATCTTTAAAAAGAAAGAAGGCGGCTTTTTTGTAGACATTGGTGCCCACAATGGCATTACGTTTAGCAATACCTACTTTTTTGAAAAACACCGCAACTGGAAAGGCATTTGCATTGAGCCTATTCCCGAAGTTTTTGCCGAGTTGGATGCCAATAGAAATTGCATCAAAGTAAATGGGTGCATTGCTAAAACAGTAGGCACCGCCTCCTTTTTGCGGGTAAAAGGAGAAGTAGTAGACACCGAAATGTTGAGTGGCCTGGTGGCTGAATACGACGACCGGCATTTGGCTCGTATTGATCGAGAATTGAAAGAGTATGGTGGCACGAAGGAAGAAATTCAAGTGCAGTGCTTCCACCTCAACGAGCTGCTTGAACAACACCAGGTGAGTGAGGTAGACTACATCAGCATCGACACCGAGGGCAACGAATTAGCCATTCTCGAATCTATCGACTACAGTGCCTGTAAGATTAATGTGCTATCGGTTGAAAACAATTACAACACACCAGCCATACGCGAATTCATGGAGTACAAAGGCTATATCATGGTAAAGAAGTTGGAGGTAGACGAAATTTACATGCCCAAGGCCGATGTAGGGTTATGGAAGCAGGTATTCCGATCGGTATAACCTATTTATTCCAAATCCCTTTTGCCGTTCCGCTTACAATCTTTTTGAACTGAATGGGCTGAATAATGGCTCGCGGGAATACACACACACACGATGCCAAAATAACACCTGCACTGCCCAGTTCCAGGTATTTGGCAAAGTAGATGGAAAGAGGAATGTTTACCACACTCACAAAAACAGCATGGTACAAACTGATTCTAATCTTCCCTACTCCGCTTAAAAAGTTGGCAAAAATCATGGTACTGGTACTAAGCGTTACCCATACCGCCATAAACAACGACAGTAAAAAAGTAACTTCAATCTCTTCTCCAACCCACAACAGGTATACCCAATCGGCCAGGGCCAGCATTACCCCAATGCCTATCACTACCAACACCCAAAGTTTAAGCACCTTGCGGGTGGTATTCCTGATCCACACCATATCGTTTTTGTGGTATGCTTCTGTATAAGCCGACCAAAAGGGGGTGGTAATGATGGTAAACACCATAGTGGTAATGCCAAAATAACGGTAAGCAATGTTGTAGGCAGGCACCTCCTGTGGTCCATCGAGTTGGGTAATGATCATATTGTCGGTCATAAACACAATGAGGGCAGCCCCTTGCAATACAAAAAACTGAAACCCAAGGCTCAGCAATTCGCGCGATTGCTTGAAGTTAACATGTTTCAACGAAGGAGCATACGCCTTATATCGACCCGAAAACAAAAAGAAGGACACCACAAGAGGCACCACAAAATTGATGGCTCCAATGGCAATGCCCAGATAAAGCAACGAGCTTTCGGTAGTTTTGTAAAGAACAAATACCACCACTAACCCCAACAAGCTACCAAGGGTATTGATGGCACTGCTTAATGCCGGACGCTGATCGGCAATGAGCACCATTTTAATGAGCTGCACCACAAACTGCACGCAAAAAAAAGCAAACACAATAAACACCAGGGTACCCACCTCTTCTACCATGCCTGGCGGTGTATTTAAAATAGCTCCCCAATCCAAAAAACGGTGTACCACAAAAAACACGATGAATAAAACCACTGAAATGATGGTAAGGATAGCATAGGTGGTACTCACATAGCTTTTAGCCAATGCTGTATCGCCCTTGGCGCGTGCCTCGGCAAACTTGTTACGCAACCCGTTGCCCAGGCCGATATCAAAAAAGGCAAACCAGCCGATCACCGAACTTAAGGTAAGCCAAATGCCAAACTTCTCTTCGCTAAGGTAAGCCAGGTAAAGGGGCACCACCACAAAGCTAATGGCCATGCTAATCCCCTTGAGCACCAGCGAGGCCACTATATGTTTTTTGGCCTTCAGGCTACGGTTGTGGCCTTCGGTAAAAAATGCCTTGAAGGAGTTGAACATTATCCTTTCTTGAAAATTTTGCCTAATCGTGCAAAGAAGCCGGTTTTCTTATTCCCTTCTTCGTAGTACCCGTAGCCATAACCGTAGCCATAGCCGTAGCCATAACCGTAGCCATAGCCATACTTACCTCCGTCTGTTTTTACAGCATTGAATAAAATGGAAAGGTTATCGAATTTGCCCTGGGTATAGATGTCGTTGATGTGCTGTAGATGCTGTTTCTTGGTCACCCCTTGCCGTACCACAAAAATGTTGGTGTCTGAAAACTTGGTAAGAATCAGGCCATCAGTTACCAGGCCAATAGGAGGCGTATCAATTACCACATGATCGTAATGCTCTTTCGCAAAATTCATCAGGTCTTCCATCTTCTGTGTCATGATCAACTCCGAAGGGTTGGGAGGCACAGGGCCGGAAGTAATGATGTCGAGGTTTTCATTCACCCCCGAATTTTGTACAATGTCTTGTGCTTCTGCAGCACCTATTAAGTAGGTGCTTACCCCTTTGTCGTTCGAAAGGCCAAAGTCATCAATGATTTTGGGTTTCCTTAAATCCAGTCCAATCAATACTGTTTTCTTACCCGACAACGCAAAGATGGTAGATAGGTTAATGGCCGTAAATGTTTTTCCTTCTGTACCAATGGAAGAGGTAATGAGGGTTACTTTTTGCTCGCGATCGGCATTAAAATACTTGAGGTTGGTACGTACTGCCCGAAAGGCTTCTGCTATAGCCGACTTGGGTTTTTCATGAATCACCAAATTGGTATCGGAGGTGTTGTACCCTACAATGCCCAATACCGGAATTTTAGTCATCTTACTAATCACAGAACGGTCGGTTACCGTATCATTTAGCTTCTCGCGCAGGTAAATGTATATAAGGGGCAATAACAAACTAAACACTAGCGCAATGGAATAGTACTTACTGGGTTTAGGGCGTATCGGAGCCTTTGAACTTACTGCCCGGTCTACAATACGGTTATCGGATTCGGCCGCTTCCAGCGCAATCGAAATTTCAGCCTGCTTCTGCAGCAAGTATACATACAACCCTTGTTGAATGTTAAACTGACGTTCGATGTCAAGTATTTCCCGCTCCTTGGTAGGAATCGATTCAATTTCAGATTTCAGCCGTTCCAATTCTTTCTCAAACTCCTTGCGGGTATTTTCATAACCAGTCCGCACATTTCTGATGTTTTCAATCAGCGATTGTGTAGTGTTTTCAATTTGCTGATTCAACTGTACCAACAATGGGTTTTGCTCTTCCGAAGAAAGCACCATACGCCCTTTCTCGGCTTCCAAATCGGCCAACTCACTAATGAGCTTTAACAGCAAAGGATCGCTGATGTCGAGCGTAGAAGGCGACAGGTTGGAAATGCTGCGATGCTCCACCACATAATCGAACAAAATGTTGATGAAGTTTACCTGGGTATTGACCTTCGAAATCTTACTGTCGATTTCTTTTATACGTTCTAAAGTAAGCTTCGATTCTGTGCTTAAATCAATAATGCCTTTTTGCACTTTGTAATCTTCGCGCGCTGTTTCAATGGTTGTTAAGCGCTCCGAAATGTCCTTCAACTGCTTGTCGATGAACTCCGAAGTATTGGTGCCTATTTTATTCTTTTGCTCAATGTCGCTCTTCAGGTATACATCTACCAGTTTGTTTAAAAAGTCGATGGCTTTTGGTGGTACCGCATGTTCCATTCCAATCACCAACACAGTAGATTCGCTACGCGCCAGCTCCACCTGCAACAATCCTAAAAATTGATTCACATTATTGGCCACAGAATGGAAGTTTACCCGAAACTTGCGGTCCGAAAATTTAGGCAAATCAAATACTGTAGGATCAATACCCTCCCGGTAACTAATGGTAAATGTACCAATGTCGTTGACTACCCGGTCGCCAAATTTGTGCTGCTCTGTACGCTCTGTATCGTCTTGCAACGTATACGATAATACATAGGTGTTATTATCGTCCAACACCTCAATGTTGTAATCGTAGTAATAGGCAATGAGGTTTAGGGTATCATATTTTAATTCAAAGGGGCATTCTTTATAAATCTCACTCACCTTTATATCGCCCACCAAAAAGTACGACACATCAAACTCCAATTCGCGCATCACCTTCTCGAACAAGCTGCGCGAACGAATGATTTCGATCTCGTTTTCGATGTTTTTCTTGGTAGGTTTGATGTCAAGGTCTTCCAACAAATCTTGCGCTCCATAATTGGCTGCGCGTTCATCTTTAATCAACAATTTGCAGGTAACACGATAAACGGGAGTAGAATACCAATTGTAGTAATAAGCAAAAGTAAGGGCCAGAGGTACCGTAATTAAAAACAAATACCAATAGCGCAGGTATTTGAAAAAGAAATACTTAAGATCGAATTCCTTTTCCTCCACAAACTCTTCCATCTCCTGGTTATTGCTCATCCTGTTGTTTAGTTTCTACACAAATATATCATTCGTCTATTACCGACCAAAAGCCGTTACCATAACCGTTACAAATGTTAGCGAACTTAAAATGATCGGAATGATTCTATACGCATTATCGTCGCTAGAGGTTCGCCCTTTCGACGGCTCCACATAAATTACATCATTATTTTTGAGGTAATAAGCGCTCGACCCAATAAAATCTTTGGAGGTAAGGTCTACCAAATGAAACTCTTGTTTCTCCTCTTTTTTTCTAATAATTTGAATGGTTTGGCGGTTGCCAAAAATGGTAAGATCGCCTGCCAACCCCAAGGCTTCTAACACAGTAGCGCTTTCATTGGCAATGCTATACACCCCTGGGCGGGTGACCTCTCCCAACACGGTTACCCTGAAATTCACAAAGCGCACATTCACTGTAGGCTGCTTCACGTACTTTGCTACCTCTTCTTTAATAATTGCCTTCACCTCGGTAGTGGTTTTTCCCATAACCTGCAATGTGCCAATCAGCGGAATTTCAATATTACCATCAATATCAACCAGGTATGAATTGGAAGAATAATTAGGGTCGGGAATGTTAGAGTTAAGGTCGAAGAGTTTATTTGCTTCCTCGCTCAAGCTGCTAATCGATACCGAAATGATATCATTGGGCTGAATGGTAGAAATGTAGTTGCTTGCCATTTCACTTCTGGGAGCACCGTCCTGGAAATAAGCAATCTTTTTATGCGGCACACATGATGGAAGTACCAGGCACAATACCAAAAAGTAAATCAGTTGTTTCATCCTATTTTCCTGTGCGCGTAATGGTAACTTCTACACGCATATTTCGTTGGTTTTCTTCTCGTGTTTTAGGGTTAGGAATAATCTTTTGCTCATCGCCCCACCCTTTTGTTTTAAGGCGTTTTGCTGCAACACCATTGTCAATCAAGTACTGCTTCAATGCATCGGCACGCATTTTTGATAGTTTCTTGGTAGATCCGGTAAAGTTCCATGCCGCTCCCTTTCTTTCGTACAGGGGGTCGGTTATTTTGATCACAGCTTTCCCGGCCGAATGCCCATGAATTTCCAAGTGTACATCTTCGTTTTGCTTCATAAAATTAAGGATGTACTTCAGCTCCTCGTACGAAACCTCTTTAAAAGCATAAGTGTTTGGGTAAAAATAAACGTTCTCCAGCACCAGGTTTTCGCCCGGCTTTAATTTCGAAAGGTAAAAATGATAAATGGCCGACTTATAAAACTCTATGTTTCCATAAATCTCGTCGAACCCAAACGATTCGCATACCAATTGGTATTCTTCGTTCCTTTTTAGCTGTACCAAATACCCTTTTTCTGCCGAAGAAGGAACCACAATTGTGTCGCCAGTGGCAACTGAAATAAACTTAATAATACCGGTAACACTTTGCTCGTTGTCTTCATCCTTAATAAACCCTTCGATGGTAATGTGCGGACTCAGGTGCTCCTCTTTTTCAATCAACTTATCTGCTACAGGGTGCTCAAAAACAAAACAAGGTGCATGCACTGCACTCATAATCAACGACTCGTCTTCTGTATTCAAGTATAGCTTGTGCCCACAATCTTCGCCAGTAAGGTTCAAAATAGCCAGGTAATATATCTCCCCCGCCTTCATGTTTATTTCTTCCTGGTAAGAAGCATGTCGGTTCACCTCTGGAGGATAAGGATCTTGAAGATAGAGGTGCTCTTTGATCGGGTTTACTTTTTGCAACAACAACTCGTTGCAAAAGTCATCGCCAGGGTAACGGTACAACATAAAGTCGTAACTATCTTTTAAATTGGTACTGGTAACTTTAAACCGTAAAGTAACGTCCTCCTTCACAATAAGTTTATACCAAAAAGTGAATTCATCCTCATCCTGATAATACACCAGGTTCACATCCAAATCTTCTTTGGGGTTAACACGATTGCCCGTAGAAAGGTCGTTTTTACCTAATGGCAAGATAATTTGTTGTGCATCAAAACAATCGTTAGCCGCCACTTGTGCCAGCACATTGCTAAACGCAAAAAATAGTATTAAAAGGAGCCCAAGACGTGTTACCATACTGCAATTGACAGTGCTTGTTTACAACAAAAATTAAAGGTAAATAATTAAACAGCAGTAAATTACTTGTTTGCATAGGAACAATTAACGATTTGGGGTTAATAACTGCTTAAATCTTTCTAAAGCAGCAGGCAATTTTGTACCTTTAAAAGCAAACTTTAACGCTATGAGTTGGATTAAAAGCATAGAATACGACGAAGCAACAGGGAAACTCAAAGCAATCTACGACAAGGTTAAAGGCCCTAACAATTACCTCGACAACATTCTTACCATCCATAGCTTACGGCCACATACACTGGTAGGACACATGTCTATTTATAAAAATGTATTGCACCACTCTAGCAATACACTTCCTGTATGGTTGTTGGAGGCTTTGGGAGTATACGTGAGTCGTTTAAACCATTGTCTTTACTGTGTAGATCATCACTACCAGGGGTTAAAAAAACAACTGCAAAACGATGACCGTGCTGAAGACATCCGCCTGGCATTAGAAGACGAGGATCCCGAACGCGTGTTTGGAGGCAGTGAACTGGCACTGATGCGCTATGCTCGTGTACTAGCCCTTGCTCCCCATACTGTTAGCGAAGGATTAATTAACCAACTGCGTGATGCAGGGCTAAACGATGGAGAAATACTTGAAGCCAACCAGGTAATTAGTTACTTCAGCTATGCCAACCGTACCGTATTGGGATTGGGCGTAAACACCGATGGCGACATCCTTGGACTATCGCCAAGCGATGTTACCGATGAAGAAAACTGGAATCACCAATAGCTTTCTAATTATTGGCCAGCAATTGCTGTACTATGGTATCCAACCTTTCGTTGTTGGCCTCAATATATTGCAACCCAGCTTCTTTTAATGCTTGAAGATTCTTGGGCGAAGCATCATCCATTTCATGCGATGCATTGTACAACCCTGGGTGCAAACGGTGATAAGCACCATCCGAGTTTTCAGAGTCAAACAATTTTCGCAACTGATAATCTACCGTTTCAGAATTCCCCGACATCATGATGTGAATCAAGGGTTGAATCCATTGCACCATGCCCCAATCTTTGGCTTTATCATAATAATAAGGTTCTTTCACACTACCCGTACTGATAGAAACAACCATCATTTCATTGGCTTCTGGCTCAGTAGGCTTACCCGGAGTTAAGGCATTAAAGTCGATGTTTCGTGCTTCTGCATACCCACACATGGCCGGGTTATTGGCAAACACTCCTCCATCTACCAATGGATGCGCTGCTCCTGCCAACGACTCTACCAATGCTACCGGAAAATAAGTAGGCGCAGCAGACGTAGCACGAGCTACCCTACGCACATAGTAATCTTTAATTTCAGAGCTTGCGCGATGGCGCTTGAAAAAATGGGCCTTTCGATTCCGGATGTCGTAAGAAGTGATCAAACACGGGCGAATCAACTCGCTCAACTTCACATCACCAAAATACTCGGTAAGTGCCTCATTCATATTTTTAGAAGGATACTTTTCATCAATCACACCACCAAGGCTTCGAATTTTTTGCCCCAACGAAACATCGAAAATATCGCCTCCCCTTTTAAAATACATTCCCACAGCCTCTTCAGCCGAATATTTCGGCTTGCCATTTTCGTCTGGAGTAAGATAAATACACGTTAATATGCCACCAGTACTGGTACCGGCCATCAAATCGAAATAATCCGCCAAACGAGCATCATTGTTTCCACTTGCTTCTTGTAATTTGGTTTCGATGGCTTGCAAAATAACACCGGGAATAACCCCTCTTATTCCTCCCCCATCAATTGAAAGTATACATGCTTTTTTTGTCATGGTTCTATTTTTAGTGGTTCTCCTTAATTGTAGTTATAATGTTAAAAAATTTATCGATATCAAGCACCTATTCGAACACAATTATTTAATGCTGAAATCAAATAATCGTTAAAATACAATGTTTGGTAAATGGATTCGTTAAATTTGAGTAATCATCTATTACTCAATACCATTAAAGGGCTATCGAAATACGTCGGTTACAGTTTGTACCTGCTTGCTTTTCTCTTTGCATTTTTGGCCAAGCTGTTTTACGCTACTGCAACAACAGAAGAAATGAGCTTTTTATTGGCCCCCACAACCGCTTTTGTAGAGTTACTCACCGGGCTACAATTTGTGTCCGAGCCAGAGGGTTATTACAACGCCTCACGAAACATACTCATCGATGAAAGCTGCTCGGGCATGAACTTCTTCATCATTGCATTTTGCATGACCATTGTATATTCGTTAAAACATTACGCCTCCCCGCTTCATAAAGCCATATTCTTTGTAGGGAGCATTATTGCCTGCTATGGCCTTACCATATTTGCCAACACATCGCGCATTGGAGGTGCTATTCTCTTTCACGGAAAAGAAGACAGCCTCCCAATAGTCGGCCAGGGATGGTTTCATCAGGCCGAAGGCATTTTCATCCATTTTACGTTCTTATTGATCTTTTTCTTTTGCTTAAGGGCATTTCACAAATCCATTCGAAACTATGCGAGCATTGCTTAACCCAAGGTGGCTAATATTAATCAATACCCTCCCTCTTTTTGTGCTTTTTTGGCTCTACCTTGGAATGTACCAGGTAATTCATACGCGACTCGATGAAATGCACATTCAATACTGGGTTATTTTTGGCGGTGTGCTGGCGGCATTAGGAATTGGCACACTGGGGTATGCTATCTTTTGTATTGCTCGAAAGCAATCTCTTAGTAAATGGTTTGCCATAGCTGCATTAATCACCTATATCCCTTTCCTTTACATTTATTTCCAATACGCTTCCGACATCATTCCCTGGAGCATCCCCGACTGGATGCTTACCGTACAAGACCTTCCTCTCTACACCGGAACCTTTATTATGCCCACACTGGCCTACGCTGTTTTTGTTATGGTAGTGGCCCTTACCAGGGAAGCACAAAAACATAAGGCCTGGCTCAACTTATTAATAACAGCTGGCATCCCCTTGCTATGGTACCTTTTCTTTACCATCGTACAACCCATGTGGTCGTATAGCTACTCGAGAACATACGAACATGTAATGGCCGTACTTACCATTAGCAGCACCGTTATTTTCTTGTTCTTCTTTGCGCGTACCATCTACATACTTACGCAAAAACAATCGGAATTTTTAAAGCGATACAGCTTACTTTGGAAAATACCTATACTCGTTGTATGCCCCTTGTTAGGACTCATGCTCAACAATGGCGACCTGGCTCAAGACAGGTATTTGCAATTTATCTTTGGTGATTTTATGGCTACCAGTTTTTATGTGTTGGCAGTGATTACCGGTGGGTTATTATGCATCCCTAATGTAAACCGATTCTTTCCCCGCTTAGTGCTCTTCATTCTGCGCAGCTTCACCTTTACCTTTACCCTTTACTTTTTCCTTGTATTTCTACCCTACCTACCCCTCTCGGTTTTTGCCATAATAGCTGTAGGAGTAGGATTTCTTATGCTATCGCCCGTAGCACTGTTTCTGGTACATACAAAAGCGTTGGTAACCGACTTTAAGTTCCTGGTACAACGTGTTAACAAACGTATTGTGGCGGTACTCTTCCTCATCAGTTTAATGGTCATCCCGATTGCGATAATAAGCGACTACCGAGCGGAAAAAACAGCCCTTCATCAAGCCCTCGATTTTGTGTACGCTCCCGATTTAAGCAATACCGAACCTACCACAATAGATACCACCGCACTTCACGGGGTATTGAATTACATTGCAAAAAACAAAGTACAACGGTGGGGCAACAACAACAATACCCCCTACCTTACTCCTTTATACAACTGGTTGGTGTTGGACAACATGATGCTTTCTGATAGAAAAATCAATACCCTGAGTTGCATATACACTGGCTCGGCTGATTTTGAGGTTTGGGATAACTGGCGTGGGAACATAAGCAATGAAGTGTATATAGATACCACCCTTACTACTTCACACTACAATGCGGCTGAGCAATATTGGACAAGTACCATTGATCTTACCTTGCTCAATGAAGGCAATCAGCAAGGCGAATACGAAACCACATTCAGCCTGCCTGAAGGAAGCTGGATCAGTAATTATTACCTGGTGATTGAAGGAGAAAAAGTACCCGGAATACTGGCCGAGAAAAAAGCAGCTACCTGGATTTATGATCAAATTACCAGCTACCGAAGAGATCCCGGTATCTTGCATTACCTGGAAGGAAATGAAGTTGCTTTTAAAGTATTTCCGTGCGAACCCAAAGTAGCACGAACTACCGGGCTGGAAATCATTCATAAAGAACCGTTTCACTTACAACTTGATAGCTTTCAGGTTTTCCTGGGCGACACTGTACACCAACCAACTACAAGTGAGCCGATGTGGGCCTCCAATAAAGGGGTAGCATACCTTCCTGCAGCATTAAAGGCAACACTCCCAAAAGTACAACGAACCCCTTATTACCATTTTGTAGTCGACTGTTCGGTAAACGGCTACCCTGCCGATAGTAGCATTTGGCAAATTGAATCGTTGCTGCAACAAAACTTACTTACCTCCGAAAACGCACGCGTTACGTTTGCCAACAGCTATAGCCATACACAGCCATTAACCGGTGAATGGAAAAATGAACTCAAGAATTACCCGATACAAGGAGGATTTTTTCTTGAAAAAGCCTTGCGAGAAATTTATTTTCACCATTACCAAAGCAACGAAAGCACCTTCCCTATTGTAGTAGTAATTACTCCAGCAATGTGGGAAGCTATCTTCAACAAAGGGTTGGCCGATTTTCAAATTACATTTCCTGAATCAGACATCTACTACCATGCCAATGGCAAACAATTAACACCGTATCACCTCAGCAAACCACAACTCCCCATTAACGACAGCTTACAACAAAATACCATTCAAGCAATAACAAAGCTAGAAGTACTGGCATGGCCATCGGTAAATGAACCAAAAGCTTATGTTACTAACAACCATGAAGGAAGTATTGTACTGGCAAGCTCCGACCTTGATTTTGAAACAATAGCATTGGAGAAAAAAACATGGCAATCAGGACTTGCCTTACAAGGGTATTGGCTTTCGCATCAATTGCACCCCGAACAAACCGACAAGGAGTGGCTCTGCTTGGTAAAACACAGCTTTGAGGCACAATTAATGAGTCCGGTTACCTCATTTATATCGCTAGAAGACGAAGCCCAACGACAAGTACTAACAAACAAACAACAACAAGTGTTGGCAGGCAAAAGCAGTCTCGACATTGAAGAAGAATCGACCCGTATGACCGAACCGGGACTCATTGTGTTAGCACTTATTGCATTGTTTTTGATCTACTATAAAAGAATCATCACCTTTATTCAACGAAAGTGGCAACAACTATGAAAAAGCACCTCATCGTTATAATCATTACCCTCATTGGTATTCCATTCATTGGTAACGCACAAACCAAATCAAAATGGCCCGGTGTCGAGTATGCATATGCTACCGGCTACCTCTATAACCTTGAAGGGCGATTAGCAGGCAACCATGCCATCATAAAAAGAGATACAACACTGGATGAAACAGTGGTAGGAAAAGGAGTGGTATTGAATGAAAAGCAAATTAAAACAGTACTCGATATTGTTAATGGCAAAAACAGCAAAGCTTTACAAGATGGATTATCCAGCTGTTTCATCCCCCATCATGGCATTGTGTTTTACGACGAAAAAGATCAGCCTGTAGCTTACATCACCATATGCTTTTACTGCGAAGGCATTAGAATACACCCTACCAGTTACTACTCAACCCGGGAAAGCGCCAAAGTTTCGCCACGCCAGGAAAAAATGGTAAAACACAACTTAGAGCAACTAACACACATCATAAAAGACCTCGGTCATCCGGTACTCAACTCTCCATACGAATACCAGCGCTTGCGACATAAATACCGCTCGAACGAATAAATTTGTGGTGAGAGGCAAATAATACTATTTTGGGACAAAAATCTACTAGTGCTTAAATAAAGGAATGTCAGGGAATTGACATCCTATCAGTTACGATTGATCTAATTTTATGTCATCAGTTCATTCAAAAATTTGGTACCTGGAGCAAATCAACCTGCTTAGAGACCTCACGGAAGATGAGTTGGAACTCGTTAGCGATAAAACGGTAATGAGAACCACGAAGAAGAATCAGTACATCTATTTTCCGCAAGAGCCCTCTAAAGTAGTGTTCTTTCTAAAAGCAGGTAGAGTAAAAATTGGCACCTATTCCGACGATGGGAAAGAAATTATCAAAACCATCATACAACCGGGAGAAATCTTTGGGGAGTTAGGCATAGCAGGAGAAGAAACCAGGAAGGATTTTGCCATAGCTTTAGACGACAATGTTAGAATGTGCGCCATTAACGTTGACGATATCAAATCGATGATGAACAACAACCCTGACTTGAGCATGGAAATTACCAAGGTAATTGGTGAGCGGCTTATGAGGGTTAACAGGCAATTGGAATCACTCATCTTTAAAGATGCCAATACCAGGGTAATTGATTTTATAAAAGAAATGGCAGAACAACAAGGCATACCAATAGGCAAGGAAGTGTTATTAAAACATAACCTTACCCATCAAGACATTGCTAACCTTACTGCCACCTCTCGCCAAACGGTTACCACAGTGTTGAATACATTAAAAAGTAAAGATCGCATTCACCTTGAGCGCAATAAGATATTAATCAGAGACATGAACCTCCTTACTTTGGAGTAATTGTTAAACCATCCCGCATGAGTTATACGCTTTATACTGCTGAAAAATGCCATGATTGCAAAACAGTTGCTAATTTTCTAGTAGAAAAATCCATTCCGCACACCAACATCAATTTTGATAAAGATAATGCTTGCCCCCCATTCGATCTTCACATATTTCCGGCACTGTTTAACGATGGAAAATTGGTGGCTTATGGTATCGATATTATTAATTATTTGAAAAGAGCTTCACAGGTTTAATTACTTTTGCTTCAAAAGTAATGGCATGAAGTGGCACCACATTCTATTTATCTTTCTTATTCTTGCGCTTCCATTAACTGGCACTTCCCAGGCGCAAAGTAAAGCCAGCTTTAAGCCCAGTAAGCATTCGAAAAAATTGGCTAAAAAAGTGGTGAAAGCGATCAACCAGCGTACATGGCATGAACAAACCGATTTTTTCATTACCAAAGCAGAAGTAGATACCATTGCACAATACCTGGCCATTGAGCAATCAAGTCATGCCATATACTCTTACCGAAAGTTAAAAACTATCCTTACTGAATACATTGAAAATACCCACAATTACTGGAATAGCCTAATTCAATACGCCAACGAAAAAGATAAAGCAAAAATCAAACTCAAAGCATTTAAAGAAGAAATCGAAAAATGGGGAATTATTCCCGACAACCTTGTACTCACTACCATCGACCGATCTACCAAAAAGGAAGGTGGATTACGGTTACTTGTAATCATGTGGGATGGTCAACTGAAAGTTGCGTACATCGATCAATAGTATGAAGCATGGCTGAACCGTTAAAAAACTACTACAACGAGCAATTCTACGAGCAACTCGCCTCACGGCTTAAAGCTGTTTATACTCCCTTTAGTAAAAAGCAATTCAAGACATTGATCTTTGATTCGGCCTGGGAAAATAAAGAATTGAAAGAAAGAATGCGGCACACCACACAGGTATTGCACCAATTGCTTCCTAACGATTATGCAACGACTTTACAAATACTGACAAAAGTTGCCGACGGTCAGCATGGATTTGAGAACATGTTTTTTCCTGACTATGTAGAAGTATACGGGCTCGAAGCATATGAAAAATCCATTAAAGCATTGGAATTTTTTACCCAGCAAACCAGTTCCGAATTTGCCGTCCGCCCCTTTATCGTTAAGTACCCTGAAAAAATGATGGAACAAATGATGCAATGGGCAAAACATAGCAACCATCATGTTCGCAGATTGGCATCGGAAGGCTGTAGACCTCGATTACCCTGGGCCATGGCACTCCCGGATTTCAAAAAAGACCCTGCTCCGTTACTTCCAATTCTAGAAGTACTAAAAGCCGACCCTTCAGAATATGTGAGGCGCAGCGTGGCCAATAATTTAAACGATATTGCCAAAGACCACCCCAACATCGTACTTGAGGTAGTGGAACGTTGGATGGGAAAACATGAACCTACCAATTGGATTTGCAAACATGCTTCGCGCACATTATTAAAAAAAGGACACCCAAAAGCATTGCAACTATTCGGCTTTGCTCCACCCAAAAACATTAACATTCAACAACTAACTACCGATAAAACCAAAGTGAATATTGGAGATGACATCCATTTTGAATTCCAATTGTACAACGCATCAAAAACAGCGGTTAAGTTACGCATTGAATATGCTGTTTACTTTATGAAAGCCAATGGAAAAACGTTGCCAAAAGTGTTTAAAATAACGGAAAACACTTACGCAGCATCCAGTTGCACCCCATTTAAGCGCAAGCACTCCTTCCAAAATTACAGCACACGTAAACATTATCCTGGCATGCACGAATTAGCCGTTATTGTAAATGGCATTGAAATGGAGAAAATAGCTTTGGAAGTTTGTCCATAAAATGAATTGGAATTCTGAAAGTACTTTACAATATTGTTGTGAACGTAATATAAAAATGCTCCCTGTAAAAACCGCAATCATTTCATATGTAAGGGATTGAAGTTAGATTTTAGTTTTTTAGGTTTCTTTTGGCAACCTTTTTTCTAATTCAACGTCTTATAGGCAGCAATTAATCAAGGAAAAGAAGCCTTTGTTAAAAATTTAACTAAAACCATTCAATGTGTTAAAAAAACACCTAAAATTTAGTAGGTGTTAGCACAGTGTTAAATTTGTAGCAAGGACTATTTTAACAAGTAGTTTTGAACCAACACCATCTAAAATGAAGACTCTCTACAAATGGCTAGCTGCAGTACTACTATTTAGCAGTACATCACTCTCTTCATTCGGATCTCACATTTCAGGAGGCGATTTCGCCTACGAATGTTTGGGCAATGATTCTTTCTTAATCACGCTCAACCTGTTTAGAGACTGTTCCGGTATTACTATGGGGAATACGCAATTTGTAAACTTTACAAGCACTTGTGGAGGAAACACAAATGCTACTTTAAACCTCATCAATACCAACGGTACTGAGATTTCGCAATTGTGTGCACAACAAATTCCTAACAGTTCGTGTAACGGTGGAGGGCAACAAGGCATGCAGGTATATACTTACCAGGCCATTGTTGTATTAAATCCGCCTTGCGATACCTGGACCATGAGTTGGAGTACCTGCTGTAGGAATCCAACTTCTAACGTTCCAACGAGTAACAGCGACAACGTTTACCTGGAGTCTACCATGAACAGTTTAACCAACAACTGTAATAATTCTCCTCAATTCCCTAATGACTCTATTTCTTTCCCTCTGCCTTACGTTTGTTTGGATGATACCATCAACTACAGTTGGGGAGTAATTGAACCCGATGGCGATTCATTGGTATACTCATTGATTCCTGGTATGACTGGTGCAGGAACTAACCTGATTTACGGTGGAGGATTCAGTGGTGCTTCACCAATTCCTGGAATTACCATCGATTCACAAACAGGGCTGTTAACCTTTGTTCCAAATACATTAGGTAATTTCATAGTTGTGGTATTAATTGAAGAATACGATGCTAATGGTAACTTACTGGGAACCACCATGCGCGACATTCAGTTTGTGGTCATGCAATGCACCAACCCACCTCCGCAACAACCCTCTGGAGTAGCTAACTTTACAGGTAACGGTGCTCAAACAGGCCCATTCGACATTGAATTGTGTGAGGGAAGTACCGTTTGCTTCGATATTTCCTTTACCGATAGCTTACTGGCTCCTGGTGATAGCTTATTCTTAAACTCAAATCTAACTACGGTACTCCCGGGAGCTACTTTTACAGAAACGTATGACGATACCTCAGTTCCAGGAATTGTAAGTGTATTGTGGAACATCTGTTGGACAGCTCCTGCAGGAGCTGCACCATTCAATGTAGTTACTTTCAACGCATCAGATAACGGCTGTCCGGTACCTGGTATCAATAGTGTTACTGTTAATGTTTCTGTCATCAACAGTACCGTAGCCAATCCCGACATTACCATATGCGGGTCGCAAACGGCACAATTAACAGCATCTGGAGGTACTACGTTCCAATGGAATGTAATATCAGGAGATCCGATTGTTGTAGGAACGAATTTCACTTGTAATCCATGTGCAAATCCAATCGCTTCTCCTTCTGTAACTACAGTGTACGAAGTAGTCAGTGATTTGAGTGGTACTTGTGTTAATCGCGATACAACCACCGTTTTTGTGGTACCCGACTATACTTACACCATTACGCAAAGTTCTCCAACCTCTTGTTTGTTGGAAGACATTAACATCAATGTTGATGTAACTCCTGCTGGGCCTGGGTATACTTATCAATGGTATCCATCTAATGGTCTTGACTACGATACTGTACCCAATCCAATTGCATCCATCATTACTCCTGGCACACATACATTTTATGTAGACATTACCAGCCCTGATGGATGTGTAAAAACAGATAGCATTAGCATTAATGTAGCACCAAGCTATGCCCCTAATGTAACCGCATTAATTACTGGCGAAGACACCATTTGGTGTGGCGACACTACCTATTTAGATGTTGACTTGGGTAACACCATTCCTGTTACTTGTGGATTAAGTGCTACCGGCTGTGCTGGCTCTCCTTCGCAATTAACTGTAGGAACAAGTACCAACGTAAACACTAACACTGGTTATCCTGCTCCATATGGCAACTGGTATTGGGGAGCTCGACACCAAATACTC
This sequence comes from Flavobacteriales bacterium, assembly GCA_963669295.1. GTDB lineage: Bacteria > Bacteroidota > Bacteroidia > Flavobacteriales_D > CALLUQ01. The sequence goes on from OY769938.1 coordinate 509,607, forward strand.
TTTAGAGCCTCTGAACTGCAAGCTATGGGCTTTAATGGTGGGCAAATTACCGAATTGGCCTTCGACATTCAATCCATTCAAGGGGCAAACACATACAACGGATGGGAAATTCGAATGGGTTGTACCAACTCCACCGAATTAACCAACTGGGAAACAGGACTGGTAACCGTTTACCCTGCTACTAACATTAACCTAAGCACCGGTTGGAATACTTACACATTTACCAATGCTTTCGATTGGGATGGTTTGTCTAACATCGTTGTTGAAATTTGCTTCAACAATTCAAGTTACATCGACAACTCTATTTCATACTTTACCAATACAACCTATAACTCGGTATTGTACTATAGAGCAGACATTTCCACTGTTTGTTATAACGGTACACCAACAACAAGCATGGAGCGTCCAAACACAAGATTTACTACTTGTAATGGTACTGCACCTCCGGGCGCATACTCTTTCAGCTGGTCGCCTTCTAACAGTTTAGACGACCCGACGTTACAAGCACCTATGGCTACGCCAACACAAACCACTACCTATACTGTTGTTGTAACCGATAACCAGGGAGGGTGTACCGATACATCGAGTGTTACTGTAGAAGTAAACTGTGGAGTATGCTGGCCCCCCAACCCTATTGTACAACAACCAAGTTGTAATGGCGACAACGATGGTTATATCATCGCTCCTACCACTAACTTAATCAATGGACCGTGGAATTACACCTGGGTTGATAGTACCACCAATGCGGTACTTCAAACTACCCTGGGAGTAACTACTTCCGATACCCTATCAGGCCTTGCTGCTGGTACGTACATCATACAAGTACAAGACACCAGTGGCTGTGTAGCCGATACGATAGTAACCATTGGCGAACCACCCGTAGTTACAGTACAAGCAGTAAATGATACTACATTGTGTATTGGAGGCACTGTTGACCTGTCTGCTGTTGCTGATGGTGGAAATGGTCCCACATACCTATTAAATTGGGATAATGGACTAATAGGCAATGGCCCTCATACCGCATCGCCTACTGCTGATACTATGTATATTGTATACGCTGAAGACCCCTTGGGATGCCTCTCTGAAAACGATACCGTCTTTGTCAGTATATTACCTCCACTTCAGGTCACTACCTCTGGCAACGATTCTATATGTTCGGGGAACTCCATTACAATTAGCGCTACCGCTACTGGTGGTAGTGGCAATGGTTACACCTATGCCTGGACAGAGAATGGTAACCCCATTGGAACGGGGCAAAGTATTACGGTAACACCGTCTTCTACCAATACTAACTATTGTGTTACAGTTACAGACGATTGTGAAACACCATCTGCTAGTGATTGCTTAATCATGGATTTTTACTTGAATCCAGATGTTAACTTCACTGCCGATAATGTAGCAGGATGTTACCCTGTTCCCGTAAACTTTACCAATACTACTTCATCAAACCTTATTGGCTCAAGCATTTGGTTGTTTGGCGATGGAAATGGATCGGAAGACACATTAACTACATCGTATACTTACCAAATTCCAGGCTGTTATGACGTTACGCTTACTGTAACCTCACCTGATGGTTGTGTATCTGACACTACAATTCCACAAATGATTTGTGCTTACGATTATCCGGATGCAGATTTCATTATGGGACCACAGCCAACCAACCTTTATAATACTGAAATTAACTTTTCAGATCAGTCATTTGGCACACCATTAACTTATGAATGGTTCTTTGGTGATTCCATCTACTCAGGGTTATTAGGCGCATCTGATGAGCAAAACCCATCATTTGTATTTCCTGATCAGGATCCTGGTTCTTATGAAGTAACACTGGTGGTTACCAATCAGTATGGCTGTACAGACACCACTTATCAAACGGTGATAATTGATGGCGTTTACAACATATATGTACCCAATGCATTTACACCTAATGGCGACGGAATAAACGATTTCTTTGCTCCGGTAGGAGAAGGTATAGATGCAGATAACTACGAACTTCTGATTTTTGATCGCTGGGGAGAATTGGTATACCGATCTACCGACCAGGGATTAAGCTGGGGTGGAACTATTAAAGGCGTTGAATTGGCTAAGCCAGAAGTTTATGTATGGAAACTGGTTGCAAAAGACCGTTGGACGGAAGACAAACACCAATACATTGGTCATGTTACCTTAGTTCGGTAGTGATCAATTAATGATATACCTATTAAAAAGGCCCGTTGTAAATTACAACGGGCCTTTTTAATGCTTTATATTTTAGCTTAGCACTTCTAGTTTAAATTCTCTTGAAACTCAAAGGAGATAGTAGTGAGTCGTTCGTAATCAAGCCCAATCTTAAGAATGTCATCATCGCCTTGATCGTAATACCAACGAACATGAACTCCCCCATCATTCTTACTTCCTACCGTTTCTATCTTCTTTAATACTTCCAAAATTGCAATCACAGAAGAAGAACTGATATAATCCAGGTTGAAATCAAAACAAACTTCACTTTCAGGCACAAACCCATCGAGCCATGCAAGGAGTGGTTGAAAAAACTTTCGTGAATTTTCTGGAAAAGATTTACCCGAGATGAGAAACTTAGACTCACCTGGGTTACAATAAATATAAGGAGTGTTTTTCTCGCTTTCTATGATAAGACTTTTCATCTACTCCTTCTTACTTCGATTAATTTTAACCTCCATCGTAAAACAAGATAGGGTGTCATTAATCTCCTCGAAAGTATAACCCAACTTGTTTTTGGATTTCATAGCCATAGTAATAAAGCCTAACCCAGCACCTCCTTTATTAGAGATAATGCCGTTGGTTAGTACTTCCATATACAACTCTTTGAGCTCTCGGTCGTCGTAGTCATTGATTTTGGTAATGCGCTCATCTACAGTTTTTAGATCAGTGTTCAATACCAGATTAGCAAGTGATATAAGGTACTCATCATCATCTTGAGCCACAATTAGAAATGAAGCCTGATTGCCATCTTCATCTTTTTCGCCATGTAGCCGGATATTTTGAAGTCCTTCAACAAGAATACTGAATACACGTTTGATGGTGCCTTTTTTATCATTGGCATCCAACATCATTTCCTCCACTTTATTGGTTAAAGAGTTTACCAACTCCTGACTGAACTCGCCAAAGTGAGAAATCAATATCTTTTTACTGGAAGTGCTGTTGTAGCGACCAAAGATTTCCTGGTATCTTGAATTGCAAACCTCCAGTACCCTATTTGGAAAACCACTCATTGTTGAGTATACCGTGTATTAGTTTTAGTCCAAATAAACCTTAAAAACGCAATATATATTTTTTTGACGAAAATACTCTGTTTTTCGACAAATTTTTAGTTTTCCTCGATAACTTGAGTATTCGGTCAAAATTTTGAAATTAAACTACTTATCGCAACAATCTTCCAACCTGCTATTCTAATGAATAGAGGTTAATGCTTATTTCTTAGGGAACATCTTTAAAAGCTGAAACAACAGTTCTTTATCGCTAGTGACAAGCAACCTAAAATTGTATTCCTAACATCATCACTTCACCAACCAATCTAAAGCAATTAAGCAGATCAACACCCTAACTACTTGTATATGCAACACAAGTTCCGTACCTTGTTAATCACTCTTTAATCTGGTAAAATTGACATCATGAATAAAAAGCTATCAGCTATTTGCTTCTTGCTATTGCTATTCACCATCCCTTCTACATCGTTTACTCAAATTATCACCATTGGAACTGGTACCAATACCAATACTGGAACGACTTATCCAGCACCGTATGGCAATTGGTATGATGGGGCAAAACATCAATTTCTAATAAGAGCGTCTGAACTTACTTCAGCCGGAATGTCGGCAGGAGACATCAATAGCCTTGCTTTCGATGTTGCAACTGCTTCAGGCAACCCTTTAACAGACTTCACAATTAGCCTCAAACTGGTCTCCATCAATGACTTAACTGGTAATTTTGAAACAGGATTAACTACCGTATGGGGGCCACAAACTTACACGGAAGTAGGCGGATGGAACACACATACTTTTGGGGCTCCTTTCTATTGGGATGGGACTTCCAATTTGCTAGTAGAGACTTGTTTTAACAGCCCTAACTTTAGCAATAATGCGCAAACGCGTTGGACGGCTACTCCCTTTGCCAGTGCCAATTATTTCTTCCAGGACAACAATCCAGTCTTATGTAATCAAAACAATGCAACCATTTCATTTGATCGGCCAAACATGCGTTTCGACTGGACATCTAGCAATGTTCCGCCAGTAGGAAATTTTACAGCAAACACCACATTCACTTGTGATGGCACCATCTCCTTTACCGACTTATCAACAAACAACCCAACAAGTTGGCAATGGGATTTTGGCGATGGTAATACAGATACCGTTCAAAATCCAACACATACTTATACCGCTGATGGCACCTATACGGTAACACTCATTGTTACCAACCCATTTGGTAGCGATACCATTGTTTTTACCAATTTTATTGTTGTAAATACTTCCGCACCCACTCCTGTCACAGCAAACTGTGAACCGCAAACTACCTCATACTGCTGTGGTTTTGGAATCACCAACGTAACTTTCAATACCATCAACCACAACTCTAATGATGGTGCTGAAGGATATAGCGATTTCACCTGTGTGCAAACCACTGTTACTGAAGGACAGGTATACCCTATTTCCATAACAGCTGATAACCCTACCACTCACAACTTTGCTGTATGGATCGATTTTAATAATGATGGAGTACTCGACGACAATACTGAAAGAGTATTTACAGCATCCTCTCAATTAGTTGCTACTGGTAACATTATCATTCCCGGTAACGCTACACTGAACACACCATTAAGAATGCGTGTTTCTGCTGATTACGACTTCAGCAACCCTCCAATGCCATGTGTGGATCTTGAATTTGGACAAGCTGAAGATTATGCGATTACTATCATAGCAAATACGCAGCCGCCAGTTGCCGACTTTAGTGTAAGCGACACCTTAACCTGTGATGGTGTAATTGAATTCACCGACCTTTCTACTAACTTACCATTTCAGTGGATTTGGGATTTTGGTGATGGAAACTCAAGCAATCAACAACACCCAACACACACTTATACTGCCGATGGCACCTATACAGTAACATTGATTGCTATCAATGCTCATGGCAACGACACCATCGTATATAGCAACCTCATCGTTGTTAATTTAAGTGGAGCGCTTACCCCTGCAGCCTGTACTCCCAACACGCTAGCCTATTGTTGCGATTACGGAATTTACCAGGTAACCTACAGTGGTATAGATCATTCTACCGGAGATGGATCTGAGGGATATCAAGACTTCTCTTGTTTAATATCTACTAATGTAATGGAAGGTATTCCTTACAACATCGATATTCGAACAGGCCCAACCAATCCGCAAGACACAAAAGTGTGGATCGACCTTAATAATGACGGAGTATTGGATGACAATACCGAACTGATGTTTACAGCATTGAATCAATTTAATCCGTCAGGTTCATTTACCATTCCGTCAGGTGCTGTACTTGGAACACCTGTTCGGATGAGAATCTCATCGGATGTAGTAGGAAGTAATCTTACCTCTTGTACCACTCCAACTTTTGGACAAGTAGAAGACTATGCTATCACCATTGATTCATTACAACTGCCTCCTATCGCTAATTTTACAGCTGATGTAACATACACATGTGATGGCGTGGTAAACTTCACCGACTTATCAACCAACCTACCCACAGGTTGGCTATGGGATTTTGGCGATGGCAATACGGATACTGCTCAAAATCCAACGCATACTTATACCTCTAGTGGTACTTATACAGTTAGTTTAACAGCCTCTAATACATATGGAAGCGACCAGGAAGTTAAGCTATTCTATATCACTGTAGACTTTAATGGAATCTGCGATACAATTAATTTACCACCGAATGGTGCCGGACCAATTCAAACATCATGTGGTGGTTTAATGTACGATAATGGAGGCCCCAATAATAACTACGGACTGAACTCTAATTCATGGGTAACAATTGCACCTACAGGTGCCCTTAATGTTACACTAACATTTACATTCTTTGATTTTGTAAGCGGTCAACCTGGCGACACGTTATTCATTTATGACGGGCCAACCACCAGCGATCCTATTTTAGCCAAATATTGGGGCAATGGAACTCCCCCAGTCACCATGTCAACTGGAGGTAGTATAACCGTTCACCTGGTAACCACTGCTGGTTATACCGATCCAGGTTTCGCATTGGAGTGGAGTTGTACACCGGGTACTACTCCTGAAGCATCATTTAGTGCTGCCAATAATAATATATGCGAAAATGAATGCATTACGTTTACCGATCTTAGTACAGGCAATGGAATTACCGACTGGAACTGGTCGTTCCCCGGAGGCACCCCATCTTCTTACAATGGTCAAACACCTCCAGCCATTTGCTACACCAGTGCTGGAACTTATGATGTTACACTGTCTGTAACCAACCCTCTGGGCACTGACGACACCACCATTACCGGATACATTACCGTGATGAGTGGGTGCTTTCCTGAAGCCTCTTTCACTGCCGATAATACTTCAATTTGCGAAAATGACTGCGTTACTTTCACAGATCAAAGTACAGGTGTTAACATTTCCAATTGGACCTGGTTGTTCCCTGGTGGTATACCTTCCTCATACAGTGGTCAAACTCCAGGAGCAGTGTGCTATACCTCACCAGGAACATACAATGTTACGTTAACAATTACTGATGCTAATGGTACAGATGATACTTTAGCAACATCCCTCATTACAGTAATATCTGCAAACGATTGTGATACTGCAATGATTCCAGTTACAGGTACTGCTACTAAAACCGAATGCGACGGAACAGTAACAGATGATGGTGGCAGTATGAATGATTACTCCAACAATTCCGACGGATCATTAACCATTGCTCCCACTGGAGCGAATAACGTCACCGTTGACTTTATATCGTTCGACTTTGAAACCGGTGCTGATTTCTTATACGTATATGATGGGCCAGATATATTAAGCCCTCTTATCGGGCAATACGATGGTACTGCATTACCTAATGGCGGTAGTATTACCTCCAGTGGTGGTTCAATCACTCTTCGTCAGGTAACCGGTTCAACAAATACCCACCCCGGGTTTGTTGCCAATTGGAACTGCCTTGTTTCAGTAGCTGAAAATGAATTGAATGATCAATTAGACATCTATCCAAATCCAGCTCGAGATCAAGTTACTATTGACTTCAACCCTGAAAAGGCAATGGATAAGGTTGGCTTACGCATAACCAATATGGTTGGGCAAACAGTTCATCAAGAATCGGTTAACAATGTAAACAGCTTCAAGCGTATAGTAGATGTTTCCACTTTCCCGAAAGGGGTATACATGATTACCATTCAAACCAACAATCATCAAATTACCAAAAGAATAACTATTCAATAATCGCTCTACATGAAAAAGTGCCGCTTCAAATATTTGCTTCTTTTATTTGCCATCCTTTTTAGTACCGGATTTGCCAATGCCAGTCACCTGGTAGGGGGAAGTTTAGGATACGAATATCTCGGATACGACAGCCTAAGTGGGCTTTATCGTTATCGAATCTTGCTCACCGTATACAACAACTGCGATAGTTTATCGGCCATTCCGTTTCCTATCGCCCAACAAGATGTTAATGTATATGAACAAGACATTGCAAACAACCCCATGGGAGGGGGCGATAAGGTGCTCTACGCCACAGTAACCACAAACCTCATTGACTCCACCCTTATTGAACCTGCACTACCGGGAGGGTGCTCAATTGGACAAGGTACCTGTATCTATGAAGGGATTTACGAAGGTTTTATTGATGTCCCCGTTAATTTTAATGGGTTCCATCTCTACTTTGAAAACTTTGCCCGAAATGCAAGCATTACGAACCTACAAAATCCTGGTGGGCAAGGCATGGCTTTTCATGCGTACATCCCTCCTACCCTGGTAGACAATAGTTCACCAATATTTACCGACGTACCGGTTCCTTTTTTATGTGTAAATGATACCGTAACAATATTAAATACAGCCATCGACCCTGATGGAGATCAATTAATTTTTTCATTTGTTGAGCCTTTTCAAGGTGGTGGTAACCAAAACCCACTTCAATGGACCATTCCTGCAGTAAATTATGCTGGTGGATATAACATGGCTCAACCTTTTGGAGCAGGAGGCTATTCCTTCATCAACGGTGCTACCGGTTTAACAGCATACATGTCACCGCAAACCGGAAATTTTGTAGTAGCAGTGGAGATTAGGGAATATCGAAATGGCAACCTCATTGGGGTTTCCAGGCGAGACCTTCAATTGCTTGTCATCAACTGTCCTCCCAACAATAGCCCGAACCTCGACCCTATGGGTGGAGGTATCAATTATTCGGTAGAGGAAGGACAAACACTTTGCTTCGACCTTGAATTTTACGATGTTGATGGTGATAGCTTAACCCTTACCGGCAATGGTGAGGCTTTGGATACCACATACACTAATCCGGCAGGAACATTAATACAACCGGTAAGTGGCGATAGTGTAGTATCTTCCACTTTCTGTTGGACCACTGCCTGTGGACAAGGACAGCCACTCCCCTATTTATTTAGTGTTTCTGTAACTGACGACGGCTGTCCTCCAAAAACCACTAGTGTGGTCTATTCTATCACAGTGAATCCGTTCCAGGGGCCAACCAACATCTCAGGCCCACTCATTGTGTGCGAAAACGATACCGGTGCCACTTACACAGCAACCAATATCCCTGGAGCTACCTATACATGGAGTGTAACTGGAGGGAATATTACCTCTGGACAGGGAAGTAATGTTATAACCGTTGATTGGGGCACTGCCGGCCCAGGACTTGTTGAAGTATTTGCAACAAGTTCATTAGGTTGCCCATCATCTCCGATTGATGTAAACATTACCATATTACCCAACCCCAATGCTGCTGCAGGTGCTGATACGACAATATGTCCGGGCGATACTGCAATGCTTGGTGGATCACCTACAGGGCCTCCTGGCGCCAGTTATAGTTGGTCGCCAACTACAGGGTTAGATGATCCGAATATTGCCAACCCAATGGCAAACCCATCAGCTACCACCACCTATGTGGTAACTGTGGATGTTGGAGGACTTTGTGTTGGAACAGATACCGTTGTTGTTACCATTGCATCGCCACTGGCAGATGCAGGGCCGGATGTAGATTACTGTCCTGGTGACAGTGCACAGCTAGGTGCCTCCGGAGCTACAAGCTACCTGTGGACACCAAGTACAGACCTCAGCGATCCAACGATTGCTGACCCCTGGGCTTCGCCCCCTTCTACTACCACTTATTATGTAACCATGGTAGATGCCGGAGTTGGCGGTTGTACAGTAATTGACTCTGTACTGGTAACAGTACATAACATACCTCTTACAGATGCAGGGCCTGACACTACGATATGTGCTGGTAGCTCTGTAATGATTGGCGGATCGCCTACCGGACCTCCGGGAGCAACTTTTTCATGGACTCCCGCAGGAACATTGGATGACGCCACTCTTGCTAATCCAACGGCAACACCAACAACATCACCAACAACTTATATTGTTGTGGCCACCAATGTTAACTCATGTACAAATTCCGACACTGTAGTGGTTACCCTAAACCCACTTCCAATAGTGGATGCCGGGCCAGACACCACAATTTGTTTCAATGATTCAGTACCCATTGGTGGAACACCAACGGGGCCTGTAAATGCCACCTATTCGTGGACACCCACAACAGGATTGAGCAATGCATCGGCCTCAAACCCTAATGCAAGTCCAGCAACAACAACAACTTATATCGTAACCGTTACCGACACTAACGGTTGTGTAAGCACCGATACTATGGTGGTAAATGTAAATCCATTGCCGATTGTTGATGCCGGGCCTGATGTTGACATATGTATTGGGGATTCTGTTATGATTGGTGGGTCGCCTACCGGACCTGCAGGATCTGTATATTCATGGGCACCTGCTGCTTCATTAAGTGATGGAGCCATTGCTAATCCAATGGCCGGGCCTTCTATTACCACCACTTACATTGTAACTGTAACCGATATTAATGGATGTATAAATACCGATACTGTTATTGTAACCGTTAACCCATTACCGATTGTAGATGCAGGACCTGACACTACTATTTGTGATGGAAGCTCAGTAGTAATAGGCGGTTCTCCAACAGGACCTGCTGGCTCAACCTATGCATGGATCCCTATTGGAACACTCAACGACCCAGCATTGGCTAACCCCACTGCAACACCAACCGTTTCACCAACTACTTATGTTGTTGTTGTCACAGACATTAATGGTTGTGTAAGTACTGACAGCATGGTGGTAACACTTAATCCATTGCCTGTTGTTGATGCAGGAAATGATGCCACCATTTGTTTGAACGATTCAGTACCTATTGGAGGCGCACCAACCGGCCCCGCAGGATCTACTTATTCATGGACCCCAACAACAGGGTTAAGCAATGCCAACGATCCTAATCCTAATGCAAGTCCGGCAATAACAACTACTTATACTGTTACTGTAACCGATATCAACGGATGTGTAAGTATGGATAGCATGATTGTGAATGTGAATCCTCTCCCCATAGTAGATGCGGGGCAGGATGTGGAAATCTGTATTGGTGATTCTACAATGCTTGGTGGTTCTCCAACAGGACCCGCAGGATCTGTGTATTCATGGACACCTGCTGCCTCATTAAGCGATGGAACCATTGCTAACCCAATGGCTGGACCTTCTGTTACTACCACCTACATTGTTACTGTAACCGATATTAATGGATGTATAAATACCGATACTGTTATTGTAACCGTTAACCCACTACCAATTGTAGATGCGGGTGCCGACGTAGCCATTTGTGCTGGAGATAGCACACAACTAAATGCTACAGGAGGCGTAACATACAGTTGGACTCCAACAACTGGGTTAAGTGATCCTAACATCGCAGACCCCTGGGCTACTCCAGCATCAAGCACTACTTATTATGTGACTGTAACCGATATAAATGGTTGCGTAAATACCGATAGTGTAACGGTTACTACCAATGCTTTACCGGTAATCACAGCTGGACCCGACACTACCATTTGCTTTAGTGATACTATTCAGCTATTTGCAACTGGTGGCGCAACTTACAGTTGGTCGCCAACAACAGGATTAAGTGACCCCAACATTGCCAATCCGATGGCCTCACCATCAGATACAACGGTATATATTGTTACTGTAACTACTGGTAATAATTGTGTGGGCACTGATACGGTGACCATCAATGTAAACCCATTACCACCTGCTGATGCAGGCATGGATGTGTGGTTATGCCCTGGCGACAATGTTCAATTGAATGCCACTGGTGGTATTACTTATAGCTGGTCACCAACAACAGGATTAAATGATCCGAACATTGCTGATCCTATCGCCAGCCCTACTGATTCAACTACATACATTGTAACGGTAACCGACGGGAATGGATGTTCTGCTAACGATACTGTAGTGGTAATCGTAAATGATGAAGTACCAACTGATGCGGGAGCTGATACTACCATTTGTGAAGGCGATTCAGTAATGATTGGTGGAGCACCCACCTCATTGCCAGGAACCACTTATTTGTGGGCACCTGCTGCATCTTTAGATGATCCTTCATTGCCCAACCCAACAGCATTCCCAACAGTAACCACAACATACATTGTATACACTACCAACGATACCTGTACCAATTCCGATACGATAACGGTATTTGTAAACCCATCGCCACCTGCTGATGCCGGTGCCGATATGCAAGTATGTATTGGTGACAGTGTTCAACTAAATGCTTCGGGTGGTATCATATATAGCTGGACCCCATCTACTGGATTAAGCGATCCAAATGTTGCTGATCCTATGGCAAGTCCAAACGATACTACTATGTATTATGTAACGGTAACTGATACCAATGGTTGTTCGGCTACAGATAGCGCTCAAGTTATTGTGAACCCATTGCCAACAGTTGATGCAGGAATAGATATGCAGATATGTATTGGTGATAGCATACAACTTACTGCTACTGGAGGTGTTGGATATAGCTGGACACCAACTACTGGGTTAAGCGATCCAAACATTGCAGATCCATGGGCATCGCCTAACGATACTACAATGTACTATGTTACAGTAACCGACAGCAACATGTGTGTGAATATTGATTCAATGACGGTAATTGTTAATCCTTTACCTGTAGTAGATGCGGGAATGGATGTACAGATATGCATTGGCGACAGTACTCAACTAAATGCTAGCGGTGGAGACACTTACATTTGGTCACCAACAAATGACTTAAGTGATCCTAATATTGCTAATCCATGGGCATCGCCTACTGATACAATGATGTACTATGTTACGGTAACCGATAGTAACCTTTGTGTAAACATCGATTCTGTAGCAGTAATTGTTAATCCTTTACCCGCAGCAGACGCAGGAGCAGATACACAAATTTGTATTGGCGATGGCGCTCAATTAAATGCAAGTGGAGGAGATACTTATACATGGTCGCCAACTACAGGTTTAGATGATCCAAACATTGCAAACCCTATAGCTTCGCCTACCGATACTACTACTTACATTGTTACGGTAGTTGATAGTAACCTATGTGTGAATACTGATACTGTAACTGTAATTGTTAATCCTTTACCTGCCGCAGATGCGGGAAGTGATATTAACATTTGTCGTTACGATACGGTTCAACTGAATGCTTCAGGTGGTGTATTGTACAGTTGGTCACCGGCTGTATGGATTGATGATCCTAATATTCCGAACCCAAATGTATATCCTGATACCACAATGATGTATACAGTTACTGTTACCGATAGCAATATGTGTGTGAATACTGATTCCATAACGGTAGTGGTATTTAGAATTGAAGCTGGCCCTGATACCGCAATTTGCTTTGGTCAAAGTGCACAGTTATGGGTAACTCCAACCAATGCTGTTACTTATAGCTGGTCTCCAGCTGCAGGCTTGAGTGATCCTAACATTGCTAATCCTATTGCTACACCAACGGCCACTACTACTTACACTGTTACAGTAACAGATGCACAAGGCTGTGTTGATGTAGCTACCGTAGAGGTAATTGTTAACCCCAACCCAACAGCAAGTTTTGACACAGAATTTAAACCGAGTTGTGATGGCGTAGAAGTCACCTTTACCAATACCAGTATGATTGCCGATAGTTACTATTGGGATTTTGGTGATGGCAACTCTTCAACAGAAGAGAATCCCACATACCTGTTCCCATATAGCGATACATACAATGTTACTATGGTTGCATCCAATAGTAATGGATGTAGCGATACAGCATCGTTTGGCGATGATGTACAGCGATTTGAAGATTACTTCGACATTGTAACACCCAACGTATTCACGCCCAACAATGATGGTGTAAATGACCTGTTCTCCATCAACGTTCCAGGTCATCTATCACCTTGTGTTGACTTAAGGGTTTATAACAGATGGGGGCAATTGATGTTTGTTTCAACCAGCCATAACATTGTGTGGGATGGACGAACATCTACTGGAGTTAAAGTTCCAGAAGGCACCTATTTCTATACCTTAAACATCAATGGAATTGAATACCGCGGTTCTGTTATGTTAATGGAATAACGAAAACACATAACCTTTTTTAATAGACTGTCCTCCCACTTACGGGAGGACAGTTTTTTTCAGTATACAACGGAGTATCGAAGTTAATGCTGTGCTAAGAACACAGCTATTTGTAAGGCAATAATTTCTCATGATATCATAAGAAACTTATTACAAATTAGAATTGTGTTTGGTAAAGAGAATTATTGGAATAGTAGCAAGCTAATTCTTAAGGAAGGTTAGGTAAAAGAATATTGCTTTACTGAAACGTTGCTTGCTAAAACTTAGCACAGGGTACCACTTGTCGTTTCAACTTTATCTTCCTCCTACGCTTAGCCACTTCATATACCATTGATATTTCATGAGAGCCCGCCGTATTGGTTACAAGACGTGATACGGTTAAATCGTAGCTATATCCTATTCTTAAACCATTGACTTCATACCCTACCAGAGCAATAATGGCATCATTGTTTTGATACCCCGGTTGATATGCTTTAAACCCAGGAATTCCTCTATACCACAATCCGATAATAAGGGGGCTATATTCGTAATATACTCCTAGATCTATTTGATCAAACTTATCTTGTGCTTTATAATTAAGTGCTGCTACAACATCATGCTGCACAGTTCCTTTTTTCTTACGCTCTTCCTTCACTCTAAAGCGATAACCTCCATGTACTGAATATTTTACTGGAAGAATACTTGTTTGTTGTAAAAGTGATTCATTTGGTTTATTCAGGTGGTGTGCAGAAACCCCAAACCAAAATTTTCTATCAAACAACAATAAGCCTGAACCAAAATCAGGATAGGTTACCCGCTCTTCGGCATATACTTCAGAAGTGTTAATCCCATCACTTGTTCCCCCTCCCCTTACCAATTGGTCGCCAAAAGTAAGACGATTAAAATCTATGTCACGCGTGGTTAATCCAAATTGTATCCCCGATTTAATGTACAAATGACGTTTCAACTGTAATCTAAAGGAATATTGACCTGCCACGTTGGTAAATCGCAATCCTCCTGAACCTGCTTTATCACGTGTAAAAAGAAGTCCCAAACCACTCTTTACATCCTCAAGGTTATTATCGTACGAAAAGTTATACGATGTAAATGCACCAGGAATGCTTGGCCACTGATGCCGGTAATTCATAATGAAACGGTGTTGTATGGTACCTCCGGCAAATGCAGGGTTAAGATAAGTTGGTGCTGCATAGAATTGAGAAAACTGAGGATCTTGTCCTCGTACTGACCCATACCAACAAATAATCATCAAAGCACCTACCAACCATCTTCTCATTTCTCTCCCCCTTCTTTCCGTTTTAAGGTTACCTTTTTAGATAGCTCTGCATAGCACTCTTGTGCTGTAAACTGAATATAGTCTACTTGAGAGTGATAACCCGCAGCCTCTACTACTACCTGGTATCTCTTTTCAGGCACAATAATCATAATGTACTTTCCGCTTGCCGAATTGGAATTATATACACCTTGAGTTTTTCTTAGGTCTTCATCTACCAATGTTATTTTTGCTTTGATTGGCGCTCCACTTACTTCATCGTACACTTCTCCTTTTAATACGGTAAGCCTGGAATCATCATTTAGCAATTCAACCCTGTAAATGTCTTGTCCACCAAAACCACCTGGTTTATCTGTAGAATAATATCCATAACGTCCATTAGCCGATAATGAGAAATAAATATCATCTTCTACAGTATTGATTGGATAACCAAGGTTTTTTGGTATTGACCATACCCCATTTTCGCTCACCGCAGCACTAAAAATGTCGTACCCTCCCATGGAAGAATGCCCATTTGAAGAAAAATAGAGTGTTTTGTTATCCGTATGAATGAATGGGGCATCTTCGTCGTAAGGCGTATTGATATTAGGCCCCAGGTTTTGTGGTAATGCCCATGCTCCTGTAGGGAGTTTCCTCACTCTATAAATATCTTTACCTCCATAACCCCCTGGGCGATTTGAGGAAAAATACATCACATTCTCATTTGCAGTTAAGCAAGCACTTGCTTCCTGATATTCAGAGTTTATGTTGTCATCCAGTTTTTGTGGAGATTGCCAATCATCTACACCTATCATGTTGGCAATATATAAATCACCTCCTGTTAGGTTCTCATTTGTACGATATATGATTACTGCATTTCCACTCGGGGCAATTCCTACAGTAGCATCGTGTGTAGCCGAGTTTACCTCTCCTTCTAACCCATATGCAGGTTCCCAGGTACCGTTGAGTTTTTTAGATACGTAAACATCTTCAAAATATGCACCATTCGGATCTTTCAAACCACCAGTACTTCCAGGCCTACGGGATGTAAAAAACAATACTGATTCATCAGCCGTGATAAGTGGTACATATTCATGGTGTGGTGAGTTAATGGCATCACCAAGATTTTCAATAGTCGCGTTAATCGGGTCGTTGACCATCTTTTTAGCGCGAATCGACATATTTTCATAATACTCCACTTCCTCCGGGGAAAATTTAATCTTGCGCAACTCTTTGTAGTAACGATAAGATGCAATTGCGGCATCAAAATTAGATGCTAAATGATATGCCCTCCCCTTATAAAAGTGTAGTTCAGGAATTTCAATGTTTTTTGCCTGCTCCAGGTATTCCTTTGCTTTCCGTTCTTTTCCGCGAATATGTAAGCAACATACTCCTATTTTATAGTTTATTTCATCCAACCCCGGATCTACCGAATACAGCTGGTTGTACATTCTAAATGCAGTGTGGTAGTCTTCCACCTCAAAGTAAACATTTGCTTCCTCGTATGCCTTCTTTTGGTCGGAGGAATACTTTTCTTGAGCAAGTGTTCCTAATGGCAACAGAACAATAAAAATTAATATGTAATTGCTTAAACTCATGTTTACCTTAACAGGGTTAAATCTCCGGCCTTCGATACTTTCCTTCCATCTACAAATTCCACTTCTGCCTTCCATACATACACATCTTGTTGACACAGATTTCCTCTATAGTAGCCATCCCATCCAATATTGATGTCAAAGCTTTCAAAAAGCAATTCGCCCCACCTATTGAAAATCATTAAATGGTATTCTGCCACTCCCTCGAATACTGGAAAAAATATGTCGTTATCTGTAGCAAAAGGGTTGTACTGACCTCCATTCGATCCATTTTCATTTGGCGTAAAAGCATTCGGAAAGTTAATGTCGCCTCCCACATCTGCAAACACAGCATTTGGTAAGAAAAATGTATCCGGGCAATTCCATTGGTTGTTTGCAATTAGCATCACATCGTAGGTACCTACCTCCGTATAAAAATGTTCAGGATTTTGCTCTGAAGAAGTATTTCCATCTCCAAAGTCCCAAAAGTAATTATCAGCAAAACCTGAAAGATTATAGAATTGTACTGGTTGGTTGGGTACAAATACTTCGGTAGGCGCATGTGTAAAGTATGCATTAGCTTGCTCGTGAACAATGATCGTGTCTACCCGCACCTCTGTATCTACTCCTCCAGGGCCTGTTGCTGTTAACGTTACTGTATATGTTCCTGGAATATAATAAGTATAAGTAGGGTGTTCAATATTAGAAATACTTCCGTCACCAAAATCCCATAAATAAGATGTGGCATAAATCGAGGTATTTGTAAAATTCACTGTGAGGGGCTGGCATCCTTCAGCAGTTCCTATAAAATCAGCAATTGGAACAGGAGGTATGATAACAATGTCCTCTGTAGTGGTATCTGAACAATGTGCACTTGAAACAATCAACGTGATGGTATAAGTGCCCCAGGTGCTATATGTATAACCTCCTGGGTTTTGCATGGTAGAAGTTCCAACACCATCTCCATAGTCCCAATAATAATTCCAGTTGCCTGCATTGCTTTGGTTTAACACACCTACTGTAGCTGCCGGGAAAACTTGTGTTGTTGGAACAGGAGTAAAAGCAGCAATTGGCTGTGGATACACTATTATGTTTTGATATACTGTATCGGTACACCCCCATTGCGAAGTAGCTACCAAACTTACTGTAAATATGGTATCATTAACTCCTGTGTTGGTAAATGTATGTGTAGGGTCGGAAGTAATGTCTATAAACCCATCACCAAAGTCCCACTCATAGCTTGTTGCTCCTAACGATTGGTTTGTAAAATCCACTGTTAATACCGAACAACCCGCTGTATCAGCAACAAAAGCTGCAGTTACTTCAGGATACACCTCAACCGTTTGGTAAGAGGTATCAGTACAGCCATCTGCAGTCATAGCAATTAAGCTCACTGTGTGAATAATAGGGCTGCCTGTAGTATTTGTATAGGTATGTGTGTGCGAGGCCACGGTTGTATCGGTTGTATTTCCATCACCATAGTCCCAAAAGAAGGCAACAGCACCTATCGAGGTATTCTGAAATTGCACTTGAAATGGATGACATCCTGCAGATGGAGTTGCTGAAAACTGGGAGGTAGGATTTGGGTACACTAATACGGTTCCATAAGTAGTATCGATACAACCAAATGGCGAGGTAGCGATTAACTCAACTGTGTAAGTCACATTATTGGTAGTAGTATTTACGTAAGTATGTGTAGGTGTAGGCCCCACTCCTATATTTCCATCTCCAAAATCCCATTGATAATCTACCGCTCCAATTACCGATGGAAAGGTAACTGTTAATGGACTACAACCTGAATCGGGTACCGATGTAAAACCAAAATCGGGAATTGGGTATACTGTAATGGTTTGTGAAGTGGTATCGGTACAACCATTAGGAGAGGTAACTATTAGTGTAACAGTATACACTTCAATAAACAAGGTATTGTTTACATAGGTGTGATTGGGATCTTGTAATGTACTGCCATTACCATCTCCAAAGTCCCATTGATAGCTTGTAGCACCAATGGAGTTATTGGTGAAATTCACTTGTAATGGAGCACATCCTGGAAAACCATTATGTGTGAAGGTAGCTGTAGCAGCCGGATACACAGTAATACTTTCGTATACGGTATCAGTACAGCCAAACGTAGTCGATGCTACCAACATTACATTATAGGTGGTATCGACCATTCCATTATTTATAAAAGTATGATTAGGATTAGCAACGATTGAGGTACTACCATCGCCAAAGTCCCAAAAGTAGCTGGTAGCTCCAGTGCTTGAATTGGTAAAGGTAACATCAAGCGATGTACAACCATTTAGTGGAGTACCACTCATGACTGCCGTAGGGGTAAGTTCTACAACTATGGGCACTGTATCTGTGGAAGAGCAATTGGCTGTGCTCACCGTTAATTCGATGTTAAACGTACCTACACCTGTATAAATGTTTGTCGGATTTTGTTGGGTGCTGGTGTTACCATCGCCAAAATCCCAAAACCATGAAACGATAGGGTCGCCTGGCGATGAGGTGGATTGATCGGTAAACTGAGCCAATGCATTTTGGCAAACACTAGTAGGTACAAAAGCTACCGTAGGCGATTGATATACATTAATGGTTTCTGTATCGATGTCGGAACAACCATTTAGGCTTGTCACAGTTAACGAAACGGTGTAGGTACCAGGAGTGGCATAAAATTGCGCTGGAGGGTTTTGGAGATTGCTGGTGTTGCCATTACCAAAGTCCCAAAACCAGGCTACTGCATTAATTGACCCATCCGTAAAGAGAGATGTGAGCGTATCGCACCCAATATTGTTATTGACATTAATTACAGCGGTTGGACTGGCCAATACATGTATGGGTAAGGTTGCTGTATCGGTACAACTTGCTGTGCCACCGGTAATGTTCGCTACCAGAGTGATGGTATAATCTCCTGGAGTATTATATACATGCGTTTGATTGCCTGCACCTGTAGTTTGCCAGCCACTACCATCGCCCCAATTCCAATCATAAGAGTTTGCACCACCTGTTGAGGCATTTACTGTTACTGCTTGATCTCCCGCACAAATAGTATCATCTACCAATGTAAAATCTGCTACAGGAGGAGGAATAATGTTTATGGTGATGTACGCAGTATCTTGTCCGCAAAAATTACTATCAATTAACATTACATCATAAGTACCTATACCCGGGTATGCAATAGTAATGGGTAATGTTGGAGGCCAGGGCTGCCAACCTATTGTGGAGTCAGATCCCATGCCCCAGTAATCACCAAAATTCCAAAATTCTTGCCGTTGGTAAGTATTGCCTTGTAGATAGCAGTTGCGATTGGTGATGTTCTCGAAAGTTACTATTGTGTCGGGGTAACAAAGCAATACATCAGATGCTTGTATAGCAGCATCATCTAAATCCCATATTTGTATAGGATTAAATGTAGCTGTACTGGGACCTCCCTGTTGAGTATTGCAATAGTTTTCAGCGGTTAGTGTTACTACCGTTTCGCAATTCACTGTACCAGGCAAGTAGGTGTGCTGTATGGTTTGCCCCCAATTGGTATAATCAAAGGTTACTGGTGGGCTTCCATCTCCAAAGTCCCAAACAAAAACAGTTGTTTCAGAAACATCAGTGCTTGAGTTAATGAATTCAAGTGTTGCAGGTGCACAAGCTTGTGTAACACCGCCAAAAGGAATTTGAATAGAAGCATTGGTAGGCTCCTCTATCACCACAACTCCTGTAATGACACAGCCTGTACCGGTTTCTGTAAACGTTACAACAAATGTATCAACAGTAACGGGGTAAAGGTGTGTTATCGAGGCTGGGGGAATAAGATCAGATCCGGAGTCAATAGGGCTACCATCGCCCCAATCTATGGTCCATTGGCCAATGTTATCTGGCGATTGTATAGTTAGTGTAAAATCTAACCCAAAACAAGAATACCAATAAGGGGTTGCGCTAGGGGTTCCAGTACCATCATAAATTGTTGGACACTGGGCAAACGCTGCTTGAAAGAGTGAACTTAATAGAACAAATACAATTGCAGCGGAGCTATTTTTTAACTTGCAATTCTTCATGTACGCCTTACTATATAGCGTACGGCACATTTGTAAAAAGGTTCACTTGAAACAGGTTTTTTTTCACGAAAAGAGATAAAACTTTTCAGCGAGTCTATGAACCTGTATAATACACTGACGAAACCGTAAGGAACGACTACCTGATTAAGGTAATCGTTCCTGTATATTCTTGTGTTGGTGTTTGTAAAATGTAATAATAGGTACCTTCAGGCACTTCTAAACCACTGCTGGTTCGTCCATCCCAATTATTTTGATACCCATTGCTATTGTACATTAATTGTCCCCAACGGTTATAGATGAACAAGTCGCCCTCTGTTAAACCATCGATGATGAACAGTTCGTTTTCATTATCGCCATTGGGCGAGAACACGTTTGGAATTTCAATTTCCGACGTTACTTCAATTACCTGGCAGATAGAATCACTACATGTTCCGGTTGAGTCGAATACGGTTAAACAAACGGTATAGCTACCAACTCCCGGGAAGGTAAACGTTGGGTTTTGCACATTATCTGTCCCCAGATTATCAAATGTCCATAACCATGAACCTACATTTCCTGTTGAACCATCAGTGAAAGTCACTAAAGGATCTTCTGCTAATACTGGTTGTGGGGCATAGGTAAAGGCCGCTGTTGGCGCAGTAGATACTGTTACTGCCGCTACTATGGTAGTAGTAGCATTACAACCAAATTGATCCGTAACGGTTAAGGTAACATCGTATACTCCTGCTGCATTGTATACATGCGTTGGGTTCTCATCCGTTGAAGTATTGCTATCTCCAAAATCCCACAAGTAAGTACCACCAGTTCCTGTTACAGAAGAAGTATTGGTAAAGTCGACTTGCAGTGGTGTACAACCCGAAGTGGGTGCATATGTAAATGATACTACAATACCTCCTGTATCATTGATAATGGTCAATGATCCAGTATTCACTGTACATCCGTTAGCATCTACTACTGTTATATCGTAGGTTCCTGCGGCAAGATTTCCAAATACACTAGATGCCTGGAAAGTGTTGCCACCATCAATGCTGTATTGATAAGGCGTTGTTCCTCCACTTACAAATACGTTGATGGAACCATCGGCTGCACTACAGGTTTCATCAATTGTAGCTGTGCTATCGATGACTAATGCTGTAGGCTCAGTTAAAGTAACTGTAGTAGCTGTTTGACAACCAACTCCATCTTCTACTACCACATCGAATGTTCCACCGCCTAAGCCAGAAAATGCATTACCAGCTTGATAAGTTGTTCCATTGTCGATGCTGTATTGCAATGGTGGTGTTCCTCCACTCGCATAGATGGTAATTGAACCATTGCCATCACCAAAACACAATGGGTCAATAGCAATAATACTATCAATAGATGCTGCACCAGCATTGTTTAAAATTTCCTGTCCAATCACCTGGCATCCTAAACCATCTTCTACTACAATGTCATAGGTCCCTGCTCCCAGTCCGGTAAAGGTTCCTGAGGCCTGAAAGGTAGTTCCATTATCAATCGAATACTGGTATGGACCACCATCGCCACCTGCACCCACAATATCGATACTTCCATCGCTAGCACCGCAGTTAGGGTCAGTTAAAGTAACTGTATAAGTTACTGCTGGTGGATCGGTTAAGGTTTCCTGACCGGTTACCTGACAACCCGAAGCATCTTCTACTACAATATCGTAAGTGCCTGCCCCAAGGTTATTAAATGTACCTGAAGCCTGAAAGGTAGTTCCATTATCAATCGAATACTGGTATGGACCACCGTCACCTCCTGCACCTACAATGTCGATAACACCACTGGTATCCCCATTACAAACAGGGTTGGTAAGGGTAACAGTATAGGTTACTGCTGGAGGATCAGTTAAAGTTTCCTGGCCGGTTACCTGGCAACCCGAAGCATCTTCTACTACGATGTCGTAGGTTCCTGCTCCAAGGTTATTAAACGTGCCTGAAGCCTGGAAGGTAGTTCCATTATCAATCGAATACTGGTATGGACCACCATCGCCACCTGCACCCACAATATCGATAATACCACTGGTATC
This sequence comes from Flavobacteriales bacterium, assembly GCA_963669295.1. Classification (GTDB taxonomy): domain Bacteria; phylum Bacteroidota; class Bacteroidia; order Flavobacteriales_D; family CALLUQ01. Next base: position 532,178 of record OY769938.1, read on the forward strand.
TCCATTACAAGTAGGATTGGTAAGGGTAACAGTATAGGTTACTACTGGAGGATCAGTTAAGGTCACCTGCATGCTTACCTGGCATCCTACTGCATCTTCTACTACAATGTCGTAAGCAGCAGCTCCCAATCCGGTAAAACTGTTACCTGCCTGGAAGGTTACTCCATTATCGATGGAGTATTGATAAGGGGTTGTTCCACCACTTACTGTAATGGTAATGCTACCATCTGTATCACCATTACAAGTAGGATCTACTGCCGCTACGTTATCAATGGTTGGCGCGCCAGGGTTGCTTAATGTTGCTGTTGTGGTTACCTGACAACCTGAGGCATCTTCTACCACAATGTTATAGGTACCGGCACCAAGATTAGTAAATGCTGCCAAAGCCTGGAAAGTAACACCACCATCAATTGAATATTGATAAGGGCCACCGTCGCCACCACTGGCAACAATGCCAATAGAACCGTCGTTCGCTCCGCAAGTTGGGTCAATGGTTGTTACATTATCAATTGATACAGCTGGAGGGTCAGTAATGGTCTCCTGTCCGGTTACCTGACAACCTGAAGCATCTTCAATTACAACGTCATAGGTAGCTGCTGCCAGACCTGCAAAGGTACCTGACCCCTGGAAAGTTGCTCCATTATCGATGGAGTATTGGTAAGGACCACCATCGCCACCTGCTCCAGTGATGACAATGGAACCATCGTTACCACCATTACAAGTAGGGTCAGTTATGACCACCGTATATGTAATAGGTGCCGGGTTACTTAACACTACCTGAGTGGCTACCTGACAACCAATAGCATCTTCTACTACAATGTCGTAGGTGCCTGCTGCAAGCCCTGTAAAGCTATTGCCTGCCTGGAAGGTAACTCCATTATCAATAGAGTATTGGTAAGGCGTTGTTCCTCCACTAGCTGTAATGGTGATGCTACCATCACTCCCTCCATTACAGGTAGGATCAACTGTGGCTACATTATCAATTACAGGTGCACCGGGATCAGTCAATACTTCCTGTCCGGTTACCTGACAGCCTGAGCCGTCTTCTACTACAATATCGTAAGTGCCTGCTCCCAGTCCGGTGAAAGTACCCGAGCCCTGGAAGGTAACTCCATTGTCTATACTATACGAATAGGGACCACCATCGCCATCGGCTCCAGTGAGTACAATTTGTCCGTTGCTTAACCCACATGTAGGGTTAGTAAGCACTGCCGTATAAGTTACTGCGGGTGGATCAGTAAGGGTTACCTGTCCTGTAATCTGACAACCTGAAGCATCTTCCACTACAATGTCGTAGGTGCCTGCTCCCAGAGCGGCAAAAGTGCCTGAAGCCTGGAAAGTAACTCCATTATCGATGGAATATTGGTAAGGGCCACCATCTCCACCTGAACCATTCAATACAATTTGACCATTGGTTCCTCCATTACAAGTAATTGGTGTAATCAATGAGGTGTACGCCACAGGTGGTGGATCGATGAGTGTTTCCGTTCCCGTGACCTGACACCCGGAGGCGTCTTCAACAACGATATTATACGTTCCCGGCCCGAGGTTGGTAAAGGTACCTGATGCCTGGAAGGTAGCACCATTGTCAATTGAATACTGATAAGGACCACCGTCGCCATCAGCACCTGTGATTACAATTGAACCATCGCCAATACCGGCACCACTATTACAAGTAGGGTCGGTAGCAATAGCGGTATAGGTTACTGCTGGTGGTTCGGTTACGGTAAAGCTGGCCACTGCTGAGCATCCACCACCACCACCGGCAGCAGAAAGTTCGATGTTGTCTACTGCAAATGAAGGGTCAGCACCTGAATTATTGCCATCGTTATCCCAGCTAAAACCAATTTGTACGTTAGGGTTATTATCTGCAGAAGGTGGTAAAGCAATGGTATAAGGAATAGGCGACCATTGTCCTTGCGTGAATAAACCATCACAAGGGCCACCGCAACAAGCCGCTTGAGGCAATGGTACGGTCAATGGGGTCCAGGTTACGCCATCAAAATAAAGCAATGATGCTGCATCTGTTCCTGTCTCACCAAAATGCATGTAATCGAAGGTTAAGGTAATGGTAGATTGCCCAGAACAGTCGATAACAGGCGATTCGATGCGTTTGTGTGTTTCGCCATTAGCACCAGCATTGTAAGCTGCACCACAGTCGCCTGAAGGACAAAGTCCTACGCCCAAACTACCTACGTGTAAGGTTTGGTTGTCTAAAGCAGGATTCCCTAAACAGCCATCTCCACAGTTACCGGTTCCGGTAAATGCTTCTGTGGCACTGATGAACCATTGATTGGGTACACCACCCTCTGCAGCCATAATGGTTTCCGACCATGAGCCATTGGGCAATACAGTTGCGGTAGCCAATTGGTTTTGGTTGCTACATGCTCCGGGATCTGTTCCAAAGTCTTCACTCCAGAATACCAGAGGTCCACCACCACCAGCATCGGTAACGGTTAAGGTGTAGGTACCTGCACATAAGTTGCTCAGGGTAGGAGAGTTTCCTCCTACTGGGTTCATGCCTGCATCTTCCCATGAGTAGGTGTATGGCGTTGTACCACCAGTAACAGTGGCCGTAATTTGTGCATTGCAATCGCCATTACAGGTCAATGAAATATCTTCGGTAATGCTGGAGATCGTTGGCCCACCGGTTCCACCAACAGTTTCAATGCCTGTTGCCTGGCAGCCCGTAGCATCTTCTACCACAACATTATAACTTCCAGCAGTTAACCCGCCAAAGATGCCTGAAGCCTGGAAAGTTACTCCATTATCAATCGAATATTGGTAAGGACCGCCATCGCCACCTGCACCACTCAATACAATCTCTCCATCGCCAGCACCACAGTTTTCATCGGTAATGGTTACGGTATAAGTGATAAGCGCTGGATCGGTTAAAACAATTTGTCCTGTAGTCTGGCAACCTGAGGCATCCTCCACTACTACGTCATAGGTTCCTCCACCCAAACCGGCAAAGGTTCCTGAAGCCTGAAAAGTTCCTCCATTATCAATTGAATATTGATAAGGGCCACCATCACCGCCTGAGCCATTTAATACTATTTGGCCATCAGTATCGCCATTACATGTAGGGTTAACAGCAGATGAAGTAAAGGTAACCACCGGAGGATCGGTTAGGGTTACTTGCTGAGATGTTTGACAACCCACTGCATCTTCTACTACAATATCGTAAGTACCAGCACCCAAACCAGCAAAGTTGTTACCAGCCTGAAAAGTTACTCCATTATCATTGGAGTACTGATAAGGGGTGGTTCCGCCACTAACAGTGATGGTAATTTGTCCGTCGGTATCACCGTTACAAGTAGGGTCTACTACTACCACATTATCAATGGTGGGTCCTGCTGTGTTGTTGAGCGTTACTTGCGTGGTAGCCTGACACCCTGCAGCATCTTCTACTACAATATCGTAGGTGCCAGCACCTAAGCCGGTAAAGGTATTGGAAGCCTGAAAGGTTACTCCATTATCAATTGAATACTGATAAGGCGTAGTTCCACCGCTGGCTGTAATTACAATTTGTCCGTCGCTGGCACCACAGTTAGGATCGGTGGTAGCAACGTTATCGATGACTACTGCCGGGTTAACAGTAACAATAACTTCAATGCGATAATGCCCAGGGCAAAGTCCTACCCAATAAGAGGTAGTAGTAAATAGTGCTGGAGTAACAAATGAAGCTCCGGTGCCCAACAGGTTCCCTCCTGTTTCAGCATCGTACCAGTTAATGACTGTTCCACCAGGAGCAGTTCCGGTAATGGCTGCATTTAAAGTAGCTGTTTGCCCGGGGCAAATGGTTGCTCCGGTTGCAGTTACAAAATAGTTGTTTACGAATTGGGCGAACCCTGTTCCTCCTCGAGTTGCCCCGTTGGGAGGAAATTCTGTTAAACTTGGTGAGTCGGTAGTACCATTAGCACCACCATTTACGGTAATGCCCATGCCACCGTTGGATACACCAATGTATCCACCGCCTCCCCCACCACCGGGGCCTTCTGATTGTTCGATTGGCCCAGGAAAGAATGCTCCTGCCGTCATGATTTGGTCACCACCATCTCCACCATTGGCCTGGGTCGTTACTCCACCTGCAATGGTTCCATAAGCGTTAACAACGACTGTTCCACCAGCACCTCCGCCACCACAGCCATCTTTACCGTATACATCGTTGCTTAAAGGGGGAGCGGGCGTATCTGAGTTCCCTCCATTTGCTCCGTCAGAAACTACCAATCCACTACCATTTACATCGCCATAGGCCATTACATAAACCAATCCACCACCACGGCCTCCATCACCACCTTGCCCATCATTTTGTTCTCCGGCACCGCCACCGCCACCAAGCCATAAGCGACCGGTATTATAATCGAGTGGACGACCACCAATGCCTCCTTGTACTCTTCTTGAATCACCATCCCAGGGCACAAAGTTGCCAGGGCCTTGTGTGGTTGCATCTCCCGGATCATCGGCATAAGTGTAGCCACCACGGCCACCACCTGTAGAGGTACTGGCAGAAAAACCAGCACTTTCGAGATCCCAGGCAGATACCCAGCCAGCCCCGCCACTAATGTCGGGATTTCCCTGTCCAGTCCAACCAGCAATGTTACCACCATTGGCACCGCCACCACCACCAGCGTTATGGGAAGTACCCCCACCACCAGCATTGGCTGCAGCACCACGGCCATATCGCCCTCCTAATGGAAAGTAATCGCCCTGATAGCCTACTACACCTTCTCCTTTTTCTGCACCTTCTGCATCACCTTGAGCAGAATAAAATCCACCACCTATCAATGAGTTGTTATCGCCATTGTTACCTCCTCTAAATCCAGTAGAAGATGCATCTAACGTTCCATCAATGGTTGCTGTTCCATCTATCTCTACTGCCAAAACACCACCTGTAAGCCCATTCCACGCTGTAGGAACAAGTTCACCAGTACCAGATACGGTAAGGTCATCGTAACGTGGTACCCTTACAATTTGTACACGTCCTGCTGCTGTATAACTCCAGCGTAGTCCACAAGTAAGGTTAATGACATTGCCAGAAATACTTTCCACTTCCACAAATTCCCATCTACCACAGTTGTGGGCATTTACCAACGCTCCCCAGGTAATGTTGTTGGGCCAACCGTAGGGATCACCCCAAGCCGTTTCCTGTCCATTAATTTCATACCCTTGCATTTGGATAACCATCAACAAGTCACCTGTATTGATGGTAGCTCCGAAGTTGCCCAGCGCATCAAAATCAGCAATATTGGTGGAAGTAATAGAAGTAGCTCCAGCTGTTGCATCAGTAGCTAACCTTCCATATTCGTTTACAATGTTTCCTAAAGTGGTAAATGTAGGACTGCCCTCCTTGCCTCTTTGAGCAAATGAAAGCATTGTGGAAAAACACAATACAAGGGCTAAAAGTAAGTTTTTCATAACAGCGATTCTGTAAAAACAATCTTATTCAACATACAAGACGAAAATTTAGGGCAAATAGTTGCTTGACCAAAAAAATAAAGTAGAGGTAAACAAAGATAATATTATTCGCTAGAGCACAAAGGAGATTTCGACGAATCCCTTCTGAGTCTAAATCTATTGATTTTAAAGGGATACAGTCGGTTACTTCAATCATCTGCTTAAAATCGAATACAGTAGAAAAATTTCCGTTGCCCGAAAATAATTTCCATTTTTATCGTCCAAAACTTCAATTTCACACCATGAAGCAATTATTTTTTCCTCTTTTCGCAGCATTTTTAATGGCTTGTGGCAGCACCAGCACTTCTGAAGAAAGTACCGGTTTTATCTATCCGGAAACCAGAAAATCAGATCATGTTGACCACTACCACGGCACTGAAGTTGCTGACCCTTACCAATGGATGGAAGATGATTTTGCGGAAGAGGTAACTAGCTGGGTAAATGCACAAAATGCACTCACCAATAGTTATTTAGATACTATCCCACAACGAGAAAAGATCAATGCACGGTTGACTGAAATTTGGAGCTTTGCTAAAATGGGAGCTCCCTATAAGAAAGGAAACTACTACTTCTACTCAAAAAACAATGGCACTCAAAACCACAGCGTAGTGTATAAGGCCAATCAACTGGGAGAAGAGGGCACTGCATTTTTGGATCCCAATACTTTTTCGGAGGATGGTACGACTGCACTTACTTCTTTGAGTTTTTCCAAAGATGGAAAATGGGCTGCTTATGCCATTTCGAAGGCTGGCTCTGATTGGCGTGAAATTCATGTGAAGAATGTAGCCACAGGCGAAGTGATGGATGATTTAATAGAGTGGGTGAAATTTTCAGGCATTTCGTGGAAAGGGAACGGTTTCTTTTACAGCCGCTACGACGCACCAAAAGAAGGAGAAGAATACAGTGGCAAAAATGAATTTCACAAGGTATATTATCACACCCTGGGCACTACCCAAAGCGAAGATGTGTTGATTTACGAAGACACTGAGCATCCATTGCGGAATTTTGGCATCAGCCTTACTGACGATGAGCAATATTTTGTGCTTTCGGGCACTGAATCTACTAGCGGCAATTCGTTGTACATTGCATACGCTAAGGCCTGGCAACCAGGCAAGGAAATTTCATTTACTCCTGTAATTGAAGGTTTTGAACAAGATTACTGGGTGATTGACAATACTGATAAAGGATTGTTGGTATTTACCAACGATGGAGCACCAAAGAATCGTGTGGCTTTAATGAACCCTACTGATCCTGCCAAAGAAAATTGGACCACTCTTGTTGCAGAAAAAGAACATGTATTGGAAAGCATTTCGATGGCCAATGGCCATTTGGTAGCCAAATACCTCGAAGATGTGAGCAGCAAGATGTATGTACTGAACATGGATGGTGAAACAGTACAAGAAATCCCATTGCCTGGCTCAGGATATGGTATCGCAGAAAGCATTACTTCTGAAAAAGACGACAGCCTATTATTTTTTTCGTACGTTACTTATACGGCTCCACACTCTATTTACCAATACAACCTCAACACCAATGCTACCGAACTATATTTTAAGCCCGACATCGACTTCGATTCCGAAGCATTGGAAACCAAACAGATATTCTTTAAAAGTAAGGATGGTACTACCATTCCGATGTTTATCACGCATAAAAAAGGGTTGCAATACGATGGTAATACGCCTACTTTCTTATTTGGTTATGGCGGGTTTAACATCAGCTACACTCCTGAGTTTAGGGTAGATCGCACCGTTTTTCTTGAAAATGGAGGCATTTATGCGGTTGCCAACATTCGCGGTGGTGGCGAATATGGTGAGGCATGGCATAAGGCAGGTATCCAGTTGAACAAACAAAATGTGTTTGATGATTTTATTGCTGCCGCAGAATATTTGATTGAGGAAGGTTATACCAATAAGGAAAAACTGGCGGTACATGGTCGTTCGAACGGGGGATTACTTATTGGTGCAATAATGACTCAACGCCCTGATTTGTTTAAAGTGGCTATTCCAAAAGTAGGTGTACTCGACATGTTGAAGTACCACAAGTTTACCATTGGCTGGGCATGGGTAACCGATTATGGGTCGAGCGACGACGAAGAGCAATTCAATAATCTTATTCAATACTCGCCAGTACATAATGTGAAAGAAGGTACTGAATACCCTGCTACGCTGGTAGTAACAGGCGATCACGACGACCGGGTGGTTCCGGCACACTCGTTTAAGTTCATTGCTGAATTGCAGGCTAAACAGGCTGGCAACAACCCAGTATTAATTCGTATTGATACAGATGGTGGACATGGCTCGGGAAAGCCAGTGGATATGCAAATTAAAGAGTTTGCAGACACATGGGCATTTGTATTCCATCACTTGGGGATGGAAATGCCTTAGTTACTTTAGCTCAATGGTTTTCATCGCTTCCAGAAACTCACGCATAGAGCGATTGTCGAGGTTTTTAACCGTAACATCTCCTACCCATAACAGCTCTGATTTGTTAAATCTTATTGTTCCTTCGGCTGGTGGAGGTAGTTTCTTTTTAATGGAAAAAACAGCACTTAACGTCTGCTCTTCTCCTGTTACCAATTGTAGCTCTACTTTAAGGTCGTCTCGCTGCTTAAAATGGTGCTTAATATCTTCTTTCCATTCTTTTTTTAAGGCCGTTTGTAATTTCCGATCGTTATGCTCTTTTTCTTCTGCCATTTCTCTGGCTTCTGTAGCCTCATTCTTCTGCCGTAGTACTTCATTCTTGCTTTTACAGTCTGCTATTTTCTCTTCTATTTCTTTTACCTCTTTATCGTACCATTCCTGGTGTTCCTTATTATCACCCAGTGGCGGTGATGGATAAGCGTAGTCGCAATTGTAATAAGCATAATAACTGTATTGCTGCCGTTGATGCATAATTACTTCAGCCAGGGCATGCCTGTAATGGCGATCGAATAAAATGGTGTCTTGTGTTCCATTTACCACTTTTGCTTGTTTTGTTTGCTCCAACGTGCTTAGCTGGTTCCAGTAGGTAGGTGCAAGTATGGTAAAACTGCCCATGTCTAACCTTTCCCAACCTTCGGTGTTGTAATACATTCCCTGATCTTCTTTTTTCTTAACAAGGTACCATTTTAGGCTATAGCTACAAGCATTTCTATGGCATTGGTTGCGGTGCTCATCGTACCCCAAAAAATAAAGTGTTTGTTGATTTTCTCCCTCGCCTTCACGTTTACGTAATTCATCTTTTAGCGGATAGGCATCGCATCCACGAACGCACCAGGAGCAATAAGAAGCACCTATTAAATTGTATTGTTCAAAATCTATCTCGGGTAATTTTTTTGCCTCTTTAAATTGTTCCTGGTATTCTTCCTCGTTTTGAATAACAACAGAATGCCAACCGTATTGATGTTTAGTAGGGAGGTCAATTTCCGAATGGTATAGAATGGCTGATTCTTTGTTTTGAGCCCAGGTTAAGCTTGTTCCAAAAGCAAACAAAACCAGGGTAGCAATAAGGTGGTGTTTTAGTTTCATGGCAGTAGTGTTTTCTTGCTTGTTGCTATACCGTACACTTCATCAACGGTTTAGGTTCAAAAAATGTTGCAAAAAATGAGCCAAATTACTGATAAGCTTTTTTCAATTGTTTCATGACCTCGTAGGCTGCCGGGCATATTTCTGTGTTTTTACGGGTAAGGTCGAGCAATTGATGGAATCGCTTGCGATTAGTATGCGGGTATTCTCGACAAGCATTGGGACGGTGTTCGTAGACGCTACAGTAGTTATCGGCACCTAAAAATGGGCAAGGTGCTTCATTGAGCACATAATCATTGTCTTCATCTACATGTAAATACTTCGCAATAAATTGAGAGGGTTTTATACGAAAATATTTGGCCAATCGCTCAATGTCTTTTTGATAAAATGTAGGGCTGGTAGTGGAACAACAATTGGCACACGCCAAACAATCAATGGTTTCAAAAGCTTCGTCGTGCGCCTCTGCTGCTACCCTATCTAAGTCTTTCGGCTTCAGCTTTTTGAGTTTAGCCACCAATTTTTTGTTGGCTTTCTTCTCTTGCTGTGCTTGTTGCAATTTTATCCGTAAATTTTCGTTCATATAGTAAGCGCATTCCCCTGCAAAAGTAAATTTTACCCCTGCGTTCTGCAATTCAAATTAATTTTAGTAATTTTCGTTTTGTCTTCCTTATTAGGGGTTATTCATGGAACAATATGATTTATGTGTAATTGGTGGTGGGCCTGCAGGCTATGCAGCGGCTATGCGTGCCATTGATTTTGGTAAGCGCGTGCTATTAGTGGAGCGCGATAAGGTAGGAGGAGCCGGTATATACAACGGTGCATTGACTTCCAAAACCCTCTGGGAACTTTCTGAAAAAGTAGCTGGTGTTAACGACACCATTGTTTCTATGGGCAGAAGCAAGTTTGAAATTAGCTGGGAAGAGGTAATGAAGACCATGCATGAAGCTATTTTTGATCGTAAGTTTCAATATAGCTGTCATGTAAAGCTGTTGCAAACGGAAACCATGAATAAGCTTTTCACTTACGAACGTGGTCATGGTAAAATGCTAAGTGCCACCGAAGTTTCCATTACGAAAGAGGAAGGTGAGGAGAAAGTAATACGTGCCGATCATATTGTAATTGCTACTGGCAGCAGCCCTCGTAAACTCCCCGATACCGATGTGGATGAAAAGGTGATTATGACCAGCGATGGGATTCATCATTTAAAAGAATATCCTAAAAGTTTAGTGATTGTTGGAGCTGGAGTTATTGGTTGTGAATTTGCCACCATCTTCTCTAACTTTGGTAAAACCAAGGTATATATCATCGACCGGCAAGATCGCATCTTGCCTTTTGAAGATCAAGACATTTCTGATTTGGTGGCACATAACCTTGAAAGCAAGGGGGTGGTAATTCACCACAGTGCCAGCCTTGAGCGACTGGAGAAGGTAGATGGCGAAGTAGAATACGAGCTTTCTTATCCCGATGGACGCAAGGAAGTGATTCGAGTGGAAAAGGCGTTGCTGGCCATTGGGCGGGTGCCGAATTGTAAAACCATTGGTATGGAAGAAGCTGGCGTAAGCATGAGCAAACGCGGCCGCCATATTGGTGACGACGATACACAAACCAATGTTCCTAATATTTATGCGGTAGGCGATGTATCGGGAAGGTTGGCTTTGGTAAACATGGGTGAATTGGAAGCCCGTCATGCAGTAGAGAAAATGTTTGGTGGCAAACGAGAGCGGCTTTCTTACAACAACGTGAGTACCATTATGTTTTTACATCCCGAAGTAGCGGGTGTGGGCATGAATGAGCAGCAGTGCAGAGAAAAAAACATTCCCATTAAGGTAGTGAAGCTCGATTACTCATTGATTGCGCGCGCCATTGCCATGCGTAAAACACAAGGGTTCTTTAAAATTATTGTGACCAACGACGAAGAGATGAAAATTTTAGGCATGCGCGCTATTGGTGAGCATGCTTCCAGTGCTATACAAGCGGTAGCTTTGCTTATTAAAATGGATAAAGGCATTGAAGAATTGGCCGAGTTGGTACATCCTCACCCTTCTATTATTGAAGGCATACAAGAATGTGTACGCATGCTGATGAATAAATCAGTATTTAAATCATCGGTGTTTAAAGACAAGTTAAAGTGCTATAGCTGTGTGGATGGCGTTTGCACACCTTTACAGCGGTTGTAGTTATTCTGATCCTATTATCTTTTCTTCCACAATTCGAATAGGTACCGGTAAGGTGCCACTTTTTAACACATTGGCTAAATCCTCTGCTTCTAATAGCATGTTTTCTTGATTTCCTGCACCTAACGATATGGAAGTTCGACCAGCACTGATAGGTTCTTGTACTATCGGAACCATGTACACCAAATCGTCTACCACCACAGCAATATGTTGTTTTACATTGGCCATTGTTAATTTGTGCCATAACCTTGTTCCTTCCTCATTCATATTTACGACTACTTCTGGTGCATACGAATAGTTGTTTACCGCTACAGAAGCGTCTACAATAACGCTACCGTCTAGCGGAGCACGACCATCAGTACTGGTTACTTTAATGGCGTACAAGGCTAAATAACCATTTTCCGGCTTGGCCGCCCACAACAGTTTTGTTGTTCTTGCTGGAAACAATTGGTGTAATGCCGGCTGTTGTATGTAACTGTTTACAAGTGCTGTATCTTTAATAAGGCTTCGACCAATAAGTCCTCCCGACTCCCACTCCATGCCTCCATTTGTGGTAGGCAACACGGGGGGAGACACCAGGGCATACCAAGGGTGGAGTAGTTGTTGGTCGACATCTTCAGCACCTGTATCTTCCAACACATCATATCCTTCAAACCATGCTGCTATAGTATCGTCTCTTTCTTCCGATAGCGTTTTTCGCAATGCGGTATTGGCCTCATCTGCCCATTGTGCAAGCTCGTATTTATCGTGGGTTTCCCAAAACTCTAATTTTGCATTGACTTGAACAATTTTTCTTAATCGAGCCAGGTCGGTAGTGCCCATTACACTGAGTTCAATGCGTGATTTGCTAATGGGTACCACCCATGCAGATACCCCAAAGCTATTGCAACGGGCTTGTAACACTTTTGCACTTCGGTCTATTGCCGCTTTGATTTCTACCTTTAGGGCAGTCAATACTTCTTCGTTGGTAGCATTAGCGGAAAATAGGTGTTGGTAATCGCGCGATACAAACCATTGACTCAATTGTACATTGGGTTGTTCGTTTAGTGCCGACTCATAAAAGTTCGTTAAGAAATCCTCATCGTTCTGTGCAGTTAATTCGCGTGCTTGTTCCAATGCATCTAAGAAGGCTGGGCGAGCACTGTTGCCACTGTATTCTCGCAATAAATCAGGTACTGAAACCTGCATCGTAATCACCACTCCTCCCTCACGTTCAAAACGATCGGGGTCGAATTCAGAAGATTGGCAACCCATGCCTATCAACATCAAAGCTATGCCTAATTGGATAATGCTCTTCATCACCAAAAGATAGTAATTAAAGAGCAGACACGTTAGTGCGGATCTTGAAAGTTAGGATTGTTCATGAATTCGGTATCCGACAGGGTTTTCAAAAAAGCAATAATTGCCGCTTTATCTGCCGGTGGTAGGCTTAAGCCTCCATCGGTATACTTCATAAACTCGCTAACAGTCGCCGATGGCAGCCCGCCAGAATCATAATGGTCTACCACTTCTTCTAGTGTAGCAAAGCGGCCGTCGTGCATGTAGGGGTCTGAAAACTCTACGTTACGTAACGAAGGAATTTTGAACTTACCATTGTCATTAGGATCACCTGTAACATCGCCATAGCCTATGTCGGTAAATATCGAGTCAAGGCCATTGTTACGCAAATCGTTTACAGCAAACATCATGTCTTGTTTGTTGTGGCAGTGAAAGCAATCTGCACCATTTTGACCTAATGGTGGTGGTCCGCCTTCGAGATCAAACAAGAAAAAACCATCCTGTTCGGCTTGTGTGAAATCGGAAAAAGGAATTTCCCCGCGAATAAATTTATCGTATTTCGAGTTCCCTGAAATCAATGTCCGCATGAACTGTGCAATAGCTTTCGATACCAGTACAGAGTCGATTTGATCGGTTCCAAAGGCTGCTTCAAACATGGGTGGATATAGAGGATCGGCTTGTAACTTGGCTTCTACATTAGGCCATGTTTCATTCATTTCCAGCGGATTGACCACTGGGCCAAATACCTGATCTTCTAATGTGGCAGCACGACCATCCCAAAAGAAAAAGCTTCCCCATCCGAGGTTAACTAATGCCATGGAGTTACGGTCTCCAAAATTTCCGGGATCCGATCCTTCACTGAACTGTAATCCATCATCCGAAAAGTTGAATTGGGGGTTATGGCAACTTCCACACGATTGGTTGTTGTTGATCGACATTTTCTTTTCCCAAAACAAATATCGTCCTAACAATACTCCTTCTTGCGTCATCGGATTGTTTTCCGGAATGGGCATCGGGGGAAAGTTAGAAGGGATATCGAGAAAGTAGGGAGTTGGCCCCAAAGTATTGTCGTCTACAGGCACCATCTCCTCAGGATCTTTACGGCATGATTTCAATACCAGGCCTGTTCCTATCAATACTAAGATGGCTATTAACTTAACCTTATTCATGTGTTTTTTCTTAGAGCGATCCCCAATTTAATCAATTTTTGGCGAACGCTTTATTTTCTAAAAATGATTGATCTGTTAAACTGTTTAAGAAATCAATCAAACATTTCTTTTCTTCTTCGGTTAGTACAAAGGATTGCATCAATGCACTTTTGTTTACATGTTCTTCTCCCCCACTTGCAAAATGATCGATGACCTCTTCTAAGGTGCGCATGCTTCCATTGTGCATGTAGGGTGCCGTTACCTCAACATTACGCAATGAAGGCACCTTAAATTCTCCATTGTGTTCTTCTTTAAACACAATTCGCGCCCTGCCAGTGTCTTTATACGTTTCGTACAAACCGATGTTGTAAAAGTTGTTATCGGTAAAGTTGAAACCACTGTGACAAGTATAGCAATTCAAGCTATCGCTCATGAACAGCTCCATGCCTTTGATTTGCGAAGCGGTTAACGCTGTAGCATCGCCTTGATAGTAGTATTGATCAAATGGCGAGTTCCCGCTAATCATGGTACGTTCAAACGCAGCAATGGCACGAATAATCACAAACGGATCGGGCGGCCTATTGTATGCTTCCTGACTCATGGTTACATAAGCAGGTATTCGTTGCAACCGTTCAGCCACTTCCACAATGTTGAAGTCCATTTCATTTTCATCATCAATAGGTGCTAATACTTGCAGTTCCAGGGTGGGTACTCCTCCATCGCGAAAAAACGAGTTGAGGTAAGCCACATTGGCCAACGATGGCGCATTGCGCATGCCTACACGGCCTTCAATGCCTACACTGAGCCTTCGGGTATCACTAAATGCATCTTCCTGAAAATGGCACGAGGCACAAGCAATAGTACTATCGCGCGAGAGTATCGGGTCAAAGAACAATTGTTTCCCCAACGCAATGCGCGCGGGGGTAAGCTGGTTGTCTTCCGGAATTTCCGGTTCAGGAAATCCGGGAGGCAAGTCGAGATGGTAGGTTTCCTCTTCAACAGGTGTGGTAGTTGCATTGTTACAAGCTACCATCAACAGCAGGCTACCACCTATTAATATCTGTATTTTCCATCGCATTAATGCGATTCTAATTCGTTAGGGCCTCCATAAAAATATCCATGAACCTTGTGGCTAACAATACATTTCCAGAGGTATGCGTGAAGTTATCTATCTTCACATCAATGGTATCGGATGAAGAGTAAAACAATTTCCCCACATCAAGGTTGAGGTTAAATGTAGTGGTTTGCCCTTCGGTAATGGTAAAGCTCCCTCCTACTTCCTTATCGCGATACATGCTATTGGTGCCTACATGAAAAAAGTACGGATCAATAATGGGCCCTGTACCTCCTGTAAGGGTATCATACTTTCCATCAAACATGGAAAAGATGTACCCGGTAGACCACGCCCAATACATGCCACTATTGGTAACACTTAAGGGGTGATTGCTGGCATATTGCGAGGCGTTAAAATCGGGGTCGCTAGTACCGTTTAACTGTGCCGGTACCCCGACCCCGAATTTAATTCCATCGTATGTTCCTTCACTAATGGCCAGATCTACACTTTGAGTAGTTGCCTTAAAGTCAATCAATGCAATGTCTCCTACATAATTTTCGAATCCATTTTTGGTGGCTGTAATGTCTGACATGTAAAACTTCAGCTCGCTTACCTTTACCCGATAGTTGTGTACATTCAGGTATTCATTGTTGATCACAAACGGCTGTCCGTCGAAATTGCCTACCACATTGATTCGCAATGTCCCCATAGGAGATGCCGGAAGGGGTTCAGCTGGCTCGGTTTTCTTGCATGTAGTGCCGAAACCAACCCATCCAAGCAGTAATATGGCCAATAGTGTTTTGTTCATGTGTACTCTTTTATTGTAACATAATGGCCGATGTCATGTTATCGGCTACTGTTGTTGCTAATGGTAAATTGTTCGCTGTATGAGTACTGTTATCAACACTCAAATCGATTCCCGTAAGAAATTTGGTCCAATCTACCATTAAATCAATGCTGTTGCTTTGATCTTCTAACACATCAGCATGCACTTCAACGGCATGTGTGCGATATAGTGCATCGGTTCCAATGTGAAAAAAGAAGTCGGTATCCAATGCATTGTCGCCATCAGTATCTACCCTACCTTCCAACACCAAAAAGCGGTATCCGGTACTCCACCCCCAGTGCATGGCTGGGTTTTGAGGCGCCAATGGGTGACTTGCATCGTAGGTGGTTGGATCGAGGTGATTGGTGGCTGAATCTACACCAATGCCTAAGTGCAACTCGTGTGCGTGCCCCTCATTTACATCACCAATATCGTACATGTGCATATTGGGGTTAAGCAATAAATACTCGTTAGTTACACCGATATCGTTATGGTCGTCATCCGTAAAGTGGATTTTTGATAAATAAAACTCGGCACGTGTAAACTGGTATGTATTGCCAAAGTCATCTGTATAATCGGTATTAAAGGCAAAAGCATTGCCACCGGCCATAGGATGAAAATGAAGCATTACTGTACCCACTCCTGAGCCTGATGAGGTTGTTCCCGAAGAGGTAATTACCGGTTCCGGGTCGTCCTTTTTACAGGCGGTGAATGCAACAACAAAAATAGTTAGGATGGAGAGTAGAAGCGCATTCTTACTTGTCTTCATAGTATAAAATTACTTTAAAAATCATTGATGAACAATGATCTTCATCATTATTAACTTAATTAACTGACTTAAAATTGTACGTGATACCTACGATAATTCTATTGCTGGTAGGAACCTGCCCTCCGTATAGTGCAGTGTTAAAAGGGGTTTGATAGCTTCCGTTAATGGAAAAGCTTTTCCAAAAAACATCTGTTCCAAACGAAAGAAACAGTGTGGTTCCTCCGGTATCTTTCAGTTGCTCTGAACCTTCTTTATCGGGGCCTGCAAATTCTCCATAAACCCCAGCGTTGGGCATTACAGTAAGTGCTTTACCCGAAAGCAGGTAAAATAAGTGGCCGCTTACATTGTGTTGATCGCCATAGCGGTACTGATGGCTATTGGCAGTATTGATCTTCATAATGTAGCTGGCATTTAATCCTATCTTTTGCTTTCTAACAAGGTATTCCAGGCTTATCAGCCCATCAATGCTTCCCGTACCGGGCTGCATATCTAAGTCGGCTTTCTTGCCATTGTAATTGTGGTAAGTGCTGCCTAAAGGCAATTTTACGCCACCACCAATGGTAAGCCTGTGCCCTACTCCGGTTGTATCTCCCGGGTTGGTTTTTGTATTGAGTAACTGATAGTTTCCTAACAGCACCGGATCGCCCACGCCATATATATCAAACTGGGTAGTACCTTTAATACTTCGATAGTTATTCACAACTGGCAAAGTAGCCATTGCGCTCCATCGTTGATTAAAGAAGTATTTTCCACGCAGTTCGTAAACATTGTAGATTTCTTTTACCCATCCTTCTTCAAAGGTAGGCTCATCGATGTGTGCAATATGTTTAAGTCCGCCCATGCGGGTTGTTCCGGTGGTCGTTGAATTATCGGTCATCATCGTAACGTATCCTTCAAGTAACCGTGTTCTATAAACGATGCCAAACTGGTGCTGATAGTCGTTGGGAGTAATTCCCATGTACACGCTGCATACATCGCAAGCCACAGTGGTTACTGAAGTTAGTAGCAAAGCTACCAACCAAGCGTAACGCATTATGATGAACGTTTAAATGAAATACTTAGTTCGTTTAACCCTTTCCTTAGGGTAAAAGAAAACTATACAACGGTGGGTGGGTATTCTATTTTGAAGGGATAACCAGCATGTATCGGCTGATTTGCGGTGTAAAATGACAGTGCTACTTCGTTGTTGCTCCACATCACTTCATCGGCTTGCTCTACAAATACAAAAGCGATGAAAGAATAATTGCGATTGTGCTGCTGTGGTGCATCTTGCTTTTCCTCGTTTTGCTTCAACTGCTTCATCATGTAACATTTACCATTACACTGCATCTCCGGTTTGGCCTTATTTTCACAAAGGTTTTGCGCAATGTATTCCTGGTTAAGAATGTAGTTAAGTTGAATGAATGTACTGCTGAAAAGCCCCAATAGTATTGCTCCAATTAATCCGAAAGCTGCTATTTGGCGAGAGAGGTTCACTGGTGCAAAGATAAGGTATTATGCAATAATTTGGTAAGAAAAAAGCCCCTCACACTTCAACAAGCTCAGTGTTTCGGGGCTTTTTGTTTATCTCTTTTTATTAATCGATCACCACACGGGTTACGTTGGTACGCCCTTTTTCATCGATAGTACGAATGAAATAGGTACCACGCTCCCAGCTGCTTAAGTTAAAGTTTAACAGTTGTGAGGTGCCCGCAATGTTCAATGCACGGGTTTCAATAAGTTGCCCCAATACGTTTCTAATTTCAACGGTATAGTCGCCCGCTTCAGCATTGGTTACGTCTACTGAGAACCAACCGCTATTGGGGTTAGGGTATACATTAAAAATTATTTCACCGTCGTGGTTTTCTGCTACTGAATTGGCACAACCAGCATATTGGTCAACGGCCAATACCGCTTTGTGTAAGTTCAAACGGCCACCGGTTACTGTTTCGCCATTCAAGTCGGCTGCAGCATCCCAACCATCGTTTAATAAATAGTTGCGCATGGTCATGGCCAATGCTCCGGGGTTGGCTTTGTAATCGGTAATCATTTGATCGCAAGCTGCTGCCCACATCAAACCGATGGTTCCGGCAATATGAGGGGTAGCCATTGAAGTACCGGTTTTGCGGCCATAAGTATCGTTAGGCTCGGTGCTCATGATATCACTTCCAGGGGCTCCCAAATCGATGGTAGTTAGTCCGTAACCTGCAGTAGCCCGTTGATCCTGGCTATTGGTGTTGGTTACAGAAATCATGTAATCGCTAGGACATGCTGTTGGCACATCACCATCTACATCTACATTAACGTTGTTGTTCGCTGTGGCTGTAGCACTCAAGATACCATATGCACCTAGCGAATCGTAAAATGCACACCAAATGGGATAATTATTTGGATCAGCACCATCTACACCAAAAGATGAGTTAGTAGCTACTACAAATGCTCCTTGTGCACCATTGGTTTGGTTGTAAATTTCTCGTTGTTTCAGTACGTAACCATAGGCAGCAACTACTACCGATTCTTGTCCCGATGAACCGGTGATGGGCATTACATCCACATCCTGATTCACACCGGTAACACCAAGGTTATTATCGCCAATGGCACCTACAGTGCCAGCCACGTGTGTTCCATGGTCGTCGAACTGTCCGTTGAACATTACATCGCCATCGTTGGCTACTGCATCCCATCCATTCACATCATCTACATAACCATTGTTGTCATCGTCCTGGTTGTTATTAGGAACTTCACCGCTGTTTACCCACCAGTTCATGTCTTCGTGGTTCAAATCAAATCCACCATCTACCACAGCCACTACTATACGGTCGTTTTGGGCAGTGAATCCTCCAGTAGTTACATCCCAGGCATCGCAAGCCGAGATATCAGCAGTTCCACCACTGCCGTTGGTACCATCGTTAAACATGGCCCACATGTCGCCAAAATTTGTATCGTTAGGACAAACACGAGGTTTGATGTTAGCGTGGTCGTACTGTGCTACTGCCACATCAGGGTGCACCTGTACATCGGTTAAAGCCTTGTACTCCGAAATGCCATCCACATCAAACTTCAGCAACCAAATGTTGAGCGTTTCCGACAACACTTTGTCAACCCGCACTTTGGCATTGGGATTGGCTTCGTTCATTGCACTAACCACATTGTTGATGTCTTTTTTGTATTGCATCTGAACAATGAGATTTCCAGGAACAATGTCGTCACCGGTACGTGCCATAGTGGCAGTAGATAGCAAGCAAGCAATGAGTAGTAATGCAGATAAATTAAGGGTAAAGATTTTTTTCATAGCAACAAGAATTTTTGATATAGATTTTTCACCTGAAAGATAATGAAATTTAACGCGCGAAGGAAATTCCCACCTGCCAACACCGTCTAAATCATTGGAAAGCTATCGTTATCAATGCTGCATAACAATTAACAATTTCAGCGATTTGTTAACAAAGCTATTCCCTTCCATAAAAAGCGGTTATCTTCATCATTATGGAGCACAATTTTGTGGTATATCGTTCTTCTGCCGGATCGGGAAAAACCTATACGTTGGTACGCGAATATTTGAAGCTGGTGCTCCTGTCTGAATCGCCTTACCGATTTACCCAAATACTGGCTATTACTTTTACCAACAAGGCGGCTAATGAAATGAAGGAGCGGGTGATTGAAGGGCTCAAAGAATTGTCGTTACAACCTGGTGATCCTGATTTTGAAGTACCCACTGAAGGCAGTCTCTTTAAATCGTTGCAACAAGAAGTGCAGCTTTCGGAAGAAGCCTTGCGCGAAAAGGCCACTAACATTTTAGAGAAAGTACTGCACAACTATGCTGATTTGGCCATCTGTACCATTGATAAATTTGTGCATCGTATTATCCGCACTTTTGCACGCGACCTGCGTATCCCTCTTGACTTTGATGTGGAGATCGACCAGGAAGGATTGCTTGGCAAGGCCATTGATTTGCTCATTGCCCAGGTAGGTATGAATGAGCAGCTTACCAAGGTGCTGGTAGCTTATACCGAACAAAAAGCAAGCGACGACAAAAACTGGCACATTGATGCCGACCTTTATGCCTTTGCCCGCAACTTACTGAACGAAGAAAGCCACGCCTACCTTCATCAGTTGCGCGAATTGAGTATCGACGATTTCTTAACCGTTCGAAGCACTGTTGTAAAACAGATCAGCATCTTTGAAACTACCCTCCAAAAAACAGGGAAGGAAGCACTAGAGCTAATTCAACAACAAGAGCTGGAAGCTACTGCATTTGCTGGAGGACGAAATGGCATTGTAAAGTATTTCGAATACCTGGCCAGCTTGCGCAAAGACAAACTGCATCCTTCTAACACACACCTTAAAAATGTGGAGGAGAACAAATGGCATGCAGGCAAAGCCAGTGCAGCAGAAAAAATGGCCATCGACCGCATTCAACCCCAATTGGAAACCTTGTTTCGTCAGGCACATCAATATGTGCAAGAAGAAGGGCAACAGTATCAATTGTATGTATTGCTTAACCAACACCTCTACTCCCTTTCAGTGTTGAACGAGGTGGAGAAGATGATCGACGACATTAAAGAAAGCAACAACATCTTGCTGATTTCAGATTTCAATAAAACCGTACATAACATTGTACTTAACGACCCTGTGCCTTTTATTTATGAGCGTTTGGGCGAACGGTACCAGAACTATCTTATTGATGAGTTTCAAGACACCTCTGTAGTACAATGGCAAAATTTATTGCCACTGGTAGATAATGCCATTGCCACTGGCAATTTCAATATGATTGTAGGCGATGGCAAACAAGCCATTTACCGTTGGCGCAATGGCGAGGTAGAGCAATTTGCCCGCCTGCCTGAAATCTATGGGCATAACAACGAGCCTTTTGTGCTCGATAAGCAAGATACATTACAACGCAACTATGCCGCTAAAGTATTGGCTACCAACTACCGTTCGAATCAGGAGGTCATTGAATTCAACAACTTCTTTTTTCGGGAAGTAGCACAACAATTGAACGAGCATTTTCAATCAATTTACCACCAATTAGAACAACAGGTACCCCCAAACAAAACCGGTGGCTATGTGCATGTACGCTCGCTTGAAGATGAAGAATTTAGCACTGAAGAATTGCACTTTGAACATACCAGACGCAGCATTGAAGAAGCGGTAGAAGATGGCTATTCATTGAGCGATGTCACCATTATTGTACGCAAAAACACCACTGGCAGCTTATTGGCCAATTACCTTATTGGTGCTGGTATTCCGGTCGTATCGTCAGAAAGTTTGTTGCTAAAAAATTCAGCCGATATTCAGTTTTTCATCAACATCTTTAAGCACCTTCGCAGTCCGGGTGATAACCTGGCCAAGGTAGCAGCATTGCGCTACTTGATGGTACGATCGAAGCAAGAGGAACGGTTGAATGAAGTATTGGCCGAATACACCGAAAAAGAAAGCGAACAGGGAAAACCTCATGTACAACTCAATCGATTCTTGAAAGACCACGGGTACAACATTCAGTTGTACCGGCTCATTCAATTGCCTATTTACCAGGCTGTAGAAGAGTTGTTGCGCACCTTTTTCCCGAACGTTAAGCCCAATGCCTACCTCCAGTTTTTTATGGATGCCGTACACCAATTTACTGCCCGGCAGGGCAACAATATTTTTGAGTTTTTAGATTGGTGGAAAAGCAAGGAAGAAAAGCTCTCTGTACAGGTGCCCGAAGGCATGGATGCCGTACGCATCATGACCATCCATAAGTCGAAAGGATTGCAGTTTCCTGTGGTAATAGTTCCCTTTGCCAACTGGTCGATTCGAATGGGGAAAGACAACCTGTGGGTCGCCCTCAACGAACCGATTGAAGGCATGGATGTAGCTTTGCTATCCACCAACAAGTCGATGCTAGAAACGGCTTATGCTGGTTACTACGAAGAGGAAGAACACAAGTCTTTGCTCGACCATATTAACATGCTATATGTAGCATTTACTCGGGCAAAAAACCGGTTATATGTGCTTACCAACCCCACCCGCGGCAAAAGTGTTGCCACCTACATCAATGCTGTGGTGAGCAGTACTCCTGAGTGGAGCGAAGAAGCACAAGCCTATGCCTACGGGAAACGCACTACTAAAACCGATACGCCAAAAACACAGCAAGAGCAATACCCTCTTACTTCCATGCACTCATATCCGTGGACTGATAAGTTGAAAGTAAGTTTACAAGCACCGCAGTTGTGGAACATGGAAACATTTGAAACGCAAAAGCAATATGGTGCCCTCTTGCACACTGCCCTGGCCAAAATTCGCACCAGGGATGATGTAGGCCGGGTATTGGAGCAACTTTGTGCCGATGGGCTCATCGCTGCCCAAGATGTGGAGGGAGAACAAAACAAGATTGAGTCGTTGTTAGCAAACCCAGCTATTGGCCGTTGGTTTGAAGCAGGGCTGGATGTACGTACGGAGGTAGAAATCATTGCTGATACCGGGGAAGTTTTTCGCCCCGACCGTGTGGTAGTTGATCAGCAAAAAGCTGTGGTTATCGACTATAAAACTGGTGTACCTAAGGCTGCACATAAAAAACAGGTAGCTACCTATGGTAAGTTGTTGCAAGCCATGGGGTATACCGATGTGGAACAATACCTGGTATATACCGAAGAAGCACGAATAGAACAAGTATAGCTTTGCTATAATTGCCAAAAGATGGCTAAATATTTCAGCCGCTTATACATACTTTTAAACCACTTATCCCATATTAATGTGGATTTGTGCATCCAAAAACTTAATTTTCCGCACTAAACCAAAACGTTAAGCATGAAAAAACTCGCTTTTCCCACGTTCGTCGCCCTGTCGGTAGCCCTGGCAAGTTGCGGTGGCGAAGCCGAAGTGACCGAAACACCTGGTGACACCTCGAATGAGATGGCCACCATCGACCTGGCCTTTATGGATACCACCATTGATCCTGCGCAGGATTTTTACCACTACTGCAATGGTACCTGGATCAAAGAAAACCCTGTTCCCTCTACCGAAAGCTCGTGGGGCAGTTTTAATGAATTGGATGAGCGCAACAAAAAGTTGCTTCAAGATATCTTGAAAGAAGCCTCTACAGGAGAGTTTGAAAAAGGCAGTCACATGCAAATGATTGGCGACTTTTATGCTACCGTAATGGATTCTACCAGCCGAGACGAGCAAGGCTTTCAGCCCATTGCTGGCGAGTTGGAAAAAATTAACGCCATTGCTTCCAAAGAAGATTTATTGAGCGTTGTGGCCGACCACCACATGTATCAAATCGGATCGATCTTTGAAACTGGTGTATTGGAAGATTTAAAAGACAACACCAAATATGCCATGTATGCCAGCCAGGCAGGCATTGGCTTGCCCAGTAAAGACTACTACTTTAAAGACGATGAAAAATCAGAAGAGATTCGTCAGAAGTATGTAGAGCACATGGGCAAAATGTTCCAGTTGTTAGGGCACGATGAAGCGACAGCAAGTGCTGCAGCTAACAAAATCATGGAAATTGAAACCCAATTGGCTGAAGCATCAATGGGACCTGTAGAATTGAGAAACATTGAAATTCAGTACAACAAAATGACCATGGATGAATTGGCTGGTATTTGCCCATCCAACGATTGGAACGGTTATTTTGAAAAGATTGGTGTAGGCAATTTAGAATACCTTATTGTTACCCAACCTGAATTTTTTAAGCGTGTAGATGAGGTGCTTAACAGCGTTTCTATCGACGATTGGAAAACCTATCTTACCTGGCGCTTGATTGATGAAACTGCTGGCTACTTAAGTACTGATTTTGAAAATCAAAACTTCTGGTTCTTCGGCACTGTGTTGAGCGGAACCAAAGAAATGAAGCCCCGTTGGAAAAGGGCCATCAGTGCTGTTGGTGCTTATACCGGTGAGCCATTGGGTAGAGCTTTCGTAGACAAAGCCTTTAGCCCCGAATCAAAGCAACGTGTAAACGAGATGGTAGACAACTTGTTTGCTGCGTTTGAAATGCGTTTGGAGCAGGTAGATTGGATGACCGATTCTACCAAAGAGTTGGCCAAAGCAAAATTGGCTACTTTCACCCGCAAGCTCGGTTACCCTGATGAGTGGACCGATTTCTCAGACCTGGAAATTAGCCGCGAGTCGTATGCTATGAATGCCTTACGCGCCCGTAACTGGCAGGTAAAAGATAACCTGGCTAAAATGGGACAGCCTGTTGATAAAACAGAATGGGGCATGGCACCACATATTGTAAATGCTTATTACAACCCATTGATTAACGAAATTGTATTCCCTGCAGGTATCATGCAACCACCATTTTTTGTACCCGATGCAGAAGATGCAGTAAACTATGCCCGTATGGGAGCCGTAATTGGCCACGAGTTTACCCACGGTTTCGACGACATGGGATCGCAGTTTGATGCCACTGGAAATTTCAACAACTGGTGGAGTGCTGCCGATCGCGAAGAGTTTACCAAGCGTACTACTAAACTGGTAGAGCACTTTAACTCGTTCGAAGCGATGGACAGCCTTTATGTAAATGGTGAGCTAACCCTTGGCGAGAACATTGCCGACCTGGGTGGATTAACCCTCGCTTATTACGCCTACCAGAAGTCGCTAGAAGGCAAAGAGCGTGAAGACATTAGTGGATTTACTCCTGAGCAACGTTTCTTCATCGCTTTCGGTCAAATCTGGAAAGTGAACTATACCGATGAGTCGTTGCGTCAGCAAGTAATGACCAACCCTCACTCGCCCGGTAACTTCCGTGTGATTGGTCCTTTGTCGAACATGCCTGAATTCTTCGAAGCCTTTGATGTACAAGAAGGCGATGCCATGCGACGTGGTGAAGATGTGATTGCACGTATTTGGTAATAACAATTCCTTATATATCAATCCCCCGGGGCAACCTGGGGGATTTTTTTTGCTTTGTTTTCCGTCTCATTTCAGTGTTACCTTATCTCTTTATGGCTTTAACTAATACCAATAAAGGGTACATCAATATGATTGAGAGGGGATGTTGTTTGGAATAAATAAGAGCTCCGATTCGTAAAAATAGAGAACGATTTGGACAAAAACGAGGTTCAAACTGGAACAACATAAGAACAATTTGGGTAAAGAGGGGTTCTAATTGAAGGGAAGAGACAACGATTTGAACGAAGAGAGAGTTCAGTTGGTAGGAATAGAAGTGTGAACATAGATGAAGAAGCCATAGTTCGAACAAAGAGAGGCATGAACATGAGTAGTAAAGCTATGATATAGACAAAGAGAGGCTTGAACATGGGGAGTACAGCTATGGCATAGACAAAGAGAGGCTTGAACATGAGTACAGCAGCTATGGTGTAGACAAAGAGAGGTTTGAACATGAGTAGTACAGCTATGATGTAGACAAAGAGAGGCTTGAACATGAGTACAACAGCTATGGTGTAGACAAAGAGAGGCTTGAACATGAGTACAACAGCTATGGTGTAGACAAAGAGAGGCTTGAACATGAGTACAACAGCTATGGTAGAGGTGTGAGGAGTTAATAACACAGTTGAAGCACCTGCTATCTAAAGATGCACCACCATGCCTTACACGTCAACCATCCTTTGTATATTTGCACCAAATGAATGAAAATCCCATTGATAAGGACAAGATCACGGAAAATCCGCACAACCTCCCCTACGCACACACCGTGGGCGGTGCTGTGGTGAAACCCGAAGACAAAGGGAAGATCAAAAGCAGGGCCATGACGGCCATGGTGGAGCAAACCGATCAACAGTTGGCACAAATATACCGGCAAATGAAACTGCTGGCCGAACAAGCCAACGACATCAAAAAACGCATTGAAGTATCGGAGTTGATTTACAACGCTGAACTGCGATTCGAACCCATCATTGGTCACACCTATTACCTCTACGAAAAAGAGGATGGTAAACACTTGCTCTCTGTTATTGGCCCGCACCAATGGGGACGAAGCAAAGGATACAAAGAATTTATATCGGCCGCCAAGTTATTGGCCGATCATACCTGGCAATTACTAAACGAAGATGCTGAAACTATTTAAGAAGAAAGACCGAAGCGGCAACAACGAAGGAACCTCTAGAGGGTTTTACCAGTTAACTGTATCGAACATCAAGCAAGAAACACCCGATACCGTTTCTATTGCATTGACCATTCCCAACGAACTGGCCACCACTTTTTCCTACCAACAAGGGCAATACCTTACACTAAAAGTAGTGGTGAATGGCGAAGAATGCCGGCGATCGTATTCGCTGTGTAGTAGTCCCAACACCAACGAGCCCCACACCATTGCCGTAAAGCGAGTGGCAGGCGGTAAAGTATCTAACTACCTGGCCGACGAAGTAAAAGTAGGCGATACGTTGGAAGTAATGGCTCCTGCGGGCAACTTTACCAGCACCCTTGATGCCTCAAACAATGTACAATACGTATTGTTTGCAGCAGGCAGTGGCATTACTCCTGTCATTTCTATCTTAAAAAGTGTATTGCATACCGAACCGCAAAGCAGTGTAGTCTTGTTTTATGGCAACCGCAACGAAGAAAGCATCATCTTTAACAACGAGCTACAAGCGTTAGCCCAACAACATGAAGCTCGCTTGCAAGTGATCCACACATTGAGTCAGCCTACCGACGCATGGCAAGGACAACGAGGCCGATTGGATCGCATTAAAGCAGTAGACCTTTACGACAAGCATGCGGGCACAGGTGCTAAAAAACATTTTGTTTGTGGTCCTAACGATATGATGACCGAAGTGTTGGCCGCCCTTAGTGGTAGAGGTGTTGCTGAAAGCGATATCATTATTGAATACTTTACCACACCGGTAGCTGAAGAAAAAGCACCACCAACTGTTGCGAATGCTGATGCTGATGCTGATGATTTTACTGGAATAAGCAAGGTGACCATTTTACTGGATGGTGAAGAAACGGAAATTGAAATGCAGTCGAAAGATTTCATCTTAAATGAAGCCATTGAAAGTGGACTGGATGCTCCTTACTCTTGCCAGGGTGGAGTGTGTACCACCTGCCTGGCCAAAGTGGTGGAAGGTAAAGTAACCATGGATGAATCGTTTGGCATTACCGACGATGAAATAGCAAAAGGATACATCCTTACCTGCCAAAGTCATCCGAAAAGTGCTACTGTAAAAATTGATTATAACGTATAATGCAACAGCTAATCGGTGTTGGTTTGGTGCTATTGCTTTACGCTTGCACTACTCAAACCCCAGAAGAAGCCTACTTTTCCAGCCCACAATTTCAACAAGACTCTACCTATGCTGCCAGCATGCGGCAATGGCTTGGTGCAAAGCTCAAAGCAGTTGATGCTGACACCACCTTTGGAACCCGTACCCTACTCGACCCCACCCTGACACCTCAACAACGGGTGATAATTACCAAGTTTGGTTCCAGCATGTTGAAACACATCAATGCGGCCACCGGTTTATGGGAAGTTGATTCGGTGATGTACGAGCAAGAAGCAGAAATTCATACCAGCTTTGGATTGGCCTATTTGTTTAGCACCAATTTCAATACCCACAAAAGCGAAGTAGGTTCGATTGTCAACATCTATCGCGATACCGTACAACAACCCACCGTTACTGCTGCCACAGTAGTGTTAAAACCTTTCTTGCATGAAAAGCCCAGCATGCAAACGGAAAAAACATTTGCATCGGGCACTTTCATTGCGCAGGCCACTGTTTATGTCTATCCATCCAATCAACCATGGCTTACTTTTCCAATTGTTGTAAGCAATGCCAAAGAGGTGGAATACACCCATTGGGAACGTTGGGGAGAAGATCGTCCCATCAATAAAGACGATGTTGATTATTGGTTGGAAGCAGATTTACGCCAGGCGGTCACTAAACAGTTGGAGAAAGAGATCAAAACTTTATTGGAAGAGCAAGGCATCCGGGTAAGCGTTAAATGCCCATGGTTCATTTAGTAGTAGCCAGGCAAAACTCCTCGTATTCGTCAATAATATTCATGTGTTGTGCTTGCGCAGTAAGCATGTAGTACAATACCCCCGGCTTGTTGGGCGACGTATATTGCATGGATGTATTGGTATTGTGCCACTTAAAATACAGCAACTGGTCTTGATGCTGGTCGTTGATCATCACAATTTCTGCTGCCCCTTCAATGCGTGCTTGATGGGCTGTTATAAAAGTGCCAAACCCTTCTTCTGTCTGATGCAGCACCACTGCCTGCCGCCCAAGGGTAAACACCACCACTGCACCAAAAAGCACTGCCGCCCACTTCGTATAATTCGTTATGGTAGCTATGCCCTGCACTGCCACAATGGCTACAAACAAAAACACCGGTGCCAGGTACCAGTAGTTTTTACCATAGGTAAATGTAAACAGCAAGATAAAGGTAACCACTATCAAGGCCGATAGTAAAACCAGTTGGTTGCCCCCACGACGCACCAATATGCCAAACGACTTGAAATGTTGAAACAACTTTATCAAACCAATCAACCAGCCCAGGTAAAACACATAGTTCCATACATTCATGCGGGTATCAAGCACCGTCACAAAAAAGTCGAGGTCGGGGCCCTTTTCGGTCACAAACTCACTGTTTACCAACCCCAACCGTTGAATGGTATCGTAAAAAAACATGGTTTCCAACGAGCTTTCCGTGCCGCCATATGTTTTACCAGTAAATGTAGTGCCGTACTTGCTATGCAACAGCAGCCAACCACCAACGAAGCTGCCAAAAATTGTCAGGCCTGCCCATACCCTCCAGTCTTTTAATGTAGCCCATACTCTTCGGGTAAGCAGTAGGTACAAAAACAAAGCAGGCAACAGCAATACCGAGGCAGTGCCTTTCGTAAGGAAAGCCAGTCCCAGGAACAAACCAGCCTTAAATATGGCCCGTTTCTCTTCAAAGTCGAGGTAACGTAAAGTGTAATAAACAAACGCGGTAAGCCAACAAATGAGCATGCCGTCAAAATCGGCCGTTCTTCCTACATGGCGTCCTAAAACACCTTTACACGACACCAATACCAGCACCGTTACCAGCGCAAACCACGCCCCCTTATACATGCGTACCAACCGGTAGGCATACACAAAAAACAGCAGCATGCATAAAGCAACTGGTAACCGCAGCGC
Organism: Flavobacteriales bacterium; assembly: GCA_963669295.1. Classification (GTDB taxonomy): domain Bacteria; phylum Bacteroidota; class Bacteroidia; order Flavobacteriales_D; family CALLUQ01. Next base: position 561,445 of record OY769938.1, read on the forward strand.
AAATTCGTTGTAGCCCAACGCCTGGTAACTTAAGGCAATGCTCCAAATTAACAAAGGGGGTTTGGAGTTCCAACTGTCGGGTTCTCCATTAAAGTAATAGTTCACATAATCGCCCCGCTCCAGCATTTCAATGGCATTAACTCCCTGCCGCGCCTCATCCCACTCGGTAATGGGGTGACTTCCCAATTTCCAAAAGGTAAACATTACTACCACCAGCAACATGATAGCAAACAACATACGCTCGGGCTTTTTGCCCAACATGCTATTTATGTTAAAGTCATTCACAACAACTTCAAATGAGATTGGCAATATTCGAGCTGTGATTGATACTCTTCTTGCGTTATAGCTTCCCAGCGCTCTCCTTCGTTCTGTACCATGTCGTGAATATAATTACGATCGGGCAAAGTAGTAGCTTTAATGCGATGAATGCTATAAGCACTTGGCATCACTTGCAACTCCTCAAACGCATCGGCAGCCGTAATCTTAAAGAACGACTTATTATTGGAGTATTTCAGGTAAATGGGATACACCACTTTCATTTATAAGATCAAAAGTAAAAAGATCATTAAGATAATGCCTGCTGGTAGCCATACCCATTTGGCATTAAAAACAATTCCGAGGATCAGCAACACCATCAACACTACAAAAAAGAAGTACACCAGAAAAATGAAAAGTGCCAACCCATATTGCCCCTCTCGTTGTTCCACCACATATCGATCGCAAGCTCTCCTTAAAGGCTTTAAAACAGTGGTAGTCACAAAGCCAGGGTGCACACCAGCAGGCAACTTCCAGGTAACACCAATCGGCCGTTGCTCTGGCAAATCTACCGGTATAGCTGGCATCATGGCAGGCATAGCAGCCATAGGGTGGAGTGCCGGTTGGTGGTGCAAACGATTCACCTTTTTGAGGTGACCATAACGTTGCGTGCCACAAGCTGTGAACAATACAAACACCAGGCACAAAAGCAACCAACAACGTTTTGGCATATGGATTTCGAGGGATTATTATTACAAATCTACAAATCCTTTTACCTTTATACCATGACTGCCGAACAATATCATTTACAAGGACTGGAGGCGCAAAAAAACGAGGCTTACGATGAAGCAGTAGCTTTGTTTACCAAGGCATTGGAAACCTCCGAAAACCCCAACATTTATAACGATAGAGGGGTATGTCTGTTTCATTTAAACCGCAAAGAAGAGGCGCTCGTAGATTTCAATAAGGCAGTAGCCCTGGAACCCGATTATAGCTACCGCTACGCTAGCCGAGCCTTTATAAAAGATAGCCTGGGCGATACTGAAGGAGCGGTAGAAGATTACCGGAAAGCAGTGAAACTAGATCCTAAAGATGCTGTAGCCTACAACAATCTTGGCATGTTAGAAGAAAAGTTGGGGTATAAGGAAATGTCGAAAAAGAACCTGGCCAAAGCCGATAAGCTGGCCGAGGAACAAGGCCTCTTCCCCGAACAGGAGGCACCTTCCTCGCTCACCGAGCAAGAAGAGCACCTGATGCATAAAGAAATTGAGGGCATGTTGGGGGAAGTAGAGGCACAAGACCGGAAAGAAGCTGAACAAAAGGCTGGAGCAAAAGAGCACGCTCGTGTAATGATGAGCGTTTTTAGGTCGAAGAGTGCCTTGCGGGAATTTATTCAGTTCATTAAAAAAGGATTCAAGTCGTAACATGCAAAGCTTTTTAGCACAAGTGGTTGCTCATTTGCATCGCCAACATGGTGAGCAAATGAGTACGATTACCATTGTGCTGCCCAGCCAGCGGGCGGGATTGTTTGCTAAAGCACTGATTGGCCGGCAGATGGGCAAAACCATTTGGGCACCGCGGGTATGTACCATCCACGAATTTGTAGAAGATCTTTCCGACCTAGAAATGTTGGATGGCATGACGTTACTCTTTGAATTGTATGCCACCTATCAGGAAGTTGAAGGGCAAGACGCTGAATCGTTTGAACGGTTTGGCAAGTGGGGGCAAATTATGCTCAACGACTTCAGTGAAATAGACCGTTACATGCTACCCACCGAGCAGGTATATGCCGATTTAAGTGACATTAAGGTTATTGATAACTGGAGCTTAAGCGGTGAAGAGTTGACAGAAAATCAACAAAACTACCTCGACTTTTGGCGAAAATTAGGCACCTACTATCGGCATTTTGCCGAAAAACTGTTGGAGCGCAACAAAGCCTTTCAAGGGTTGGCCTTTAAACAAGTGGCTGAAAACATCGATGCCTTGCATCAAAACATGGAAGGCCCCATTTATTTTGTTGGATTCAATGCCTTATCGAAAGCAGAAGAAACCATTATCCGTGCCTTTGTTGAAGCTGGCAAAGCAGAAGTATTTTGGGATGCCGATACCTATTACCTGAACAACCACAATCACGAAGCAGGGCTGTTTTTACGTCGCCATAAAAAGAACTGGAACATCAACCCCTTGCCCTGGGAAGCCGAATACTTGAGTAAGGAAAGTAAAAACATCAACATCATTGGAGTGCCTCAAAGTGTAGGACAGGCCAAAGTAGCCGGTGATATATTACAACAAATTGGAGGTGCTGACTATACCAATGTGGCACTGGTGCTGGCCGACGAAACATTGTTGATGCCGGTGCTCAACTCCATTCCCATGCAGGTAGAAGATGTGAACGTTACCATGGGATACCCGCTTAAAAACACCCCTTTACACAACCTGTTTGAGCTGGTATTTGTGCTGCAAGAAAATGCGCAACGGCTACTGCGCGGGGGCGACGATAGGAAGTTTTATTACAAAAACATCCTTAAAATATTTCACCACCCCTACATCAAAAGCCTCTTAAACACCGCTGAAGCAGGTAACTTTTCAGAAACTATTATTGCCATCATCAGTGCTAAGAACAAGGTATTCATCGACTTTGAAGAAATAAAATCGTATGCCGAAGAACAACACCGACCACTGCTGGATCAAATGGCCTTTTTGTTTGAAAAATGGCAGCAAATACCCGATGATGCCCTCGATTGCTTTGTGAAATTGATTGAAGTACTAAAAGATCGATTCATCAACGATGAGCTGCTCGCCAATAAGCTGGAGTTGGAGTACCTGTATCAGTATACCACCATAGTAAAGAAGCTACAAACCTTGTTTGGGCAATACACTTTCGTTAACGAACTTAAGTCGTTTAAAGCCATTTTCCATCAGGTAGTAAATGCCGGGAGTCTGTCGTTTTTTGGCGAGCCTTTGCGTGGACTACAGTTGATGGGAATGCTGGAAACAAGGGTGCTCGACTTTGAAACAGTGATTTTGCTTTCGGCCAACGAAAACACCATTCCTAAAGCCAAGCAAGACAGCACCTTCATTCCGTTCGACCTTAAACGGTACTACCACCTGCCTACTCATATCGAAAAAGATGCCATTTATGCCTACCACTTTTATCGATTAATACAACGAGCTAGCAACGTATACTTGCTATACAACACCGAAAACGATGATTTTGGCAGTGGCGAAAAAAGTCGTTTCATTACCCAACTGCAACACGAGTTGCCCAAAATAAACCTGAACATAAAAATCAATGAGCAGGTGCTGGCAACCCCAGTAGTGCAAAATGAATCGCTACCAGTACCTATCGCCAAAAACGAACAAATACTAGAGCAGTTAACCCAGCTGTATAAAAGTGGTTTATCGCCATCAGCACTCAATACCTACATCAACTGTCCGCTCGACTTTTATTACAAATACATTTTGCAACTGCGTGAAACCGACGAAGTGGAAGAAACCATTGAAGCACGGCACATGGGATCATTTGTGCACCAAACCCTTGAAGAATTTTATACCCCCTTTATCGATAAAAATGTTACCGCAGCCGATTTAAAAGCCATGCTTCCTCGCATTGAAGCAGAAATGATGCGACAATTTGAGAAAAAGTACAGCACTGAAGAAATTAACTTTGGAAAGAATTACCTCATCTTTCGAGTAGCTGTAAAGTTTGTAGATCGGTTTATTCGACAAGAGATGGTACTGTTAGAGGAAACAGGCACACCACTGTTCATCAAATTCCTGGAAAAGAAATTGCGTTCCACCATCCATGTTCCAATTAATGGCCAACCACAAGAAGTAGTGATTAAAGGAGAAGCCGACCGCATTGATACATTAGGCAACACCATTCGCATTATCGACTACAAAACAGGCAATGCCACACGCAGCGAATTGAATGTGCGCCAGTTGGATGCTGTAACCACCGACCCAAAGTACAGCAAAAGTTTGCAACTGCTTACCTACGGACTATTGTATGCCAAAAACTTTGGCAACGAGTTAGCGTTGCAATCGGGCATTGTATCGTTTCGGAATTTAAAAGAAGGGGTACTCAGTACCCGTATCAACCAGTCGGAAACATTGAACCAGGAAACCCTACAGGAATTTGAAGAACTACTCCAGCAACTTGTACAAGAAATTCACAACTCCGAAATTCCTTTTCAACATAACGAAGAAAGTACTTATTGTAAATTTTGTCACTAATGATTGCAAATACTCCTCCTCCGCCCTACTATGCTGTTATCTTCACCAACCTCCACACTCCCCACCTGGAAGGGTATGAGGCCACTGCCAACCGCATGGTGGAACTGGCCGAGCAACAACCAGGATTCCTGGGCTACGAATCGGCACGCGACAGCGTAGGTATTACCATTTCTTACTGGGAAAACCTGGAAGCCATTCGAAACTGGAAGATGAATGTAGAGCACTTAGAGGCTCAGAACAAAGGGAAAACCCAATGGTATAAAGCATTTAAAACACGCATTTGTTTGGTAGAACGCGACTATGAATTTGAAGCATAACTAATCTGCCACTGGTAAAAGCAACTTGTCTAACAGGTCAATAATCATATATCCTTTTCGCACAACACCTTATGCATAAGGTGTTGTGTTGTTTATCTACCTTTTCTAAAAAAAAAAATGTACAAACTGGTGTTACCTTTTTCAAAAAGGGATATTAAATAAATAGAATCCTTAATATAAACGACATGAAAAAGATAGCAATACTTCTAATGATATTGTTAAACACCGGCCTGGCAAATGCTACTCGATTGGATAGCGTTAATGTTGACGATCGCTCATTGAAAGTGAATTATATGGAAATTACCCAATATCAATTGTACGACACCAAAGAACTGGTGCCTTTGTATTTTGATTTTGGGGCAGCTAAAATTAAAAACCCTGAAGATTACCCAATAAAAAAAGGTAAGCAGGTAAAACAAGTAGACCTGGTATTCAGCAAGTACCCTAAAGACCTCGAATCATGGGAGTTTGAAAAACTAATTCAACGACGCATGAGCGCGTTACGCACCATTGACACCGTACTTTTTAATCAACCAACCATCAGTTGGAACGTAGTACTACAAACCAACTGCAACTCAGAAAAAGAAGCCAAAGCATTGTTTCATGGTTTTGTGGTAAAGTATACACTGGGCTACGACTTTATTGACCGAAGTACATTTACCTACGATTTTGAAAGTGAAGTTACAGGCATCAAAGGGTTTGCCGACTCTACCGTAATTAAAGTATTGGAACGACATCCCGAATGGCAAGACATGCTTGTAGTCACCGACTTTACTGGCAGCATGTACCCGTACGCCTCGCAGGTAGCTCTTTGGAATCGCTTAAATACTGAAACCAAGCCCATTAAACACTATGTATTCTTCAACGACGGTGATAAAACACCCGATGTTGCCAAAATAGTAGGAATGACAGGAGGCATCTATCATACTCCTTCAGGCGACCACAGCAAAGTAATTGATGAGATGATTAAAACCATGAAGGGAGGCTTTGGTGGCGATGGGCCTGAAAACGACATGGAGGCCTTGCTCTTTGGTATTCGAAAAGCAAAGACCAAAGTGAAACAAATTGTATTGGTTGCCGACAACAACAGTTGGGTGCGCGACATCGACTTATTGAAAAAAATAAACGTTCCTGTAAAGGTAATTTTATGTGGCACGCATTTTGGATATATCAATGCACAGTATTTCGAAATTGCCTATAAAACAGGAGGTTCGGTACATACTATAGAAACCGATATTGAAGACATGAAAAAGGCGCTGAATGGTAAAGCAATTGAAATTGGCGGACTTAAATACAAAATTAAAGACGGTGCTTTTATTATGGTAACAGATGCTTAATTTTCATAACTTTGATTGTATAAAACCTATTTTAATGAAACGATTATTGCTGGCCATCACTTGCTTTTTAACGTTAACAGCAGTGGCACAAACCGAAACGGAAGCCAAGCTTAACGTACTTACGATGAACACTGATGGTAAGGTACGCACCTCAGAAACCATTACGCTTACCGATAAAGAAGACGAAAGCAAAAAGTTTTCCTGCGTTACAGGCGAAGATGGAAAATGCTCCTTATTGGTACCCAAGGGAAGAACCTACAACGTATCGTACCGCACCTTTGGTGATGAAACCAGCTATACCGAGTTGGAGATTCCAGGCGTAGAAGGCTACATCAATTTTGATTTTACCCTGGAGTTTGAAATCCCTAAAGTGATTACGCTGAAAAATGTATTGTACGACACCGGAAAGGCCACCTTCCGCCCAGCTTCATATGCAGCATTGGATGACCTGGTGGATGCCATGAAAACCAAGAGCACGATGAAAATTGAAATTGGTGGCCATACCGATGATGTTGGAGAAGCCGATATCAATCAAAAATTATCGGAGGCCCGCGCCAATGCTGTACGCGATTACTTGATTAAAAAAGGCATTGAAGCAGAACGAGTAACAGCAGTAGGTTATGGTGAAACCCGTCCCATTGCTACCAACGAAAGCGAAGACGGCAGGCAAAAGAACCGACGTACTGAAGTAAGGATTTTAAGCGAGTAACACGTTTAAAAACCCAGGGCTCGTTTAAACTCATCTACCGTTTTGTACTTGCCCGTCATGTCTTCAAGGGCAAAGGTATGGTTGGTGTTATTTTGCCAATTCACTTGCCGAAAAGCCCTGGCATTGTATAAGGCAGTACTGCCATCTTCTCCAATAGCCAGCAGTATATTTTCAGCATCTCTGCTAAAAGCAATCTTATCAGGGGTATAATTCAGCACCCCATTAATTTGACGATCAATGATATAGATGGTATAGGGTTGGTGTTTTTTATTTTTTATGCGATAATCGGCCATGATTTGCACCGGGTTATTGAGGCGGTCTATTTGATCGCAGTTCCACACCCCAAAGCCATCTACCTTTAAGCTTCGTACTACATTACGAGCATCAGCCTGATTGGGGTTGTAAGTAGTAGTACTTGCCAATGCTGCTTGCGCTAAACCCGGTTTAAGTGCGTTAAGATAGTCTTCCCTTACCTTAATGCTCTTCCTCATAAACGCACCATATCTTCCATCAGTCATTCCAAAATTGGAAAACAGTTTAAAGTCGAAGCTATGCTCATTGTCTTTCAATTGTTTCCAATACCCTTTGTACAACTTCTCATCACTTTTTCTACGCGATGCTTCATGCTTTGGGCGGCCTTTATAATGTGGTTCTACTGGCAGTTTAAAGTACCCTTCCTCATCTTTCAACTCCATGATAAACTTACCGGTAACATTATTATAGCGAAGACGCACATCATTCCATCTTGAAGCCGATTTGGTGTACTCCTCACGCATGTGCTTAATTACCAATGGGTTTTCTCCATCGTAGGTCCATAGTACTCCTTCCAACGTATCCAATTCCTGGTTTACACGCTCGGCACGATTGCGCAATGCCCATTGCCTGGGCTTTATTTTAAACCAAAGCTTGTTCGAAAACAGGCGTTTGCTTTGTTTCTTAAGTCGAATCAAGTTCACATAGTACCTGTCAAAAGGATAATTGGGGGCTTCTCCATATTGCGACGAATCAATTTTCCACGTCTGCGCATACTCCAGGTCCTGGTAACGTTCTTTGAAAAGCATCGGTTCACTGTATCGACCTCCATCCACCCAAAAGTTACTCATGTCATTTGACGAAAAGCCGCCTTCCATCTCCTCACCTCCATGCGCTTCTGCTGCCATTCCCGGTGCTTGTTCTCCAGCCTTCCCTCTAAAATCCCAATTGCCCGACGTTTCATCAAAAGCATAAAAATTAAACGTAGAGGCCGAATTGGTGGAGTAAAAATCTACGTCTATCTGCTCGCCAGGCGCTACATATACTTCTTTGCCTTGCTGGAAAGCACGCAACTCAAACATGCCTGCCGATTCGAAATTATATTGTGTACCAGCCGAGTCGTAACTCATCGGAATGCCACTCAACATAAAATCAATTGGATCGCGAAACTCCCGGTAATAGAAATCAACCGATCCGTGAATAGGATTACCTTCCTTATCCACCAAACTATTGGGTGGTAAAGTAATTCGCGTGCCGCTTGTATGGGTAAAACTCCCCCCATTGCTTGCGTCAATCTGATAAGCAGCAGAGGCAATTTCCAACCCTTTTACAGGCGATTCAAACGGATAAGGTTTCGCGTCACGAACGGTCATGTTCGTGGTAATACGCACCCCAGGCTGGTTCAAGGTAATTTGTTGTTGTGCGGCGGCCATCATAAATGCACACCACAGCAGGGTAGTTAAAGCAGGTACTTTCATGGCAAAATAGTTTAGCAGTATAGGAGTAACGCAAATTGGAGCCGGTTTGGTATTAGCCTCCTAATACATAAGGGAAGAGATGGCCGCATTTTCCATAAAAAACCTCCCGCTGCATCCAGGTGGCAACGGGAGGTAATTCATATTATGATTAAACCAGTACTTACTTCACCACTACCTTGCCCGATCCCAAACTACCATCGGCAGCGAAAATGCGATAAATATATACTCCACTTGAAAGGTCGCCTTTGTGCAACTCAAACATAGTTTGGTTGGTGCTAAGGCTAGTGACCTTGTTGCCCAATAAATCGTACAACTCAAGGTAAATGGGATCGTGTGCTTCATAACCCAATACATTAATCGTAGCCACATCATTAAAAGGGTTGGGGTATACTTCAATGCTCACCAGGGCTTCATACACACTGGCCTCGCTCACCGAAATTAATAACTCTGTCATATCAGCAATGGTGCTAAAGGCATAATTGGTCATTACCGGATCGTTGAAATCGAAGATAATACCTACCCTATTTTCAATCACACTACCCAGTGGATTGTTGGGTTGTTGGTTTACTTTAAACTTCACAAAACCATGGCTGGCAGGCTCGTTCACATTGCTATCAGGCAGTAAAATGTTTTCAAATGTCCATTCTAAAATGCCTCCACCAAAAATCCTAAACTCATAAGGATGGCTACTGGCTCCTGATTGCACAGATGTAATATCCAAATATTGTGTCATTAAAGTATCGCGAATTACTATGGTAAAGGCAGTGTCGCTACCCGTGTTCTGAAACCTGATTTTATACTCCAGTTTATCGTCGGCAGAAATGTAATGATAAGGTCCTACTCCTGCCGGGATAACAGCCTTATCGTTAGGGTCGTAGGAGAACACCACCTCTGTACATTCAATGGCTATGTGCTCATCTTCATCATCCTGGGGCAAGTCATTGACCAATCCCATTGGGCTAATTAAAGTACCGCAATCGTCTATTACATCGTTAGGATGGCTATTGCCTGGATGACCAGGACGTTGATCAGCCTCCAAACGAATGGTGTTTCCACCATTGGTAGGCCAACAAATTACCGTATCTGCCTGTCCGTTGAGTTGGAAGGTGCCTACATGCACCAATACATTGTTTTCGTAAATACGAAATTCCGAAGTACCCTGCATATTACCGTTGCCATTATCACCGGTATTCAAAATGGTGAAGCATGCCAGGCTATCGCCTACGCAATCGCCTGTTACCTGTACACTTGAACGGTCCCAAACAGTAGTATCTGCCGGTGGGTTGGCAGCACAATCAAATACTGGCAAAATAATGGCTTCTACACATTCAAACTCGCCTAAATCCACATCGCAACCTACCTGTACTTCTACATTAAAATAGCCACATTCTCCAGCATCAAGAGTATCGATCCAAAAAGAATAGATGTTGCCATTTAATTGCCATGGTATGCTGGAAGTAAGTGGGGTAAGATCAGGCGAAAACTCTACATCAATGTACACACCCGTAGCCTGTACATTACCATTGTTGCAATAGTTTACAATGTAGTTTTCTGTATGGCACTTACGCAAGAAAGCCGCTCCGATGTCTACCGTTAAAATAGGACAATAAGCATCGGCTTGTAATGCAAAGTCCAACCCGCTAATGGTATCGCCTCCGGTAGTAGTTACATTGTACTCATAAGGTAGTGGGCAAATAGAATCCCACAAATTGTTGTTGGGCATGAGTTGGGTCACCGTGAAGTTACCAGTACCTACAAAGGCTTCGTAATACCCATTGGCATCGGTAGTAGCATAGGTGGGACCCGGCTCAATTTTCACCATCCAGTTTTCAAGATCTTTTTCACCAGCATCCAAATTACAATTGGCATTCACATCATCATACACATTGCCATTCAGCAAGTTATCGCAAGCATTGTTGCAATTGGTTGCTAAAATTAGCTTGGGGCGCCTCCACACATCAGGGTGATCGCTAGAAGCACATCGCATGGCCTTGTAATAATTTACCTCATCGTTCATCTTCATAGCCATACCAAAGTTTTGAGCAGGATTGGCCAGCCAAAAGTTAACCATATCGGTAATGTCGATGGTATATGGAGCAAATTCCTGATCCTGGTTGGGGATGTCTACAAAGTCCTGCCCCTGAATGGAAGTAGCATAAGCAGGTTGATTCAATGCTGTAAGTGTATAATCATCCCAGGCTGAGGTAACACGATGTACACGCCAGTCGTTAGAGTTACAAGGATGTGTAGTGGTTCCTGTGCCACAATTGTATTGAGTAGGATTACCTGTGGGTTGTAGTTCTAAAACGGCACTGGTTACAGTACAACCGGCATTGGCCAATGAGTCTAAATCAAACTCAAGAAACGATCGCATTACTCCGGGATTACTCAGCCAGGTCCATGCCATTACACTGAGGTTTTGACTATCGAAAAAATTAGTGGTATCGCAGTGTCCTCCTTGTTGGGCATATGAAGTATTGCAATCGAGCATGTGCACAAAAGCATCCTTGCCATCAGCAGGGCCAGGTTGTAAGGTAATAACACACTGCGCACTGGCAGCCATAGCAAGTACTGCTATGAGTAGAGTAGAAAGAAGCTTTTTCATAAAGTAGTAGTACAGAATCGTTTAACAATTTCTTCGCAACCATATTAAAGACGAAATTGGCGGGAAAAGGTTGCCTGGCACAAAAGATATAATCTCAAGGCTGTACAAAAAAAAGCCCTGTCTACAAAAGGTGTAAACAGGGCTTCTTCGTTAGTTAATAAGCGTCAATCTAGAATCATTTTTCCATTGGCAAATGGATGATCATTGGTATAAATCTTATAGGTATACATTCCTCCAGCCAATCGACCTCGATGTACTAATAAGCGATTGCCTGTAACCGTTTGTTGTTGCACCAGGTTGCCCAACACATCGTACAACTCAAATCGAAGCGCGGTGGAAGCATCTACATCCTCTAGCAAAATAGTAGCATAATTGGTCATTGGGTTGGGGTACACCCTCACTTGCTCGTTGTGCAACACTTCCTGTATGCCCACGCTGTAATCCACTACTATTACCGAATCTTCCAGCAAGTTTACAAAGTGTTCTTCACCATCTTTTCCTACAATAGTAACATCTGTAATGTATATTTTAGACGTATCCACTGCCAGTGCCTTAAACCCTGACAAGTTATCGGTAGTCACCACATTAAAGGTACCTATACCTCCATATCCACTCACATTTTGATGGTCTGTTCGTGTCATGGCTACATCGAGTTGCCCTAGCGACAGGATGTTGTAATCAATGGCAATCATGTCTACGCCCAACGTACCTATCCATGAGTTGGAAGCATCGAAGTAAATGGGTTCGGCATCATTCACCAGGGCAGTATCGTAGTTGATGGTAAAAGCCAATCCATAGATGCTATCGGCCGGCATGCCAAAAGTACCCAGGTTAACATCAATTGAAAGTGGTGTATTGATGCCCACTGAATCTACTGGAATATCGATATACATTAATGGATCAGTAGGGCCTCCTCTATTTTTCCATGCTGAAGGGCCATGCACATACCCATAGTTAGTAAGGATAGCAGTAGTATCTGCATCCTCTACCAATCCACTACCATCGGTATCAGCATGTTTATGGTTCACACCTGTAGTCAGTGTATCGGACCAGTTAGTGGCTACTTGCCCAATCCAATTGATGGTAGCTCCTGTACGAACAGGGCCGGTGGTATTGTAAGCCAATCCAATGGGCAACAAGTCGTTGTTGTCGGCAAAACCATCATAGTCAGTATCGCCCGGCCATACCGAATCGCACGTCAATGTAAAAAAGATAGTAGAATCTCCTATAGAACAACCATTGTTATCTGTAACATATACAGTGTTAAAAGGCCATCCTTGACATACATTGTTAATGGAAGACAAAGCACCACCATTGCTCCACGCGTATGTATATGGTGGAGTACCTCCCAGTACGTTTGCTGCTACTTCACCATCGCATTGCCCACACGAAGGAGCGATGGCACCAAGATTAATTTCCAGTTCAGTAGGCTCACCAATAGTTAATGGTACCCAAACATCACTTCCATTAGCATCTACCACCAATACCGTGTAGATACCTGCACAGAGATTAGAAAAACTATTCCCTGCCTGGAAAGTCACTCCTCCATCCATGCTATACTGATAAGGCGCTACACCTCCGGTAGTAGTGAGGCTAACACTACCATTACAATAGCCAAAACACGAAGCATCCACAATACCTGGCAACGATTGCAATCCCCCACTGCCAAGGTTTAACCGCACTGCTGGAATACTGGTCATATAATACCAGGTGCCCTGGTCGTTAATATATGAAGTCAATTGTGGCGCATTATTCCCTCCATTGGGCACCAGCAAACCATTCAATCCTCCTGAACTGTAATTCACTACAGCCACTACCTCTGTACCACCTGTAACATTAATAGGCGCAGTAAAAGACAATGTTACCAATCCTCCCAGGTCGCCTGTTTGTATGGTATAATTGGTGGAGGTACCAAGCAAGGTGAAAAAGTTATGATCGTACAATGCTACGTTTACCTGAGATCCTACATCTGAACCGGCATCTACAAAAAAGCTGATGGAAGTAGCAACATCACTGTTCACCATGTTAAACACATTCCCCATCTCATAACTGTTTCCTCCATTCCATAATGTTCCTGAAAAATTGCCATCCTCACGAGCATATACCGTATCAGAAACAGTCAACAATTCCTGCCATACATTATTCGCTGGATTTCCATCTACCTCATTTTGGTTAGCCGTATAGGTAATGGTATAAGTATCAATATTGGCAGGCAAAAACAATGGAGAGGCACATAAGGTATCTACTACAGCTGCCGGAAAGGATGGGATCGTATTGGATATGGCATTGTGCACCGCATTCAATCCTCCATCAAGTACCTCAGTACTTAAAGTAACATTGGTTTGAGTATTGATGTCTAAGTTGGTGATTTCTGCACAAAACCCAAGGCCTACGACCTGACTCATTGGTACAATTGGATAGTGGTGTGAGTTGGTAGGTTCAACATCGGTAATGGCAATATCATTGTTGGCGCCACCGCCACCACCGCCACCAATGCCCAATTCGCAAAGGTTTACATCATCAATCGCCCAAAAATAATGCGTCATGCCTACTCCACTCCAACTGAATCGTATCAATACTGCAGGTTGGCCGGCAGCAACAGGTGAAATATCAACATCTACGGTATCGGGGTTACTGGCAGTTGTATTGACCGGTAATCCTCCTAAAACATCAAAATATGTCCAGGTAATGCCAGCATCTGTCGACACCTCTACCCCCAACTGCATCGTTCCACAGCAATGCCGTAAAAATTGCTGATAAATGAGGTGTACGGTAGGAGCTGAAGAAAGATCGACAACGGGTAAGGTTAGCGTGCCCGAACGATCTACATAATTCGGTGAAACGACGAAGTTAGCCGAATCAACATCAAACAGCATAAATCCATTAATAACACTTGTAAATTGAGGCTCTGGTGTACCTGTAGACCATTCGCCACTAGTGCCAAAAAAACTATGTTTCCATATATCAGCGTCAGGACCACCTGTTGTCCAGGTACCATTAACTGTTGTAAAATTAGGGCCAGGGGTTGAATTTGGAAAGGTGCCTATTCCATTGAAATCTTCAGAGAAATAAATGGTACCATTCCGCAATTGGTAATTGTTAGCATTTGATTTACTGGAGGGATGGCGTGCATCTTTCCACTCAACTCCATCAGTACTTTGAGGCGTGTGTGCACTCAATTGTGCTGTTTGCCCTACTGATAAGTTGCTGAAAAGAAAGACGCAAAGTAGTGATGGTAGATGTTTCAATTTCATAGTGTCCTCCTATAAATTTAAATAAATCGTTTCAATTAAATCGTTTTTTTGGTGAAGGCCTTACTCCACATTACAAAGATTGGAAAGGAGGGTGGGCAAAACAAAAACATATTCACTCATCTGTCGGAGTAATAAATTTAAAATATTCAACAAAAAATCCCACTACCAACTGTTATTTCAGTAAAATATATTCGTAGTATTTATTCATATTTTGTAATTTGTCGGAGTAAGTTGAAAAATGAAAAACACTAAACTCATAGAAGTGTGGGGGAAACTCACTCTTAAAGAGGTCAAGAAACTAGAACAATACCTGTGCTCGCCTTATTTTGGCAACAATCAAATGGCCAACAACCTGTTTTTCATTTTAAAAGAGTATTATCCAGAGTTTGAGGCCGCGAAAGTACACCGGGAAAATATATTCAAGCAACTCTTCCATCAAACGCCCTTTAATGATTTAAAGTTACGTCATGTAGCCAGCGATCTCACCAAACTCATGGAGTCATTCATTGTACAGCAAGAATTTAATAAAAACCCTTACCACCAAAAACAATTGCTGCTGCAGTTTTACAATGAGCGTAATCTCGACAAGCACTTTTCTCAAAACATCAGCAACGCACAAAAGCTTATCGATAAACATCCTTATCAAGATACCCGGTATTACTACAATCAAACATTAATCAACGAAAAAGATTACGAATTTACCGCCACTCGTGATAACCGTGCTATTGATACCAGCCTACAACAATTGGTAGATCATATCGATATTCACTACTTATCCAATAAACTCAAATATTCGTGCGAAATCATTAACCGCATGAATGTACTGTCGGTAGAATACAACATCGCATTTCTTGACTTCATCATCAATTACCTAAAGGAGAACCCTCAAAAAGACATTCCAGCCATTCACATTTACTATACCATCTTACTCACACTAAAAGAAAGCGAAGAGGAACAGCATTATTTTGAGTTAAAGCGGTTGCTAAAGGAGAACCTAAGCAACTTTTCGCAAATTGAGTTAAAAGACATGTTTGCGTTCTTACAAAACTATTGCATTAAACAAGCCAATCAAGGAAAATCAGCGTACTTGCAAGAGCTTTTCGAAGCCTATCAGTTGCAGCTAGAACATGGCATTTTATACGACAACAATATACTGTCGCAATTCGATTTTAAAAACATCATTACCGTTGCACTTCGACTGGAAGCTTATGCCTGGACAAAAAATTTCATTACCGACAACAAACCTCATCTACGAAGCGATTTTCGAATCAATGCCTACACCTATAACATGGCTCGTGTGCATTTTTCGCAGCAAGAATACAAGCAAGCTTTACGACTCTTGCTAAGCGTTGAGTTTACTGATGTTTATTATCATCTCGATTCCAAATCACTCTTATTAAAGACTTATTATGAGTTAGAAGATTTTGAGCCATTGTTATCGCTTATCAATACGTTTAAAGTGTACTTGAAACGAAATAAACTCATATCCGACTATCAGAAAACGATTTACAATAACCTATTAAAATTTGTGAGGAAACTTACACGTATTAAGATGGGAAGCAAAAAATCGGTTGCAGATGTGCAGCAAGAAATGGAGGGAGTAAAACAAATTGCCGATACTACCTGGCTCAAGCAAAAAATAAAGGAATTGGCCGCCTGATCTACTTTTTTTCTTCACTTTCTTCACCCGCAGTTCCAAATACAATATCGGTACTCACGTATGAAGTGCCAAAGTTACGGGATCCAAAATACACCTGATTCATGGCATCCAGGAACTGGTCGCCCGTTAGCTCATTGAGCGGATGCACAAAGATACACCACATGTATTCATTGGAAAGCGCATATTTCACATCCAATGCTTTATCGAAGTTTGCAGACAATGAGGCTGTTAGTTCTTTCCTGGTGAGCTTACTTTCCTCAATAATGGGAGAAATAATGCGCATGCGGTTGTGCGACTCATCAGTAATTACCAGTAAATAACGATCGTAATACTTCACTTCCCAATATCCTGTTTGTCCGTTTACCCCGTGTGATATTTCGTACAAGATTTCTTCCAGGCGTTCGTTGTTCATTCCCTGGGCGGTTGCTTCTTTGTGCAATGCCATAACGCCTCCAAGGAAAAAGAGCATTAACATTAGTCTTTTCATGTGAGAGAATTTGAATACAAGTTACGGAAAAACAGGAAAAAGGAAGGGGCTAAAAGCACTGAAAAGGATTTCAAAAACCGCTGTTTTTAAAACCCTTTCCAGATTAAACCTGCAAGGAAAATTTTGAAACCAGTCCTCCGTTTAGGAGATAACTATTACATAGACGAACCAAAAGGTAAATGGTTGCTTGAAAATGAAAAAAAAACTTACTTTTTTTTTACTACGGGGTAAACTTATAGCCTACGCCCCTTACAGAATGGAAGAATTCAGGGGCTTTAGGGGTTTTCTCAAAATACTTTCTAAAAGCCAAAATGTAGTTATCAATGGTACGTGTAGAAGGATATACATCGTATCCCCATACCGTTTCGAGAATTTCCTCTCTCGAAACCACTTCATTCTTTCGTTCAATTAGTAGCTTTAACAATGCCACTTCTCGTTTGGAAAGTCGTTGTTTCTTCTTTTCAAGGCCTTTTATCTCATAGGTAAGAAAATTGATCTCATTCTTTCCAAACTTGTAGGTTTCCATTTGGTGCTTTTCTTCTGCACTTTGCGTACCTACTCGTTGAATCAATTTCTGAACACGCAACAACAACTCCTCCAGGTTAAACGGCTTCGTTAAGTAGTCATCTCCACCTATTTTAAGTCCTTGTATGCGATCGGGGCCTGAATTTTTAGCGGTTAAAAACAAAATAGGCACCCTGGTATTTTCCAGGCGAATGGTTTTGCAAACAGTAAAACCATCTATTTCAGGCAACATCACATCCAACACAATAAGGTCGTAACGTCCTTGCTTAAACTTTTCCAGGGCTATACGACCATCAGTAGCTACAATCACATCATGTCCTTCTAATTCAAGGTTCAACTTGATAACATCAAGCAAATGCTCTTCATCTTCTACCAATAAAATACGATGTGCCATGTTCAAATGTGATAAATTCAACCCCAATTCGCAAATTTAGTGTCTGAAGAAGCACATACTCACAAAACACAATTGAGAAAAGTGCTACTAAAATCCCTTTTTAATGCCTGTAAATCAAGGAGTAAATAAACTTTTGTTATTTCCTTCTATTTTGTAAATTTGGGACACCTGAGAAAAATTGAGGTTCTCATTAACTCTATAAAAAACGTTGTAATCCATGTTTAAGCACGTATGCTCCGTTGCGCTAGCTTTGGCTATTGGCGTAACCCTAACCTTTGCTCAAAGCAATCAAAATCTTTCAAACGGCCCTTCCGGCACCCTTCAACCCGACAATACTTACAGTTACCCTGTAGGTAATAAGTTGGCGCAGTTGGGCAACTACATTGGTCAAATTCCTGCTACACAAGAAATGTGTAAAACAGGCATTTTAGATCAGGCATTCACCAATGATCCTGCCTATCGGTCGCGTAGGCAAAGTGCGGAAGACATTACCCAACAAATTTTAACTAACTGGGCCAATGGCATTAATCAACGTGCCGCCCCACCTATCTATGAAATTCCTTTAGTGTTTCACGTCATTCATAAAGGAGAAGCAGTAGGCAGTGGCACCAATATTTCAGACGCACAAATTCTTAGCGCGGTAGATGCTCTTAACCGCGATTATCGAAGAACAGCTGCTGATGGTGGTATTGCACAAGGAGCAGGCCCTGATACAGAAATTCAATTTTGTTTGGCTTCAGTGGATCCACAAGGCAACTCTCACTCAGGCATCAACCGTGTTAATGGCACTTCAGTAGCCAACTATTCGGCCAATGGCATCATCAACTCCAACGAAGTACAAGTAAAAGACCTTTCTCGCTGGGACAACCGCTACTATGTAAACATTTGGGTGGTATCAGAAATTGACGACAATAATGCTGACCTGGCTGACCCTAGCAACTGGGGTGGTGGTACCTTAGGATATGCTTATCTTCCTACCAACCCGGTTACCTTCAACTCGCAACGCGATGGTATTGTTGCTGTAAATCTTTGTGTAGGCAACGACCCCAACCAAACCAACGGTTATCGCCTATGGCCATGGGGTGGTTTACTCAACAGAACATTAACCCATGAAATGGGGCACCACCTCAACCTTTACCATACTTTTGAAGGACAAAGTTGTAATGAAAACAACTGTAATACTGAAGGTGATTTGGTATGCGACACCCCACCTACCATTCAAAGCACCAACTGTGGATCGCCTGCTTGTAGTGGTACCCAACAAGTAGAAAACTATATGGACTATACCGGGGAAGCGTGTAACAACATGTTCTCCAGCGGGCAAAGCACCCGCATGCGCGCAGCATTGGCTGGGGTGAGAAACGAATTGGTAAGCACTAGCAACTGTACACCACCCAACAACCTTGATGCCGCTATTTCTTCAATTAATTACCCCACAGGCACCATTTGCGCTACTACCTTCGACCCTGAAGTGGTATTGATTAACTATGGTGCCAACACCTTAACCAGTGTTACCATCAATTACGATGTTGATGGAGGCCCCAACCAAACATTTAGCTGGACAGGCTCTTTGACTACCAACAATACGGAAACAGTAACACTACCAAGCGTTACCACTACCGTAGGTGCTCACACTTTTAATGCCTCTACCAGCAACCCGAATGGTGGTACTGATGAAGATATGACCAACGATGCTACTTCCTCGGCATTCAGTGCCATCAATGGAAACACATTAACACTGACCATCGTTACCGATCAATACGGGTCGGAAACTACCTGGGAAATTTTAGATGGTGGCTCACCCATTGCTTCAGGAGGCCCTTATAGTGATCTTGGTGGAGTTGGAACAGCCACATACGTAGAATCAGTTTGTGTACCTGATGGGTGTTACGACTTAGTGATTAATGATTCGTATGGCGATGGCATGTGCTGTACCTATGGCAATGGGTCGTACACCTTAGAAGATGCCTTTGCCAATACCCTGGCTTCAGGAGGTACATTTACCAATAGTGAAACCACTAACTTCTGTGTACCAGTAGCACAAGGCCCACCCACCGCCGATTTTGTAGGCAATCCTACCACGATATTGGTAGGCGGCACTGTTGATTTTACCGACTTAAGTAACGGGAATCCTGCTCCTACCCAATGGAATTGGACATTTAATGGAGGAACTCCTAACTCATCCACTGTACAAAACCCCACTGGTATTCAATACAATGCGGTAGGACTATATACAGTGGAGCTTACTGTAGATAATGGTCAGGGTAACGATACCGAAACCAAGATAGACTACATCAATGTGGTAGCTCCTGGGGGTACAGGCGCGTGTGATACCCTACGTAACTACACATTGAACGAAACGCTAACATTCTATGGCATTACCAACAATTGGGGCTATGTTCCTGGCCACAACGAATTGGGATGGAGTGCTTATGCAGAGCCTTACAACACAGCAACACCTACTTTTGTACAACGACTGGCAGTACCTATTGCAACAGCAGATTTTGCCAGCCCTGCTTCCACCGTCGATTGGAATGTATATGCAGATGCTAACGGGCAACCCGGTGCTATTTTAGGAACAGCCACAGTAAACATTAACACCTATACGCCAGGATTCTTCTATTATGTAGACTTCCCTGCACCAGTAGCTGTAAATGGTGACTTTTGGGTAGGTGTTGAGTTGACCTACAATCCTGGCGATACTTTGACGGTATTCACTGCTGCTAATAGAGGCGTAGGTGGCACCACCACCACTATGGTAAATGATGGTGGCACATGGACTGATCTTAGCGGACAATTTGGTGGACAGTTGACCACTTCGATGGGCATCGATGTGTTACTCTCAGACGGTGTAACACAACCTAACTTTACACAGTCGGCCACTAACATTTGTAGTGGCGCTACAGTAGATGTAGATGCTACTTCATCGACCAACACTACCGATTATTTATGGGACTTTACCGGTGGCGCACCAGCCACCTCTGCCAATGCTACGGAAACCGTGACTTACAATACTCCAGGCACTTACGACATCAAGTTGTATACACAGGGAGGTTGCTTTGTAGATAGCATGATTACCCAACTCACTGTGGATGGACCAACCATTACCATAGCCTCTACCGATGAAAACTGTGGTGCAGCTGATGGTAGTATTACCGTTACAGCTACAGGAGGCACAACACCCTATCAATATTCTATCGACAATGGAGTGACTTTTCAGGCAGGTAATACATTTAACGGACTGGGAGCAGGCACCTATGATGTGGTGGTTGAAGATGCCAACGGTTGTACAGCTACTGGCACTGCCACTATTAACTCATTGGGTGGGCCTACCATCAACATTTCTTCTACCGATGAAAGCTGTATTGGTAACGATGGAACAATTACCATTACGGCAACAGGAGGGCAATCGCCATACCAATACTCTATTGATAACGGAGTAACCTTTCAGGCAAGCGGGTCATTTACCGGTTTGCCGGCAGGCACATACGATATAGTGGTAGAAGATGGCAACGGATGTCAAGCAGTAGGGACAGCTACCATCAATACAACGGCCGGGCCAACTATTGGATCGGTAAATGCTACCGATGCCAGCTGCTTCGGTTCTTGTGACGGTACCATTACCATCAATGCCACTGGCGCCACACAATACAGCATCGACAATGGAGTTACGTTCCAGGGCTCCAATGTATTTACCGGCTTATGTGCCGGCACATACAGCATTGTGGTAGAAGATGGCAACGGATGCCAGACTACCAGCACCGTTACCGTAAATGAGCCCGGAGCCATTACCTTTAGCACCAGCATTACCGATGAAAACTGTGGACAAAGCGATGGCAGCATTACCATAACCATTTTAGGCGGAGGTGTATCGCCTTTCCAATATAGTAGCGATGGTGGAACTACCTTTCAGGCAGGCAACACCTTAACAGGACTTGCTGCCGGATCGTACAGCATAGTAGTGGAAGATGCTAATGGGTGCCAAGCTACTTCTACGGAAGTGGTAGGAGGTACTGGAGGACTAACCTTAAGCACCACCCAAACTGATGAAACTTGTATGCAAGGCAACGGAACTGCTACCGTAACTGTTACGGGTGGTACTTCGCCATACACTTATTCATGGAGTAGTGGTGGCACCAATGCTACAGAAACAGGCTTAAGTGCTGGTTCACACACCGTTACCGTAACCGACAACAACGGTTGTAGTGCACAAACGAGCGTTACCATTATCAATACAGGTGGAGTAAATGGCTCTGTTACTGCCGATCAAACCATTTGTGCAGGCAGCAGTGCAACCTTAACCGCATCAGGCGGCAACATCTATTCCTGGGATGATGGTGGCGGAGTATTCAGCACCAACAACAGTGTTACGGTTTCACCAACTACCACCACCACCTATACCGTTACCATTGAAGATGGTAACGGTTGCCAGCAGGTACATACTTCTACCGTTACAGTGAACCAGATTCCAGTAACTGATATCATTGTTCCTGCAGGTACCGACACTACTGTTTGTGCTGGTACGGAGCTTACATTAACTGCATCGGGTGGTAGCTCGTACTTCTGGGCACACTCAGGTGAAACCACACCTTCAGTAGTGGTAACACCAGTTAATACCACCAACACCTACTCTGTAATTGCTTTCAATGGTACTTGTCAGGGGCCATTGGTTTCGGTCATCGTAAATACTGAACCTTCGCCAGTTGCCATGGCAGGTTCGGATGTAAGCACCACCTACCTAAGCCAGGGAGCTAATGTTAACTTTAACAGTACAGGCTCTACTGGGGTAACCTATAGCTGGGACTTTGGCGATGGAGGAAACTCTACCCAACCTAACCCAGCATATTCGTACTCGGCTGTTGGTGTATACACCGTAGTAATGACTACTACTCTTGGGAATTGCTCTTCTACCGACACTTTAATCATTGAAGTGTTGGCAGATGTAGGAATTGGAGAAACGGAATTATCAAATGCTGTTTCAATTTACCCGAACCCCACCAATGGCATTGTGAATTTGAACATTGACCTTGAACAATCGCAAGACATTCGAATTACAGTGTTCAACGCCATTGGTGAGGTAGTAACCACCATGGAGAATAAATCGGTAGCCACCAAAACATACGTCTTCGACCTAAGTTCCGAAGCCAAAGGGTTCTACTTCTTTAATGTACAAACCGAACAAGGCACCATTACCAAGCGGGTAATGCTGGCTAAATAGGATATTTACCACTCATTAAATAAAACGCCCCGGAAGTTCCTGAAACAAATTCAGGGTGACTTCGGGGCGTTTTTTATGCCCTGTTACCAGACGCTTTAGTAAAGGCTCAAATAACTATAAGTGCAATTGGCTTCAATCAGTGAACCTGGCATTTCATCCTTCACACAATACCTTTCGATAACTGCCTCCCCCTTTCCTTTGATTATCGCCTTACCTTTTTAAAAAACTTAAACATGTCGAAAAAAGCTGTTGCGCTAATACTATTAGCACTTAATGTTATAGTGGCTTATTCTCAAGAGCCTTGTATTACTGACTTCTATCACCAAAATCGCTTAAGTGATCCTAACTATGCTGCTCAAAGGGCATTTGCTGAAAGCACAATTCAACAAATCTTAAATGATAGCCAACCAGATGGAATGGCTTCCCCAAGCCCAAATGAGGAGGAAGTTTACGAGATTCCTATTGTTTACCACATCATTCATAAAGGAGAGCCTGTAGGCACAGGCACCAACATTTCCGATGAGCAAATTTTGAGTTCGCTCGATGCATTGAACAGAGATTTTAGAAGAACTGCAGACGACAATGGCATTGCTCTGGGAGCAGGGGTAGATACCAAAATTCAGTTTTGCCTGGCCAAACGCGACCCCCAGGGTAGGCCCCATTCGGGAATTAATCGGGTAGACGGCACTGTATTACCCGGCTATGACGAAACCGGAATCACTATGGGTGATGATTACAAAGTAAAAGAATTGAGTCATTGGGACCCCAGGTATTATGTAAACATTTGGGTGGTTTCGGAAATCATGGACAATAATGGGGACGTTACGGATCCTGCTTCCTTTGCTGGAGGAGTACTAGGATTTGCCACACTTCCTACTATTCCAACGGCAGATAATATAACAGATGGCATTGTAGTGGTCAATTTGTGTTTGGGCAATGATCCTTTCAGAACTTCAGATTACCGGCTTTGGTACTGGACAGTTACTAACAGGGCATTAACCCATGAAATGGGACATTACCTTGGCCTATACCACCCTTTTGAAGGGCAAAGTTGTAACGAAACGGATTGTATGAATCAGGGAGATCGAGTGTGTGACACTCCTCCCACTGTTCAAGCCACCAACTGCAATTCGCCTGCTTGCAATGGCACACAACAGGTAGAAAACTACATGGGCTATACCAATGAATTTTGCCGGGATATGTTTACTGCCGGACAAACAGAGCGTATGCGTGCGACGTTAGAAGGGATAAGACACAAATTGCTTACTACCAACAATTGCCTTGCCCCCAACCGGGTTGATGCTAGTATTTCAGCCATTAATACTCCGGTAGACCACGTTTGCCAAACCACATTTGTTCCTGAAGTAGTGCTTACCAATTTTGGTTCAGATCCATTAACAAGTGTCATCATAAATTATGGTGTTAATGGCGGCAACATGTATAGTTATAATTGGACTGGCAACCTCCCTATTGGCAGTTCAGAAGTTGTAACAATACCTGCCATTACTGCTGAGGGGGCACAATCTTTTCGTGCATACACTAGCGCTCCCAATTGGCAAACTGATCAAGACCCCAGCAATGACGTTATATCTTCATCTTTCAATGCATTTGATGGCCACACCATAAAACTCACACTCGTTACCGATCAAAAAGGGAATGAAGTAGTTTGGGGGATTTACGATAAAGAAGGCACCGATTATTTTGCACATGAAGGTCCATACGATTATTTAGACAACACAGGTACTGCTACCTACACCCATTACATTTGCGTTCCTGAAGGCTGCCATCTATTCGATATCTATGATTTTGGGGAAGATGGCATTTGTTGCGATTATGGTGATGGCTATTACTTATTGGAAAATGCTTTTGGCGAAGTACTGGCATCGGGTGGGCCTTCTTTTGGGATACGAGGTGAGCTTACCGAATTTTGTGTGGAGGGTATGACACCCCCCTCTGTAGATTTCAGGGCAAATGTGACTACCATTATGGCTGGAGAAACCGTTCATTTCAATGACTTGAGTGATGGGCGCCCCTCGCCTGATGCATGGGCATGGACATTTGACGGTGGCACCCCCAGCACTTCTACGCTTCAAAACCCCAGTATCCGATACCATACCCCAGGAGTTTACCCCGTAACACTTGCTGCTGATAATGGTGCGTTTGATGGTACAGCAACCAAGGTAGATTATATCCACGTCATTGCACCCGGTGGCAATGGAAACTGTGATACATTGAGGAACTATAAACTCAGGGAAACTCTTACGCATTACGACGACGATAATACATGGGGCTATATTCCCGGACACAATGGCTTTGGATGGACAGCCTATGCAGAGCCCTTTCGGGTAAGAAATTCTATCTCCGTTCAGCGGTTACAAGTAGACATTGCCGTTGCAAGCTTCTCCACTCCGGCTTCCGTTGTAAACTGGCATGTGTATGATGACGATGGTGGCAGACCTGGGGCAATTCTGGCTACGGTTTCAACACCTATTAGCACCTATACCCCAGGAGAAACTCATATCATTGACTTTATTGACCCAGTAGATGTTGATAGAGCATTTTGGGTGGGCATGGCACTTACTTATGCTCCTGGAGATACGGTTGCTATTACCACCGCTGAATATCGAGGGTTGAATGGCAGGAGCACCACCATGATACAGACAAATGGTAACTGGGAGCATCTAAGTGATCAATTCCCAGGGCTAACCACCTCCTTAGGCATAGATGTAATGTTGTCTGATGGCGTTACAAAACCCCATATTGTACAATCAGCTACTCATTTGTGTGAGGGCACCGATTTAGAGGTAGATATGCAATTTTCTACCAGCACTTCAAGCCATCTTTGGTTATTCCCAGGAGGAACACCTTCATATTCGTACAACAACCCCGATCCAACGGAAGTCATTGCTTATGACACTCCCGGTACGTACGACATCAAATTGTATACTGAAGGTGGATGTTATGTTGACAGTGCATTTAGCCAGATTACTGTAGGTTATCCTACTATTAACGCTATTGATGTTATGCATGTCAATGGCGGGTTAAACAATGGATCCATCACTATCAATGTCAGTAGCGGTACTCCTCCCTATCAATATAGCATTGATGGCGGTATTAACTTCTATAACTCTGGTATTTTCGGCTTTCTTGCCCCAGGAACTTATCAAGCAGTAGTAAAAGATGCCAATGATTGTGAAGCTTATAGCACTGCATGGATTTATCAAACCAGTGCTGCAAACAATGGTGGCATGAACATGGCTAATGGAGTAAACACCACAACAGCCACACCAATACCAGGTAGTTCTACTTCACTGAGCGATGCCATCCAACTCTACCCCAACCCCAGCAATGGAATGGTGCATTTAAACATCAATTTGGAACAAGAGCAGGATGTTAAGATAACTGTGCTTAATGCCATTGGTGAGGTGATGCAGACAATGGAAAGTAAAGCTACTACCATCAACACCTTTACCTTCGACTTGAGCAACGAGGCAAAAGGTATTTATTTCTTTAACATACAAACTAACGATAATACCATTACCAAGCGATTAACTTTAAGTAAATAAGTTGTGCGTTAACTTGTTTATTAGCAGCGCCCCATTATTTTTCATGTGAAGAATGGGGCGTTTTTTTATGGCTCATTGCATCATTTTATTAAACTCATTCATTGTAACATTTCACCCTTTAATTCATTCCATTTAGTAATTGCAAGGCTAAGTAACATGAACATCATTTTATCTTTTCATAAAACTTAAACGATGTTCAAACAAACCCTCAATTTCCCGTCAGCATTGCCTTTGCCGCAAAAACCACACAACCTTAACACCCATGTTAAAGCATGGTTTGGCAACGCTTTTCTCCACAATTTCAATCCTTACAATAAGGTACACAATACAATCAGCAAATACTAAAAAACTAATCGCATTGCTGGTGAACTTTCTAGAGAAAGTATCGTCAAGCTAATGAGCTTATCCATCTCCCCATCCTAATTTATAATCGCCCAAGTATTATCAAGGGCAATCATCAACTCTCTAATCTCTCATTAAAAACTTAAAAGATTATGTTAAAAAGACTATACACTGTTGCATTTATGATGGTCACATGCTTAGCTTTTGCTCAGCAATCTAAAGAATGTGGTACAGATATTATAGAACAAGAGTTACTAAAAGACCCTGCTTATCAGTTAGAAAGAAATGCATTTGAAAACTCGATTCAGCAGCTACTTGGCATCTGGGAAAACGGAGGAATGAGCCCGGCCGATCCTAATCCTGAAGATGCAGTTCATGAAATTCCATTGGTCTTTCATATTATTCATAAAGGAGAGCCTGTGGGTACGGGTACCAACATCTCTGATGCGCAAATTCTAAGTGCCGTTGATGCCTTAAACCGTGACTTTAGAAGAACAAGTGCTGATAACGGTATTGCTCTTGGAGCAGGAGTAGATACTAAAATTCAGTTCTGTTTGGCTCAACGCGACCCAAATGGCTACAGGCACTCTGGTATTAACCGGGTAAATGGCACTGTAGTAGTCGACTATAAGGAATTTGGGATACTGTACGTTGACCCGGATCCTATGTACAACAATGATTTTGCCTTAAAAAGTTTGAGTTTTTGGGACAACCGTTATTATTTGAATGTTTGGGTTGTTTCGGAAATTGAAGGTAACAATACAGATAGAC
Source organism: Flavobacteriales bacterium (assembly GCA_963669295.1). Lineage (GTDB taxonomy): Bacteria > Bacteroidota > Bacteroidia > Flavobacteriales_D > CALLUQ01. Next base: position 588,851 of record OY769938.1, read on the forward strand.
CAAACCCTAATAATTGGGATGGTGGAGTTGTTGGGTTCGCCAAATTCCCTAAAACAATTACTGAGCAATCAGTATATGATGGAGTTGTGGTAGTGAATTCAGTTCTTGGAAGTGATCCTACCGGATCAAAAGGCTTTCGCTTGATGAGCGATTTTAATATCAACAGAATATTGGCTCATGAGATAGGACATTTTTTAGGACTTTATCATACATTTCAAGGTGAAAGTTGTTCGGAAACTAATTGTAAAGAAGAAGGAGACCGGATATGTGACACCCCTCCAACCGATGTTAATCGAATTTGTTTCGCACCTTCGTGTAATGGCGCTCAAGTAGAAAACTATATGGATTATACGGAGGAGTTTTGTCAAAACATGTTTACTGCCGGCCAGGCTCAACGCATGCATGCTATTTTACAGCATTCCAGGTTCCAGTTACTCCAAACGGAAAACTGCGAACCCGGTTTTACAGGCAGGTGTGATACATTGAAAAATTATACCTATAAAGAAGTTTTAGAACATTATGAAATGGACAATACCTGGGGGTATATTCCAGGACATAATGGTTTAGGGTGGACTGCTTATGCTGAACCATTTCATGTAAGCATCCCCAAATCAATCAGACGACTTAAAGTAGACATTGCCACTGCCGACTATGGCAGCTCTGCCTCTGTAGTACGCTGGAACGTACATGAAGATGATAACGGGAAACCCGGAGCCATTATTGGCAGTACCACTACACCCATTAACTCATTTACTCCAGGCAATACCCACTCCATCGATTTTCCTGCACCGGTTCCTGTTGATGGACATTTTTGGGTAAGCATGGATCTCACCTATAACCAGGGAGATCTTTTCACCATTCATACTGCTAAATTTAGGGGATTAAATGGCATCAACACTACCAAAATTAAGACCAACGGCAATTGGGAAAACCTGGATGACCATTTTCTCGGCATACCCACTACTTCGTTGGGCATCGAATTACAGCTTTCGGATGGTCCAGGACCACAACCCAGCATTGAGCAGTCAGCTTCTGTTATTTGTGAAGGAAACACCGTCGCCTTCTCGGGTGATTCACCCACCAATACCTCTTCTTCCCTTTACCAATGGAAATTTCAGGGGGGAGCTCCTCCTTTTGCATTCAGCAAGCATGCAACAGTTACCTATAACACTCCAGGCATTCATAATGTCACTTATTATGCGACAGCAGGGTGTTACATTGACAGTGCCATGAGTACAGTAACGGTAACAGAAGATGTCACCATCGATGCCATTAATGTAGTGCATGCCAACGGGGGATTAAACAATGGATCCATAACCATCAATGCCAGTGGTGGTACATCTCCTTATCAATACAGCATTGATAATGGTGCCAACTTCTACAATTCCAACATTTTCAGCTTTCTTGCCCCTGGCACCTATGAAGTAGTAGTAAAAGATGCCAATGATTGTGAAGCTTATAGCACTGCATGGATTTATCAAACCAGTGCTGCAAACAATGGTAGCATGAACATGGCCAATGGAGTAAACACTACAACAGCCATGCAAACATCGAGTACTACTGCACTGAGCGATGCCATCCAACTCTACCCCAACCCCAGCAATGGAATGGTGCATTTAAACATCAATTTGGAACAAGAGCAGGATGTTAAGATAACTGTGCTTAATGCCATTGGTGAGGTGATGCAGACAATGGAAAGTAAAGCTACTACCATCAACACCTTTACCTTCGACTTGAGCAACGAAGCGAAAGGCATTTATTTCTTTAACATACAAACTAACGATAATACCATTACCAAGCGAGTAACTTTAGCTGAGTAGTGTTTTTATAGGTTCACGAACGCCCCATCCTTCAAATAAGAAGCAATGGGGCGTTTTTTTTATGGTGTATCATTCCAACATGCAATTACACCCATTACCAAAACTCATTTAACGTAGCATTTCACCCTCTATTTCATTCCATTTAATAATTGTAGTGCGAAGCAATATGAATATCATTCTATCTTTTCATCAAAACTTAAACGATGTTCAAACAAGCACTCCATTTGCCAACGGCATTGCCTTTGCTGCAAAAATCACACCTCCTTAGCGTCCATGCGAAAATGTGGTTTAGCGACACTTTTCACCATTGTCCCCCTCACAATAAGGTTCATAATACATTGAGGACATATTAGAAAAGTTAATCTTATTGCCTTACTGACAGGCCTTCAAAAGAAAGTACTATCAAGCGAATGAGCCTGATCAATGTCTCTATACATCTTTGCTTCTAGCATAACCATCCAGATGTTATAAAATATAAAAGGCACTTATCAATTTTCTAATTACTTAATAAAAATTACTATGTTAAAAAAAATATACGCTATTGCACTATTGCTTACTACAAGTTTAGCTTTTGCTCAGCAACCAGAACTATGTGGCACAGATGCTATAGAACAAGCACTGCTTCAAGATCCCGTTTATCATATCGAAAGAAATGCATTTGATAATTCAATTCGGCAGCTACTTGACTCCCGGAAAAACGGAGGCATGAGCCCGGCCAACCCTAGCCCTGAAGACGAAGTTCACGAAATTCCTCTGGTGTTTCACATCATCCATAAAGGAGAACCTGTAGGCACTGGTACTAACATCTCTGATGCGCAAATTTTAAGTGCCGTTGATGCCCTGAATCGCGATTTTAGAAGAACAAGTGCTGATAACGGTATTGCTCTTGGAGCAGGGGTAGATACCAAAATTCAGTTCTGCCTGGCTCAACGCGACCCAAATGGCTACAGGCATTCGGGCATTAACCGGGTAAATGGCACTGTAGTGGACGGCTATGAGGAACATGGCATGTTGTTTAAAGACCGTAATAACTCTAATGAATCTGCCCTAAAAAGCTTGAGTTTCTGGGACAATCGCTATTACCTAAATGTTTGGGTTGTTTCAGAAATCGAAGATAACAATATGGATGGATCAGACCTCGATAACATTGGCAATACTGCTATTGGATTTTCCAGGGTTCCAATTAACACTGTACAATACATGTTGGTTGATGGTGTTGTTGTTGGAAACTCAGTCCTTGGAAATGACCCTACTGGTACAAAAGGGTTTCGCCTGGTCTCTTATATTAATATGAATAGGACATTAACACATGAAGTGGGGCATTTTCTAGGACTTTACCACACTTTTCAGTATAGTGATGATTGCATCGAATTCGATTGTCGCTATGAAGGAGATCGGGTATGCGATACCCCCCCTACCACTACCAATCGTAGTTGCTTATATCCTTCATGTGCAGGTGCTCAAGTAAAAAACTATATGGATTATGCAGAAAGTCAATGTAAAAACATGTTCTCTGCTGGTCAGGCTCAACGTATGAAAGCTGTTTTAGACAATTTCAGGTTCACACTTACCCAAACAGAAAATTGCATGACCGGAAAGGAAGGCAGATGCGATACGTTGAAAAATTACACCTATAAAGAATCCCTGGAGCATTATGAATTAGACAACACCTGGGGCTATATCCCAGGACATAATGGCTTAGGATGGACTGCTTATGCAGAGCCATTTCATGTAAGCATCCCTAAATCCATTAGACGACTTAAGGTAAATATTGCTACAGCTGATTATGGCAGTTCAGCTTCTGTAGTGCACTGGAACATACATGAAGATGACAACGGAAAACCAGGAGCTATTATTGGTAGTACCACTACTCCTATCAACTCGTTTACCCCTGGCAATACCCACTCCATCGACTTTCCAGCACCGGTTCCTGTTGATGGATATTTTTGGGTAAGCATGGAACTCACCTATAACCAGGGAGATCTTTTCACCATTCATACTGCTAAATTTCGAGGAATAGGAGCAATTAGTACTACCAAAATTAACAACAATGGTAACTGGGAAAATCTGGATGATCAATTTTATGGTATACCTACTACTTCGTTAGGCATTGAAGTACAGCTTTCGGATGGTCCAGGCCCCCAACCCAGTATTACACAATCGACTTCTGTTATTTGTGAAGGAGGTACAGTCGACTTTTCTGGCTTTGCTCCTACCAATACCGCTTCTTCCCCTTACCAATGGAAATTCCCCGGTGGGTCTCCTTCTTTTTCTTTTAGACAGCATGAAACAGTTACCTATAACACTCCGGGCATTTATGATGTTACGTTTTATGCCACAGCAGGGTGTATTATCGACAGTGCCGAAAGGCAAGTAACCGTAACAGAAGATATTACTTTCGATGCCATTGATGTAGTGCATGCTAGTGGTGGTTTAAACAATGGTTCCATGACCTTTTTTACCAGTGGGGGAAGCCCTCCTCACCGTTATGTCATTTACCGTAATGGCACCATCATCTCAAGTGCAAATAATACAAATGTTTTTGCTTTCCTTGCCCCAGGCACGTATGAAGTATTGGCAAATGATTTAAACGGTTGTAGTGCCCATAGTACTGTATGGATTTATCAAACCAGTGCTGCAAACAATGGTAGCATGAATATGGCCAATGGAGTAAACACCACAGCAGCCATGCAAACGTCGGGTAATACCGCTGCGCTAAACGATAACATCCAACTCTATCCCAACCCCAGCAATGGAATGGTGCATTTAAACATCAATTTAGAGCAAGAGCAGGAGGTTAAGATAACTGTGCTTAATGCCATTGGCGAGGTAATACAAACACTAGAGCACAAAGCCACCACCATCAACACCTTTACCTTCGACCTGAGCAACGAAGCGAAAGGCATTTATTTCTTTAGCATACAAACTAACGATAATACCATTACCAAGCGAGTAACTTTAAGTAAATAAGTCGTGCGTTAACTTGTTTATGAACAGCGCCCCATCTCTTTTTCATGTGAAAGATGGGGCGTTTTTTTATGGTGTATCATTCCAACATGTAATTACACCCATTGCCGAAACTCATTTAACGTAGCATTTCACCCTCTATTTCATCCCATTTAATAATTATAGTACGAAGCAATATGAATATCATTCTATCTTTTCATTAAAACTTAAACGATGTTCAAACAAACACTCCATTTGCCAGCAGCAATACTTCTGCTGCAAAAATCGCATAGTCTCCCCCCCATTTTAAGGCATGGTATAACAACCTCTTTCACCATAGGTTCAATCCTTACATACAATAAGCAAATAACTAGAAGAACAAATAATATTGTCTGCTAGTGTTCCAAAGAAAGTATCTCCGGATCAGTACGCTTAACTAAGACGCATCTTTGCTTCTCATCATAAGAACCAGAAGTTCTTATGACATGCATAGCCATCCAGGTGTTATTAAAGGCGACTATCCAATCTCCGATAAAAACTTAAACGATGATGCTAAAAAAACTATGCACTATTGCTCTCATCCAGGTTACAAGTTTAGCTTTTGCTCAGCAACCAGAACAGTGCGGCACTGATGCAATAGAACAAGCATTGCTTCAAGATTCTGTTTATCATATCGAAAGAAATGCATTTGATAACTCAATTGGACGATTGCTTGACACCCGGGAAAACAGAGGTATGAGCCCGGCGGCTCCCAACCCTAAAGATGAAATTTTCGAAATTCCTCTTGTGTTCCATGTTATCCATAAAGGAGAACCTGTGGGTACAGGCACTAACATCTCTGACGAGCAACTTTTAAGTGCCGTTGATGCCCTGAATCGCGACTTTAGAAAAACAAGTGCTGACAATGGCATTGCTCTTGGAGCAGGAGTAGATACTAAAATTCAATTCTGTTTGGCTCAACGCGACCCGAATGGTTACAGGCACTCTGGCATTAACCGGGTAAATGGCACTACAGTAAAACTTTATGAAGAACATGGAATATTTCCAGACTACAACGGTGATGAAGTAAAAGCATTAAGTTTTTGGGATAATCGTTATTACTTAAACATTTGGGTAGTATCTGAAATTAAGGGTAACAATGCCGACGCTTATAACCCTAATAATTGGGAAGGTGGGGTTATTGGATATGCCATGTATCCTGAAGGAATTCCACAAAAATACTCTCCATTGGATGGTTTTGTTATCTTAAATACAGCCATTGGGAATGACCCTTATGGGGCAAAAGGATTTCGCCTAATGTCTAATTTTAGATACAATAGGACAGCAACGCATGAGATAGGGCATATGTTTGGTCTTTATCACACATTTCAGGGTGAGAGCTGTTTCGAAAGTTTTTGCAATAGTCAAGGTGACAAGATATGCGATACTCCTCCAACTAAGACCAATTATTCTTGTTTCTCTCCATCATGCCCTGATGCACAAGTAGAAAACTACATGGACTATACCGAAGACTTGTGTAGGAATATGTTCTCTGCCGGCCAAGCTCAACGTATGAAGGCCATTTTAATGCATACCAGGTTTTTACTCACCCAAACTGAAAACTGTAAACCTGGCTCTCCGGTTAGGTGTGATACATTAAAAAACTATACCTATAAAGAAAACCTGGAACATTATAAATTGGACAATACCTGGGGATATATTCCCGGACACAATGGTTTAGGATGGACTGCTTATGCAGAGCCATTTCATGTAAGCATCCCTAAATCCATCAGTCGACTCACAATAAACGTTGCTACAGCTGATTATGGTAGCTCAACCTCTATGGTCAACTGGAATGTGCATGAAGATGATAACGGGAAGCCAGGTGCCATTATTGGCAGTACCTCTACTCCCATCAATTCATTTACCCCAGGCAATACTTATTCCATCGATTTTCCCGCTCCAGTACCTGTAGACAGGCATTTTTGGGTAAGCATGGAATTAACTTACAACCAGGGAGATTTGTTCACCATTAAAACTGCTACATTCAGAGGATTAAATGGCATTAGCACTACCAAAATAAATGATAATGGCAATTGGGAAAACCTGGATGACCATTTCTATGGCATACCCACCACTTCGTTGGGCATTGAAGTACAACTTTCAGAAGACCCGATTCCTCAACCAGGCATCACACAATCGGCTTCGGTTATTTGTGAAGGCACTACATTGGATGTAGTTGATACTTCACCCACCAATACCCCAACCTCTCTTCACCAATGGAAATTCCCCGGTGGGTCTCCTTCCTTTTCCTTTAGAGCAACTGAAACAGTCAGCTACGACACCCCTGGTACTTACAACATTAAACTTTATGCTCAATCAGGGTGCAATATTGACAGTACTATAAGTCAGGTAACTGTGCTGGAAACTCCTACTATTGATGCTATCAATGTTACACATGTCAACGGTGGCTTAAACAATGGATCCATCACCATTAATACCAGTGGTGGCACATCTCCTTACCAATATAGCATTGATAACGGTGCCAACTTCTACAATCACAATATCTTCGGCTTTCTTGCCTCAGGAACTTATGAAGTAGTAGTAAAAGATGCCAATGATTGTGAAGCTTATAGCACTGCATGGATTTATCAAACCAATGCTGCAAACAATGGTAGCATGAACATGGCCAATGGAGTAAATACTACGGCAACCATGCAAACATCGAATAATACCGTTGCACTGAGCGATGCCATCCAACTCTACCCCAACCCCACCAATGGAATGGTGCATTTAAGCATCAATTTAGAGCAAGAGCAGGAGGTTAAGATAACTGTATTTAATGTCATTGGCGAAGTCGTGCAAACACTAGAGCACAAAGCCACTACCATCAACACCTTTACCTTCGACCTGAGCAACGAAGCAAAGGGCATTTATTTCTTTAGTGTGCAAGCCAATAATAATACCGTTACCAGGCGAGTAACTAATTTAAAGTAAATAAGTTGTGAGTTACACTTATTTATTAGCACGCCCCATTGCTTCTTATTTGAAGGATGGGGCGTTTTTTATGGAAGCTGTTATCTTTGTACCATGATTAACACCAACATTCCCCTGGATCAAATCAATGCGATGTGTGCCAACACCATGATGGAGCATTTAGGCATTGAATACACGGAAGTAGGCGAAGACTACTTATGCGCTAAAATGCCAGTGAATAAAACTACTCACCAACCCCTGGGGTTGCTCCATGGTGGTGCTTCTGTTACCCTGGCCGAGTCGTTGGGGAGTGCTGCTTCAGCCCTTATGCTTGATCCATCTAAAGCCTATCCTGTAGGACTGGAAATCAATGCCAATCATGTAAAAAGTGTACGCGATGGGTATGTGTATGGCAAAGCCACGTTGGTACATGGCGGGCGAAAAACGCACATTTGGGACATTCGCATAACCGGTGAGGAAGAGCAACTGGTATGCATCAGCAGGCTTACCATTGCTGTGATTGAAAGGAGTTAGTGGTGAGCCTTCAGCAACTTCATCAACTGTGCAAGCGAAAAAACATTGCGGTAGTAAGTTATCAATTGCCGGGCACCTCAGAAGTACTGTCGTTGATACAAACCACCCCCTCCTCGCCTCCTTTAGCCACAATTATTGATCAACAAGGTTTTTACATTACTACATTTGATAACAGTCAAAGCTACTTCATTCAACCCGATGTTATTGTAGAAAATGGCATGTTAAGCCAACAACATCAACAACTTTTGGAGGCCTTACCCGATGTTGACTCTACACCTACAACACTACCATACATTGCTACTGAAGCAGCACACATTGATGCAGTAAAAAAAGCCATTACCGCCATTGAACAAGGTACCATCAACAAGGTGATTGTATCGCGAGCACATGCCGTAGATCGTCCTGCTGATTTTAGTGCTACCAAGCTGTTCAATCAATTGTGCGAACAGTACCACCATGCGTTTGTTTACCTCATTCAGCTGCCCAATGAAGCTCCATGGATGGGAGCCAGCCCCGAAACATTGGCCAGCATTCACAACAATGCCATACACACTGTTGCACTAGCAGGCACACAGGCACGTGGCAACACACCGATTGATGCCATAGAATGGCAGGCCAAGGAGCAACACGAACAAGCTGTGGTTGCCGAATACATTGAAGCGCTGTTGCAACAGCATGGCGCCACCAACTACCAACAACAAGGTCCTTACACCAGCGCGGCTGCCAATGTAGTGCACTTGAAAACCGATTACCACATCCCTACCGATCAGGTGAAATCGGCAGGCAATTTTATTCAAGCCCTTCACCCTACTCCTGCAGTTTGTGGTCTCCCGAAAACGGATGCTATGGAATTCATTGCTCACCACGAAGCCCACAACAGGAAGTTCTACGCCGGTTTCCTGGGGCCTGTAAACCTTCCCCACACCCATTTCTTCGTAAACCTACGATGCATGTCTATCCATCAGCAACAACTTGCTTTGTATGTAGGCGGTGGAATTACCCGCAACTCCAATCCACAGAAAGAGTGGGATGAAACCATGCTAAAAGCCCACACATTGTTGTCGGTTATTGAAAAAATGTAGAACTTAGAGGCCTAAGTTCCCCTTATGTATTCGGACAAACACGGAGTACGAGATTTAGTTGAAATTTGTGCACAGAAAGGCATTCGAACGGTGATTATTTCTCCCGGTTCTCGCAACGCTCCTCTTACCATTAGCTTTCATCAACACCCAAACATTGAATGCTTAAGCATTGCCGATGAGCGCAGTGCCGCATTTTTTGCGTTGGGCATGGCACAGCAAACCGGACAGCCGGTAGCCATCACTTGCACCTCTGGCAGTGCTGCTTTGAACTATGCTCCTGCCATTGCAGAAGCCTATTACCAAAAAGTTCCGCTGTTAATCCTTACTGCCGACCGTCCCGCTTTGTGGATCGACCAGGGTGATGGACAAACCATACGCCAACAAAATATTTTTGCCAACTACATCAAGCAAAGCTTCCAATTGGAAACAGAAGTGGACGACAAAGATGGGTTATGGCAGGTACACCGTATAGTTTCAGAAGCCATTGATGCTACTTTACTGCCCGATTGTGGGCCGGTACACATTAACCTTCCGTTTAGCGAGCCACTGTACAATACCAAAGATTATAGCGCTATTCCACTTCCCAAAGTAATTACCACCCATCCTCCAACAAGGGGCATTTCGGAAACGCACTTACACCAATTGGCCGAACGGTGGAATGGGGCAACAAAGAAACTAATCATTACCGGGCAAATGGTGCCCAACAAAGCATTGAACCATGCGTTGGAGGCCATTGCTGCCGATCCGTCGGTAGCCGTACTTACAGAAACCACCTCCAACCTTTACCATGCTTCGTTCAACCCGTGCATCGATCGGCTAATCACCTCCATCACCCCCGATGAAATAACACAATTCAAGCCCGATTTATTGGTGACTTGCGGTAGAGCCATTATTTCTAAAAAAATTAAAGCCTTGTTGCGTAAGCATGCACCACAAGCACATTGGCACATCGATCCGGTGGTGACCCACCTCGATACATTTCAATGCCTTACCGACAACATTCCGGTAGCTCCCGAAAAATTCTTTAAAAAGTTGGCGCCATTGGCACAAAGCCCTGAAAGCACCTTTGGCAATACCTGGAAAGGCCGCGAATTGCTTACCCAGGAAAAGCACCACGACTTTTTAAGCACCTGTGCCTTTAGCGACTTAAAAGCCTTTGAGTTGTTGTTGCAGTACCTGCCCGAAGGCAGTAACCTACAAATGGGCAACAGCACTTCCGTACGTTATGTACAACTGTTCAATCAGCTGCGCGGCATTCGTTACGATGGCAATAGGGGCACCAGTGGTATTGATGGAGCTACCTCTACTGCTGCTGGAGCAGCAAGAGTCAACGATCGTCCTACCACCATTGTTACTGGCGACATTGGTTTCTTTTACGATTCCAACGCATTGTGGAACGACCACCTTACCCCCAACTTACGCATTGTGGTGGTGAACAATGGCGGTGGTGGTATCTTCCGCATCATTGATGGCCCTACCAGTACAGCAGCATCGCAACAGTTTTTTGAAACGCAACACCAGTTGCGTGCCGAACACCTTGCAAAAACATACCACATTGCCTACACTGCCTGCGAAGATGCAGCATCTTTAGAAACAGCGTTAAGCACCTTTTATCAGCCTACAGATCGCCCGGCACTGTTAGAAATTATTACGCCCACTGAAACCAACGATAAAATATTGAAAGCCTACTTTAAGCACCTTTCCTAATGAGTAGCGACATCAACAAAACACAAGCATGGATCAAGGCTTTTCGACTGCGCACCCTACCGTTGGCACTGTCGAGCATTGCATTGGGAAGTTTACTGGCCTATGCCGAAGATCTTTTCAACTGGCTGGTGCTGGTGCTGGCCATTACCACTACCCTATTCCTTCAAATTCTTTCTAACCTGGCCAACGACTATGGCGACTCGGTAAGTGGTGCCGACAACGAAGAACGCATTGGCCCGGAGCGGGCGGTGCAAAGTGGAGTCATTAGCCTCAAGGAGATGCGCAATGCCATCATTCTTTTTGTAGTGCTATCGTTGGCCTCAGGCATCGGGTTAATTTATGTAGGCACCAAAGGCATTGCCTTTCACTACGGCATTCTATTTCTGGTGCTTGGCCTGGGAGCCATTGCCGCTGCCATTAAGTACACGGTAGGTAAAAAGCCCTATGGTTATTCAGGGCTGGGCGACATCTTTGTATTTTTATTCTTTGGCCTCACTGGAGTGCTGGGCACATACTACCTACATGCCCACCAATTGCCGTTGGATAAATTATTCCCTGCTGCTGCACTTGGTTTTTTGTCGGCCGGAGTATTGAACCTTAACAACATGCGCGATCGCGAACCCGATGCCAAGGTGGGTAAAAACACATTGGCTGTGAAGCTGGGAGCAAAGGGCGCCAAGGTCTATCATATTATCCTCATTACTGGAGCAATGGCCTGTGCAGAAATATACACCTTGCTCAATTACCGTTCTGATTACCAACTGATTTTTTTAGTGACACTTCCCATGCTGCTCATTCACATTAAGGTGGTATGGCAAAATACAGAGCCTGCAAAGCTCGACCCTCAATTAAAAAAACTGGCCATGACCACTTTGTTCTTTGCCCTCACCTTCGGGCTGGGACTAATCATAGAATAATGCAAGCACATTACCAACGATACACCCTTCACTTTAAGCGTCCCAGTGGCACGTCGCGTGGTGTGTTGGTAGAAAAGGAAACATGGTTCATCCACTTACAAGATGGCCACCGCACAGGCATTGGCGAATGTTGTACCTTGAAGGGATTGAGCGTGGATGACCGCCCTGACTTCGAAGAACAACTGCAACGAGTTTGTAACGACATTGATAACCACGCCTATTGGTTAAACGAAGGACTACGCGAGTTTCCTGCCCTCCATTTTGGGTTAGAAATGGCATTGAAAGATTTAGAAGGCGAACGACACATACTCTTCCCTTCCGACTTTACTACGGGCCAATCGGCCATTCCCATCAATGGGTTGGTGTGGATGGGTGAAGCCTCCTTTATGCAAGCACAAATTCGCGCTAAGCTGGAGCAAGGGTTCAACTGCATTAAGCTTAAAATTGGTGCCATCGACTTTGACCAAGAGCTGCACTTGCTCCGGAAAATTCGACAAGAATATTCAGCCAGCGACATTGAACTGCGAGTAGATGCCAACGGTGCCTTTGCCCCTGAAGAAGCCAGGGAAAAACTGGAGCGTTTAGCCGCACTCGACCTGCACTCTATTGAACAACCCATCAAACCCCAACAGTGGGAAGCCATGGCACAACTTTGCGAAAACACACCATTGCCTATTGCCCTGGATGAAGAACTGATTGGTGTATTCGACGATGCTTCCAAACAAAAGGTGTTGGACACCATACAGCCACAATACATTATTTTAAAGCCCAGCCTGGTAGGAGGTTTTAAAGGCAGTGGCACCTGGATGGCATTGGCCAATGAACGCAACATTCCGTGGTGGATTACCTCGGCACTGGAATCGAACATTGGATTAAATGCCATTGCCCAATGGACCTACACACTCAACAACCCCATGCCGCAAGGGCTTGGCACAGGGCAGTTGTTCACCAACAATCTCCCTTCACCATTAGAAGTGCATAACGGTGCATTGCACTATAGGCCTGAGTTAGTGTGGAACCTTAATGCATTGCAGGCATGAACTACCGCACCCTTACTTTGAACCACCACACCTACCAGGAGGCTGAGCTTGTTGCATTCTGCCAACAGCAATTGGAACACCCTTTACCCGAATGGGAACACGATTTATACACCTTCATCAACGAATGGGTGAGCGATGCCCCTACTGTAGTAGTAAACACCTCAGGCTCTACCGGCACCCCAAAAACAATGACCCTGCAAAAGCACTTTATGGTAAACAGTGCCCAAATGACCGGAAAGCATTTTAACCTACAACCTGAAGATACGGCACTGTTATGCCTTAGCACTAACTATATTGCCGGAAAAATGATGGTTGTTCGTGCCTTTGTGTTGGGACTCAACCTCATTACTGTGCCTCCTGATGGCCACCCTTTGCAACATGTACAAGAAAGTTTAAGCTTTGCTGCCATGGTACCGCTACAGGTGCACAACAGCATCGAAGAGCACCCTCATCAGTTGCAGCACATCGATCAAATTATTGTAGGAGGTGGCGCAGTATCGCACGATTTGCTGCAACGCATTGTACGATTGCCCAACCGGTTTTACGCCACCTATGGCATGACCGAAACCATTACCCATGTTGCGGTGAAAGCACTTGCCTCTGAAAGCACCGACTACCTGGGGCTGCCCGGTGTACAGTTGGGACAGGATGAGCGAGGTTGCTTAACCATTACTGCACCACACCTTAGCCACGAAACAGTAGTAACCAACGACCTGGTAGAATTCGAAGACTTCAATCGATTTAAGTGGTTGGGGCGGTACGACAATGTGATTAACTCAGGAGGCATTAAAATTATTCCTGAAGTGCTGGAACAATTGCTGGCTGAATTGCTGCAACAACGTTTTTTCATTGCTTCGCTACCCGATAAGGTGTTGGGCGAAAAAGTGGTGTTGGTAATTGAAGGGGAGCCGTTTGACAAGCACACCCTTTCCTTATTCAAACAACATTTAAGGGCTGAGTTGAATCGTTTTGAAATGCCCAAAGAAATCTTCTTTGTACCCGTCTTTCAAGAAACGCCTACAGGAAAGGTGCAACGCAAAGCTACACTGGCACTGCTTTAATTGCTAGCTGCAGCTTTCAACAGCTTCGATAGTATTTGGGGATGGAATAGCTTTTCTTTGCTAATCTTCTAGCTCATCTACGCTTTCTTCAGGTGCTTCGTACCCGCGATGTTTTGCATAATTGCGCCAACGATCCAACACCTCAGTCATGTCGGCCGGCAGTTCGGAATCAAATTGCATGAATTCACCAGTAGCAGGATGAGTAAAGCCCAACGACTTGGCATGCAATGCCTGTCGTGGCAGTTCGCTAAAGCAATTGGTAATAAATTGTTTGTACTTGGTAAAGGTAGTGCCTTTCAAAATTTTATCTCCACCGTATTCATCGTCGTTAAACAAAGGGTGGCCAATGTGTTTGAAGTGCACCCTAATTTGGTGGGTACGCCCTGTTTCGAGCTTACACTGCACCAGTGTTACGTAACCAAACCGCTCCAACACCTTGTAATGGGTTACAGCATGCTTGCCATAATCGCCTTCAGGAAATACAGTCATCACCTTCCGGTTTTTTAACGAGCGCCCTACGTGGCCGGTAATGGTGCCTTCATCTTCTTCAAAATCACCCCATACCAGGGCATTGTATGTACGCTCGGTAGTGCGGTCAAAAAATTGCTTGGCCAAAAAGTTGAGCGCCTTTTCTGTTTTGGCGACCACCATCAACCCAGTGGTTTTTTTATCGAGCCGGTGTACCAATCCCGGGCGGTCACCAAACTGGTCGTCTTTTTTATTGGGCAGGTTTTGAAAGTGATGAATAAGCGCATTCACCAAAGTACCTGTATAATTCCCAAAACCGGGGTGCACTACAATACCAGCCTGCTTATTGAGCACAATAACCTGCTCGTCTTCATACACAATCTCTAATGGAATGTCTTCAGGAATGAGTTCTATTTCCCTTACCGGATAGGGCAGTACAATGGCAATATCATCGCCTGGTTTCACCTTGTAATTAGGCTTTACCGCCTTGCCATTAACATGAATGTTGCCCGATTTAGCAGCATCTTGCAGTTTGTTGCGCGAAGTATTAGGAATGCGGTCCATTAAGAACTTATCGATGCGCAACGGCTCTTGCCCCGGATCAGCTACAATACGATAATGCTCATAAAGGTCTTGCTCGTCTTGCCCTTCTGCTATTTCTTCTTCCTGGCTCAAGGGGCTTATTTTTGCACCACTACCCGTTGGGTGGCAAAGCGCTGCGATTCCAGGTCAGTCAGTTTCAAGAGGTAAATGCCATTGTTGTATCCCGATACATCCAATGTACTGCGGAAGGCATTCATGGTACTGCTGTGCACCAGCTTACCACTCATGTCAAACAACTCTACCATGGTGTTGCCTCGCTCCATCAACTCGATGTTAAATTGGTATTGCGTAGGATTAGGATAGATGCTCACTTGCAATTCAGGCAGGTCATCTTCCTCCACTGAAATCAAATAGTCTTTGTTGTACGTAAACACCGGACGCATCATCAAGGACCCCTGGAAAATAGTGTTGGTCCAAACGCCAGTGGCATTGTGGAATATTCTGCTTTGGTTGTTGGTATTGCGATCGAACCCAATGTTCAAGCGCGCGGGAGAGATTCCCGTTTGCAGCATCCCTACATAAAAGCGTCCACTCACCAATACCGGGCTGTCTAGCGGATAGTAAATAAACCTGTTCAATGCGGTGCCATAGGTAGGACGCGAAAACGTTACATTTTGTGTAATAACACCACCAGGCTCACCATTGTCGTCGCCCCAAATGGTCAACAAAAACGACTCGTCGCTTACATCAACAATAGAAGGACTAAAGTAAATCCAAACACCACGTAATGTATCGGTAATGTTGGCATTAAACTGTTGCGCAATTTGCGCACCAGTAGTCCAAATGCCATAAGCCAACTCTGCCGTACCATCGTCGTAAGCATAGTAGTTGGTAAACTTCTGCAAGAAACGAATGGTGTCGTTGTCTCTATTTTCATCGGGCGTGGTGTTGTGTGCAAACAGCACTTCAAAAATCATACACGTATCGGCCAATGCAGTATCGTATACAAAAGTATTGGGCACGGCCAATATTTCATGCTCTGTATTAAAAGAGGTATGCGGCTGAATGGTAGGGTTTCCTACATCCACAAAAGTGGTATTGAACCCTCCATCTTGCAGGCGCACATTAAATTCGTTCGATACCAGCTTTGCTGCCGAGCTTAAGTTCTTCTGATACGTTGCAATGGTATCGCGCATAAAACTGGTGGGGTTCGCTTCATAATGGCGAAATGGCACTGCCGTATAGGTTTCCAGCAATGTATTGACTTCGTATACAAAGGCCAAATCATCGATAATGGTATCGTTGTATGCCCTGTTTTCATCCAGTCGCACATAATCGATGTGCCAATGGTCGGTACTGCCCGAAAGGGTAGCGTAGTTGCGAAACCTGAACTTAAATCCGTTTTGCAAGTATTTGTTATCTACAATCGGAATCATCACCTGCTCAAAAGCAGCCAAATCTTTTCCAGTGGTGCTCCACATCCAATTCCACTCTGCATCCAACGGTGCCCAAAATTCCAATGCCAACGAATCTCTTTCTTCTGGTTCTTTGCCTCTGCCCCTTGGCTGGTAAAAGAAACTCAGGTAAAGCGAGTCGGCCAACGAATAAGGGTTGTTCAACACATCCTCAAACATGTTAATCGGAAACGAGGTCAGGTAATCGGCTGGTCCTTGAGCATCCTCATCTACAAAATTGTAGGGATAGCCCGTAGAATCCAACCCATCGAAAGTCGCTACACCTACCGTTGGTGGATCAATCGGGAAGGTAGCATTTACAAATGCATGGTTGTCTTGCCACAACAAACCGTTTGTCGAAACCGTGTTTATTACTATCGAGTCTTGATAAATCACTTCAGGGAAAAGATAAAATGTAGTATCTGCCGGTCCCGAAGTGGTATCGTAAATGTCGTAAGGAGGCCACCCTTGAAAGGTACTGCTCAATGCAGTTGGATCGGCACCATTAATGTCAAAACACTCTACAGTAAAGTCCGTATGAGGAATGCGATACAAAGTACCATCGTTATCTCCACTGCCGTCGTCGTAGGTAAACGTAAAGGTCGTGTCGCGTGTCAACACTACACTATCTACTGGCGACCCATCTACATATAACTTGTAGTATGTGGTAGAGGTTACATTGGCTGCTCCAACACAAGCGGGGTGTAGCAATCGATCTACCGAAAAATCGTCGATAAATGGCAAATGCAACGTATCAATGGTATACACAAAAGTGCCGCTACCACTGCGTAAGGTATTTTGATGTTGTAGGGGGTTGCTACCAAGAGGAAACAATTGTTCCTGTGCTACGCCAAGGTGCCCAAGCACCATGAATAGGGCCAACAGAATTATTTTGCTATTGCGGAGCGTCATTGCGTATCGTATCATTTACTGCCGTGCTATCGCTTGTTTGTTTTGTAGACAACCAAACGTTAATTTCACTTCCTAAGCTAATTACCGCATTCCCATACCAGGTAGGGTTTTGGCGGTAAACTGTTGCAGCAGCAGAGTCCTCTTTAGTGGTGCATCCTTCGCATTGAACAATGCTCCCCAGGTTGAGCGACATCTCATTTAAACGTTGTTTTGCTTGTTCTATTGTGAGCCCTGCCAATTTTGGTATGGGCACCCGTTCATCGCTTTGTCCCGAACCAATTACAATGGTAATTTTCGATCCCTTAGGAATCATGGTGCCTGGAGTAATGGATTTGCCTTTGTAGAGCTGGTCCAACACACAATCCACACATATATCGTTTTTAGGCTGTAGATTTTCCACCTTCAAGCCCAGTACTTCCAAAATATTTACCGCCTGCCGTCGCGAAAGGTTTTTAAGGTTGGGCATCGATATCATTTTGGGCAACATGGCATTTACAGTAAGGTAAATGGTACGGTTTTCTTTCACCAACGAATTGGGCGATGGGTTTTGCTCTATTACAGTGCCTTTCTCGCTATTGTCGTCGTAAATAGAATCTACAATAACGTACCGCAGCTTTTTATCGGCGATCTCTGCATCAAGTTCTTGAATGCTAAAACCACTCAGGTCGGGCACAGAAATGGTTTCGCCATGATCGGTATAACTATCGAGGTAGGCAAAGGTGGCTACTTTGGCAAGCCATACAAACAAGCCTGCCAATACTAAATTGATCAAAAATGCTCTACTTACCAGGAATCGAAAAAAAGTCTTCATCCGCACACTTTCAGTTACAAGGAGCAAATATAAAAATTTAATGGAGGGATTGGGCGATGCAAGAAGGTGTTTATTGGATAATCAATTAAAAGGCTACAGGCAGGAGGATCAATAAGATTTGTAGGGCGTTCCCACGCTTACAGCGTGCGTCGGGCTTTCCGCTCTTATCTTTGTTGCTACCACCGGGGCTTGTTACACCACGGCCAGGCTTCCATGGTCGCCTTGCCCTGGCTACAAGCCTTTCGCTGTCAGCCACAAAGGATAACCGCTACCATCCCTAACGCAAAAGCAACACCGTAAATCGCTGCTGCTACATCAACCACTGCTCTCCTCAAAACAGTGCAACGTTCAACAGTAAGGGGTTCAACCTTCAAGTTATCAGGGTTGAAATTTCAACAGTAAGAGGTTAACGCTTCAAGGGGGACACCATCAAGTGAACATCTACAGGTTCAAAGGAGCAAGGGGTACCCCTGAAACTTGAAGGGGTTGAGGTTGAAATTTGAAGGGGTTGGGGTTGAACGATTCACCCCCACCCCTTCTCCTTTGAACAAGAGGTACTGCGCAGTTCAACATCAAAAGCATCACCTTCCCATGGTCAAACACTTTGCATTACATGGTGCTATAGTACAACGTTGATGCCCTCCCCCATCAACCAGGGTAACCCGGTTAAAGGTTCAAGGGTAAAGGGTTGAAACTTGAAGGGGTTGGGGTTGAAATTTCAACAGTAAAAGGTTGAAACTTCAACAGTAAGAGGTTAACGCTTCAAGGGGGCTACCTTTACCGTTGGTGCTAATACCAGCTCCAAGCGCCGCCAACAATACCGATAAAACCACATATATTTTATTATATTAGAGTACCACTAAACCAAACCACTATGCTCGACTACCTAAAACGCCTATGGCTATCGCTTGTTGGCACTACAGAAAAAGTTCCCTTCGATTTAAAAACCCTGGAAAAGATGTACCTCGAAGATCCGGTACAACTGGTCAAGCACTTGCGCGAAGTGGTAGAATCCATGGCATCGGAAGAAGAAGATATTACCGAAGATGCCACAACAACGTTTCGGCAAACCTGGGAAAACACCATTCACCTGGAACGGGTACAGCCCTTACAATACCTCCGCCCTACCTCAAAAAAAGAGCTGATTAAAATCGTGCAAGATGCTACTGCTATGGGAGTAATGGTACGTGCTGTGGGTAAAGGGCATTCGTTTTCGGATGTAGCCAATGCCACCGATTTTTTAGTAGACATGCTCGAACTCAACAAAGTGCTTGAATTAGACGACACTTTAAAACCACATTCCGATGCGTATGTATGCTGCGAAGCCGGCATGATGGTAGAAGATTTAAACGAGGCATTGGATCAAATGGGGCTGGCATTGCCTACCATGGCGGCCTTTGATCAGGAAACCATTTATGGTGCCATTGCTACCTCTACTCACGGCACTGGCATACGTGTAGATGGCATGTCAGACATGGTAGCCTCCATGGAACTGGTTGCCGATAATGGTAAATGTTACCGGTTAGAGCCTGCCAATGGCATTACCGATCCTATTGCATTCAACACCAAGTACAGCGGTGATGATTACCAATTGATACAAAACGACGATAAATTTCACTCTGCCGTAGTAGGCTTTGGGTTAATGGGGTTGGTATACTCCATTATTATTCAACCGGTAAAAACATTTTACTTAGAACAACGGGTATGGATTACCAACTGGAGCACGGTGCGTCCCATGTTGGAAGATGGCAGCTTCTTTACCATCATCAACCACAAAGGCGATCATATTGCACCAAATCCCGATGGTACTTCCCCTCCTACCCGGGCACAGGTTACCATTAATCCTTACAAAACAGCAAAGAAATGGGACCCACAAGAAGACCATACCTGCGCTGTACAAGTGCAAACAGAAATAAGCAAGGAGAGGTTTGAGACACTTCAAGCCAGGGAGTCTAAGCACCCGCATCAACTGGAGCACTTTTTAGAAGAGGTGCTCACCAATGGTTCGCACGGTACCACAGAAGAAACGGTAGCACACGAAGACAAAGACAGCACCGTAGCCGAATGGGCTGCCAAACTCATTTTGCTGGTACTCAACAAACATCCCCACCTTACTCCACTAATGAATGAAATTACCATCATATCGTTGTTATCGCGCAGCGGAAAGATTGGCAAAAGCTACGATGTGTATAACCAGGGAACATTAGCTTTTAAAAATGCAGGCTATTCTGTAGAGCCCGGTGTTCCGGTAAACGATCAACACAGCTATTTAAAAGCGGTGGATGAAATCATGGCCACAGTGACCCTGTCAAAAACATCGGAAGCCTACCTTACTGCCCCCTTGTGCTTGCGGTTTGTAAAAGCCAACAACGATTATTTATCGCCCGAATATGGGGCCGATACGTGTATGATTGAAATTCCTTCGCTCATTGGTGCTACCGGAGCGGTAGAGATGCTGGACCGTATGCAGCTCAACCTCCTGCCTTATGGCGCACGACCGCATTGGGGTAAAATTTGCAGCATGATTAACGGGGCAGAACTGGTTGCAGATATGTATCCAAAATTTCCGGAGTTTGTAAAAACGGTGAACTACTTCAATAAGAGTGGCACTTTTAATAGTATATTCTCTTACCGTACAGGCATGACAAAGCTGGAATTTGAGTCGTGAAATAAGTGTTTACTAAACTACTCCTATTCCTCCCCCGGCTCCAGCACCGCCATCACCACCGCCATCACGTCGGCGCGGTGGTTTATAGGGTTTCATTGCCGCTTTTGAGGCATTCATTCCTCCCTTTCGTCGGTTTTTTTTAGGGCGTTGCTTAAGCTCTACTTCTGGGTGACGTTTGCCATTTATTCCAGGCAAAGGTAATGCGCGTGCGATAGCAAGAGGCACCGCTACTGCATCATGTACATCTGGTAATTCCTCTTCATCCTCTTCGGGGAGCACAGCTTCCAGGTGGTTATTAAAAGCTGTCCTTTTTTGCAGACCGCTCAGGTCATACCAATCATCCAATTCTTCCGACCAGTTAAAATCAATGTTGCCCGTAATGCTATCATGTATGTTTTGGTAATAAGGGTCGCAACGATCGCAAATGGGAAATTCGCTGTATACATTGATGGACGTAAATTCTCCTCCGTGCAATGCCCCACCGGTGGTAGTGCCATTATTATTGCTATGACCTTCACCAATGCCTGCTGCATCCATCGCATGAAACAAGGCCCTTCGTTCGGCATGGTGGTTCGGGCCAGCGGCAGCACTTTTTTTGGTTTGCGTATGTGCTCCTGCTACGCTGTTAATGGTTACCGTAGCCACATTGAACCGATGCCTCGAATTAGCATCATTTCGTCGAGCCGTAACTGCTGCTGCCTGGTTGGCAGGATTAGTAGTTCCTTTGTTAAATGCCAACTGTACTACCGCTCCAAAACAGCTTTGCAATTGCTTTTGCTGCTGCATCACCAATGGGCTGCTGTTGGCCATTGCTTGAAAGGCACTTTGCGAAACCTGTGTTGGTTTTGAAAATGATGGTTGTGCCAACCCGTAATGATTGGCAACTCGTGAAGTACGCTTATTGAAGGCAGGTGCAAACACCCCTATAAGTTAGCAAACTTTTTGTACGCTACAAGCATACGGAAACCTCATTGCCTATAGTTGTGTACGCTGTTTAAATGCCAAATGCTGCTGTTTAAAACGCACCAACATCACTATTGCTACCAACAAGAAAACGCCTGTAAAAGCCACTACAAAGGCTACCGGTTGTACTGCTGCCACATTCGTTGTGGTGCTGGCCGCAGCTACAGCAGCATGCAACAATACCGCCATCATGGCTTTCCCTCCCGAGGCGTTGTGTAGCCAGGTAAACACGATGCTGAATGGCAATAGCAATGCCATAAACCCTACAAACGCCAACATTAATGCAGTAGCATCGGTAAAAACACCACTCACAAAAAAGGCAGGAATGTGCCATATTCCCCACATCAACCAAACCCATAGCGTAGCACCCAACGCGTTATGGCGTCGTTGCAAATAAGGCAGCGCAAAACCACGCCACCCCAACTCTTCGCCTACCACTACAAACAGCATCGAAAAAAACACCACAATACCATTGAGTGGTGCATTGAAATGCAAATCATTGGGGTTCCACCAATACACTGCCAGGGCAGCTAATGCATAAATCAATAAAGGCAACAATATTGCCGCAGCATACCATCGCAACGACGTGCGAAAACTAAAGCATTGTTGAAGCCATTGCTTTACGGGCATGGGCTTGAATTTCCGCACTGCAAACAATGCTCCCACCATAGGGCCAAAAGCTCCCAGGAAGTAAAGTGGCATGGGCAGTTTTACAGCAATTATTTCAGCGCGTGAAAGGGCAAGGGGTATCCATACTGCCCAGGAGCATAAGCAGGCAATGACAAAAAAGTAGCGTACGGGGAACATAGGGTTGTTTTGAAAGTTGGACGCTAAAGCAGTGAATGTGGTTACAGTGTACACTTGTAAACAGCCCCATAACTCCATACAAAGTACTAGAGCAAAGGCAGCTTATCAGTCTTTACTCTTTTTGCTTTTCCCGCCATCAACAATAAGTGTTTAATAAATTCCGTTACACTATTCTCCCCCCCTAAGCAATCTATCCTACATTTGTTTTATTAATAGTACAACCATGCGAAACATTGCTGTGATTACGGGAGGCTACTCGCACGAAGCGCAAATCTCCTTTCAAAGTGGGGAAACCATTCTCACCCACCTCAACAAAGAAAAATACGCCCTATATAATGTAGTGATTACCGATACCAATTGGAAGGTGCTGCATGAAGGCAACGAATATTCGGTAGATAAAAACGATTTTAGCACCACCATCAATGGTCGTAAAATCAATTTCGATTGTGCTTTTATTGGCATTCATGGCACTCCGGGTGAAGATGGGAAACTACAAGGTTATTTCGACCTCATCGATATTCCATACACCACTTGCAACCAGTTGGTAAGCACCCTTACCTTTAATAAACATGCGTGCAACACTATTCTTAAGGCCAATGGCATTACCTGTGCGGCTGCGGTAGTATTGCGTAAAAATAGCACTGTAGATGCTGCTGCCATAGTAGCTACCGTGGGGCTTCCATGCTTTGTGAAACCCAACGATGGTGGATCGAGTTTTGGGATTACTCGTGTTACTGCACAAGAAGACGTTGAAGCAGCAGTATCCAAAGCATTAGAACATGGTGAAGAAGCGATTGTAGAAGCCTTTATTGATGGTACAGAAGTTACTTGTGGCATTTACCACTTGCTTGGGCAAACCGTGGCCCTGCCCATTACGGAAATTGTATCTAAAAACGAGTTCTTCGACTTTGAAGCAAAGTACAAAGGGCTTTCAGATGAAATTACCCCTGCACGCATCTCCGATGCCATGACCACCAAAATTCAATCGCTTACCAAAGAAGTCATTGCTATTCTTGGCCTCACTGGTTTAGCAAGGGTAGACTACATCATCCAAAACGATGAGCCTTACGTTATTGAGGTCAATACTGTTCCTGGGCTTTCTGGCGAAAGCTTAATTCCTCAGCAAGCAGCCGCACATGGCCTTGCTTTAGAAGAGTTGTTTGGAATGATGGTAGAAGATGCCATGCAATAGCACCGTCAGGAATTACAATTGCTTTTCATTTAAAAATGCCACCAGTTTACGTACTGCCTTGCCCCTGTGACTGATCGAATTTTTTGTGTCCAGGTCCATTTCAGCATACGCTACCTCAAACCCATCGGGCATAAAGATGGGGTCGTAACCAAAACCTTCGCCTCCTCTTTTTTCAGTTAAGATTTGTCCGTTTACCCGGCCTTCAAACAAGTGCTCTTTGCCATCTAAAATCAATGCTACCACCGTGCGGAAGCAGGCACTCCGGTCTTCCTTCCCTTCCATCTCTTGCAACAGTTTGTTCATGTTGTCGTTGGCATCGCATTGCGGGCCGGCATAGCGGGCCGAATATACTCCGGGCGCTCCATCAAGCGCAGCTACTTCCAGTCCGGTATCGTCGGCAAATACATTTACACTGTAGCGCGAAGCAATGTACTGCGCTTTTTCCAGCGCATTCCCTTCCAACGTAGGGTGCGGCTCAGGAATATCGTCGTGACAACCGATCTCGGCCATGCTTTTTACATCGAAGTGCTTATGAAGCACTCGCTTAATTTCTTTTATCTTATTTTTGTTGTTGGTGGCAAACACTAATTCCATAATCGACTTTTGATGATACCATTCAATCGTCCTTTGTTAACAGGACAGGAACAAAAATATATAAATGATGCTATTGCCAGTGGTAAATTTTCAGGCGATGGCCCATTTACCCAAAAATGCCAGTCGATGCTGGAAGAAAGTACAGGGGCAAAAAAAGTATTGCTTACTCCTTCGTGCACCCATGCTATGGAATTAGCTGCCCTGCTGCTCAACATTCAACCGGGCGATGAAGTCATTATGCCTTCTTTCACTTTTGTATCTACTGCCAACCCTTTTGCGTTGCGCGGAGCCAAAATAGTGTTTACCGACATTCGTCCCGACACCATGAACATCGACGAAGAAAAGATTGAGGCAGCCATTACCGATCGTACCCGTGCTATTGTACCGGTGCACTATGCCGGGGTGGGGTGCAACATGGAACGCATTATGGCCATTGCCAATGCCCATCAGTTGTACGTAGTAGAAGATGCCGCTCAATGTGTTGGAGCCTCCTACCACGGTAAGAAATTAGGCACCATTGGGCATTTCGGATGCTTCAGCTTTCACGATACTAAAAACATTCACTGTGGCGAAGGAGGGGCACTCCTCATCAACGACAGTCAGTTTATAGAGCGTGCAGAAATTATTCGGGAAAAGGGCACCAACCGTTCACAATTTTTGCGTGGCCAGGTCGATAAGTATACCTGGGTAGACATTGGCTCCAGTTACCTCGCCAGTGAACTCAATGCCGCTTTTTTAGTGCCACAACTCGAGCACATCACTGCTGTTACCGCAAAGCGAAAAGCTTTATGGCAACAATACCATCAACTGTTGCAGCCTTTGGCTGAACAAGGAGTTATTGAATTGCCCCATGTGCCAGAAGGATGCGAGCACAATGGCCATATTTTTTACATCAAGCTTCGCAACCTGGCCGAACGCCAGCACCTCATCAATGCGTTAAAAGCAGCAAATATCCAGGTGGTATTTCATTACATTCCACTGCATTCAGCTAAAGCAGGACTGCACTTCGGAAGCACTGCTCCGCTTATTCACACCGATCAAGAAAGTGAACGTTTGCTACGACTGCCTATGTATTACGATTTAGCTACTGAAGAAGTTGCTACCATTTGCAATGCCATTACTACCACGTTGGCGCAACGCCCACTGTCTGTCTAATGCCGTTAACCATCACCTCATATCAACCCGCTACTTTTGAGGAGTGGAATGCCCATTACCAGCACTGCCCCTATGCCACCTTTTTCCACTCGTCCGATTGGATGAAGCTATGGCATGCCTTTAACCCTCAACACCAAATCGATACAAGACACATTGTATTTAGCGATGGCAAAACACTGATTGTACCCCTCACTTTTGTAAAGCTGTACAAGGGGCTGATTAAAAAATATTCCTCCTCCACCGCAGGCACTTATGGCGGCTGGATAAGTAAAGATGAATTGACTGCTGCGCACATCAACTTGTTGATGCAATGGATGCAAAAAACAATGGAAGACATTATGGTGCGTGTGAGTCCTTACGCTCCACTTCATGGGTTTGATCAATTCGCTATTCGTGAAGAACACACCATGGCCATCGACCTTTCTGAAGGGTTTGAAGCGGTAAAGAAAGGCTTTAACCGTGGCAACAAATCTTCTATCAACAAAGCCATTAACCATGGTGTAATTGTAAAAAGAACCAACGACCTTGCCGATTGGAAAGCATACTTTGATGTGTACCAAAAGTCGTTGAAACGCTGGGGCGATACTACTACTTCCAATTACAAATGGGCTTTGTTTGAAACCATTTGGGAACAACAGCTCGACACCACACAACTGTGGGTGGCTCAATTGGATGGTGCTATTATTGGTGGCGGATTGTATGTAATGAGTCAACACCATGTCATTTATTGGCATGGCGCATCAGATCACGACCATTACGACATACGTCCCATCAACTTATTGATGCACGATGTTATTCAATACAGTTGCGAGCAAGGGTACCAGTGGTTTGATTTCAACCCCAGTGGCCAGCACGAAGGTGTTGACCGTTTTAAGCGTAGTTTTGGTGCAGAAGCGCACATGTCGTACGTATGGAGCCAAACCAACAAGCGTAAAAACAAGTTGGCTAAATTAGTAGGGCGAATAAAAAAGTAATATGGGCATCGACTGGAATAAAAAGTACTGGAACGCACTGAGCGAAAAAGATGGGCTACGACCAGTGATTGATCCGAACGATGAGGTAGGCAAAAAAAACAACCGCATCCATACCTATCATCATGCCATGATTACTGAAATCATGCAGCAACTCTTACAACGAGAAGGCAAAAAAATGTTTGATCATGTGCTTGATTATGGCTGTGGCATTGGCCGCAACTACGAGCTCTTGTGCAACATGGCTCACCAGTATAGTGGGGTAGACATTTCGGAGGGCATGTTGGCCAAAGCAAAGGCTTCCATTGATGCCGATTTTCAATTGATGAACGACCATCGCATCCCTCACCAGGACAATCAGTTCCACTTATTCTTTGCCTTTTGGGTAATGCAGCATATTATTAACGACAATGAGTTGTTGCAAACACTACAAGAGGGGCACCGTGTTTTGCAGCCAGGAGGCTATGCCATCATCGGCGAGCGCAGTGCTAAGCAACGCACAGAAGCCACACAAGACGATAATTACATCAACCGTCGCCAACCTTCGGAGTACATTCAACTGTTTAAACAAGCTGGCTTTAGGCTTGTAGCCCATAAAAAGCTCGACTACAATAAACCTCAAGGGTTACGCGCCAAATGGAGCAAATTCAATAAAGAAGGAGAAAACCTTTATGCCTTCCAAAAAGTATAGCACCGTTATCTTCACCGAAATCGGGTCGTACCTATACCACTACCTGCCCGAGTTGATGGCCATGCCTCAATATGAAATTACCTGTATTTACTTTTCCAACCACAGCAAGCAACTGGTAGATCGTTTCCTTGCCTTGCCTGCCCTGAAGCGCAAAAAACATGTGTTGAGCCTCCAGTACCATGGCAAGAAAAAACAGGCCAAAGTTTACGGTTACCTGAACAAGCATAAAAACAACATTCGTTTCTACGACCCCGCCAACTTCACCCCTGTTCCTTGCGATTACCTGTGTAGCCTGGGGTTTATGCGATTGATTCCTGCAAGCCAGATTGCTGTATCAAGCAGCTCCTCCAACATCCACTGGTCGTTGTTACCCAATTATGCCGGCTGTGCTCCTTTTTACTGGGCCATACGCAACAATGAAATTGAATCGGGCATTACTATTCACCAGGTATCCGAGCAATTTGATGCCGGAAAGGTATTGCTGCAAGAGCGCATTGCCATAGCGCCTACCGACAATGTGAATGCCTTTCGAAAAAATGCTGCCCGCATTTCCATTGAAGCCTTTCGCCAATACCTTGGCAACAAAGCACATTACGACGCCAATGCCACGCCACAGATTGGCAACTATCAATTTTTTAATGCCCCACAAAGCAACGACTACGCATTAACTGCCAACGATACCGCAGAGGAGTTGCTACAAAAGTTCAGGGCAGGCACCACCGCTTGCTTTGTACAGCACCATGGTACTGAGCGGCACGTTGTTCACCTCTCTATTGCCCCATCCGATGCCCACCTAGAATACGAATCTATCGTTCTCAATGGCTGCCACATTTACCTCCAATAACATCCAAGAAATTTGTTGATATTTGTTGCATGAAGAGGAAGATGCATCAAGTAACCCAACGCATTGGTAATGCTTTTCAGCGCATCAACCCCGCTCCTATCGTTGTGCTGGGCAACCAAAAGTCGGGTACTTCCATCATTACCCACCTGCTGGCCGACGCCATGGGCAAAAGCAAAACAGTTGATATTCCTGCCTGCTGGCCTCCTAACATTGTAGGGCTAATGGATGGTTCTCTTCGTTTAGCCGATTTGGCCCAACAGGATAAAAAACATTTTGCTGCTGCAGTCATTAAAGAGCCTAACCTCACCTTCCTGTTTCCGCAGGTACAACAACTTCACCCACAAGCACAATATGTATTTATTGTACGCGACCCACGCGATAATATTCGCAGCATGCTTAACCGCTATAAGGTGCCCGGCAACTTGAGCGAATTAACACCTGAAGCACTGGAAAAGTTTGGCACACACAACACCCTCATCAACCCTAAAGTATGGGGCATGACCTGTACACATTATATTGATGTATTGGCCGAGCGCTGGCGCATGGCAGCCGCAGTGTACTTGCAACACCAAACGCAAATGCATTTGCTGAAATACGAAGACTTTTTAGCCAACAAAGCTGCTACCATTGCTTCCTTGATAAAAGAACTGGGCATGGAGATGCAACACGACATCGCTGGAGAAGTAGACGTACAATACCAACCGGCAGGCGATAAAAACATTTCATGGATCGATTTTTTTGGAGCCGATAACCTACAACGCATAAATTTGGTGTGTGAAGCTCCCATGCATCAATTGGGCTACCCTGCATGAGTGAATTAAAAAATAAAACCCTCAGCGGCATCTTTTGGAGTGTTGCCACCCAAATTATTCGACAGGTAGTACAATTCATCATTTCCATTGTGCTCATCCGGCTATTATTGCCCGAAGAATTTGGACTGGTAGGCATGGTAACGGTAGTTACCGGTTTTGTCATCATCTTTCGCGATTTTGGGCTGGGCAGTGCCATCATCCATAAAAAAGAAGTGAGCCAGGCCGACCTCAGCACCGCCTTTTGGTTTAACATTATGGTAGGTGCTGCACTTACCCTCATTATTATTGGTGTCGCCCCCTTTGTAGCCGAATTTTACAACGAGCCCATCCTTACCGACATGACCATGGTGCTGGCATTTAACTTCCTCATCAGCTCATTCAGCATTGTACAAAGCTCCATCTTCGCCAAAAAAATCGACTTTAAAACCCTCTTTTTTGTACGCATCACTACCACCATCGTATCAGGCTCTATTGCCATTATAATGGCCGTTAACGGTTATGGCGTGTGGAGCATTGTAGCACAGTCGCTATCCATGTCGCTGGTATCGGCCATTGGGCTTTGGGTGGCCAGCAAGTGGCGCCCATCATTTGTATTCAGCAAAGCTTCTTTAAAAATGTTGCTCGATTTCGGGCTGGCTTTATTAGGTACACGTACCCTTAACTACTGGGCACGCAACACCGACAACCTGCTTATCGGTAAATTTTTAGGGAGTAATCAGTTGGGGATATATAGCAAAGCCTACTCCGTTATGCTGTTGCCTCTTACCAACATCTCGCAGGTACTTTCAAGAGTCATGTTTCCATCGCTTTCTACCATACAAGACGATAAGCAGCGTGTAAAACGCATCTACCTCCGCATGACCCGCTCCATAGCCCTGGTTACTTTTCCTATGATGGCCGGACTTATTGTAACGGCCGATCCTTTTGTATTGGTAGTGTTTGGAGAAAAATGGAAGGCCTGTATTCCTATTTTGAAAATCTTATCTGTGCTTGGTCTTACCCAATCTATAGGCACCCTTAATGGCAACATCTTTTTATCGCAAGGAGCCACCAAATTGCAACTCAAAATTGGTTTAATTACCAAACCCATGATGATTGTAGGCATTGTTATAGGCTTGCAGTGGGGCATTATTGGCGTGGCCATTGGCTACCTCAGTGCAACACTCTTAAGTGGGGTGCTTGAGTTTTACAAAGTAGGACAGCTCATTGAAACTACCATTAAAGAAATGGTGGTCAACCTGTTGTCGGTACTTGGTTGCGCTGCCGCCATGGCACTTGCTATTTTTGGCCTCAATTTCTTTTTGGCCGACCAACTGGCTATGAAATACTTGTTGTTGGTAGATGTGTTTGCTGGAATTTGCGTTTATTTGGCCCTGGTATTGGCCTTTCGAATTAAGGCTTATACCGACTTAAAAGATACCCTGATGGGCAAGTTTAAGAAATAGCAATATGCGCATTCTCCAATGTTTTCAAACCTATCTTCCCGACTCCCAAAACTGGGCGTACAACATCATTAAGCATGTGCCCTACACCAATGTTATTGGTGCCCGGCAGTACAATGGTAAATTCAATGATGAAGCGTTTGAATTTATTCCGGCCAGAAGAGACCATCTGTTCGATAAATTTACATCCAGGATTACTGATCCTTACCTCAGGCACCTGATGAAGTACGCCAAAAAAATTGATGTGATGCACTCCCACTTTGCCAACACAGGGTGGTTTCACCTCAAGGTGGCTGAGCAACTGCAAGTGCCGCATGTGGTATCTTTTTACGGGTGGGATTACGAAAAACTCCCTTTCAACGAACCCGAATGGGAACAGCGCTACCAGGAACTTTTTCAAAAAGCCCAGGCCTTTGTGTGCGAGGGCGACCATGGAGCCGAGCTCTTGCTCAAAAAAGGATGCCCCGAAAGCAAGGTAAAGGTGGTGAAGCTCGGTGTAAAAACAGCGCAAATTGGCTTTCACCCCCGTGCAAAAGCTGCTCAACATTTACACCTGGTACAAGTGGCTTCCTTTGCACAAAAGAAGGGGCATGAGTATACGGTTAAGGCATTTGCTAAAGCTTTACAGCAATGCCCTAACATGCAACTTACCCTGGTAGGAAAGGGCAACCTGGCCTTGCGCCAAAAAGTTATTGACCTGATTGCCGAATTGGGCATTGGTAGCAAAGTACATTTGCAAGAAAGCATCGACTTCAAACAACTGCATACGTTCCTCCAACAATTTGATGGTTTCATTCACCCCAGCTGCTATTCCGACAATAAAGACAGCGAAGGTGGGGCTCCCATTGTATTGCTTGATGCGCAAGCTACCGGGCTTCCCGTAATTGCCACCCGGCATTGCGACATTCCTTGCGAAGTGATCCATGAACAAACAGGTTGGCTGGCACCAGAAAAAGACGTAGAGCAGCTGGCACAATACATCGAGCAATTGTACCATATGGAACAAGAAGAATACCATCGCTTTGCTACTCGCGCCCGAAAGCACGTGGAAGAAAATTACGATATTGTGAAAAATAGCTTGTCGTTGCAACAGGTATACGACGCCCTTGTTTGAGCCGCCCATGACCAAAAAGATCTTGCTCATATCTTACCATTTTCCTCCACAAAACATCATTGCCGCTTTTCGTCCGTACTCTTTTGCGCAACACCTGGGGAAACACCATTTAGAAGTTACTGTGGTGACGCACATGTGGGACCAAAAAAACAGCAAGGGATTGCTGGAAGACGCCCCTACCAATCCTCCCTACCTGGTTGAAGAGCAAGATGGTTATCGTGTTATTCGGGTAAAACGCACGCCACAATTCATGCAAAGCACCCACCGTTTTTTTAATGCGGCCCCTCCAGTACGCAAGGCCATTACCTATCGTATGAATGCCCGAGGACACTTTCATATTCATACCTATAACAGCTATCGCAGCATTAAGTCTTTTTTATGGGAACACCTCACTACCACTACCTATGATTTGGTGCTGACCTCTTTTGCTCCTTTTTACAGCGCCCGCATTGCTTACGAAGTCCATGAAAAATTTGGCATTCCCTACGTAGTGGATTTTAGAGACATGCACGACAATCGACTGGCTGCTGATGACTTTGTGCCCGCTCCCAAAGAAAAAAAATACATTGCCCTTACCGAGAAATACTTGCAGCAATGGCTCAGTAAAGCCTTGTTCATTGTTTCTACCAGCAGCGTATGGGCCAATGCACTGGCACAACGACTCCATGTAAAAGCGCATCGCATCACCAATGGATATGAATTGCCTTTATTTGAAGGCATAGAGAAACAGCCGCAACAACATTTTACCATTGCTCACATTGGCACCTTGTATGAAAAGCAAGACCTTCGGCCTTTCATTGGAGGGGTTCAGCAATTCATTCAACAACATCCGGAGCACCGCATGAAAGTATCGTTCATTGGGCTTAAACCCAACAACCGCGATTACATCCTATCGCTGTTTGAAGCGGCAGGACTCATGGATTGCTTTGAAGCATCGGATCGTGTACCGCGAGAAGAGGCGTTGCAACTGTTGAAAAATGCCGATGTTCTTTTTTACCCTGCATGGACCACTACCCGCGGCACCTATTCAGGAAAAATATTTGAATACCTTGCTACGCGCAACAACATCCTCATTGCTCCTAACGATAAAGATGTGATTGAAGAATTGATGGCTACCACCAGGGCTGGAGTAGTGGCCAACAGTGCCGAAGAAGTGGCCCAACAACTCGGCACCTGGTACGCGCAATGGCAGGCCGGACAGCTCCATTACGAAGGCATCGACGAACAAATCACCTATTATTCTAGAGAACATCAAGCACAATTGTTGGCATCATTGATCAACAATGCCTTAACTTAGCAGCTTGATGAAGCAACCGAATTTTTTCATTGTAGGCGCCCCCAAGTGTGGAACTACCTCCCTGTTTCACTACCTCAAGCAGCACCCCGACATCTTTATGCCGGAAATTAAAGAGCTGCACTACTTTGCTACCGACCTCACCTTCATCAATGCAGGGTCGAAAAATGCCAATACGCTAGAAGAGTACCTCACCCACTTTGAGCCGGCACAACACGAAGCCAGGGTGGGCGAAGCATCGGCCTGTCAGTTGTTTTCGCACGACGCTGCCCACCGCATCAAAGCATTTGCTCCTGATGCAAAAATTATCATCACACTGCGCAACCCTGCCGACATGATATGGTCGTTGTACGAACACCGAAAATTTGCCGGGCGCGAAGATGCTCCTACTGTTGAGGCAGCACTGGCACTTGAAAACGATCGCAAGCAGGGGTTGCACCGCCCCGAAGAAGTGGGGTGGTTAGAAGGCATGTATTACCGCAGCAATGCCCGCTTTAGCAGCTATGTAAAACACTATTTAGAGGTGTTCGGCACCGAAAATGTGAAGGTAATTTTATTGGAAGAACTGAAAAACGATGCCGCTACCATCTACCGCGAGTTACTGCAATTTTTAGAGGTAGACGACACCTTTACCCCCGACCTTAGCGTACGTAACAAAGGGCAGGTAGACCGTTCGTTTGCCCTGCGAAAAACCTTGCGCAAACCACCACGGCTGATGAAGATGGCTGGCAAAATACTTCCATCCAACATACGCCACCGGTTGGTGGGTAAAATTGTTCGAATGAACACCACCTCTAAGAGCAGCCTTAAAATGGAGGATACATTGCGACAAAAATTGCTCGACGAGTACCAACCCGAAATTGAGCAGCTTGCTCAACTTATTCAAAAAAACCTCGCTATATTGTGGCGTTAACCAGCTGTGGGAAGTATGAATGAGGCCCCTGTTTTTCTGTTAGGCGTACACAAGTCCGGCACCAGCTTATTGCGAAGTTTGTTAGACGGGCATCCCGACTTGTTTGTCATCCCTTTTGAATCGCATTTCTTCCAATGGATGGGCAACGACATTCTTTACCCCTACCGGCAGCAACATCAAAACGCTTCTATTGAAACCACTACCCAGCGTATGGTCAATTGGATGGAGCAGGTAAATACTGTTGCCGACGATTATTCAGACTCCAACATGGTAGGCAAAATTGATGTTGGTAGTTTCAAAACCACCTTAGGTACAGTTGACCCAAAGCAGGAAAAAGCTGCTTTTGAGGGATATGTACAAGCCATACATCAGGCGTTGCACCAGCAACCTTGTAGCAAACGGGTGGTAGAGAAATCGGTAGAACATGCTGAATTTGCCGCCAACATTAAGCAACTGTACCCCAACGCTAAATTCATACACATTGTGCGCAACCCTTACTCCAACCTGGTATCGTTGCGTAAATTTAAAACCCCCGGGCATTTCCCTTCCATCATCGAGGTGCTCAACACATTAAAAATAGGGTATCACTTTCTTTATCAAAATCAGCGGTACCTGCCCCACGATTACCATGTAGTAAAATACGAGGATCTGGTGCAAGATCCTGAAGGTAGTATTCAGCAAATTGCTTCCTTTTTAAACATTGTTCCTCACGAAAATTTACTGCATCCTACCTCTATGGGCGAAGCCTGGGAAGGGAACAGCATGAGCGGGCAAAAGTTTACGGGCATTGATGCCAGTAGGCTCCACCGATGGAAAAACGATATTCTTCCTATTGAAGTGTACTATGCGAACCGCATGTTTTCGCATGTGCTTAATGACTGGGGGTATGAGCCCATGCCCTATTCTGGTGGCTTTTGGAAACGCGCCAGCAAAGAAAAGTTCAAAACCTACTTGCGAAACCGGTTGTATAAAATTTACCTCTAGTGAGTTTACGCGTACTTCATATTACCAGTTGGTACCCCAACGATAACAATCCGTCGGAAGCCATTTTTGTAAAAGAGCATGTAGAAGCCCTGGCACCCCATTGCCATAACCACGTCGTCCATTTTCATTTGGCAGAACGACCCCGGCATTTCAACAAGGTAATTTCAAAACGCATTAGCGATCATGAAGAAGCGCACTTCATTCATACCCGTGCAAAACCATGGCGCATCAAAGAGCAAATTGTATTTCGCCATTTGAAACGATTGTTACGGCGCAAACAAGTCAACCAACAGTACGACCTGGTGAATTTTCATGTGGCCTTTCCCAACTGTGCCAAGGTGCAAAAGCTACAACAGTTACTTTCCATTCCAATGGTTATCACCGAACACTGGACCGCTTACCACCTCAATTTTGGGATGCCAAAAGACACCACCAAGCTCGATCGCATTAAACACATTTTCCACCATGGGGTAAAAGTTATCACCGTTTCGGAAGCGTTGGCCAACGACATTGCTCAATTTGCTGGCACAGCCATCAATTACGAGGTGGTTCCCAATGTAGTATCGGAACACATTCAACTGCCCGAACGCATTGAAGTACCTCAACACCCCACCTTCTTTATGCTCAACAATTGGCGGCCATTAAAAAAGCCGTTTGTGCTCATCAAGGCTTTTCAAGCCCTGTTGAAACAGTACCCTAATGCCCAATTGAAGATTGGTGGTTTTGGTCCACTGTGGAATGACATGGTGGCCTATGTGGAGGAACAAGGGTTACAAAACAATGTACAACTGCTAGGACGACTGACCAAGGAAGAGGTAGCCACTGCCATGCACCATGTAACGGCATTTATTCATGCCACCGCCTACGAAACCTTCTCGGTAGTGTGTGCCGAGGCCATTTGCTCGGGCACACCGGTAGCTGTTACCCACATTCCGGCAGTAGCTGAATTCATTAACCCCAGCAACGGCATGCTGGTAGCTCGAAACGAACAGGCCGATTGGGAAGCAGCCTTGCAGCAAATGGTGCAGCAAGAATACGATCGAGCCACCATCAGTCGGGAAGCCCTTCAGCGATTTTCGAAAGTAGCCGTAGGGCAACGCTATTGGGAAGTATTGAAAGCCACAGTGGCCTCCTACAAATCCGTCAAATAAATTACCTTTAGGTGGATGAAACTTGAGCAACAAACCATACTGTTGATCTCGCCCGAAAAGTGGGGAACCAATAAAGTTTCCAAGCACCATTATGCCGAGGCGTTAGCCAAGGCTGGCAATACCGTTTACTTTATCAACCCACCTGATCAGGAATTGCCAGTTCCCGTAGTCGTACACCCTACCCAACACCGCCATCTTAGCGTGGTGGATTACAAGAACAAGTACCGGGGACTGCACAAGATGCCTGCTGCCCTTGCTGCACGGTACATTAAGAAACAACTCGACATTATTGCCAACCACTTGCAATGTACCCCTACTGTTGTTTGGAATTTCGACCCCTCGCGTTTTTTTAACCTGAAGCGGGTAAGTACCAAAAAGATCTTGCACATTGTTGACTTAAACCAACAATTCAACCTCAAGCAAGCATGCAATACCGCTGATGTAGTGCTGGGAGTCAATCAGCCGATCTGTGAAATGTTAGCACAATATGCTCCTGCACATTTAATCCCGCATGGTTATCGTGCCCCATTAACATTGCCTCATATTACCATTCCTGGCAAAGCAGCAACCATTAAAGTAGGATATGTAGGTAACTTGCTCATGCAATACCTCGACTGGCCACCATTATTACGTGTGGTGGAGCGGCACCCCCATGTTGATTTTATTTTTATTGGTCCATACGAGACCAGCAACCTCGCTCAGGGCAATGCACAAGAAGCGCATATTGCCCAACTCAAGCAACTGCCCAATGCCCACCTTACAGGTGCTGTGGATGCTGCTATGATTTCTGGCTACTTGCAACAAATGCACCTGTTGCTGCTCTCATACAGCAGCAAAGAAGAGCACGTTAAATATGTAGCTTCTACCCACAAACTGTTGGAATATTTTGCCAGTGGCGTACCCATTATTGCCAACTATACCGAAGCTTATAAAGACCGTCCTGACTTGCTGACCATGGCCCCGAAGGGAGCCACTATTGAGGCCTTGTTTGAACAACACATTAACAAGCTCGATGCTTTTAGCCAGGAAGACCGGGAAGCAAGAATAGCTTTTGCCCAACACAACACTTACGAACACCAACTACAAGCTATTGCAGCACTATTGGCATGAGTTCCTCTAAAAATACCGCGCTTGTTTCTATCATTACTCCAGCTTACAATGAAGCCGATTACATTGGGGTGGTTATTGATTCGGTATTGGAACAAACCCACCCTCATTGGGAGTTATTGATTGTTGACAACGGCAGTAGCGATGGCACTGCCAGCATTGTACAATCGTATGATGATGAACGCATTCGTTTGTTTCAACTGGACACCAACAAAGGGGTAAGTCATGCCCGCAACGTTGGGTTGGCAGCCATGCAGGGCAATTACTTTTGCTTTTTGGATGGCGATGACTACATGCCTCCTAAGAGCCTGGAAATTCGACTCCATGTTTTTGATACCAACCCGGAAGTATGCTTTGTAGATGGTAAGGTGTTGTTTAAAAACAAAACGTTGAGCGAAACACTCAATACCTACCAACCTCGCTTCAGGGGTTATCCGTTGCCCGAATTGATTGCTTTAAGCAACTCATGCTATTTTGGCAATACATGGATGGTAAAGCGCGAAGCAGGCATCAACTATCAGTTTGATGAAACAATGACCCATGCCGAAGATCTGCTGTTTTACATGAGCATTGCCAGCAACCGGCTGTACGATTACACGAACGAAGAAGTATTGCATTACCGCATTACAGGCACCTCGGCCATGTCGAACATCGAATTGCTGGAGGAAAGTTATTTTAAGCTGTACCGTATGCTGAAGGCACAGCACCTCTTTCCCAACGAGGAGGGGCAGCACACCTTCAAATCAAAAATCAAGCGTATCTTGTATCGCTCGTATCTCAAACAATGGAAGCTCGGCAAGGCGCTTCGGGTAATGAAACGGCATGAGTAAAGACGTTATCGTATTGATTTACCACAGCTACAAAGACCCTATTTTTCATGGGTTAATGTTGCAATACCTCAAGGCTTATAATCGCGATAATACCCATCACTTCCATCTCATTACCTTCGAACAAGAGGCGTATCAACTGAACGCGTCGGAACAAGCTGCAGCACAGGCTGAATTGAACCAACATGGCATTACCTGGTACCCCATTCCTTACCACACAGGCAGCATGTTGGTGTTAAAAAAAGCCTACGATGTATGGCTGGGATACCGGTCGGCTAAACGCATTAAAAAGCAATACAACGTACAAACCATCCTTGGATTTACCGCTGTTTCGGGAGCCATCAGCTATTTATTTTCGCGTTGGCTCAAGTTACAATTGGTGCTTTTCAATTTCGAACCTCATAGCGATTACATGGTCGACTTTGGTACGTGGAGCAAGGGCAGTTTGAAGTACAAAATCTTGCATCGCCTGGAGCGCAAACAAGCAATGCGCAGCAAGCACCTGGCCGTGCCCACAACCCATACCTTGCAATTGGTAAACAATTGGCACACTACCGCCAACACCTACATGGTGCCCACCTCTATTGATACCGACCTGTTGGTATTTTCGCCCGAACAACGAGCGGCACTGCGCGAGCAACTGCAGTTGAACAACAAACGTGTGGCACTGTACCTGGGGAAATTTGATGGCATTTACTATTCGGCAAGCGAGGTGGGGCAATGGGTAAAACAACTGCAAAGCCACATCAACGATCTTTACTTGTGGGTAATTACTCCTAACAACGTAGAAGAGGTTAGGCAAGCATTGGGGCAACATTTGCCCGCTAGTAGTTATCAGGTACAAGGTACTGTTCCGTATGCTGAAATTGCACACTACATCTCTGCATCAGATATTGGGTTGGTGGCCATTCCTCCCTATCCTTCACAAAAATACCGGTGTCCTATAAAAACGGCCAACTACCTTTCGTGCGGTGTTCCTTACCTCATTAATAAAGGCATTGCCGATGATGATGCGGTGGCTGAAAAACACCAGGTGGGCGTGGCTTTTGATGACTTTAGTGCTGCCAGCATTGATGCCGGTGTGGAGCGGTTAAATGCGTTACTGGCTGAAGACCAACAAACCTTACGCCAACGCTGTCGCGAGGTGGCCATTCAATACCGGGGCATTCACAATACTGTAGAAGCATTGCAGCAAATGCTTTAATGGGTAAGCTGCCGTTTTGACTGCTGTTTGTGCAAGTGCAGTAAAATGAATAAAGCGGAAGGGAAGAAAGGCAACAACGGGATTTTAAAGCGCACCAATGCTCCAAAGTTAGAGGTAGATATTCCTATTACAAAGGCAAACAGCACAGCAAAAATGAGCATAAAAAACACCACCCTTTCAGTAAACATCAGCTTGAGTAGCTTCCAACGCACTTTTACCAGCACCCATGCGGTAAGTATCAGTAAAAAGAGGTTTTCCAATCCGCTCAACATCATTACCACACTTCTACTTTCCCATACACCAGGACGGTAAAGCCCCGAAGCTGTAGCAATAGGAAACTTACTCGCCACCCCACCAATACTGGCGTCAAAATCGCCAATATCAAAGCTGTTTCCTCCGTAGTAATCCGATTTCAAATCTTGCTGGGTTACCACTACCGTTTCCAATGCCTGATCGAGCGCAAACTTAGACAAGGTGTTGCCCAGGCTATTCAAAATTAGCAGGCTTCCCCCCACTACCAACAACGTTACTAAGGGTACCACCACATAATTCATCCAAAAGTTGGTTTGCTTAATAAAGGTGTAGGCAATCCACAACAAAGCACATGGCAACAACACCATAAAGATGTACGGCTTAATGGATATTAACACATACAAGCCTATTAAAAACCCGAAAATTTTGCCTGGAGTGAACCTGCGTTTAATCATCAATTCGTTGATGGAATACACCAACAGGCAAGTAGCAGAAAGGGTAAACGTATCTTTTAACAGTCCAGACCCCCAAAAAATCATGGAAGGCATAAAAATTACAGTGAGGGCCAGTTGTTTGTATACTTTGGGAAAGTACTCTACCAGCATGGTATAGAGCTTCCAAATGCCATAATACGATAAACTCGACAGCACCACTGTGCTGAGCAAGTAACTTTTAAACGATAAAATGAGGATGGGTGATACCAGCCGAATCACCGTAAATGTTTTGGTATCGAAATACATGTAGCCCAATGGATATCCGGTATTGATGTCGAAGTACGAACGGTTTTCCATACTTGCTTCGCTGAACAACACATGAAAAAAATCGGACGGACTCCGCTCAAAGAGGTTGGCAAAAGCCATCGACGACTGGTAGTAACTGATGGTATCTCCCCCTTTGTAGTAGTAGATATAAATAAGTACAAAGGCTATGGCTCCAAAAATCTTAGCGGCCAGTCCCCAAATGAAGTACCCATGGCCCGGCAACTGCAAACGCTTACCTTTTCCAAACCGGTAGGCAAAGAAGAAGATGATCGCAATGTATATTGGCAACAACACAAACTCCCAGGTTTGCATTTCCAAATTGCCGAAATACGTTGTTCTTATCATGCGCTAACTATTGGTGGTGATAAGGCTGTCCTTTAAGTATAGTCATGGCGCGGTATACCTGTTCTACAAAAAACAACCGCACCATCTGGTGCGAGAATGTCATCTTCGACAAAGCCACCTTGCCTTGTGCTTGTTGATATACCTCTTCCGAAAATCCATAGGCACCGCCAATCACAAAGGTAAGGCTACGTACACCACGATTCATGTGTTGCTGAAAATAGTTGGCCCACCCCGTAGAGGTAAACTCCTTCCCCTTTTCATCCATTAAGATGAGCACTGTTCCCGCATCCAATTGATTTAAAATTAGCCGACCCTCCTCTTCTTTCAACTGCGCTTCCGATTTATTCTTCGCATTCTTCACATCCTGCACCACCACCATGTCAAAAGGAATATAATGCTTCAAGCGCTTTAAATACTGCGCTATTCCTTCTTTCAGGTAGTCTTGATTGGTTTTGCCTACAACAATTAGCTTTACTTTCATCGCACAACTATTGGGTCAAAATAACATATTATTTCGCACACCACCGGAAATTGGCACATTTGATGTTGGTAAAAAGTAGTAATTTTGCCCTTACTTGAATTGCGTATGACCAAAAAAATAGATTTGATGATTGTAGGTGCTCAAAAAGCAGGCACCACCTCCCTCAAGAACTATTTGAATCAACACCCCAATGTTGTCAGCCACCCTCAAACTGAGTTTTCCTATTTTAAAGACAACGAAGCCTATAAAGCTGGCTATGAGCAGGCCTTTCAACAATATTTCGAGCAGGCGAATCGCGAAAGCATTGTAGCAAAAAACGTGAGCATTTGCAGCGATGAAATGGCCATTCAACGACTGCACGAACACAACCCCAACTGTCAACTGGTATTTCTGGTGCGCAATCCTGTAGAGCGTGCCTACTCTTCGTACAACATGGAAGTTACCAACGGCTGGTTGGAGCGCGATTTTTCGGAGTTACAAGGCATTTTAACCCGTGGTGACGAACAAGACTTGATGTATCGGTTGTTTATTGGATTGGGGCTTTATTCTAACCACCTCGCCATCATGCACCGCTATTTTAATCCCGATAATGTGCATGTTATTCGCTTCGACACCTTGAAAAAAGAACCTATAAAGGTGTGTCAACACTTGTTTCAACAACTGCAATTATCTCCTTTTGAACCAGAAACAAAAACGATACACAACAAAACGCAGCAGGTAAATTCAAAGTTGTACTCGAAGGTGTTGATGAAATTGAGGAACAACAACAACCCCATTAAAAAGGCTGCTAAAGCAATGCTGCCTTACAAAACCTTTACCCGCGTTGGCGATACCATGATTAAGATG
Source organism: Flavobacteriales bacterium (assembly GCA_963669295.1). Lineage (GTDB taxonomy): Bacteria > Bacteroidota > Bacteroidia > Flavobacteriales_D > CALLUQ01. The sequence goes on from OY769938.1 coordinate 630,519, forward strand.
AATCGTTCTAATCAAACCTATGCGGCCATGGATGAAGCATTGCGCCAGCAATTGTTGGAGTACTTTTTGCCTTACAATGAAGCGTTGGAAAAGCTATCTGGATTGGACTTAGCGGATTGGAACCGTTGATTATGGCACTTAAATACCGAGCCATAGCCTTCTGAAACCTAATCAATTAGGTAATTTTTGCCCTAAACATTTCGTCAAATTAAAAGATAAAAGTACCTTTATTACTCATCAATGAACACCTTTTGGCCTGATCTTTGTTTTGATAGGTAGAAACAAACCTAACATTGACTTAAAATGAAACGAACAATCATAATTGCCCTTTTGCTGTTTGCCTCAAGCATGGTATTTGGGCAACAAGGAGTAGCGGATAAAGTAGCAAATTTGTTGAAGGCGGGGAACGCTACTGGACTGGCGGCACATTTCAACACCAACATTGATTTGGTAGTATTGGATACCGACAACGTATACAGTCGTCAGCAGGCTTCAGCTATTGTTCAAAAATTCTTCGATAAACATCCACCAAAGAGTTTCAAGATTATACATCAAGGATCGTCTGCAAAAACCGGGGTACATTACTTTATTGGTACACTCACCACCGCTAAGGGCACCTATAGGGTATCGTATAACATCAAAAAAGTTTCCGGTAAATTTTATGTGCAACAATTGCACATTGAAGATAGCAACGACGACTTCTAGCACTGCCTGCAAAGCCACCTTTTTTTACTAGCTTTGCCCGCATGAACATCGATCAATTTATTGCTGCTGCCATTGCAGAAGATATCGGTGATGGCGATCACACCTCACTGGCTTGTATTCCTGATACAGCAACAGGAGAGGCTCATTTGTTGGTAAAAGAAAATGGGGTGATTGCTGGTGTTGAGCTGGCAGAAAAAATCTTTCATAAGGTAGACCCCCAATTGGTGGTTAACACCCTCATTACCGATGGCACCCCTATTGCTGTAGGCGACATAGTGCTTACCGTGGCAGGCAGTTCGCGTTCCATTTTACAAGCCGAACGCCTGGTACTCAACTGCATGCAACGCATGAGCGGTATTGCCACACAAACGCATCACATTGTACAATTGCTCGATGGCCTCAATACCCGTGTACTCGACACCCGAAAAACCACTCCGCTGCTACGATTTTTAGAAAAGTGGGCAGTAAAAATTGGTGGAGGAACCAACCACCGCTTTGGGTTGTACGATATGATTATGATTAAAGACAACCATGTAGATTATGCCGGTGGCATTGAAGCTGCCATTACTACCACCCAACAGTACCTGAAAGACCGGGGCAAATCGTTGAAGGTAGAAATTGAGGTGCGCAACATGGAAGAGTTGAACGAAGTATTGAGCGTAGGCGGAGTAGACCGTATCATGCTCGATAACTTTTCTACCGCACTTACCAAAGAAGCGGTAGCCCTGATTGATGGCCGTTTTGAAACCGAATCGTCGGGAGGCATTACCCTTGAAACCATACGTGGGTATGCTGAATGTGGAGTGGATTTCGTTTCCGTTGGGGCTTTGACACATTCGGTAAAAAGCTTAGATTTGAGTTTAAAGGCCAGCTAAACCATGCCCCAAACGCTCGGAGAAAAAATCCGTAACTGGAAGCCCATTCGGGCCTTCCTCGACTTAACCAAAAAGATTGTTCTGCCGGGTTTCGATGGGCTACCTTTGTATGAAGTAGGACGCTTTTTTATTGCGGGCATCCAAAAAGGAGCATTGGTAACACGTGCTTCGGCCATTTCATTTAAGCTTTTCCTGGCTCTTTTTCCTACCATTGTTTTGCTGCTCTCGCTCATTCCGTATATCCCCATCGAAAACTTTCAACTGGATACTCTGGCGTTGCTCAAACAACATGTGCCTGAAGACATGCACCTTACCCTTGAAGACTTAATTACCCGCAAGCACAACACGGTACTTTCAATAGGGTTTATCCTTACTTTGTATTACGCCTCTAACAGCATCAATGCCATTTTAGCCAGTTTTAACTCTTCCTATTACCAGGAAATACGAAGGCATCCCATTCGGCAGCGATTTGTAGCCTTACTGTTGATGGTAGTACTTACCCTGCTTGTGATTGCCGGGTTGATGCTCATCTTGTTCAGCGACAGAGGATTCACTTACCTCATCGAACATGAAGTAATTGAAGGGCGTGTATTGTTTTTCTTGTTGTATGTAGCGAAGTGGACCTGCGTGGTATTGCTGTTCATCACTTCCATCTCTATTTTATACAATACAGGCGATACCGACCGTAACACCTGGCGGGTAGTAACAGCTGGCTCCACATTGGCCACCATTTCGTGCATTGTATTATCAATTGGCTTTGCGTGGTACATCAATAACTTCAATCAATACAACAAGTTGTACGGCTCTATTGGTACACTCATTGGTTTCTTGATGTGGATTTATTTCAATGCCATTATATTACTTGTTGGCTATGAGCTTAATAAGAGTATTCATACTGCCCGTAAGAAATTGGGGAGTTGATGCACCTGCACTCGCGGCAATAAAGTTGTAAATTGCAGCCCCATGAAGTACTTACCATTAATAGGATTATTGCTGTTGAGCAGCGTTGGCTGGTGCCAATACAATCCGCTGCAAGCTCCTAACACTTATCGCAGTGCCGACAATCCTAACTATTGGAAAAACAAACTTCCTTTTCCGGGTTATTGGCAGCAAGACGTGCACTATACCATTGTTGCAGAAGTAGATGAGCAAACCGATATTATTACAGGCCATGAAACACTCACCTATTGGAACAACTCACCCGATGATTTGACCTTTGTATACTTTCACTTGTACCAGGAAGCCTTTCAGCCTGAATCGTATTTGGATGCTTTGCAACGCGCCAACCACTCGGCACCCAGGTATGGGAAATACGAGAAAGATCAATTGGGCACCAAAATTACCAGCATCACTGCCAATGGAAAAAAGGTAGCTACACAACAAGAAAACACCTTGCTCAAGGTGGTGCTTCCCGCTCCATTAAAAAGTGGTGAATCCATTACTTTCGACATTGGTTTCAACACCTATTTTGGCAGTGGTGGCACAGTGCGTAGGCGCATGAAAATGTACCAGGCATTTGGGGCTAAGCACTACAATGGGGTACATTGGTATCCACGTATTTCGGTGTACGACCGGAAGTTTGGGTGGACCACCGACCAACACCTTGGCCGTGAATTTTATGGCGACTTTGGCACCTTTGATGTGGAGCTTACTTTTGCCGCTAACTTTATTGTAGATGCCACTGGCTTCTTAACTAACAGGCAAGAAGTACTGCCCCCAGCATTAAGGCAGCAGCTCGACTTAAAAAACTTTGCCAACAAGCCCTGGAACTCGGCTCCTTCAGAAATTATTCCTTACGACAGCACACAACATAAAACATGGAAGTTTCATGCAGAAAATGTGCACGACTTTGCCTTTACTGCCGACCCCAACTACCGCATTGGAGAAGCAGAGTGGAATGGCATTAAGTGCATTGCGTTGGCGTTGGAACCGCATGCTGCTGGATGGCAAAATGCTGCTGAATATACCGCTAAGGTGATTGAAGTATACTCGCGCGACATTGGCATGTATACTTACCACAAGATGATTGTAGCCGATGCGCGCGATGGCATGGAATACCCTATGCTTACGCTTGATGGTGGGCTTGACCCGAGCTACCGTGGGTTGTTGGCCCATGAGGTGGGACACAACTGGTTTTTTGGACAGGTGGGCAACAACGAAACCTACCGGGCCGCATTGGATGAAGGGTTTACTCAATTCCTCACCGCCTGGGCATTGGAAAACATAGATGGCGATACGGTAGTACGCAACCCCTCGCGGTCGGGGTATGTTCGATCCTTTAAAAAACCCCGGCTGGTGCGCCCTTCTAACGCCTACTACGGCTATTTAGCGGATGCGATAAAGGGAGAAGACCCATCGTTAAGTACCCACTCCGATCGTTTTAATGTGGGGCTAAAGCATGGCGGAGGCTACCGCCATGTGTATGTAAAAACAGCCACCATGCTGTACAACCTACAATATGTGCTGGGCGACGATCTGTTTTTAGAAGCCATGCAACACTATTTCAGCATCTGGAAAATAGCACACCCTTATGTGGAAGACTTCAGGACTGCCATCATTCAATACACTGGAGTAGACCTCAACTGGTTTTTCGATCAGTGGTTAGAAACCAGCAAGCGCATTGACTATGCTGTGAAATCGGTACGTAAAGGAAAAGTAGAAAACGAATACGTGATTACCTTTCAGCGCAAAGGATCGATGCAGATGCCCATCGACTTTATGGTAACCGCCAAAGATGGGAAGCAGCATCATTACCATATTCCCAACACATGGTTTATAAAGAAAACCGATGCTACGGTACTCAACAAATGGATAGGCTGGAACACGCTGCACCCTACTTACGAGGCCTCTGTTATCATTCCATCCGGCATAAAAAGTGTGGTGATTGATCCCTCCGAACGGCTGGCCGACATCAACCAACTTAACAACAGTTCTTTCCTGCCCCTTACCGTATCCTTCGACTCGAAAATATACAACCCGCCCGACTACAGGAAATACGAAGCTTTTGTGCGTCCGGACCTATGGTACAACGGATATGATGGATTTAAGGTAGGGGTGCATGCCAATGGCAATTACATGCGCTACAAGCACCAATTCGATTTCAACGTTTGGCTCAACACAGGGGTAGCGCAGTATTTACGTGATCCTGAAACGGCAACACCCTACGGCAATGTTGACAATGATTTCGACAACATTTCCTTTCGGTTTAATTACAAAACCAGCCTCGATCAATTTTCCGACAAGACCTTCCTCAGCTTATCGGCCAAATGGCTTGATGGACTCAAGGCCTATACCATTGGAGTGGATAAAAAATCGCGTTCGGGAAAAACGTATGCTTCCATTTATTACAAAACACTTTTTAGAAGAGATACGGCCAACCTCAACTACTTGTTGTTTCCCAATGAGTGGAACTTGCATGCCCGCAACAACACCCTTAATTTAGGCCTGGTTCATGTATACCGCTATGGCATTGGCAATGGAGACCTTCGATTAAACACCCGCGCCTCCAGTGTAGGCAGCGAATACGATTATGCCCAGGTATCGCTTACCGCCATCAATCGCAGCAAGTTGGGGAAACTATTGCTAAAAACACGTGCATTTGCGCAGTATGGTACAGGCCATACCCCCAGCGAATCGGCCTTGTTTTTGGCTGGCGCCAACCCCGAGCAACTCATGAACAGCAAGTACACCCGCTCGGTAGGGTTTGTTCCGTACGATTGGTTGGGCTATGGTGCTAACGTCAATCATTTTCATGCAGGGGGTGGACTGAACCTGCGTGGTTATTCGGGTTACCTGGTACCACATGCCAGTGCAAAGGATAGCATTCGCTACACCTATAAAGGCAATTCGGGTGGGGCACTTAACCTCGAACTCGACTTCCACAACATGTTGCGTTGGCAACCAGGAAGGTGGAGCAGGATGTTTCGTGTAGACCCCTACTTATTTGCTGATGCCGGATTCATTAATTATAACTTACCACACGAAAAGTTAGCCTTTATTTACCCGCGTATTGATGCTGGTGCGGGCATTGCTTTTACCATTAAAAGATGGGGGCCGTTAGAAACCACGGCCCCCTTTACCATACGCTTTGATGCCCCCATGCTGTTGAGCAGGGTGCCTGCTGCTGAAGCAGCAGAAAGTGCTAATGCTGAATACTTTAAAATGCGCTGGGTGATAGGAGTACGCAGGGCTTTTTAATATCTTGGCGCAGAATTTGATTTTAGGAATGAAAAACAAGACCATGAAAACATTAAGAATCATCTCTACTCTACTGTTGTTCATAGCTTTTTCAATGGGCAGCAGTGCCCAATCAAACGACGTATTGTACAAAAAAGGGTTGGCCCACAAAAAGGCAGGCGAAAACGATAAGTACCTGGCTATTTTTCAGCAATTGATTGCTGCCGACTCTAACAATGTAAGCTACCTCACCAATTGTAGCTTTGCCTATTCTAAAGCAGGGTACCACCAACCCACTGAGAAAGAAAAGCAGGCGTATTACAAAAAAGCGGAAAAATTGGCTCGAAAAGCCATTGGAATCAACCCCAAAGATGCGCAATCGCATTACACCCACGCGGTGGCATTGGGACGCATCAATGAAAATGCCAGCAGCAGGCAAAAGCTCATGAATGCACGCATTATCCGTGCCCGCGCAGAGAAAGCCATTGAGCTCGACCCAAAGCTGGCTGGAGCATTCCACATCATGGGGCGTTGGCACCGTACCATTGCCGATTTTAATGCCATGGAAAAAGCCATGATCAACACCTTCATGGGTGGTGTTCCTGAAGGAGGCACCTTCGAAGATGCAGTAATCAATTTCCAGAAAGCAGTAAAGCTTGAACCCAATTACAGCTTACACATGTACGAATTGGCCCTTACCTATTATAAGATGAAAAACAAATCGTACGCCAAAGCGTTTTTAACCAAGGCCATGGCATTGCCAGTTAAAAACGAAGACGACGAAACGAATTACCAGAAGTGTGAAGACCTCATGAAAAAATTGAAATAGTTATGCTACAACAACTGCTTTGTCAACAACATCAAACCATCATTGAAGCCATACGCATCATCAACGAAAATGCGTTGGGCACTGTGTTTGTGGTCGACGAGCAGCAAAAACTGTTGGGTATTCTTACCGATGGCGACATTCGAAGGCTCATATTAGATGGCATTGGGCTGGAAGCACAAGTAGCTGCACACACCAATACCAACTTTACCTATGCCCATGCTTCGGAAGAAATTCACGAGGTGTTGAGCAAGGCCAGCCAAAAGGTGCGCATCATTCCTATTGTAGATGAAGGCTTTGTGGTGGTAGATTATTTTCAATATTCCAACCAGCTGCACCTGCCTGTAGCCGCACCTAATTTAGAAGGCAATGAATTCAAGTACCTGGTAGATGCTTTTCTTTCTACCTGGATATCGAGTGCTGGCGATTACATCCGACGCTTTGAAGAAGATTTTTCTTCGTACTGTGAATGCGAATATGGCGTAGCCACCTCTAACGGCACCACTGCTATTCATTTGGCGTTGCTGGCGCTTGGTGTGGGCAAAGGCGATGAAGTAATTATTCCTGACTTTACCTTTGCAGCCACCATCAATGCAGTGCTGCATGCAGGGGCTACACCTGTTATTGTAGACATCAACCCCGACAGTTGGTGCATTGATGTGGAAGAAATTAAAAAAGCCATTACTCCGAATACAAAGGCCATTATTCCGGTGCATATTTACGGGCAACCGTGCGATATGGAAGCCATTATGGCGGTGGCTGAAGCTCATCATTTGTGGGTTGTTGAAGACTGTGCGGAAGCACATGGTGCTTTGTACAAGGGCAAAAAAGTAGGATCGTTTGGGCACATCAACTGTTTTTCTTTTTTTGGCAACAAAGTTATTACCACTGGCGAAGGAGGCATGTGCGTTACCAACGATGAAAAGTTGCGGGATACCATGAAGCAATACCGCGACCATGGCATGAGCCGAAACAAGAAATACTGGCACGATGTGGTGGGCTACAACTACCGCATGACCAATTTGCAGGCCGCTATTGGGGTAGCACAATTGGAGCGCATCGATCAAATTCTTGCCAACCGCAAAGCCATTGAAGAAGAATACAAACAATACTTTGGGCACTACCCTTTTATTCACTTTCAGCGCAACGATTTGCCCCACCGCCATAAAATTACCTGGCTGGTGTCGGCCACCTTTAGCAACAACAAGCGCGATACGTACTTACAACTGCTAAAAGAAAAAGGCATTGACTCGCGTCCTTTCTTTTACCCGTTGAGTGAAATGCCCTTGTATCAACAGTTTCTATTCTCCAACAAAAACGCTAAATTAATTGCCGCACGGGGCATCAATTTCCCCACGGTAAAACCATTAGAATCATCGGCTGTTGAGGCCATGAACGAAATATTTGAATCTTCATGAATGTATTGGGCATCATACCCGCCAGGCAGGGCAGTAAGCGAGTAAAAAATAAGAACATCCGGTTGTTAGATGGTAAACCACTGATTCAATATACCATTGAAGCTGCAGCAAAAAGCAAGCTGCTTAGCCGCTTTATTGTAACTACCGACAGTACTGAGATTAGGGATATTGTGTTAGAAGCTGGGGCAGATGCACCATTCTTACGCCCGGAAAAGCTAGCTGATGATGTTACACCAGATCGACCAGTATTGACCCATGCCATGCAATGGCTGGAAGAACATCAAGGGTTTAAGGCCGACATTGTGGTATTGCTGCGTCCTACCACTCCTTTTAAAACACCTGAAATTATTGATGGTGTCATCCAAATGTTAATCGACCACCCTGAAGCCGATTCGGTACGCACCATGACAGAAGCCGAAAGTGTACACCATCCTTTTTGGATGTATAAGATTGGGGAAAACAATAAAGCCGAGCAATTGTTGCCCGAATACCCTATCGATCAGTACAACCAAAGCTGGCAGCTCCCCCCTATTTATCGCTTAAATGGCGTAGTAGATGCCATGCGTGCCTCGGTAATTTTAGACCCCAACAAAACGCTGTATGGCGACGATATGCGTGTGCATAAGGTTTCGGATGTTAACTCGCTTGACATCGATACAGAGTTGGATTTTAAGATTTGTGAAGTGTTTATGAAGGAGCGCAAAGCAACTAATGCACCACAGTAACGTGTTTGCGTAATACATTTGTTTCGGGGCCGGGAATTGTAATGCACATATTGTACTTGCCATGCATATACTCCACCCTCAACCAGTTCCCCAAAATAAGTCCCATCCCAAGCTATTGTTTCATCGTTTGAAGCAAAAATCAGCAACTCAAAAATATCATTAATAGCATCTGCATTGGGGGTAAAAGCATTATTGGCTATAGTATCAAAAACCCGTACACATTGCTAGATGGAGACCAATGAAATCGTGATAAAGGTATGGCAAAACATACTTCCTATCCAAAATACTTACGCATCCTACTTTTCACAAATCTGCCGGCTTTGAACAGCACATCTTTTTCCTTTTTTTGCAGTCGAGTAATGCGTTGCTTATGGGCATCAAACTCCCTCGCATCAATTACCGGTGCCTCCATTGTTCCCGATCGTTGCGCAAAGCTATACAGCTCATAAGGGTTAACAGTGTCCATGGCATGAATTTGTTTGGTGGTCAACCCTGCCATTAAGAACACATTGTTTAAAGAGTGAGGAGTAAAGTAATAGGTATGTACTACCCGCAAATAACTTTTCGATAAGGGAAACCCCGGATTTTCTGCATTGGGAACCGCCACATACAACACCCCATTTTCGCTTAACGTAGCAGCCACCTTTTTTAATACTGCTACCGGGTTCATAAAGTGTTCCAATACATGCCGCATGATGATGAGGTCAAACTTGCCTTGATGGGGTTCGTCCCAGTTGCTGTCGACATCTCTCGACACCACTTCCACTCCCAGTACTTTCAAGTTTTCGGCACAATGGTCTGAAGGTTCAATGGCGTATAGTTCGGCTGTTGGGTATAGCTCTTTTTGGAGGTAGGCCAACGACCATCCCATGCCAGAGCCAATGTCGAGTATGCGTTTAGGTGCTGCGGTTAAGGGATGCAGTTGTTGCATTCTTGCTACCACCTGCTTCACAGTACGGTACCGAACAGCGTCTGTTTCCTTTGTCAATACATCCGACCGGTAATACTTGTCGTATTCGTGTTGATAAAAATGCTGGTAACGGTCTTTTGTCCATCGAGGGTTCAAGTAACCCAACCCACAATTGGTGCACAACGAATAATTCAATGGCAGATCAAACTTCCCTTTTTTGGCCAGTGTTTCATAGTCGCCCGAACCACATACCGGACAATTTACTTCTTCGAAATCATTCATATTCATGAGTGGCGTGTTTAATGCTTTGAATTACTCGTTCGCTGGTTTTTCCATCTACTTTGTGCGCATACTTATGAATGAACTTTTCATAAGCATCTGCATTAATCTTAGCAGTGCCTTCCTGCAAATTTACAACGGTTTCCCTAATTTCCGCTGCTCCACTTGTTAAGAAAGCGACCCCTTCGGCCACATATCCTTGCAAATCGCTTTTGTTGTAATCCAATGTAAGGAGTGGTTTCCTAAAGTAAACCACCTCAGCACCCACCGTCGAATAACAGGTAATAAGGGCATCGCATTGCGACAGCAACAGGTATAAATCGCTACGTTCAATCGTATAGTTTGTACAGCCTACTTCGCAGGCAATGTTATGAAAGAATTCATCTTCCATTTCTTGCGGGTGAGGCTTCAGTAACAAGTGTACTTCGGGCAAATCCTTTACCGCTTCAAACACATCTTTTGCCGCCTTTATTCTTTCCCGATCATCTCGAAATGGTTGAGAGGCAAACATCAATTTAAACCGTCCTTGTGTAGTGGTGGCGGTACGGGTTAAATTTTGAATAACATCGCTTCTTATTTGGCCGGTGGTAACAATGCTTTGCTCCGGGTAATGGCCAAACTTAAGCAATGCTTGTTTCCAGTATTCGCCCCAAACCAACATCAAATCGGGTACCGGATGGTACGCCATATCGGCCGGGCTAAAATTGTAATTCATGTTGGCTTTGTGCATGGCTCCGTGCTGAATGCCAATGGCTTTCATGCCTTCTGCTTTTGCTGCATCTAAAATGGTTTTAGTAAATGCATTGTTTTCGCCAACAGCAGTAATCGTTTTAAACGTTCCAGCCGAAAAATATTTTCGGTAGGCGAGGTACTTCAATAAGTACAAACCAGAGGAGCGATGCAATTGCTTTAACTGTGCTAAGATAACCTGTGTTATGGGATCTTTTACCTCCACCTCATAAGCCTCCTTAAATTGCTCCATGATTTGCCGGTGTTCTTTTTTCAATGCACCATTAAGCCACCCCCTTACCAGAATGCCCTCACTGTAAATGGTTTTGCGTTTAAAGGGATAGTGCCACAACCGCCAAAAGCTTACCGACGATGCCGCATGTACCGTTCCTGGCACGGGCAATTCGTCCACCACCGCAAACGAATCATCCAACTCTTCCAGCATATATCCTAAAAAAGGATTGTCTTTTCCAGGAGAAAGGGTGTGTTTGTTGAGCAGGGGCTGCTCGTGCAATGCGTTGTTTAAAATGAAGTGGGGAGGTTGTTTGGCCGGAGATCGAAACAACTCCATAAAACTTCGCCAGCCCACCGCCAAAAAGTACTTGATTAAAGGCGCTTTGCTTTTTCTAACAGTGGAGCTGCGCATGAACATGTTCACTTTTGCAGGAACTTGAATCATGTTTACCCCATTAGAAGGCACCGTATACCAGCTTACCTGTTCGTGCTTTTCTGTAATTTCTTGCAGCAGCTGTTCGGTGTAAAAGAGGTCTTTGATGTGGTAATAAATTCTGAACCGGTGGTAGTACCACAAATGAAAGTTGTGGTGAGTAAAGTAATCGACCAAAGGTTTTCCATTCACCTCTTGTAGCGGAAATGCTAACAAGTATTGCTGTACACGCTCGTCGATCTCGTCTTTTACAACAGGTGATGGTTGAAGCACAGTGGCTTTATAGTTATTGATGGATGGCACAGCGGGATTAAACGTGTACAGTACTGCATCGCTCAGCAACTGAAGCACCTCCTGGTGTTCCCCTTCGCTTAAGGGTCGATCCACAATTACGGCATTCACTTCATTCCCTTTTTAAACTTCGACCATTTGAATCCCATGATTTCTTTGCGGTACAAAATAATTATACTTGTTCCAATCACAAACACCACACTGCCTGCAGCAAGGTACTGATTGATGTTCCAATAGGTTTTGGCCCATTCCATGCCGATGGTATACAACATAATTAAATTGGGAAACACATATAATTTCTGCACATTCCACTTGATGGGCACCTCCCGGTTTTGGTAGTAATAGACCAATGTGGTGAGCAACATGCTCGATGCCATGGTAGCGATAATGGCTCCATATATGTTGTACAACGGAATCAACCAATAATTCAATCCGAGGTTCATTAAAAGACTGGCCAAATTGATGTAAAAGAATACCCGGGTTTTCTTCTTGAAGTATACTGGCGTGGCAAAAATGAGGTATTGTGCCCGCATGATGAAGCGGATGAATACAATGGCAATAAGCGTGTAGGCCAACCGAACATCTGTTTCATAAAAATAGTCGAGGTAAAACATGGTAGGCAAAATGGCGCAGGCAACAATAACCTGTGTTTGCGCCAAAAAGATGTTGGAAGCCCTCCTTAAGTTATCCATGTTCTCTTTAATCCCTTCCTTCATCATCCTGAACATCTCCGGCTGATTGGCTCCATGAAGCCCCAATAAAATCATTTCAATGCCTGCTGCAAAACGAAGGGCCGTATCGTAAATTCCCAGGTCTCTTGGCTGCGATTCTAAGAAATACCGATCGGCAAATAGCAACCCCCAACTCACCAGTCCATACTGTGTAATGGGCAAGCCAAATTTGATCATGGGCTTTAAAAACTTTCTATTGTACTTAAAGCCGTTTTGGTACCAGGTATGTGCCAATACACAAACAGATACCACTCCTCCTCCTACACAGCTGCCATATACGTAACCGAGAAAACTCATGTCGTAATAAAACAAACCAATGACCTGCCCGGCAATCCTTACCAACCCAAATGCCAAACTTACCACTACAAACTTCGATACCTTTTTTTCGTTGCGGTACAACGCTGCAGCAGTATTGTTGATGGCTCTACTAATGCCAATAATGATAGCGGCATATCCGTATGTAGCAAAATCTTGCAATTCTTTTTGCTGTAAAAAGCTCACCACAAAGTCGCCAGCAACCAGCCCTATTCCCAATACAAGTGCTCCCCGCAACAGGATAGAGTTGAAGGCAGTGGATACCATCACCTTGAAATCTTTTTCTTCGTCTTTATAGTCGTAGTAAAAACGCGCTACAGCAATGCCCATAGAGAGTGCCACAAAAATGAATACTATCGCAGTGATGGATTCTGAAATGGCCAGGTGCGAAAAGTCAACAGGACTAAGTCGCCCCTCCCCTTCTATGATGGGTTGGATGAGCAATTGCAATGCCGGTGCTACGGCAGCAATAAGGGTGTAAATGATGGATAACTTGAAATATTCTTTTACATCCAGCTTCATCTAAGCCTGGTTTAAGCATTGAAGCACCTTTGCAGCAATGGCATCGCCCGAATGTCCATCGCCATACAGTTGCTCTTCGAAGTGCGCTGTTTTATCAATACACGCCTCAAACTGTTGATACAATGCATCGGCATCGGCTGCTACCAGAAAGTTATACCCGTGCTTCACCAACTCTACCCACTCTGTTTCATCGCGCACGGTAAGGCAGTATTTCTCAAAGAAAAATGCTTCCTTTTGCAAGCCTCCGCTATCGGTCATCACCATGCTGCAATGTTGAAGCAATCGCACCATTTGTAAATATCCTACCGGGGCAATGGTGTCTACTTTCAGTTCAATGCCTTCGTGTTCAATAATTTTTGCTGTACGCGGATGGATGGGAAATACCACCCTGGTATGGGCATGGATGCGGTTGAGTCCTTCAATAATACTGCGCAGCCGGTCGAGATCGTCGGTATTTTCCTGCCGGTGGATAGTACATAACACAAAAGGAGATTTGGGCAACTCTTCCGCCAGCTTACTGGCCTTTTCTTTATAAAACAAAGCCGCATCATACATCACATCCCCCGTTTTTATCACTTCACCCAATTGTTTCCCTTCATTCGATAAGTTTTGTACCGCGGTATCTGTTGGACAAAACAACAGGTCGGAAATACGATCGGTAAGGATGCGGTTAATTTCTTCGGGCATGGCCATATTAAACGAACGCAGTCCAGCCTCCACATGTGCTACAGGAATGTGCAATTTTTTAGCGGCCAATGCTCCGGCCAAAGTAGAATTGGTATCGCCATACACCAGCACCATGCCGGGCCGTTCGTCGAGCAATACCTTTTCAATGCCTTCCAGCATCTTGCCGGTCATTTCACCATGGTGCATCCCATTTACCCCCAGGTTGTAACTGGGGTGGGGAATTTCCATTTCTTCGAAAAACACTTCCGACATGTTGTAGTCGTAATGCTGTCCGGTATGTACTACCACCTCTTCTACCTCCAGTGCAGCAAGGCTACGGCTTACTACTGCAGCTTTTACAAACTGGGGGCGAGCGCCTATTATGGTGACTATTTTTTTCATTCCACTACCGATGCTAATAGCGCGGCTAACTGTTGGGTTAATGTTTTCCTCGAATACTTCTCGATGCCAACGCTTCTGGAAGTTAATTTATTCTGTTGATAATCGTTAAACAACGTTAAAATATTTTGCTTCAGCCCTTCCAAATCATCAAAGTCGGAAACGGTGCCGGCCTGTGTTTCTGCCATTACTCGTGCGGCATCGCCATCGGTAGCACCAATGCCAATGATGGGCCTGCGTGCCGATAGGTATTCAAAAAATTTGCCGGTAAGGATGCCTTTTGCATTGTGCGTATTGTTGAGCAATAGCAACAATGCTTGCGATTGCTGTTGCACTTTAATCACCTCATCGTGCGGCAGGTAATCTATTTTATTGAGGTATGGCATGAGTTCATATTCCTCTAAGCTCTGTAATACCGATATATCTACCTTACCTACCAACTTTATTTCGAGGTGCTCTGCCAGTGTGCTATGCTCCTTTACCAGTGCTGCCAGAGCTTTCCATAGCACAGGATGGTTTCTCGACTTCACCAACGAACCGATGTGTGCCAGCGAAAAACGTTCATCCATTTGCACTTCCTTCAATGCCACATCGCTTTCGTCGTAGCCATTGGTAAGGGTGGCTGCATGTCGGGCACCCAGGGCTTTCAGTTCATCGCGTAAGGTATTGCCAATGGCAGTAACCACATCGGCTTGTTGCAAGACCTCTCGTTCCAACCTACGGTGTTTTTTATCGGCCATAGAGGTCAGCATCAAGTCTTTGTAAAAATCGATGTTGGTCCACGGGTCGCGAAAGTCGGCCAGCCAGGGCAAGCCTGTTTTGCGTTTGATGCCCATGGCAATGAGGTGCATGCTGTGGGGCGGGCCGGTAGATACCATTGCATCTACCGGATGGGTATTGAGGTAGTTGAGTAAGTACTTGATCGAAGGCTTGACCCAAAACTTACGGGCATCGGGAATGAAAAAGTTGCCCCGCACCCATACCGACATCTTCTCTGTGGCCTTTGGCTTTTGCTGCTCGGTTAAAAAGCCGGTATTGATTTTTTCGTCTTTCTTCTGTCCAATGAATTTTTTGTAAACGCCATAAGGTTCCCATATAGGGGTTTTGATAACCTCAACATTTTCAGGGATGTCTTGCGCTAACGATGTATCAATGACCGGAGCTTCGCCATTGGATGCCGTATAAATTACCGGCTCCCAGCCAAACTCCCGCAAGTATTTCACAAATTTAAGCCAACGCTGTACGCCGGCACCTCCGGCCGGAGGCCAATAGTAGGTAATGATCAATACTTTCCTCATCGGGCACTTTAGCCAACTATGCTGCCTCTTCTTTGGGCGCTAACAATTCTTTGAGTACCACCCCTAAAAACAACAGGATCAACAATGCCGAGCTTGCCAGCGAAACAGTAGAACCGGTACTGTAGCTCGAAGGTTCGAATTTAAATTCAATGGTATGTTCGCCTGCCGGAACTTTCATGCCACGCAACAAGTAATTGGTGCGCACATACTCGGCCGGCTGACCATCGATATAAGCATTCCAACCGTTGTCGTAATACACTTCCGAGAATACGGCAAACTGATCGGCCGTACTGTTCGATTGGTATACCATGTGGTTGGGGTTGTAGCCTACTTGCTCAATCGTTCCGTTTTTGTTGAACGATGTTGTTCCACCCAGGTAATCGGCATAACGCTGATCCAATAATGCTGTGGTGGCTGGAGTAATGCCTTTAATGGCTTGAATTTCTTTATCGGCATTGTCTACCACCTGTACTTGTTGCACAAACCACGCATTGCCCAACGCATGTGGGTTCACTGCTGGTGGTGCTTGCGGGTGGTAAATCACATATTTACAATTCAACATGTTTAAGGCATTGGCATTGACAAAGCCTGTGGCAGGATTGCCGCTGTTGATGCCGCCCACAACACTACTCATTTCGCGGCTGATGTTGAACTCAATCAGTTCCTGGTAACGCTTGAGCTTAGCGCCATGGTAACCTCCAATCGACTTGTGGAAATAGGAGGTGCTGGCATCGTTAAAGGTGCTTACCGTGATGTTCATTACCCGGTAGTTGGTGGCAAAGTTCAATTCCGAGAAGCTGATGTCTTCCTGCTCCTGCGGGGTTACCATCATGTTTTTCTCGTTGTTGGCTCTTTTCTCTGCTTTTATTTGCTCCAATCGGTTGTTGATGTTGGTTTGCAACTCAGGATGTTGCGCCATTTCCATTTGCAAGAGTTGAATGTCGGCTTGTGAAGCATTGTGTGGTTTTTTCACCTGTGCCTTATCGGTCCAACTGATGTATTGTTTTTGATCATTTGTGGCATTGTTTACATAACGCTTATCTACCGACCATTGATCGACCAAAATCAATACCCCCAACACAGCAATAAGCGCATATTTGTGCTTAAGCTTGTCTTTTAGGTAAGCGAAGATGGCTCCGGCAGCCAATAAAATAAACAAGATGCTGCGCAACGCATCACCTCTAAATACGCCAATGCGCACTTCCTTAATTTGCTCTGCTACGGCAGTCATTTGCGCGGCATTGTACCCACTGGCAGGATTGCTGGCATAGGCATTGATGCGAGCGATGTCGGAATTGCTTAAAAAGTTGAAGAATGTTTCGGGAATAGCAACCAGGATAAGGATAACGCCTACCACGGCTCCAGTAACTATCATAAAAGGCTTGATGCGTGCAGCCATAAAAGGCTTGTCGTCCATCATTTTCTTCATCATAAGCATGGCCAACACCGGGAAGGCCAATCCTACAATAGACAGGATAATGGTCACCGCCCTAAACTTGTTGTACCCTGGAATGTAGTCGAGGAAGAAGTTGGTAAGCCCCATGAAGTTTTTGCCCCACGATAGCATCACACACAATATGGCGGTGGCCAGTAAAGCCCATTTAAGCTCGTCTTTTAAGAACACCATGCCAAGGATGAACAAGAAAATAACAATGGCTCCGATGTATACCGGGCCAGCGGTACTGCCCTGGTTCCCCCAGTAGTTGTTGACAAGGTGGCCAGGTTTTCCTTCAGCATATTTTTGGTATTCGCTCACCAGGTAGCTGCGCAGCTGTGGCGAAGCGGTATTCATCAAATCTTCATCGCCAATCATTACACCCGACGAGGCTCCTCCTTTGGCGTTCGGAATCAGCAAGGTAGCTGTTTCGCCAGTGCCATAACTCCACTGGGTAACATAAGCACGATCGAGTCCTGATGTTACAATATCGGCATTGGAAGTACCATCGGCCTTAATGGTTAATTCGGTTTTACCACGGGTGGTATACTTGCTATACTCGTAGGTGGTCATTATGTTGCTAGAAGTACACAGCACTGCCAATACCATGGCTACACCTAATACCACACTGCTTTTTAAGAAGTGGGGCAGCTTGTTGTTTTGCAAAGCGCGTACAAACTCGGCAATGCCTACAAATACCAGCATAATGCCTAAGTAGTAGGTAATTTGCATGTGGTTGGCGGTGAGCTCCAGCGCCATAAACAAGGCGGTAACTGCTGCTCCTAGTAACAATTTACCACGGTAGGTGAGCAATACGCCTCCCAGCGCAGGTGCCGCATAGGCTATGGCAATGGCTTTAGAGTTGTGTCCTGCACCAATGATAACGAGGTAATACGATGAAAATGCAAAAGCCAGCGCCCCTACAATGCCCAGCCATGGGTCTACCTTCATACACATGAGTAAGATGTAAAAGCCCAACATGTAAAGCAGTAAGATGTTTACCGGATGTGGCAATCCTAACCGAAACATTTTATCGATGTATTGAATAAGGTTGGAACCGTGCCGTACCGAAATTTGATAGGCCGGCATTCCTCCAAACATAGAGTTGGTCCATAAAGGTTCTTCCCCATCAAACTTGGCACGGTAGTCGTTAATTTCCTTGGCCATGCCCTGGAACTGTTGAATATCGTGTTGTTTGAGTCGTTTGCCTTCAATAACTGGCGAGAAGTAAATAAAGGCCACCACCACAAACACCAAAATAGCAATCAGGTGAGGTACCAGTTTTTGAAAGTCGAAATTTATGTTTTTCATGCCGTATTGTTTAAGCTCATTCGATTACTTCGTAGTCCACATAATCGTCGTCGTTATCTGAGCTTTGTTGATTTTTCTTCTTCTTGATGTATTCAATGGTTACGTCGCCCTCTTGCTTCACCTTTTCGTTTTGCTGCTGTTGCTGCTGCTGAAAGTTCGCCTGATTGCGCATGTGCTGCTGCATCTTTTCCATCTGCGACTTCATAATTACTGGCATGAAAATACGTGCCAGTAAGCGCAACACAAAAATCACGATCACAATGATGGCAATGGTTCTCAATAACCCTGTTAATGATGCTTCAATCATAGATGAATACTCAATGGTTAATTGCGTCTGTTCCTTGCAAGGATTGACAGACAGGCAAATATAACGGTTCGAAAATGAAATACGTAATTTAATTGCAGGTCTTGCAGCTGCGACCAGCATTTCTTGCTTTTTTACTCCTCCATCCCCTAACCATTAAGTCATACCCCCAGGCATTGAGCACCATGCCCCAAAGGTAAGGCTTCGTACCTCCAAAGGTTCGGGCGCCAACCTGGTAGGTTCGAGGTAGAAGCTCCATAGCACCTCGGTCGATGCTTGGGTGCATTAAAGCCAATGCTCATAGGTTCGGTGGTGATGCATCGAAGGTTCGAGGTGGAAGCTTCACAGCATAGCGTTTAATGCTAAGAGCATCGCCATTGAACCATGGTAGGTTTGAAGGCCATGCTCAACAGGTTCGAGGTCAATGCTTCTATGGTTCGAAGTAGGTGCTAAAAGCATTGAGGCCAATGCCTCATAGATTTGAGGTTGATGCTCAGGGGGCAGGGGCTGATGCTCAAGGGATCAATGCCCATGCTCAGAGGTATGAAATCGAACCTCAGAGACCCCTCACATTATACGGCACACAAAACACCCCAATCTCTTACTTATCAAAAAAAAGCAGCAATGCATTTTTCACTCACCACCATCCTGTGGTGCTATACCTGTTGAATGCGAAAAGGAGGAATTACAACTCGTGCAGGAAGGCACCACAAGAGCGTCGTACCACCAGGCTGGTGGAGAGCACCGTTTCTTGTGGTTCAAGCGGCAAGGTTTTGTCTTTTTGATTCACCATGCGCATCAATGTTTCAATGCTTTTTTCACCGATGTTGGTAATGGGCTGTGAAACTGCAGTAATGGGCGGATAGCATAGTTTAAACACCTCGATGTCGTCGAAACTTACCATGGCCACATCTTGTGGAATACGAATGTTCATTTGGTGCAGGGCTTCTAAAGCTGCTACTGCCAGATTGTTGTTGGCCGTGAAGATGGCACTGACATTATTGGGCGGGGTAAGCAATTGTTTGATTTCCTCGTATACCGCCTCCTTGATGTCGTTAAACGGAATTTCGCGCACCAGCTTAGAGTCGAACTTAATGCCATGGGCCTTTAATGCTTCCCTGTACCCTTCCAACCTGTCTTTCAATGCGGTAAGGTGAGAAGGCGAAATATTGAGAAAACCAATGCGTTTATTGCCCAATTGAATAAGGTGGCTCACCGCCTCCTGGGCGCCTTTTTTGTTGTCGACTACTACTGAGTTGGTTTGCAAGCGCGCAAACTTACGGTCGATCAATACAAAGGGGAAATTGTTTTTCTTCAAGGCTGCAAACTCGCTGGTATTCTTTTGTGTAGACGCCACAATCAGGCCATCCACCTGTCGCTCTACCAAAATCTGTATCAACTCCAACTCTTTATCCTCCCGCTCGTCGGAACTACAGATGATCAAATTGTAATCGTATGCTGCCAAAGCATCTTCAATGGAACGGCACAGTCGTGCAAAAAAGGAGTTGGAAATGTCGGGCACAATAAGCCCGATGGTATTCGACTTGCCCAACCTCAAACCACGCGCAAATTGATTGGGTTTGTAATTGAGCTCTTTGGCTTTGGCAATTACTTTTTGTTGGGTATCGGCACTGATGCCATTGGCATCTCCCTTTCCATTCAATACTAAAGACACCAATGTTTTCGAAACGCCCAAACTTTCGGCCACATCAGCTAACGAGACTCTCTTCATGAGTAAAACAGTTTTATGCTCTTAAATGTATGAAAACAACTCGACTTTTGGAACGAAATGCCGCGCTATTCTTCTCATAGACGCTTTATCTCCACAAAAAATTTTATCTTATCGAAAAAAGCAGACATGCGGGCGCTATTCATCCTACTTCTAACCCTTCCCTTTTCAACTACTTTTGGGCAAATCGATCATTGGGAAACCGTGATTCACGCTTCCGATACATGGCGCTACTTTGTAGGCACCACTGCCCCCGACCCCAACTGGAAGGCTCTGGGGTTTAACGATGCTACCTGGCCACAAGGCCCTGGAGGCATCGGTTATGGCGATGGCGATGATGCCACCACCATTGGCACCACCCTTTCGTTGTACATGCGCAAACAGTTTACCATTACCGACCTTTCGAAAATAGAATTGGCCTTGTTGCACATGGATTACGACGATGCCTTTGTGGCTTACCTCAACGGCACTGAAATTGCACGCGCCAACATTAGCGTACCGGGCGAACCGGCCTACAACGATGTGGCTGATGGCTGGTTGGAAGCGCAGATGTTTCAGGGCAATTACCCTCCTGAATTCACCCTTGATCAGGCGACCATAAGTAACCTGCTGAACCAGGGCAACAATGTGCTTACCATACAGGTACACAACGAAAGTTTAGGCTCTTCCGACCTGTCGGCCATCCCTTTCTTTTCGGTGGGTATCAACGATGCTTCGTTTACCTATACACAGGTGCCTTCCTGGTTTATTCCACCTGTTACCCTTACCTCTTCCAACCTGCCCATAGTGGTGGTGAATACCAACGGACAAACCATTGTAGATGAACCCGACATCATTGCTGAAATGGGCATCATCGACAACGGCCCGGGCATTCGCAACTACACCACCGATCCGTACAACGATTACGACGGTTATGTCACCATTGAAATTCGAGGGCAAACCTCGCAACAGTTTTTTCCTAAAAAATCATACGGCTTTGAAACCTCCGACCAGTTTGGCAACGACATCGATACCAATATCCTTGGTTTCCCGAAAGAAGAAGATTGGATTTTGAACGGTCCCTATTCCGATAAAACATTCATTCGAAATACGGTGGCCATGCGTATGGGGCGCGACATGGGGTGGTATGCCAGTAGAACACAACCGTGCGAACTCATCATCAATGGCGAATACCGGGGCGTATACATTATGATGGAAAAAATTAAGCGCGACAACGACCGGGTAGACATTGCCAAACTTACCGTGGCCGACACTACGGGCGACGACCTTACTGGTGGCTATATCTTTAAAATAGACAAAGGCAACGACGGTGGGTGGCTATCGAATTACGACCTGTACACCTCCCCGTTGGAAAAGCTAGAATTTCAATATGTTTATCCGAAAAGCATCAACATATTGCCACCACAGGAACAGTACATCCAGGCCTATGTAGACAGCTTTGAAAATGCCATTGCCTCCCCCAGCTACCACAACAGTGCCGGCAAGCGGTATACCGAGTACATTCACCTCAACTCATTTGTTGACAACTTCATCATCAACGAAGTCACCAAAAATGTGGATGGCTATCGGCTTAGCACTTATTTTCATAAGGATAAAAATAGCAACGACGGTAAAATTGTAGCTGGTCCTATATGGGATTTCAACCTGGGCTTTAGCAATTGCAACTACTGCAATGCCGATGTTACTTCGGGGTGGATGTACGACGTGCATTGCGATGATGAAAACCCATTTTGGTGGCACTATATGCGCCAGGACAGTGTGTTCATCAATGCCTTGAGCTGCCGTTGGAATTACCTGCGTTCCACTACCCTCGACCTGGGTTACCTCAATACCTACATCGACTCGATGGCTACCTATTTGGATGAAGCGCAACAGCGCAATTTTGCCAAGTGGCCCATATTGGGGAACTATGTATGGCCCAACCCATCTCCCTACCCTACTACTTATGCCGGTGAAATTCAAAACTTGAAGTCGTGGCTGCAAGACCGCATTACCTGGATGGACAATAACATTCCTGCCGCATGTGATCCTACAGGGGTAGCTACCGCTACTGCCGCCCCCCCTATTGAGCTTTACCCCAACCCTTCGCAAGGCATGGTACAGCTTACGTTGCCAGCCGGTACTACAGCACAAGTAGTGGTTTACGATGTGATGGGGAAACAGGTGTATAAAACCGCCACCAGGGGTCCATTAAACCTTAGCCATTTAAGCAAGGGGAGCTACCAGGTGCGAATCTTTCTGGAGGAGCAGGTGCATCAGCTACGATTCATGAAGCAATAAATAACACGTACTAAGAAGGTAAGCCCCAAAGCTCTTAGGAGAAAATTAAGCCTTTATATTCTTCAGCTATTGATAAAAAAAGCCCTGGGGTCATCCTGAACTTGTTTCAGGACCTCCCAGGGCTTCAAATAAGGTAGCAACAACTACTTGCTCAAGTACAAGTTGCGTTCTGAGTATACTTTTCTAAAGAAAGGATCTTTCAAGTCTTTAATGAACTGAATGGCTTCGCCAGTCGATTTCATCTCAGGGCCTAATTCCTTGTTCACATCCGGGAATTTATCGAACGAGAACACTGGAATTTTCACTGCATATCCATTGCGCTGCGGCTTGAAGTTGAAATCTTTCACCTTTTTGTGTCCTAGCATTACCTTGGTGGCGTAGTTCACATACGGCTCTTTGTACGCCTTAGCAATAAACGGCACCGTACGCGAAGCACGCGGATTGGCCTCAATGATGTATACCACATCATCTTTAATGGCAAACTGTATGTTGATAAGGCCTACCGTTTGTAGGGCCACAGCAATCTTCTTGGTGTGTTCTTCAATTTGCTGCATCACCAGGTCACCCAGGTTGTATGGTGGCAATACTGCATACGAGTCGCCAGAGTGAATGCCTGCAGGCTCGATGTGTTGCATGATTCCAATGATGTATACATCTTCACCATCGCAAATAGCGTCGGCTTCTGCCTCAATGGCACCACCTAAGAAGTGATCGAGCAAGATCTTATTGTCGGGCATGTCGCGCAAAATGTTCACCACGTGCGTTTCCAAATCTTCCTCGTTAATCACAATCTTCATCTTTTGGCCACCCAATACATACGAGGGACGTACCAACAATGGGAAGCCTAAATCTTTCGAAAGTTCAATAGCCTGTTCAGCATCTTCCACTACCCCGTATTTAGGGTAAGGAATGTCGTTTTCTTTCAACAGGTCGGAGAAGCTACCGCGGTCTTCCGCCAAATCCAATGCCTGGTAAGTGGTTCCCATTACCTTAATGCCGTAACGCTCCATCTTCTCTGCCAACTTCAAGGCCGTTTGTCCACCCAACTGTACGATCACCCCTTCGGGCTTCTCGTGCAAGATGATGTCGTAAATGTGCTCCCAAAATACGGGTTCGAAATACAATTTATCGGCCGTATCAAAATCGGTAGATACCGTTTCGGGGTTACAGTTAATCATGATGGTTTCGTAGCCACACTCTTTGGCAGCCAATACGCCATGCACACAACTGTAATCGAACTCAATGCCTTGCCCAATACGATTGGGGCCCGAGCCGAGCACCACTATTTTTTTGCGATCGCTAGAAATGGATTCATTCTCATCTTCGAACGTAGAGTAGTAATAAGGTGTTTGTGCTTCAAATTCTGCGGCACAGGTATCTACCAGTTTATACACCCGCTTGATGCCCATCTCGGTGCGTTTCTCATGCACTTCGCTTTCCAAACAGCGCATAACGTGCGCAATTTGCCGATCGGCATAGCCCTTTTGTTTTGCTTCAAACATCAACTCCCTTGGAATCGTATCGAGGGTATGGCTTTCTATCTCTCGTTCTAATGCAATCAATTCTTCAATTTGGCGCAAGAACCAGATGTCGATTTTCGTTTTTTCAATAATGGTTTTAAACGGAATGCCCAGCTTAATGGCATCGTAAATATGGAACAATCGATTCCAACTGGGGCGCTCCAAACTCTTGAGAATCTTGTCTTGATCGCGCAGCTCCTTGCCGTCAGCACCTAAGCCATTACGCTTAATTTCTAACGACTGGCAAGCCTTCTGTAGGGCTTCCTGAAACGATCGGCCAATGCCCATCACTTCCCCGACCGACTTCATCTGCAAGCCCAACAGGCGGTTAGACCCTTCGAATTTATCGAAGTTCCAACGTGGAATCTTTACAATTACATAATCCAACGTAGGCTCAAAAAGTGCCGAAGTGGTTTTGGTAATTTGGTTGTTCAATTCATCGAGGTGGTAACCAATGGCCAGCTTACTTGCAATTTTTGCAATGGGATAACCAGTGGCTTTTGATGCCAATGCCGACGAACGCGATACACGTGGGTTAATCTCAATGGTAATGATGTCTTCATTTTCGTCGGGGCTTACCGCAAACTGCACATTGCATCCTCCGGCAAAGTCACCAATGGCACGCATCATTTTAATGGCCATGTCGCGCATACGTTGGAAGGTAGTGTCCGACAAGGTCATGGCTGGTGCTACCGTAATGGAATCGCCCGTATGAATGCCCATGGGGTCGAAATTTTCGATGGAACAGATGATGACCACGTTGTCGTTCTTATCGCGCAACAACTCCAACTCAAATTCTTTCCAGCCCAACAAGGCCTTATCAATCATTACCTCATGAATGGGCGATTTGTGCAACCCACGCGTCAACAGCTTATCGTAATCTTCTTGATCGTATACAATGGATGCACCGTGTCCTCCAAGGGTAAACGATGGGCGAATGCACAAGGGGAGTCCAAATTTCTGGGCAATTTCCTTACCTTCCAAAAACGATTTGGCAGTAGCTTGTGGTGCCATAGGCACTCCTATCTCATCCATCAAATCACGAAAACGCTCCCGGTTTTCGGTAATGTCGATGGCATTGATATCCACCCCAATAATTCGAACATTGTTCTCTTCCCAAATGCCCATTTCGTCGCATTTGATGCAGAGGTTCAACCCTGTTTGTCCTCCCATGGTGGGGAGTACCGCATCGATGTTTGGATGCAACTCCAGAATTTCTTCGATTGATTCGGGCGTTAATGGTTTAAGGTAAATGTTATCGGCTACTACTTCATCAGTCATGATGGTAGCAGGGTTCGAGTTGATTAGTGTTACCTCGATGCCTTCTTCCCGCAATGAGCGAGATGCTTGAGACCCTGAATAATCAAACTCACACGCTTGTCCGATAATAATTGGTCCGCTCCCAATAATGAGCACAGATTTAATACTAGTATCTTTGGGCATAATAGAAAAAAGGTTTAAGACTTTTGCCGTTTCCGCAAAGGGTGGGGTTGAAAAAATCTAATGATTCGACGATTAAACTCATTAGAGCGCGAATTTAATAGTTTTGTAATTAATTCAATTGTTGGAACCAACAACAATTTTGGAGAACTTATTAACATATTGTGAATTACGCCTGGAGTACAAAGTATATGGCTCCGGAAACGTTGCCTTACTTGCCTTCCATGGCTTTGGACAAAGTGCCGAAGATTTCAAGGTTTTTGAGCAGTATTGGGGGCAACAATTTCGCATCTACTCCTTCAACTTGTTTCATCATGGCGGCAGTACCTACCCTGCCCACCGAATTGAAAAGAACACATTAAAAAAAGAAGAGCTTCGTGCACTGTTTAAACAATTCTTTGTACAAGAGCAAATAGAACAGGTGGCATTGGCAGGTTATAGCATGGGAGGCAAAATAGTGCTTACCTTAATGGAGTATTTTCCGAAGTACATTCAACAGGTATACTTGTTTGCTCCCGATGGCATCACCATCAACCGTTGGTATCGTTTTACCAGCAACACCAAGCTTGGCCCTAAACTGTTCAAGTACATTATTGCTCCTCCCAAACGCTTTCACCGTATTTTAAATACTCTGCGTGGGTTAAGACTCATTACCGAAAAGCGCAAGAAGTTCATTTTGTTTCATATGGGCACTCCCGAAAAGCGTCAATTGGTATTTGATGTATGGATGACCTTCCGCAACATCGAACCCAACATTTCCCTGGTACAACAAAAGGCCAATGAGCACAACATTGAGATGCAGTTATTTTTTGGAAAGTACGATCGGGTGATTCCGCCACACATTGGCAGTAAATTTATTGAGGCACTTGATACCCCCCATCAATTGCATGTAATGGAGGCCGGTCACGACCTTATTACATTGGCTACATGTAAGTACATGGAAGCCCAGGAAATTTGAAGTATAAAAAAAGGCCATCCGAATCGAATGGCCTTCAATATCGTTGAAAAGAAATTATTTGTGCGTGCGTTCGTCAGAAACACTTAATTTCTTTCTTCCTTTTTTTCTTCTTCTAGCCAATACTTTACGACCGGTTTTAGACGACATTCTTTCTCTGAAACCGTGCTTGTTCGTTCTTTTTCTTTTCGATGGCTGATAAGTCCTTTTCGTACTCATGACTTGCTTATTTTGTCTTCAAAAATTGTATCCCGCTAAAAACGGACTGCAAAAATAGAGGTTTTTTTAATTCGTGCAAAGATAAGCCATTAAATTTTCGAATAAAACAACAGTTTTATGACATTTGGGTTGCGCAATTTCAATTACCTTTGGCAAAATTTTTAGATGGCGGGTTTCGGTAGAAATAAAGGAAAGAAAGAAGAACGCGTAAAAGTGAGCAAGGATTCGTACAAAAAAGCTTCCCGGCTTTTTAAGTACTTGAAGCCCTATTCCTTCCTTATTATAGTAGGTATGATTCTGTTGTTTTTATCAACAGGGGCTACCATGGTATTCCCCAAGTTACTGGGGAATCTGGTAGATGCTACCGATAATTCAGCAGCTTCTGCTCAACTGGAACAAAGTTGGCTCAACCTCGAGCACATCGACTCCGTAGCCATTTTACTGCTCATTTTATTTGGGGTACAAGCCGTCTTTTCCTTTTTCAGGGTTTATGTCTTCAACTACATCACCGAAAAAGTATTGGCCAACGTACGCCAGGACACCTACAAGCACCTCATCCGACTGCCCATGGCATTTTTCTCGCAACGACGGGTAGGCGAACTAAACAGTAGGATTGCTGCCGATATCTCGGCACTTCAGGGCACCTTAACCGTAACCATTGCCGAGTTTTTGCGCCAAATCATCATTATTATAGGAGGCGTAGTACTGTTGTTCATCAGTCAGCCAAAGCTTACCTTAATTATGATGGGCAGCTTACCGGTGATTGTTATCATTGCGGTATTCTTTGGTCGTTTCATCAAGAAGTTGTCGAAACAAACACAAGATGAAGTAGCCAACTCGAACGTTATTGTGGAAGAAACACTCACCGGCATTAGCAATGTAAAAGCTTTTGCCAACGAGCTGTTTGAGTTTACCCGCTATAAAAAGAACACCGAAGAAATTCGTAAAATAGCCATGAAAGGGGCCACCTGGCGCGGGTTGTTTGTATCGTTCATCATCTTTAGTGTATTTGGAGCCATCGTATTCATTATTTGGAACGGAGTGCACATGCGAGCCAATGGCGACATAGAAATGGGGCAATTGGTAGAGTTTATTGTGTACTCGGTATTTATTGGTGCGGCCTTTGGCAGCATCCCTGATATGTATGCCACCATTCAAAAAACAGTGGGTGCTACCGAAAACCTGATGGACATTTTGGAAGAAGAACCGGAAGCCATTGCCATGGAACATGTTGCTCCCATTGCTATTGAAGGCCATGTAGGATTCAACAACGTATCGTTTGCTTACCCCAGCAGGCAGGAATCGCAAGTGCTTAACAACATCAGCTTTGAGGTAAAGCCCGGCAATCAAATTGCCATCGTGGGGCCATCGGGAGCAGGAAAGTCTACCATTGTATCGCTACTGCTTCGTTTTTACGACCCTACATCAGGCACCATCACCATCGATGGACAGGCCAACACCACTTACGACTTGAGTGCCTTGCGCAATCAAATGGCCGTAGTGCCGCAAGAAGTGTTGTTGTTTGGTGGGTCGATTCGCGAAAACATTGCCTACGGCAACCCCGATGCCACTGAAGAAGAAATTATAGCAGCAGCCCAAAAAGCCAATGCCCACGATTTTGTTGAAAGTTTCCCTGATAAGTACGACACCCTGGTAGGGGAGCGAGGCATTCAACTGTCGGGTGGGCAGCGCCAGCGGGTAGCCATTGCACGGGCGGTGCTAAAAAACCCTGCCATTCTTATATTGGATGAAGCCACCAGCTCGCTCGATTCGGAATCAGAACGACTGGTACAAGAAGCATTGGAGCTGTTGATGCAAAACCGCACGTCGTTTGTTATTGCCCACCGCTTGTCGACCATTAAAAGTGCCGATCAAATTTTGGTGATTGATAAAGGCATGCTTAAGGAATCGGGTACTCACGATGAGTTGATGGCCAAAGAAGGAGGCATTTACCGCAACCTTAGCAGCCTACAATTTAAGGGTCAAGCAACAGAAGCGTAACACTTTTCATCAATTTAGGTATTTTTGTGAGTAAACAAATACTATGGCTCACATTCCTTTATACCAGGTTGATGCCTTTACCAACGAAATGTTTAAAGGCAATCCAGCAGCAGTATGCTTGTTAAGAGATTGGCTAAGCGACGAGCTGATGCAACAAATTGGTGCCGAAAACAATTTGGCAGAAACAGCATTTATTATTCCTCACCCCGATCCAGAAGGGTATGCCATCCGATGGTTTACCCCCACAGTAGAGGTTGATCTATGTGGTCACGCAACACTTGCTGCCGCCCATGTGATGTTTAACCATACCGGATACGAAGGAAATACCATCCACTTTTGGTCGCCCCATAGTGGAGCACTGAAGGTAAGTAAAACACCGCAAGGCCTTACCCTCAATTTCCCAGTAGATACCATTGCCCCTGTTGAAACACCCACCGCACTCATCAATGCATTTGGCAAAACACCAAAAGCAACCTTTCGAGGAAAAACAGACTACATGTGCGTGTTTGAGCAAGAAGACGATATCATTAACATGCAACCCAACATTGCACTAGTAAATGAAGTAGAGGCTCGTGGTGTGATTGTTACCGCCCCGGGAACACAGGTTGATTTTGTATCTCGATTCTTTGCTCCGCAGTCGGGCATCGACGAAGACCCCGTGACCGGTTCGGCACACACTACCCTTACCCCTTATTGGAGCAAGGCATTGGGAAAAGATACGCTTACCGCCCGTCAACTGTCGAAACGAACGGGTGACTTACAATGCACCATGGTAGACGACCGCGTAGAAATTAGTGGGCAGGCTACCACCTATATGATGGGACACATTGAACTAGCGTAACCATATGAATGAACTGAAAGTGAGTCGGAAATTGCATCAGGTAGAGCTTACCGTTACGCCAAAGGTTTCTTTGTTTGCACGTATCATTTTACTGCTCATCACCATTCCGTCGCTTTCATTGATCCCATTGCTCATCTATCAGGTGGCCACCGATGAGTCGTTTCAGTCCGTCAAAATGTTTGCTGCTTTTTTAACCTTGTTATTGATGTGTGGCTTTTTTGGCCGACTGGTATTGTGGAACTTTTTTGGTGAAGAAAAAATTATTGTGAAGCCCCGTGAGCTGGAGTATCAATACAGCTATGGGTTGTTTAAAAGCAAGCCCGTAACCAAAGTATTCAACACGGTAAAGCCTACCTATACCAAGTACCAGGAAATGAAAAAAAACAGCTACTCCGGAAAATTCTTTTTTGAGTTCGACAATGGCAATTTTGAATCGGCATTAAAGCTGCCATTAGAAGAGGTGGAATTGCGTGCCGAGCAACTCAATCAGTTTCTCAACCCCGATTAAAGGGGCAGGTACACCACCTTCTTGGTTTCGAAAAACGGTTCTTGAAAGTAATCTGACAGGTGGTACAACGATGGTTTGTGCTTCGTTTCAGTAGCATTCAGCTCTTCGTGCAAGTCGCCTCCCTTTAAATAAAGTAGGCCATTGGGCAATGTATGATTGGAAACCGGCAATACCTTGTTGCGCACCCATGGTACAAACTTAGGCAATGCCGTTACGGCTCTGCTTACCACAAAATCGTATTTCCCTTTTACCTTTTCGCCCCGTGCATGGGCTGCGATAACATTGGTAAGCCCCACTGCCTTCGCCACTTCTTCCACCACCTTAATCTTCTTGCCAATAGAATCGACCAGGTGAAAACGACAAGTCGGAAATAAAATGGCCAACGGAATGCCTGGAAAGCCTCCTCCAGTGCCTACATCCAGTATTTTAGCACCTTCCTTAAAAGACAACACCTTAGCAATACCTAACGAATGCAACACGTGTCGCTCGTACAAGTGGTCAATGTCTTTGCGGCTAATCACATTGATCTTTGCATTCCATTCGGCATACAAATCGCCCAGCATAGCAAACTGTTGTTGCTGCTCATTAGTGATTGTTGGAAAATACTTGAGTAGAAGTTCCACATGAAATTAGATTTTTCCTTTGGTGTTTTTCATGATGTTGTACAGAAACTCACGCGCTCGAAACAATTGTGCCTTCACTGTTCCTAAAGGAATATCAAGTTGGTCTGCTATTTCCTCGTAAGAGTATTCTTTGAAGTAGCGCAACTCAATCAACTCGCGATAGCGTGGCTTTAGCTTCTCCACCACATCATGCATCATCCTGATCTTTTGTTTCTTGATGATTTTCTCTTCAGGATCGAGCATCTTCGATTTCAAATCAATGCTGAGTCCGTCACCTTCACTGCTTTCAAAGGTTTTGTCGATCGACAATACATTTTTCTTTTTCTTACGAATGAAATCAATGCAATTGTTGGAAGCAATTTTGAACAGCCAGGTGCTAAAAGCATAGTTTGGCGTGTACTGATGTAACCGGTTAAAGGCCTTACCAAAGGCCTCAATAGTAAGGTCGTCGGCATCGTCTTTATTGTTCACCATCTTCAACAACATGAAATAAATGGAGTCGCGATAACGACTCATCAATTCGGCATAAGCCTGTTGGTCACCGGTGTCCACAGCTCTTCTTACCAGTCTGTAATCGTGTTTTGCTTTGTCGGATAAATTCTCCCCTAACTCCATCTACTTGGTTTTGCTACAAGTTTAGCGATATAAATAATTGGGTTTAAAAATAGAAACAAGACTTCAAATACAGGCGAAAAAAAGATTAAATCTTTATCTCCCAAAAACCTCATCGCTCGATTAAAGATAATAATTTGCATGAGAAAACGGAATGCAAACGCTCCTAAAGCGACGTACATCCAGTTTTTCAAGATTAATAACACTATAAAGGATATAAAAAACAGCAAAACGCTCAGCGGCAATAAAAAAAGCAGCAATTTATGCACAAATCGATAATGTTCTGCAGTAGTAAAGTGTCGCCTCTTTTGCCGCCACCAACCCAGCCAACTTGTTTTGGGCTGCGATATAGTGTGGCTATTTTGCTGTACTTCAATACAAGTGTTTTTACTACGCGCTACCTGGTTGATGAATAAATCATCGTCGCCAGAAGCAATGTGATAGTGCGTTTTAAAACCACTCACACTAAAAAACAACTCTTTGCGGTACGCTAAATTACGTCCTACCCCCATGTAAGGAAGCTTGGCCAAAGCAAACGACAAGTATTGCAACCCAATGTAAAACGTATCGAATCGAATGAGCTTATTCAACAGTCCTTTTTTCTTTTCGTAAGGACTATAGCCCAATACAATAGGGGTTTGTGCATCCAGGCCGGCAGTCATGTTATTGATCCAATCTTTGCTGGTTGGCACACAATCGGCATCGGCCAATAGTAAATGGCCGTACTTTGCTCCTTTTATCCCAAGGGTAAGGGCTAGTTTTTTTCCATACCATTCGTGGCGATCGCTCTCTTCTAAATTCACTACATGCAAGTTGTCGTACTTCAATTGCATGGCGGTTAAAATATCTTTAGTACTGTCCCACGAGGCATCGTTTACCACCACCACTTCAAACTCTGGATAGTGTTGATCAAAAAACAAGGGGAGGTTACGCATCAGGTTTTTTTCTTCATTGCGGGCACATATAATCACCGAAATGGGAGGCTGGCTGCTGGCTTTGGGAGTGGCTTTATGAAAGGCCAATCGGGTAAAAAAGAAGAGGTAAAAAAACAATTGCAGCAAGAAGGAAAAGGCAAAAATGCCTAAAACCACCGTTTCGAAATTATAACCTAAGGTGCTAAAGTCCATGAAATCCACTGCTACTACACAAAATTATCCTTATTGCAATATATCTTATCTTTGGCACCGATGTACTTTTCAACAAGTTTATGCACTTTAATTTAATTGCCAACGATAGCGGCTCCAAAGCCAGAGCAGGAGAAATCACCACAGATCACGGAACCATCGAAACCCCCATTTTTATGCCAGTAGGCACGGCGGCAACGGTAAAAGCAGTGCATCAACGGGAGCTAAAAAACGACATTAAGGCCCAAATCATTCTGGGCAACACCTACCACCTGTACTTACGACCGGGGTTAGAAATTTTAGAACAAGCCGGAGGGCTCCATAAATTCAACAATTGGGATCGCCCCATACTCACCGACAGCGGAGGGTACCAAGTATACTCCCTTTCTGGCAATCGAAAAATTAAAGAAGAAGGGGTTACCTTCAAGTCGCACATCGATGGGTCGAAACACCTGTTTACCCCCGAAGGGGTGATGGACATTCAACGTACCATTGGCGCTGATTTCATCATGGCTTTTGATGAGTGCACCCCCTACCCTTGCGAATACGAATACGCAAAAAGATCGATGCACATGACGCACCGCTGGCTCAAGCGATGCTGCGACCGTTTCGACAGTACCGAAGGCAAGTACGGCTATCAACAAACCTTGCTGCCCATTGTGCAGGGAAGTGTTTACACTGATTTGCGTAAACAATCGGCAGAAGCCATCGCTTCGTTTGATCGTGAGGCCAATGCCATAGGTGGATTATCGGTAGGCGAGCCTGCTGAAGAAATGTATGCCATGACCGAAGTGGTGTGCAACATACTACCAGCCGACAAACCTCGTTACTTGATGGGAGTAGGCACACCAGCCAATTTGTTGGAGTGCATTGCATTGGGCATCGACATGTTTGATTGTGTAATGCCCACCCGAAACGCTCGCAACGGAATGTTGTTTACCAAAAATGGTATTATGAACATGCGCAATAAAAAGTGGGAAAACGATTTTAACCCGGTAGATCCGGATGGCACTGCATGGGTAGACCACGAATACTCCCGTGCTTATTTGCGCCACCTCATGATATCGAAAGAAATGTTGGGCGCACAAATATGCAGCATCCACAACCTGGCCTTTTACCTTTGGCTGGTAGGCGAAGCCCGAAAACAAATTGTTGCAGGCACTTTTCATGCATGGAAAAACGACATGGTAAAACAAGTAACTACCCGACTGTAGAGCATGAAAAAACTCGACCTCTATATCATCAAAAAGTTTTTGGGGACGTTCTTCTTCATGATCACCTTGTTGATGGCTATCTCTATTGTGTTCGACATTTCAGAACGACTCGATGACTTTTTAGATAACAATGCCCCGGTTGATGAGATCATCTTCAAGTATTACGTGAACTTTGTGATCTACTACGCCAACCTGTTCAGTGCCTTGCTCATCTTTATTTCGGTGGTCTTGTTTACGGCCAA
Source organism: Flavobacteriales bacterium (assembly GCA_963669295.1). Taxonomy (GTDB): domain Bacteria; phylum Bacteroidota; class Bacteroidia; order Flavobacteriales_D; family CALLUQ01. The sequence continues at coordinate 664,409 of OY769938.1, forward strand.
GATGGCGCAGAATACCGAAATTGTTGCCATTCTAAGCAGTGGCGTAAGTTTCAAGCGTTTTTTGTTCCCTTACTTTATTGCCTCTACAGTGCTCGTTTCTGTATCGCTTTACCTCAACCACTATGTGCTGCCCGAGGCCAATGTGGTAAGGTTGGCTTTTGAAGAAGATTACTTGCGCAACACCTACAGCTATAAAAAGCGAAACATCCATCGTGAAATAGCCCCGGGCACCATCATTTACTTTTACAAGTACAGCGCACGCGATAATATTGCCAATGAATTTGCATTGGAAAAATGGGATGAGGGAGCGATGACCTATAAGATTACCGCACGTGTAGCCAGATGGGATACGGTGGGGTTGACCTGGCAACTCGACGACTATTTTGTGCGCGACTTTAGGGAAATGACAGAAAACATTCGGTCGGGCGCCCGATTGGATACCGTGTTGGGGTTTACTCCTTCCGATCTCGACTTTAGCAAGCGTATCAACTCAGCTTCTTCCATGAATTATGCCGAGCTTAATGCTTATATAGAAGCAGAAACCAAGAAAGGATCGGACAAGGTGGTGCACTACCTCATTGAAAAACACCAGCGTACCTCCTACCCTTTTGCCACCTATGTGCTTACCCTTATTGGCGTATCCATATCAAGCAGGAAGGTGCGGGGAGGCATCGGCCTACACATTGCCTTTGGTTTCCTCACGGCCATGTCGTACATGTTTTGCATGAAAATGACCACGGTAGCAGCTACCAATGCAGGGTTAGAGCCTTTCATTGCTGTTTGGCTCCCCAATGTGTTGTTCCTCATTTTGGGATTGATTATTTACAAGCGAGCGCCTAAATAACTCACAACAGTTCTTGCCACACCTGGTAATTGGGAAAGCACTCCCTCAAATCGGTGGTTTCATGAAACAGTCCATATACCGACGACCCACTGCCACTCATGGCAGCATACACAGCACCCTTTGCATAAAGCTGGTCTTTTACTGCTGCAATTTCGGGGTATTGCTTAAAGATGCTTTGCTCAAAATCGTTTGCCACACCATACTGCCATTCTTCTACAGGGATCGCTATTTTTTCAGGAAGGGATATTGCTTGTGCGGTGGGTACAATGCCCGCATAGGCTTCGGCAGTAGTAACATGAATGCCGGGATATACCAACACCAAATAATAACCGCTTAAGTCCAGGGCAATGGGGTTCAACACTTCTCCCCTCCCGGTAACATAAGTAGGCTGAGGGTCAATAAAAAAAGGGCAATCGCTGCCCAAGCGGGCCGCGTAGTTGCGCTGTTGCGTCACCGACAACCCCAACCCAAACATACCATCGAGCAGTTGAATGAAAAAAGAAGCATCAGCACTTCCTCCCCCCAATCCGGCACCAATAGGAATTACCTTGTGCAAATGGGCCTGTACCCCTCCCAACGGATGGTCGGCCGCCAGCATATGGTACGCTTGCACACAAAGGTTGTCGTTGCCCTCTCCCGGAATGGGAATACCCGAAAACCCCATGGCAATGCCACTATTTGTAGGAACGGCTTCTACCACGTCGCTCAATCCAATGGGGTAAAACACACTTTCAATGTTGTGAAAACCATCGGGCCGTTTTGCCACGATGTTTAATCCGATATTGATCTTTGCGCAAGGAAAAGCAACCATAGTGCAAGGGTTAAAACAAAGCTACATAAATCCCACCACCTCCCCGCGTTTTTATCAACAATTAAAAAAGTGAATCGGAATAATTTGTAACTTGCCCCCCCAAAATCTAGCGTAATTATGGCGACATACCTTGACTTTGAACAACCCATCGCAGACTTGATGGAACAACTGGAAAAAGCGCAGCAAATAGCCTCCACCAGCGATGTTGATGTTTCTAAAACCATTAAAGAACTGGAACAAAAAATCAAGGATACCCGCATCGGTATTTATGAAGAATTAACCCCCTGGCAAAAGGTACAGGTATCGCGTCACCCCGATCGCCCTTATACCCTTAGCTACATCGAAGCCATTACCGACGGTGAATTCATTGAGCTGCATGGCGACCGTACAGTGAAGGACGACAAAGCCATGGTAGGTGGATTTGGAATGATTGATGGCGAATCGTACATGTTCATCGGTCAGCAAAAAGGAGTCAACACCAAAATGCGTCAATACCGCAACTTTGGAATGGCCAACCCCGAAGGGTACCGCAAAGCCTTACGCTTGATGAAATTGGCCGAAAAATTCAACAAGCCCATCATTACCTTTATTGATACACCTGGTGCCTATCCTGGCCTGGAAGCCGAAGAGCGCGGGCAGGGAGAAGCCATTGCACGCAACCTGTATGAAATGATGTTGCTGAAAGTGCCTGTAGTATGCATCGTTATTGGCGAAGGAGCCTCCGGTGGTGCGTTGGGCATAGGCATTGGCGACAAAGTATTGATGTTGGAAAACACCTGGTACTCGGTAATTTCTCCTGAGTCTTGTTCTTCTATTTTATGGAGAAGCTGGGACTTTAAAGAGCAAGCAGCCAGTGCATTAAAGCTTACTGCTAAAGACATGCACTCCAACAAATTGATTGATGGCATCATCAAAGAACCAGTGGGTGGAGCACATGCCAACCCACAAGAGATGTATAAAATCATCAAGCGTGAAATCAAGAAACACGTAGGCAAACTCAACGAGCTCGACACTCAAAAACGCATTGAGAAACGCACCAAAAAGTTCATGTCGATGGGGGTGTTTGAAGAAGCCTAGTTTCCAAATTCTAATTTGCCAGGAAATTTATTGAAATTCTGATCATACAACAGGTATATACTCTTCTGGCTTAATCGAATAAAATTGTAGGTCACAATTCCTCTTAAACTTGTGTTTGGAGTGGAGCCACGTAACATGGGGGTTGGAATATCAATCGTTTCCAGGTTACCATCTTTATCAATTTGATCTATTTTTAACCTTTCCTGCTTATCGGCTTCAGTTGTAGTATATATTAAATTCAACCTATCTTCCTCAGGCACTATCAAATAAGATACCAACCCTCGTTTAGAAGCGGTTTGAGTCTTGTTGATTTCGGTAAACCACTGAAGGCTTGCCAATGTATCAAAAGCAACTACTATGGCTTTATCACCTTTAAAAGATACTGGGAGGTTTTTAGAATCTCTTACAAGTTTGGTTGATTTAAAATAAGCATTTCTATACCTCCCCAAAAAACCTGAATAATGTTGTTCTATTTCCATACTTGCATTGTATGACAACTGCAACTTTTCTGAAATTTTTGATTGAGAATTATTCATTTCTACCACCATTGCAATATGATCTCCTAATGCATAAGGCCCCAGGAAGTTAAAATCTTCTAATGGAAAACTTTTTAATGTTCGTAGTATATCAATAATTTGATCTCTACTCATTGATTTTGTATGACATTGCAATGATGTTTCCAATTCGAAATCAACGGTTTCAAAAAACAAATCCGAGAAAATTCCTCCTGCATAAAAGTTTGAAAAATCCTTAACCAAGCCATAAATGCATGGTTGATTATTTCGCAAAGTAAACCCGATATCCATTATTCGATAGCCACCTGCTTTCCCCTTTCGTTGTATTGCAATGGGTCGTGACTTTACATTTCCCTTTATTGCATTGTAACTCACTAACTTAAAGGTGTTTCCCTTTTCCTTGATAAGAAGGGAGAGTAGCTCTCCATAATACAGTAAGTCTATTATTCTGCTTCCCTTTTCAAAGGCATAATTTAAGGGTAACTTCTTTAAGCTATCTAATGCTGAATCATATTGAAAAAACTCTCTCTTCACCCCAGCTTCTAACAAGTCTCTGTTATAGCAAATCACTGCTTTATTATAATCAGGGTGTTGATTTTGAAACGTATCAAATATTGCAGTTCGGCCTAATATGGCTTTAAGCAATGAAGTAACATTACTATTGATTCTTGCTAATAGAAACTTTGGTTTTCCTGAAGCATCTTTTAACCAAACCTCAGCATCCTTAAAAACATTGTATTTTTCACGTTCATAATCGATGTACATGAACTTATCTCGTGTGTTTATGTACTCTAAAACTTGATTCATTTTGACGTTATCCATCACTTGAGCAACATCCCCTTTTACCTTTAAGAGGCATGCCTTTCTTGAAAATTGATTGAATCGGGTCAAATAAACCGCTTGTTCATCAGCGCCCGCAAAGTTGTATACTATTTTACCGCTCTCTTTGTCTTCTTTTGAATATAGGCTATCCCCAAACGGTTGAAAATGCTGTGCAATGGTTGGAAGACTGCTCAATAGGCACAGTAACATCATAATTAATCTCATGATCAAAACTAATTATTTTTGTCGCATGAACTGGGGGCAATTATTATAAGAAAACATGGATGAATTTAGTCAATCAAAAGCGCACCAGGAAATTCATGTCGATGGGGGTATTTGAAGAAGCGTAACCCTACTTATTATACAACACATGCACATCCCGAATAAGATCGGAATGATACACACTCACAATGTGTGCTCCTGTACTGTATTCATGAAAGGCGAGTTCAGTGCCTATGGTCAATAACAATTCGTTGTTAATCACATTCAACTCCATGTTTGTGGCGTCCACCCCATTGATGAGGGTAATCAAGCTATTGTTACTATAGGTATAACGGTACACCCCTGTTTCGTGGGCAATGAGCAAAGTATTGCTATCTACCTGCACCACTGCACGAATGGCTCCTGCCGGTATGCTGTGGGGCGACCAAAATGAATTGCCTGTAAAATTGTAAATGTGTAGCTCTCCCTGTCCGTTGTTGTTGCCCAACACAAACAGCTCATCGTTGCTTTTGGTACCATAGCCTACCACATCGAAGTTGAGTACCGCTGTTTGTTCAATAGCTCCTGAGATTTTGTATTGCGTTACCAACAAGCGGTTCGAATTGGCAATGGCTTTTTGGTCAGACACCACCAAACCGTTATGCCCCCAGGTTTCTTCAGGATGGTAGCCGCTGAGTGCGTTGGCCAACACATCTACTCCTCCATGCCTATCGTACCCTTTAATTTCGCCTGAAGTAGCCGAAACGTAGGTCATTACCTCCCCTTCGTTTTGGTGAATGCGATTAAAATGAGGAAAATCAACAGTACCCGTAGTAGGAATGCTCCACAAAAAACTGGTAAAGCCACTACTCAACTTATGCACATTTAAATCGCCCGTAAAGCTGCCCATCGTATACAACTGCTGATCGTATGAACTTACTGCTGTTCCTCCATAATCGCTGGTTACTGTCATCAATGCCTCCAGGTTGTTGTTCCCATCCAACCGGTACCAGGCAACTGAGTTGCTGGTTGGGGCAGACACCACCAATACTTCCTTCACCTCCAATGGCACCCCTACCACCACCACCTCTATAAACTTCTTGGTTTCGTTGGTACCATCGTTGGCTGTAACTTGTAAAAAATAACTGCCAGTAGCAGTATGAATGTCGTCGAGGGTGAGTCCGTTAACCAAATTATAGGTAGTGCCTGAAGGGCGAAACGTTTTGGGAGCCACTACTGGAATAAGGTTTTGATCTACCAACTCAATGGCCACATAATCAAGGTTTTGATCGTCGGTGATGGTGGCTGTTACTTCAACAATGTCGTACACATCAAACGATGCATTGGTAACAGGAGTATTTACCGTAATGGAAGGAGGGGTATTGTCTTTATCTTTCTTACAGCCTATTACCGCTAGTAGAACAAACAACCACAATAGCTTATGTTTGAAATGCATCAACACACCTTAAAATTACGAAAATTGCCGCAATTTTATTACATTAACAACGAATGCAACCCGCGCCAATGAACCCAATGACTCCGAATCGATTGGCTCGTTTTTAAATGAACGCAACATCAGTTGCATAACTAAACACCGATGAAATAATCAATTTTTTCATCTAACCACTTTTTCATGAACCACAACCTCCTCGAACTTCCTCGTATTGAAACTGCCCTCAAACAAGCAGAGCTGGAACATCTAAAAGCACAAACAGCAGCAGGTGTATTTAGCGAAGAAAAAGAGGAGGAATAAAACGTGAGCAACGGACTTAAATCCAATCAATTCGACCCCAAGAAAGGAGGAAGGTTAAAGGCCAATGCCAATGTTACTGACTTCGACCCCATGAAAGGGCAACTGGTGGCCAACGCACAAAAAAAGAAAAAGCAACCGGTACGCCTAAGTGATGCGGAAAAAATGGGATTAACAAAACCCCATTGCAACGAAGTGCCCGAAGACATTAGAGAAAGTGGCTACATGGTACAACCACTAAAACCTGCCGATAGTTACAACCTACAACTGGCCTTTGCCATTATGGAGTTTTATGGCACGTATGGCCTGGATACCGACGTTGATGCTATTGTCACCAAATGCCGGGAATTGCATAGCAAGTGTCGTATGTTTGTTGTTGACCAGCTTAGGCACTCAAAAGTCAAAGATCTATCAAAAACAGCTGGCCTGTACGACTCATCCATCAACAGCATCATAATGACCAGAAGAGATGCCGGCATGCCATACAATATGGCTGCCTTGCTTATTCATGAAGGATATCATGCCATTAGCAATCAACACTATGTTGATGAGGAAGTACTTGCCAGGGAAAAAGAAGGTAGGTTCATGAACCATGTACTAAATAACGTTGCCGATTACTATAAAGAACATCACCGGAGTTTTTACTCGGAACGATCGGCTGGAATGCTTGACAAAACAAAGCTGTTTAATGACGAAGCAAAAGCCCGTGCAAATAATCTTCAATACAACATCAACCGCGGTCAGTTATTGGACCACGTCATCAGTAAAGAAAAGGGAGAAGACTTGAATACCTATGCAAAAAGCATTACCCTCAATTGGCTCGTTAAGAACTGGGATGCCTATGGTGGGTTTGGCAGTAGAAAAAAAGGGAGTATCATTGTCTTCTTCAGTGCCTTTGCCAAAGCAAATCAGTTAACGGAAGAGCAATACCAGGTATTGCTTGAAATGTTAAGGAAGATCAAATTCATCCATGAATATGGGTCCGAATTTTTCGAAGAAGAACTGGCCGAAAAAGTGGTGGATTTGTTTCCCTCCAGGTGGCAACGCGAACTCACCACAGAAGAAAAGGAAATTAAAGCATGGCTGGAAAAGTAAAGCACAACACTATGCTTGAGCCATGGATCGCTTGTAGTGCCTCGCAGGAATGAAATGGCAACCGAGTTTCATCAAATTTCCATTAACTTTGTTTTCTTTTTTTAAAACAAGGGTGAAAATTCCCTATCTTATAAAAGGGAAGAAATTGAAGTGATTTCTTTTACTTTTTAACAAATGTTAATAAGCGGTCTTGAAAACTTTTTCATATCCTTAGGACGTGAATTAGTGGTGCATCTAAGCAGAGGCGTATCTTTGAACAATGGAAGAATTATCGGATAAAATAAAGGGGGCAAAGAAGCGGTTGAAAAAGACCTCATCTTATGTAGGCAATACCATTGAAGGGGGGAAATTACAGCCACAAGCACTTGATTTAGAAGAGGCTGTATTGGGAGCTTTGATGCTCGATAGGGATGCGGTAAACGCCACCATCGATATTTTAAAGCCCGATAGTTTTTACTCCGATGCCCACCGCGCCATTTATTCTGCGGTATACGATTTGTTTCAACGCTCAGAGCCCATCGATATTCTTACCGTTACCAATGAGCTAAAGCAACGGGGCGAACTTGATTTTGTGGGTGGACCGTATTACATCAGTCAACTTACCAACCGGGTAGCTTCTGCCGCTAATGCAGAATTCCATGCACGGATCATTTCTCAAAAGCACATCCAACGCGAGTTGATTCGCATCTCTACCGAGATCATCAACAATGCCTATGATGAAACCACCGATGTATTTGATTTGTTGGATCAAGCAGAAAAAGATTTGTTCTCGGTAGCGGAAGGCAACATTCGAAAGAACTACGACAAGATGAGCACCTTGATGCAAGAGGCCATCGATCAAATTGAAGCCGCACAAAAACACGTCGACGGCATTAGTGGTGTACCCACCGGATTTACTGATTTGGACCGGGTGACCTCTGGCTGGCAAAAATCCGATCTCATTATCCTGGCAGCACGTCCTGGTATGGGTAAAACGGCTTTTGTGTTGTCGCTGGCAAGAAATGTAGCAGTAGATTTCGACCGTCCGGTAGCAGTATTCTCGCTAGAAATGTCGTCGGTACAGCTGGTCAATCGTTTAATTTCCAGCGAAACTGAAATTTCGGCAGAGAAATTGCGGAAGGGTAGTTTAGAAGATCATGAATATCAACAGCTCCACTCTCGTATTGGTAAGCTGTCGGAAGCACCAATCTTCATCGACGATACTCCGGCATTGTCTATTTTTGAACTGCGTGCCAAGTGCCGTCGATTAAAAGCACAACACGACATTGAGCTGATCATCATCGATTATTTGCAGTTGATGACCGCTGGTGGCGATAATAAAGGCAACCGTGAACAAGAAATCAGTACCATTTCGCGTTCATTAAAAAGTATTGCCAAAGAATTGAATGTTCCGGTCATCGCACTGTCGCAGTTGAGTCGTGCAGTAGAAACGCGAGGCGGTGATAAAAGGCCCATGCTTTCCGACCTTCGTGAATCGGGAGCGATTGAGCAAGATGCGGATTTGGTAACCTTTATTTACCGACCGGAGTATTATGGTATTACAGAAGATGAAGAAGGCAACTCCACCATTGGAACCGGTGAAATCATTATTGCTAAACACCGTAACGGTTCGCTGGAAAATGTGAAGTTGCGATTCATCGGACACCTCGCCAAGTTTGCGAATTTAGAAACATACGACTTTGGCGAGTTTGGACAAAATGTAGAGCCCAACATGGACTTTGACAGCCCCAACACCATTACCAGGGGATCGAAAATGAACGACGATGTTGATGATGATGCTTTTACACAGAGTCCACCAGATGATGAACCATTTTAATGAAGTATGAAGCATTTAGTAGCAGGCCTCACCCTATTTTTATTCTCTCTCCACGTTAGTGCCTCGCAGTTGCTCATCCCTATGGATGAAACGCAAAAAAATCATTTGAAAGCCTATGGCATCGCCTATTGGGTATTGCAAAATGATGTAGAGGTAGAGTGGCTACTCAACTACCGGGGTGGCAGCTTTTTGGTGCAAAACTACAAGAGCATTGAAGAAGAATGCATCATACGTGGGGTAAGCTATAACGTAATTGCCGACGTACAGGCCGCTAACATTCTCAACGAAATTGCCAACCCTGAAGTAAACATGGAACGGGTAAAGCTGGAAAAGCCACCCAAAATTGCAGTATACTCCCCCAAAAGCAAACAACCGTGGGACGATGCCGTAACGTTGGTGCTCACCTATGCCGAAATTCCTTACGAGGTAGTATACGACACTGAAATTATATTGGGCGAGCTTTCGAAATACGATTGGCTGCACCTGCACCATGAAGACTTTACCGGGCAGTACGGAAAGTTTTATGCTGCCTACCGCAATGCCTCCTGGTACCAGGAACAAGTGCGTAGCACGGAAGCATCGGCAAAAAAGCTGGGCTTCAACAAAGTATCGGAATTGAAATTGGCGGTGGCCAACAACATTCGCGAATACACCTTTGGTGGTGGTTTTTTGTTTACCATGTGTTCGGGTACCGACTCTTACGACATTGCGCTATCGGCCCACAACACCGACATTTGCGAAAGCATGTTTGATGGCGATGGAGCCGACCCCGCTGCACAGTCGAAACTGGACTTCAGTTACTCGTTTGCCTTCAAAGACTTTTCGCTGTACATGGATCCTATGAAGTACGAATTCTCTAGCATTGATGCCACACCGGTACATGCCCGTACTCCGCAACAACAAGACCTATTTACCCTATTCGACTTCTCTGCCAAATGGGACATTGTACCCACCATGCTTACCCAGTGTCACGAAAAAGTGATCAAAGGATTTATGGGGCAAACCACGGCATTTAACAAACAATTTTTGAAATCCAATGTGCTGTTGCTGGGCGAAAGCAAAGCCCTTAACTCTGCCAAATACATTCATGGCGAGCATGGCAAAGGCACCTGGACATTTTACGGAGGTCACGACCCCGAAGATTATCAACATTTTGTAGGCGATCCCCCTACCGATTTGAACTTACACCCCAATTCACCAGGGTATCGCCTCATTTTGAACAACGTTTTATTTCCCGCTGCTAAAAAGAAAAAGCAAAAAACGTAATGGTCGCATAACGACAATTGCCGCCTGTACTTTTTGCTATATTTGTGCTTAAATTTTAACCATTGAAAAAAGGTTTTTTTGGCGTATTCTTTTTACTGGTCTCTACCTTGAGTGTTGCTCAAAACACCAAGCCTACCCCTTCCCTGCACATCAAAAAATCAACCGCTCCTATTACCATTGATGGTCAGCTAAATGAAGCCTCGTGGCAAAATGCTGAAGTTGCCACCGACTTCTTCCAAAGCTTTCCGGCCGATACTTCTTATACCCTTACCAAAACAGAGGTAAAGGTAACCTACGACGAGGTGTTTTTCTATGTAGGCGCAGTATGCTATGATGAACTGGAAGGCGACTACGTAATCCAATCGTTAAAACGCGATTTCTCCTACCCCAAAAGTGATGCCTTTGCAGTATACATCGATCCGTTTAACGACAAAACGAACGGCTTTAGCTTTGCGGTAAACCCACTGGGAGTTCAGCGCGAAGGGCTGTTAGAAAATGGAGGTTCTTTTGGGGTTACCACTGCCTGGGACCAGGTGTGGTTTGCAGAAGTTACCCAACAACAAGGCAAGTGGGTGGTAGAAATGGCCATTCCTTTTAAATCCATTCGTTACAACGAAGGCATCGACCACTGGCGCATCAACTTTTCGCGCAACGACTTAAAGCGCAATGAAAACGGTTCGTGGAGTGGTGTTCCCCGTAACTTTAACATCGGCTCGTTGGCGTTTACCGGAGAGTTATTGTGGGATGCCCCGCCCAAAAAGCCGGGTAGCAATGTAGTGCTGATTCCCTACCTTACTGGCAACACCAGCCACAACTACCAAACAGAAGAAGACCCTACCGACTATGGTGGCAACGGGGGAATGGATGCTAAAGTAGCAGTATCTTCCTCCTTGAACCTCGACCTTACGGTGAACCCCGATTTTTCGCAAGTAGAGGTAGATCGGCAGGTCACCAACCTTTCGCGATTCAGCTTGTTTTTTCCTGAGCGCAGAAACTTTTTCATTGAAAACAGCGACCTCTTTGCCCAATTTGGCTTCCGCCAAATACGCCCTTTCTTTTCTCGTAGAATAGGATTAAGTGGCGGCAATCAAATTCCTATTTTAGCGGGGGCACGACTCAGCGGTAAGCTCACACAAGATTGGCGTATTGGGTTGATGAATTTACAAACCGAAGGCGATGGTGAGCTGGGAGTAAACCCTCAAAACTACTCCGTGGCTGCTTTTCAACGCAAGGTATTGGCGCGTTCCAACATTGCTGGCATCTTTGTAAACCGACAGGGGTTTAGAGGTTCCTCTCCCAATTATGGCGATTACAACAGGGTAGCAGGCATGGATTTCAACTATGCTTCGAGCAACAACAAGCTCCGTGGCAAAATATTTTACCATCGTGCCTTTGGCTCGGGGCTGGAAAACAACAACTTTGCCCATGCTGTTTGGGCCATGTACAACACTCAAAAAATGGCTGTGCATTGGAACCACGAATACGTGGGCGACAATTATGACGCTGAAGTAGGGTTTGTACCACGCATCAATAACTTCAATCCTGAAACAGGAGAAACAGAGCAGCGCAGTTACTGGCGGTTTGAACCCATATTTAACTATAATTTCTACCCTAACTCGCAGGTGGTGAACAGCCACGGGCCGGGCATATACTTAAGCGAGTATACCGACGAAGATTACGTAACCACCGAGCGACTGTTGCAATTCAATTACAGGGTTAATTTTTTAAGCTCAAGTAATGTACGTGCAGAAGTAAACCAAAACCGGGTGATGCTCTTTTATGATACAGACGTTACCTTTTCAGGCAATACTCCTATCAATGCAGGTACCTACGATTTCATCAACGCTAACCTGGGGTATACCTCCAACCAACGTAAAAAATTCAACTACGATGTGTCGGCCGATTATGGGTCGTACTACACCGGCACCAAGATAACCTACGGTGGAAGAATCAATTATCGTGCTCAGCCGTGGGGAGTATTTTCGGTTCGGTTTCAACAAAACGAAATTCAAATGCCCGACTCCATTGGCACTGCTCAACTGTCGCTACTTGGGCCTAACATTGGATTATCGTTCACCAAAAGCATGTTCCTTACCACCTTTATTCAATACAATACCCAAATAGAAAATGTAAACATCAACAGCCGTTTGCAATGGCGTTTCCGTCCTATGTCTGACTTATATGTGGTGTATACCGACAATTACGATTCTACCATTTTAGGAGTAAAAAATCGTGCTGTAGTCGTGAAGCTCGTGTACTGGTTGAATGTTTAGTTGAAGAACCTCCAATTGATGCCAAAGCGCAAGGTACCATCGTGCATGGGATAATTGGGCACTACATAGTAATCGTACCCCAGCCAACCCGCATTAATGTGACTGTAGATCACAAAAAACTTAAATTTCTTTACCCGGGCACTTACATACACATCGGCAAAAGGATAACCACCTACTTTCTCGGTGTCTTGCAAATAAAACTGCCGGGTGGCTGGCATATAGGCTTTGGAATAATAACTCGTATAGTATTTTAAATCCACTCCAAAGCGGGTGAACATCACCTTTTTAAACATATGTCCTTCGATGTAGATGGAACTATTAAGTAAGAATTGAGGCACACGAATAACCGGTGTTCCGCCCAATTCATGGTAGTAAATGCTGTTGTTGAAGTGAATATTTTTCCACTCCACTTCCTTGCTTAACCCCACTTGCAATACTTGCGCTTCCCTCCCTGATTGGCGCGATGTAGCATCATAAAAGAAGTACGTTGGATTGGCTACATTGGTATAATTGGCCGCAAGTTGCAGGTCGTAATCACTGCTTAGCAACGCGACCCCACCAGTGGTGGTGGTGGTTTTAATATAAGCCGTATCGCTCCACTGGAAATGATTCGATTCGTAAGCTTTCATAATCCAATCGGCTTCGCGCTGTTGGTAAGCTCCATGCAATTTGATGCGATTGAAAAAGAAATTACTACTATAGCTTACTTCGCCCCCAAAGTAAGTGTCGCCCTCGTTGTACCCACTTAACCCGTAATGTCCTTCTACTTTCCAATGTATTCCTCCAGGAATGTGCATGTTAATGCCTCCCTTAACCATATGGTTTTCGAATGTCGTATCAATGGTATGCTGCTCACTCCATACATATTCATGCCGATAACCCAGCGATGGGTTGATGACTATTCTCGCAGTATCTGACGGTTGTACCCCTTGAAACACCAATTCGTTGCGTATGGTACGAATCGCAGCCAGGTCGTTGGTCAGTGCTGAATCGAGGTAAATATTACTGTAAAAACCATCGGCAGGGAAAGCATCGCTGTATCGATACCGCTCTTCTTCTGCTTCCGACATCAAACCAATACGAAACCGTGGCATTACCTGCTTGCCCAATGTATCGTTGCCACTTACAGGCCCCAGGTAGTAATAGTGTTGTGCATGCATGGTTTTAATGCGCAGATCGTTGCGAGCACTAGCCAGGTGAATATCAATAACCCGACGGTTGGCCACCTCATTGTTTTCAAATGCTGCATTATCGGAAATACCACCATTTTCCAGGCGAATGGTTTCATCGTGATTGAAGTAGCTATAAAGTTCGTAGCGATGATTGCGTGAACGATAATGGGTATTGAGGTTGACCTCGTTGAGTTTGGTGGTCATTTCATCGTAAAAGCCCACTGATTTAACATTGTCGTACAACAGTCCGAAGTTCCAATGTGGCTTAATGTTTTGGGTGTGTAATATGCTAAACCGTTGTTCTTCCTTCGAACCATTGAGGTAGGTAGCCATTGTTAATGGCTGGGTGACGTTGTAATGGGTAGGTGCAATAGCAGATTGCAGCGGTTTAAATCCAGATTGAAAGCCTTGCACTAATTGTGGGCGATACACCAATGGAATTTCGGGCATGCCAATATTGCCCAGGTTCATGTATTCCCGATGTGTTTGAGGAACAGGAATGCGGTCGAGGGTATTGCTCCAATCGGAAAACTGAGCTACTTCATAAGGGGTATGCTGCAACAGTTGAATGCGGATACTATCCTCTTCTTGTGCTACAGCGGTGGTGAGCATGAAAATCAACCACCATGTGATGCTATATTGCTTCCCTCTCATTGGGTGTTAAAATTAACCAAAATCCCATAAAAAAAGCCTTGATTCGAGTGAATCAAGGCTTTTAAGTAAAAGTGGCGACGACATACTCTCCCACCTGGTATGGCAGTACCATCTGCGCTAATGGGCTTAACTTCTCTGTTCGGAAAGGGAAGAGGTGGACCCCATTGCAATAGTCACCAAAAATCGTCATCAGCATTGCTGATATAATACGATTGACATGGATGAAAAGAAAATGCCATTGAGTAAATATGTTACTTGCCCTAATTAAAAGCCTATGGGTTATTAGTACTGCTCGGCTGAAAATATTACTATTCTTACACCTGCAGCCTATCAACGTCGTAGTCTTCAACGACCCTTAAAAGATATCTCATCTTGAGATGAGTTTCGCGCTTAGATGCTTTCAGCGCTTATCTCATCCGAACATAGCTACCCTGCGGTGCAGCTGGCGCCACAACAGGTACACCAGAGGTTCGTCCGCCTCGGTCCTCTCGTACTAGAGGCAGGTTCTCTCAAATATCTAACGCCCACTACAGATAGGGACCGAACTGTCTCACGACGTTCTGAACCCAGCTCGCGTGCCACTTTAATGGGCGAACAGCCCAACCCTTGGGACCTTCTCCAGCCCCAGGATGTGACGAGCCGACATCGAGGTGCCAAACCACTCCGTCGATGTGAGCTCTTGGGAGTGATCAGCCTGTTATCCCCGGAGTACCTTTTATCCTTTGAGCGATGGCCCTTCCATTCGGAACCACCGGATCACTATGCTCTAGTTTCCTACCTGCTCGACTTGTCGGTCTCACAGTCAAGCACCCTTGTGCCATTACACTCTACGCACGGTTACCAAGCGTGCTGAGGGTACCTTTAGGAGCCTCCGTTACTCTTTTGGAGGCGACCACCCCAGTCAAACTACCCACCACACACTGTCCCCCATTTCTGGGGTTAGGCTTCAAACATTTGAAGGGTGGTATTTCAAGGACGACTCCCCCCCGCCTAGCGACGAAGGTTCGAAGTCTCCCACCTATCCTACACATCAAATGTCCAAAGTCAATGTGAAGCTATAGTAAAGGTTCACGGGGTCTTTCCGTCCCGTAGCGGGTAAACGGCATCTTCACCGTTACTACAATTTCACCGAGCTCATGGCCGAGACAGTGCCCAGATCGTTACACCATTCGTGCAGGTCGGAACTTACCCGACAAGGAATTTCGCTACCTTAGGACCGTTATAGTTACGGCCGCCGTTTACCGGGGCTTCAATTCAGAGCTTCGCCGAAGCTAACTCCTCCTCTTAACCTTCCGG